>NZ_JACJSB010000027.1 GCF_014697585.1 Dolichospermum sp. FACHB-1091 | reverse complement strand
TTGACGTTTAAATAAATAGGAGAAATATCAGCATAATCCCAACCTAGTTCTTCAATAAAAAGCGATGTAAAATCAGCTAATTGCAGGTATTTTTTAACTTGACTACGATTGAACTTCATAAAATGCACTCCTGGTATAAATAAGGTTTTTAACCCTGATTGGTAGTAATTTGAGTCAAGGTAGAGACGTTATATAAAACATATAAAACGTCTCTGCTGCTCTCAAAATTCCCAAGTAAACATTAATATCCGCTTAAACCGCTAAAAATCTTTGAATCACATCCTGGCTAAGTTCCTGAGTTGGACCTGAAGCAACAATGCCGCCTTTTTGCATGGCATAATAGTAATCTGCCTGACGGACAAAATGCAAATGTTGTTCGACCAATAAAACAGAAATCCCTGTGGCTTCAATAATCTGACGGACTGCGGCTTCAATTTCCAAAATGATTGAGGGTTGGATACCTTCCGTCGGTTCGTCTAATACGAGTAGTTGTGGTTTTCCCATTAAAGCACGAGCGATCGCTAATTGTTGCTGTTGTCCACCACTTAAATCTCCACCCATACGAGAAAGCATAGTTTTTAAAACCGGAAATAGGCTAAAAATTTCTGGAGGAATTTCCGGTTTTTTGACTGGTTTTTGTCTAGCTTCTAATCCCAAAAGCAGATTTTCTTTAACTGTTAATCGCGGTATAATTTCCCTTCCTTGACTTACATAACCAATACCCATTTTCGCCCTTTCATAAGTCGGTTTAGGGTTAATTATCTCCCCTCCAAAATTAATAATTCCGCTGCTGGGTTTAAGAAGTCCCATAATTGTTTTTAGCATGGTTGTTTTTCCCACACCATTGCGTCCAATTAAACATACCATTTGTCCTGGTAATACAGTCAAATCTACATTTCTGATAATATGACTTTCACCATAATGAACGTTAAGATTAGAAATTTTTAGCATCATCAAATTATCCTGATTAACTATTTTACAGGACTTACGCAAAATATCTCTCAAACCCTCTTTTCTTCGTTCTCTTCGTTCCTATCCCTGACGGGACGCTCCGCGAACGTGGTTCATTATTCCGTGACTTGTGCGTAAGTCCTATTTTAATTTTACCCTTGCTTTTTTTCTCTCTCCGCTTTACTTTCTTTTGTGCTTCTGTTTGAGATTTAATCCCTTTTACGGCCGGAAACCCTTTCTGGGTAAGATTGTGCGTAGCGAAGAGGAGAGGTTTACCAGAGGATTTTATGTGTACTTTACAACTTTTCAAACATACTTTCAGTGATGAGGTAAGTGTTTACCCATCACTACTAACAATTAATCTTGAATATACTCTTTATCGCACACTAAAGCCATTTCAGCGCGGACAAATTCTCTACCTAAATAGGCTGCATGATCTAAGAAGGTAACGAGACAATCTGGAGTTTCTTCAAAAATCTTAATACACAGTTCTTTGGCTGTGCGACCACTAAATACGGTTGTGTGTGTTCTTTCCACCTTACCACGTACGGGAATGACCTTACCTGTTTCTGGATCTACAGCTAAACCACGTTCATTAATAATATTAGTGAAGTGCTTGGCGTAAATTAATCTTTCATTTCTGTCTATATAGATGATAAAATAACCATTGGGGTCAAGATCAATATGACGCTGGGAAAGTTTATGATCAATTGCTGTCAAATCTTCAAGTAGTAAATCCATCATGCTTTATCAAAAGTAACTTTATTGAGGCAGTATTTTTTAGATTACATCTTTAGTGTAATTCTAGATCACATAAATCCCAAACTTCTTAAAGAAGTCCGGGATCTAAGGGGGATTTATATTTTGCTATTTAAAAGGTAATTCTGTATTAATAGCGTCTATTTCTTGTTGTTCGATATGATTGACTTCTCGAATCCAAGGGAGGATAATTTTGGCTAAACGGTTGTTGTAAAAGCGGTGGAGACTGTGATTAGGAGTAGCAGGAAAACCACGGCGTTTTTTATGTTTACCACCAGCACCGGGATCAAAAGTTTGGATATTGTGAGCGATCGCCCATGCAATTGGTGTATAATAACAAGCATCAAAATGTAAGCAATCTATGTCTTGAAAACTCCCCCAATAACGTCCATAGAGTTGATTATCTTTAAATAAACAAAAAGACATTCCCAGGGGTTGACGCTGATCTTGATCTTCCTGGTGATAAGCAGCAAAAAATACAACGCGATGACGATAATTATGGTATAATTCTTCAAAAAACTGCTTTGTCAGATATTTGCTACCCCACCAACCAAACTTATCGCAGGTATCAGCATAGAAATCATACATTAAGGGAAACATAGATTGGGGAATTTCGTCACCAGTCATAGCTTGAAGTTTTAAACCCGCTTGTTCTACAGCTTTGCGTTCCCGTTTAATATTGCGTCTTTGATTAGCATTAAATCCAGTTAAATAATCATCAAAAGTTGTAAAATCAGCATTTTTCCAAATATAACTATGATGTAACCAAGTTGTCAAACCCTGTTTTTCTAAAATTGGTCGCCATTGGGGATCAACATAGAGAAAATGACAGCTAGAAATGCGATTTTTAACACAGAAACTATCAATTTCATAGATCATCAAAGCTGTAATTTCTTCCTCATCTTCTCCCGGCGAAATTAAAAACCGATAGCCTTCTGCGGGGGTAAATGGTGTCATTCCCAGAAGTTTGGGATAATATTCTATTCCTAAGCGAGATGCTAATTCAGCCCATTGATGATCAAAGACAAATTCCCCTTGGCTATGTCCTTTTAAATATAAAGGAGCAGCAGCGATTAAAGTTCCATCTCGCCATAAAACCAAGTGATTTGGTAACCAACCAGCATGGGCTGTAGCGCTATGGGATATTTCCAAATTGTGCAACCAATCCCATTCTAAAAAAGGGGTTTTTAAGGGTATTGCTAAAGCATCCCAAGCAGATTTAGGAACATCCGCGATTGCGTGAGTCCAAGTAACAGAATAGTTAGGTTTGTGTGCTTTTATCATTGTATAGTTGTTAAACAATTTGGGATTTTAGATTTACCTCTGACTGATGAATTATCCCATAGTGTAAAAATACTTCTTGCTCAACTGTGGATACTTCTAGTAATTGTAACTTAGGAGTAAGAGCAGATAAAAATCCTTTTCTTCCTACCGGTGAAGGAGCGTTATTACCACCTAAAATCAGTGGACAAATAGTCAGCCAGATTTCATCAATTAAATCCAATTCAAGAAAAGATGCTACTAATTCTCCTCCTCCTAAAATAGCTAGACGGTTAATTTGTACGCTTGCTAAGTATTTTACAACAGCCAGAATGTCAATTTCTCCCGTAGGAGTTTCAAATACTAAAATTTGGTCAAATGCCGAACTTTTTTCCCAAGCAGAAGCCCCTACAGAAGTTGTGAGTAACCAACGTCTCACCGGTTGTTGAAAAAATTTAATGTCCGGATTTAGATTAGCTGAAGGGGAAATCACTATATGAACTGGTTGGGGATGATTATTTACTTTTGTTCTTTGTTGCAAGAGTATTGACTCTGATATTATCATTGTCGTACCGTAAGCACGAAGAGTATTAGCACCAAATAAAACGGCATCAGCAGAAGCAATTTGTTTCTCCAGGTGTAGTTTATCATTTAATGAACCAAACCGAGCCGGAGATCGGTTGAAATCTGCTATTTTACCATCAGCACTCATGGCTAAAATTACTGTGGTATGAGGACGATTTTCCATATTTGTTTGGGGGAGGAAACAGACAAGGAATACAGAGATTTTCATTTTTTCCAAAAATTTTGAATTAATTTTGCTCAGGTACTTATTCACCTGGAGGCAATTCATCTAGCTTACTTCTCCACGATATTGCTCCTACAATGTATAATATGATTTTATAAAGATATTATAGACGTATCTTCGTCCATGAATGCAATAAATAATTTTATACATTCAGTGCCGAGAGCCAAGAACATTCAGTTTTAGTATATAATGTTGACCCTTAGGCAAAAATAATAACTTAATAGGCTACTAATAGGCAATTGGTAACAATTTTTTCATTTTTATTTTTGGACTATTCCCGCTATTACTGCTCAGTAATTTAGATTAATAATCAATAATCAATTAATAAAATGTCTCTGTTAGTTAATGTAATTACATATCTTTTTGATTCTGATTTAAAGATGCGAAGTGAGACAACCGATGGGTAAATCTGGTCAATCGTCATTTCGACGAATTTTAGTAACAAGAATACTGTTGGTATTTGTCCCAGTTTTATTAGTAGGTGAACTAGTCGCCCTAAATAAAGCGCGTTCTAGTCTTTTAAATACAGCTAGACAAAATTTAACAGAAAGTGCGATTAATAAAGGAAAAAAAATTAGTGATGATATTGCTGCTTTACGCTCCAATTTAATTACAGCTAGTCAAACAACAGTAATTTATTCTGGATCATCTGTAGAAATTCAACAATTTCTTAAACAACTCAAAAACCAACTACCAACCCAAATTGATTGTTTACAACTCACCCATATTAAAAAAGGTGATATAATTGCTAGTAGTTGTGGTGATCAAGAAATTACCCCATCAGGTTTATCTCCTACGAATAATGATGTTGATATTCAATTTATATTACCACCCTCAGCGGGAAAAACTGGCAAACGAGATAAACAAAATCAACTTCAGTTGTTTTTATCAATTCCTGTTGCTAATCAACGTGGTAATTTAGCTTACCGATTAAGTATTAAAACCACATTATATCAACAAACTCCCAATCATCGCGGCTCTCTGACTGGTTCTTTAGTTGTAATTTCTGAAGATGGTAGGGTTTTAGCTCATCTATTACCGGAAAGAATTGGTACTAATATTAAAAATTATTCCGATGTAGAAAGAATACAAGCTATAGTTAAAAATGCCTTAGCTGGAAGTAATAATTCTAGTAATTTATCTTTTAAAGAAGGAGAAGAATTGGTTGCTGGTTTTACAGCTACCCCTAAACCTATAACCACAAAACCATCACAAAGATGGATTGTACTAGCAGTTACAAGTGTAGAAAATTCTCTATTTGGTTTAGAAGAAATTAAACTAATTCTGATTGTGCTAACAGTTGGTTTAATTGGTGCAAGTTTATTAGCATCATTTTATTTAGTTCCTTATTTAGCAGGTCCAGTAGAAGAACTGCGCGACTATGCTGTTAATCTTCATAGTCACCACGCAGCCCAACCCATTCCCCGTAATTTCAAAATTCGGGAATTTAACCAACTAGCACAAGCATTAGATCAAATGGTAGAAAGGCTCAAAGATTGGGCTGAAGAATTAGAAATTGCTTGGAAAGAAGCTAAATCAGCCAATCAAATTAAAAGTCAATTTTTAGCAACAACTTCCCATGAATTAAGAAACCCACTTAATATTATTATTAATTGTATTCGTCTAGTACGTGATGGTTTATGTGATAACAGAGAAGAAGAATTAGAATTTCTCAAAAAGGCCGATGATACGGCAATTCATTTATTAGGTATAATCAATGACTTATTGGATATTTCTAAAATAGAATCTGGTAAACTTTCCGTCATTATAGTACCTCTAGATTTACGTCAATTATTATTAGAGGTAATTAACTTACAATCACTTAACATCCAATCTAAAAGACTGCAATTAATTTGTAATATAGGTGATCAACCCATCCCAATTAAAGCTGATATATTAAAACTCAAACAAGTGCTAATTAATATTATCGGTAATGCTACTAAATTTACAGATGAAGGTAGTATTCAAATTAGTACAAATATTTATCCAAATAATCATCAGCCTTATGTTATAGTGTCCATTAAAGATACGGGAATTGGCATTGATCCGGGAGAACAAGGTAAACTATTTCGTCCCTTTGTCATGGTTGATGGTACAACTACGCGAAAATTTGAAGGAACTGGATTGGGTTTAGCAATTTCTCGTAATTTAATTGAACTGATGGGTGGTAAAATTACTTTGGAGAGTTTGGGTTTAAATCAAGGGACAACAGTAATGATCAAATTACCTTTGATTGCACAATTATTGAATGTTAGGAAAAGATTTAATAAAACTGACAAATTTGATTAAATCTAAACCTAAACTTTTGTTACAGCATCCAAAATTTATCCTTTGCAATATAATCATCTTTGATTTTTAATTTTTAATTCTCATGACTTTACCTAACTGGATTACTTTTTCTCGACTGCTGGGAATACCTTTTTTACTCTACGGTTTATACAATCCTACAAATCAAGCCAAATGGATATGTTTAACTATATTTTTAATTGCAGCCTTAACTGATTGGTTGGATGGATATTTGGCCAGAAAATTGAACCAAATTAGTGAATTAGGTAAATTTCTTGATCCTTTGGTAGATAAATTATTGGTACTTGCACCATTATTAGTGTTAGTAGAATTAGGAAAAATTCCAGCTTGGGCAGTTTTTATAATTTTAGCACGGGAATTAGCGATCGCAGGTTGGCGAGTTAATCAAACTACTATCACTGGTGCAAATATTTGGGGTAAACTGAAAACAGTTAGTCAAATTATTGCCATATCTCTCCTAATTGCTCCCTTATCTCCAATTTGGCAAACTCCTATTTTAATTGCCTTTTGGGTATCGGTAATATTAACGATTATTTCAGGAATAATTTATCTCATTCCTCCAAAAATTAGTGAGTAAAATCAAAGTAGAGCATATTAAATGTCTAGAATAGAAGGCTTTAGAGTTAGAAATTACAGAGTTATTCGTGATATTACCTTGGGGAAATTGTGGAATACACAAAGTGCCAAACCATTAACACCAATGACAGCAGTTATTGGTAAGAATGGCGTGGGAAAAAGCACGATTTTTGACATTTTTGGCTTTCTTGCTGATTGCTTGAAAAATGGAGTAGAAGAAGCTTGTTATGCTCATGGTCGTGGTGGGTTTGAAAAAATTATCTCTCAAGGACAACAGGGAAGTATTGAGTTTGAAATCTATTATAAAGAAGATGGTAATGCCCGACCAATTACTTATGAATTAGCCATAGATATTGACTCATTTCAAAGACCTTATGTAAAAAAAGAGAGACTGAGACAACGCAGAATAGGACAAGGTAAGGGACAACCTTTTTCTTTTTTAATTCTCAATGAGGGCAGAGGAATCGCATGGAAAGGTGAACAACAAGGTAAGCAAGATGATTTTGATGTGTTAGATTTAATGGATAAAATCCAAAGAGGTGAAGCAGAAGAAGAAACTAAAGAAACCGAAGTAGTTGAACTTGATGATCCGCGAAAACTGGGAATTGCTACTTTAGGTTCACTTAAACAACATCCCCGAATTTCTATGTTTAGAAGATTTATTGAAGGGTGGTATTTAAGCTATTTTACACCTGATGCTGCCCGCAGTTTACCTCTAGCCGGACCACAAAAGCATTTGAATATTCATGGAGATAATTTAGGTAATGTAGTTCAATTTATGGAAAGAGAACATCCCAAAAAGTTTCAATCCATACTGGAAAAAATAGCGAATAAAATTCCCGGTGTCAATAAGATTAGCACTTACCCAAGTCCAGATGGAAGACTGCTTTTGTGTTTCAACGACAAGGGATTTCAAGACCCATTTTATTCTCAACAAATGTCAGATGGTACACTCAAAGTATTTGCCTATCTTCTGATGTTAGAAGACCCTTCACCACCACCATTTTTGTGCATCGAAGAACCGGAAAATGGACTTTATCATAAACTTTTAGAAACCCTAGCCAGAGAATTTCGAGAACACACTAGAGGTCAGAAAGGTGGGTCACAAATATTTGTGACAACACATCAACCATATTTTGTAGATGCTCTTGAACCTGAAGAAGTTTGGGTATTAGAAAAGGGTGAGGATGGATTTGCTAAAATTAAGCGGGCTAGTGAAGATCCTCTGATAAATAATCTTGTTTCTGAGGGTTTGCCCCTGGGTGGACTTTGGTACAGTGACTACTTGGACGCAAGGTGAATATATGCACTTTGAGATATTAGTTGAGGATATTTCTGGCAAAACTACTCTTGATATTCTTGTTCCAAAAATTATTAACCCCGAACAACACACATTTAATATTCATGCTTACAAAGGAATAGGGCATATTCCTAAAAATCTTACATCTAATTCTGATCCCAAAAAACGAATTTTGCTCGACCAATTACCGCGACTTATTCAAGGCTATGGTAAAACATTTGCCAGTTATCCCCCTAGTTATCATGCTGTTCTGATCATTATTTGCGATCTTGATTACCGATGTTTGAGTGTTTTTCGCAAAGAATTACTGAATATTGTAGACTCTTGTGAACCTAAACCAAAGACACAATTTTGTATTGCTATTGAGGAAGGAGAAGCATGGTATTTAGGTGATTTAGCAGCAGTAAAGACGGCTTATCCAAATGCCAAACTAGCAACCCTAAATTCTTATGCTAATGATGATATTTGTGGCACATGGGAGAAGTTAGCCGACGCAGTATATCCTGGTGGTTGTCAAAAGTTGTCTAAACTTCCTTATCAGGTAATTGGTAAAGAGAAGACAACTTGGGCTGAAAAGATATCTCCTCTAATGGATATTGATAATAATCAATCACCAAGCTTTTGTTATTTTCGAGATCAGCTTCGACGTTTAAGTGAGCAGTAAAGCAAAAAATGGCAATAAAAAACCCTGGCGAAACTGACCAGGGTTAATTAGGAGAAAATTTGAATGACGATTAGATACAAATACCGAAGCGGGAAATTTTAGCTAACCCCCAAGGTAATTAGAACTATAGAAGTTAAAAATAATATTGCTACTACACCTTGAAAGGCATAGGTTCTTTGTTGCGCTTTTGTAGGAAATTCTGCGTAGTAAAGTTTGGGTTCTTTGGCATAGTTGTTAAGAATGCCTTTTTCATCACTGGTGGTATACATAATGTTTTTTCTTGGGTTTGTTACTTTATGTAAACTAATATAACAATATCTTTACAAAGTGTCAATAGAACTTGACAAAAAAATAATTGATGCTAGAAGTAAGTGCTGCTTACCTGGAAGCACCAGAAAAAATCTCGGTGACAGCAGCCATAAAAAAACCCACCTGCGTGGGTTTCCAGTGGAAACTTAGCAAAGGTGGTTGAAAATCAATGAAATTGAAAATTTAGCTACAAACTGTTTTAGCACTTTACAACTTGTTTGTGAACTGCTTGTGACTTTACCCATAACTTTGCCGTCAACAACACTATAACCCTCATTCTTGCGTCAGCTAATTTTGGATGAAATTGACAGCATTGTTAAAATTAAATCAACTAACCCAGAGCCAAACTGACCCCAAGCAACTGCAAACCGTAGGAGATAACGAACCATGATCGCAGCCAAAGACAACGCCCCTCACCTCACTCCAGAAGAATATTTCACTTGGGAAGAACAGCAACTAGAAAAACACGAACTGATCGACGGTCAAGTTTACGCCATGACTGGCGGTAGCGTTAATCATAGCCGCATTGCAATTCGATTTGCGACTATGGTTGATACCCATTTAGACGCTAGTAGTTGCATAATAGGTAACTCTGACCTGAGAGTTAATATTGTTGGCACAAATAACTACACTTATCCCGATATTAGCGTCACCTGCGATGATCGTGATAAAACCACAACCCAATATATTATCTACCCCTGCTTAATCATTGAAGTTCTCTCAAAAACTACCGAAGCCTACGACAGAGGCGGCAAATTCAGAATGTATCAAAATAACCCAGTCTTGAAAGATTACCTGTTGGTTAGTTCCACTGCGATGGAAATAGATTTGTATCACAAAAATGATGCAGGACAATGGATGATTATTAACTATGGAGAAGGTGACACCATTGAACTAAAAAGCATCAATCTCAGCTTCCCCATTGAACAAATCTATCGCGGTTTAAATCTTGAACCAGAGAATGGGAAATAATAAAAGCATTACCTAACTAGGGCTTGCTGAATAAACACCGTGACAAATCAATGACTTGAGGGGGATAGAAGATGAATAGGTGCAAGAAAAAGAGTTAAAACGGGTAAAAACCCTTGCATAAAAGTCTACTAAGATATATAGAAAAGCGCAAAAATAAGAAACAGCAGCCATAAAAAAACCCACCTGCGCGGGTTTCCAGTATAAAGTTAGCAAAGGTGGGTGAAAATCAATGAAATTGAAAATTTAGCTACAAAACGTTTTAGCAGTTCACAAACGAGTTGTAAACTGCTATCAAAACGGGATTGTGTTTTTATAAATGGGCAGTACCAGACTCGAACTGATGACATCCTGCTTGTAAGGCAGGCGCTCTACCAACTGAGCTAACCGCCCGTTTTTCTCACTCAATTAATATAGCATAGCCTTTGAAAATTTTGCAAGTCTTTTGAGAAAATTTTTTTTGGAGATTGGGAAAGGCTGATGTGAACGGGATTGAGCTATACTAATTCAGGGTTTTACTGTTAATTTGATATTTTTAATTTTCTAAGATGCCCTCTGGTCAAACGCACGATCGCATTACTATCTGGTCTATGCCTGTTGTAGCGGGTATAACATTGATTTCCACTCACAGCAGTAATATGACTTTGTTAGTGGCGGGTGGGTTTATGTTTGGGGGGCTGATGTTTGGTCCCGATTTGGATATTTACTCCCGTCAATTTCAGCGTTGGGGTTTTCTGCGGTGGATTTGGCTACCTTATCAAAAAAGTCTGCGCCATCGGTCTTTTTTATCTCACGGTCCGATTATTGGTACAACATTAAGAGTGGTGTATCTGACAACTTTTTTGGCATTGGTGGCCATTGTGCTGGTGATGATTTTCACCAAGTTGGGAAATGTGGCTTGGAACTGGGGGGAAGTGTGGGGAACTGTGGGGAAGACCATCTATATATATTATGGAGAATTTTTTGCCCTATTTCTCGGTTGCGAACTCGGTGCAATGAGCCATTCTTGTAGTGATTGGACTGTTTCTGGTTATAAACGCTTTCAAAAACAGGGTATTCAAGGTTTACTCCCCCGTGGCAAAATTAAAAAACGTAAAGTTAGCCCCAGTCGTCGCAGTGTCAAAAAGCGGTAAAAATATGGAAGTTAATCAGACTTTAGCGGCATTACAAGAGTTAATAAATGTAGTAGCGAAATTGCGATCGCCTGAAGGTTGTCCTTGGGACTTGGCACAAACCCCATCAAGTCTAACTCCCTATATAATTGAAGAGGCTTATGAGGTAGTAGACGCAATTCAAACTGGGGATAAAAAGGCTATTTCTGAAGAATTAGGTGATTTATTATTACAAGTAGTATTACAGGCGCAAATTGCCAGTGAAGCGGGTGATTTTTCTCTGCAAGAAGTAGCTGAGGGTATTTCTCAAAAGTTAATACGCCGTCATCCTCATGTATTTGCTGATGTTACCGTGGCCAGTATGGAAGAGGTACACAAAAATTGGGAAACGATTAAAGCAGCAGAAAAAGGAGAAACTGTAGAAGAGCAAAAACTCAGTCATAAATTAAATCGTTATCGTCGTAGCCTTCCCCCCTTAAATGCGGCCATGAAGATATCTGAAAAAGCTGCTCAGGTTGGTTTTGAGTGGAATAATGTAGATGAAGTTTGGGGCAAATTTCATGAAGAGTTAGGGGAATTTCAACAGGCTTTAGCTGAAGAAACCAAAGAAAGACAAGAATCCGAATTAGGTGATTTACTATTTGCCATTATTCAAATTGCCAGATGGCATAAACTTGATCCTAGTGCGGGTTTACAAGGGACAAGTCAGCGATTTATTCAACGATTGCAAAAAATGGAGGATGTGATTGAACGTCCGTTGACAGATTATAGTTTAGAAGAATTAGAAGCCCTGTGGCAACAGGCTAAAGCCCAACTTGGTCATTAGACATCAGGTGAATTTAAATATTCTAGGACTTACGCACAAGTCACGGAATAATGAACCACGTTCGCGGAGCGTCCCGTCAGGGATAGGAACGAAGAGAACGAAGAAAAGAGGGTTTGAGAGATATTTTGCGTAAGTCCTGATATTAATACATCAATATTTTGCTCCATTTCCATAAGGCTACTGAAAAACTTTAAAATAATTTTATTTTTGATAATTTTATTTTTTATTTGCTATTTCAGAGGTTTATCGCTACATATCCGGCTATCAAGGTGCGGTAAACTAACAAAAGCAGTTTTTCACCTCAGAACAATGACAGCAAATAGTCCCACGATTTTGGCTTTAGACTTTGATGGAGTGGTTTGCGATGGACTAATTGAATATTTTGAGGTAGCATGGCGTACCTACTGTCAAATTTGGTCGCCGGTTGACGATACACTACCAGATGATTTAGCTTTGAGATTCTATCGCTTACGTCCTGTAATTGAAACGGGTTGGGAAATGCCTATTTTAATTAAAGCTTTAATTGCAGGTTTTTCTGATGCTCAAATCCTGCAATCATGGACAACTATTACCGCCGAAATTTTAGTAGCAAATAACTTAGAAGCAAAAGCAGTTTCTACACAATTAGATAATTTGCGAGATGAATGGATTGAGAAAGATTTAGATGGTTGGTTAAGTCTACATAGATTTTATCCTGGTGTCATTGAAAGACTGAAAATAACTCTTGAGACTGAAGTTCAGTTATATATTGTCACTACTAAAGAAGGGCGATTTGTCAAGCAATTGTTACAACAAGAAGGAGTTAATTTACCATCAGAAAATATTTTTGGTAAAGAAGTAAAACGCCCAAAATATGTAACTTTGCGGGAATTAATCAAGAAAGCAAATACCCAAACTGTTAATTTATGGTTTGTTGAAGATAGACTAAAAACTTTACAATTAGTGCAACAACAATCAGACTTAAATCATGTAAAACTTTTTCTCGCAGATTGGGGTTATAATACTCAATTAGAACGGGAAGCAGGAAAAAATGATTCCCGCATTCAACTAATCTCACTTTCTCATTTTACTTACGATTTTGCAACCTGGTTATAATTTAACCAATATCTAGCTCCCCGACTTCTTAGACAAATCTGGGAGCTTATTAATAAGATCAATTACCTCTTGATAATTACTGATTCTTTTTTGTTTTTGAAATAAGTTAGCTGCTACTTTTAAATCGCTAATTGCTCCCTGTTTATCACCTAAAGCATTGCGAGTAATGCCTCGATTTTGGTAAGCTTCAGGAAAGTTAGGATTAAGCTTTAATGCTTGGTTAAAATCTCTAATAGCTCCTGGGAAATCTCCCAAATCATGACGGGTAAATCCCCGATGATTATAAACACCCGCATAATTAGGATTTAGGCTAATTGCTTGATTATAATCTAAAATCGCTCCTTTTAAATCTCCCAATTTATAGCGAGATATTCCTCGTTTATAGTAAACTTCAGCAAAATCAGGACGTAACTTTAAAGCTTGATTATATTCTTCAATTGCTCCTTTGATATCTCCTGATGTATGGCGGTTAATTCCTCTATGAAAATAGATGATAGCCTCTTTTTTATCAGCTTGTGCTAACAGCGATGATTTGATTCTATAATCGGAAATATTTGCCGAATTTTTAGCAGTCACTTGGGGGCTATATAAGATAGTTCCTAGTATCAGAGTTGTAATTGTTAATTTCCATTTTTTCATTACGCTATTCTTCCAATTATGAGCAAAAAGTGCCAGGTTTTTGGGTAGTAACGGCTTAAAAATCAGCATTTTTCCTGTAAATATAGGAAAATTTGCTCCCAACAGATCACCTCAACCCTTGCCTTTTCTCTGTCCTCACAGATAACTTTTATAGCTAAGTAAGTTGGCATTAAAAATTCAATCCATGTAACGAAATGTAAAATCTATAAATACATTGAAAATCAATCATTCCACGGTTTTTACAAAACTAGGAATTACCCAACTGGCACATTGGTAAACTGCGTCAAACCGCACAAATCTGGCAAATAAACGGATTTTTGATATCTGATGCACCCTACAATAGATTTTTGGTGTGACACTTGTGTAAGTCCTATGAAAAACAAGAATGGTTAGTTGAAGAAATAAACCCGTAAGTTGAATTTCTGGATTTCTGGATTTCTAGATTCCCGCACCGTCAAAAAATTCCTGAATCTTTTTATCTCGGAGATTACAGAAATTATGTTCTTTTGGTAACTCATTTTTTTGCGGTAATTTACCAATTAAAACCGGAGTTTTCCCAGGATTTTGGAGGGATTCAATTTGGGCTTCTAGTGCTTCAATCCGGTCAACTAAAGCGCGAATTACTTGGGCTTCTGAGTCTGGTAAATTACTATGTTCTAGAGGTGCAACCCGCACTCCAGAACGGTAAATAATGCGCCCAGGGACACCGACAACTGTACAACTAGATGGTACATTTCTCAACACCACTGAACCAGCACCAATACGGACATTATCACCAATTTCGATATTTCCTAAAACTTTTGCACCAGCGCCAACCACAACATTTTCACCTAATGTCGGGTGACGTTTACCGCTTTCTTTACCTGTTCCCCCCAGAGTGACACCTTGATAAATCAGCGCGTAGTTGCCGATAATGGCTGTTTCACCAATCACTACGCCCATTCCGTGGTCAATAAATACGCCTTGACCAATTACTGCCCCGGGGTGAATTTCAATACCAGTTAAAAACCGAGCGATATGAGAAATCAAGCGGGGGAAAAAAGGAATACCAAAACTACGCAACCTGTGTGCAAAGCGGTGGAAAATTAACGCTTGCAACCCAGGATAGCAGAATAAAACCTCCAACCAATTCCGGGCTGCGGGGTCACGTTCAAAGATAATACGAAAATCGGCACGGAGTCTAGAGAACATTGATATAGTACCCTTAGATAGCACAACAAGCCACTCTCCCATATTATCTTGATTTGGTGATTAGAGATGGGCTAGTTGTTAACAGGACTTATGCAACTGGGACGAGCAATGGCTTCCGCGGGCGCAGCTAAGGGATACGTAGTACGCAGTAAATAATTTAATGCTTTATATTGATAGTCTAGATCAAATTTACTATGTCATGATTATTAAAAATTATATTTTTGCTAATTAAAAACAACAATAATTGCATCTTGATTGAATAACTAAAGATTCCTGATCTTACCCCCACTTTTTCAGCCAGCCCTAATTACCAAGTTGGATCACTAAAAAGATGTATGGTTAATTTCTCTTTTCTCGGTGGTACTGCGCTAATACAAGCCCGGACGATTTCTCCATTATCTAATTCTACGGTACAAGCGTGACAAGTTCCCATCAGACAACCCGTAGGAATTGATACTCCAGCCCGTTCTGCTACATCTAATAACGATTCTCCTACTTCAGCATTAACGATCACATAATCTGGTAAAAAAGTAATTTGCATAATCATTTCTCAGTTTTACAGCAGCTTTCAGCCTACCACATCAACAATATCTTTACCAAATGGCAAAACGATTAGTTGACCTTTTCTAGTCAGGACTTACCCAACGGGCACATTAGTAAGGTGCATCAAACCGCACAAATCTGGCAAATAAAAGAACTATGGCGTTATCGTTTGACGTTAAAAGATAGTAAATTTTTAGAAATGTTTGAGTTTTTTAAAATAGAATCTGGACAAGTATAAATACATGGGTTTCCGCTCTTATGAGGTACTTCATTTGCCCCCTCCTCAATCCCCCCGCTGCGGGGGAAGAAAAGGATAAACTTTTGATATTGGAGGGGGTTGGGGCTGGGGTTCTTGTACCTCATAACATCGGGAAGTGCTGTAATTAAATATAGTTTTCATTAGCAAAAAAAGAACAGAGAATTAATCAAACGCTGGGATCATGCACCCCATCATCCTGAAATTGTAACCTATCCTCATCATGTACATAATGGTTCTGAAGACAGTGTCGCCGCAAGCCTTTCACTGTGCCAGTTGCGTACGTCCTGTAGACCTAATTCTTTAAAAAAAGTAACATAAATGCTCTGATTACTCACTTTTAAGGTAAGATGAGTTTAGTTGTGTAAAAAATATCCACTTTACAATAAAACTTAATAATAAGAACCTACAATTATCCCCAAAAATCAATGTTAGATTTCAACACCTTAGCTGAGTTTTCCCGCAACAACTGTATAGGTATTTGTGCCTTTCTTGTCCCAGCCAATATCCTGACAACCTTATTAACGATTATCCTCACGTTCCTAAATCGTCCCCTTGGTCAAGTATGGATATCTACAGGATTAGCCTGTTTATTTGCCAGTGTCATGGTGCTGCACGTTTATACTTGGTTTATGATTGGTGTGGTCATGACACCAACTTATATCTTATTGTCCCTAGCAGTTACTTGTTTATTGACTAATCTTTTACTAATTATCTGGCGCAGAAATTCTCTACAATTGTTTTCTCTTCATAAATAACTTCAACAAAAGTCAAAATTTCAGTAATACCAAAAACTGGATATTTGGCTTTTTTTATTAACAGTCAGAATAGTACCTAAAAATATAAATTACTATTCTGACTATTTTTGATAGCTATTAGTTAACAGCTATTTTTTTACTTTTACCAACGATAACCGTAGTAATTACGGTGATAGTAACCGTGATGAGAATAACAACCATAATAACCTCCACCAACAACGGTTTTTACTTCCTCGGTAACTAGTTCATCAAGAAAACTAGTAGCATCATTAAATAAATCATAACCGACAGGAACTAATGCAGATATTTGGATATTAGCCATGATAATTACTCCTTGATTTGATAAATTGTCTTGACAAAAGACAAATGAGATTAGACTTGCTATGGACTAACCTTATTTCTGATTCTTCCCAAAATAATTGATAAATTCAAGGCTTTGACCTCAATAGATAAGACTTAATTCAACTATTTTTGTCTAGTTATTCATGGTAATTAGCAGTTAAAAATGTTTGTTAATTGACAGTTTTTGATACTTACCAGGAACATATTTTAGAGATGTTTCATGCAACATCTCTACAAAAGATGTCATTTTTATTGTGGATTAGATCTACGGAAAATACCGACTTAATTAAGTTTATTTTGTCTAAAGTACATGAGATAGACAACATATCTAAACCCAATATTCAATTGTCTTTAATTCGTAAATTCTGCCCGTAATTGATTGACAACTCGATCTAATCCCACAGAATGGGCAGCTTTGAATAATAAGCAATCTCCTGTTTGCATAAATGTTTTTAATCTTGTTACCAAATCAGCATGAGTGCTAAAACATTCACAAAATATATTATCAGCACTATTAGCAATAATTTCCGCATCTTGACCATCAACTAATACTAATAACCCATCAAGATGCAAATTTTTGACCATTTCTCCGACTTTTTGATGTAGTTCTGCGGATCTTTCTCCTAATTCTTTCATAGCCCCTAAAACCGCAATTTTCCGCTTTCCTGGTGTGTCAGCTAACAACTGTAAAGCGGCTAACATGGCTTCTGGGGCGGCATTATAGGTTTCATCTAAAATCACGATATCATGAGGTAAAGTGAAGCGTTGACTTCTACCTGTGGGCATATTTACCATGATACCAGATTGTAATAATTGCCAATCAATTTCTAATACCTGAGCTACGGCTAAAGCTGCTAAAAAATTACTAGCATTATGACGACCAGGTAAAGGCAAAGGTAGACCCATTCCAGCAATTTCTACAGTTTCATTATTAATTAATTTTCCTTGAATATCACCACCAGAAAAGCCATAACTAATAACTTTTCCCTGCCAAAATTTCGCGGCCATTTCCATTAATAATGGATTATCATAATTAAGAATGGCGGTACTATGATCTGGCATTGTCGCTAATAATTCACATTTAGCTTCAGCAATTGCTACTTCTGAACCAAGTAATTCAATATGGGCTGTTCCCACATTAGTAATTACCCCAATTGTCGGTTTAGTAATTTCTGTGAGTTCGGCAATTTGTCCCCTACCCCGCATAGCCATTTCTATGACTGCAAAATCATCTTCTTTCGTCAATTCTAAAAGAGTTTTGGGAACACCTATTTCATTATTAAAATTACCATAGGTTTTATGGACTTTTCCTTTTGTAGCCAAAACTGCGGAAATTAGTTCTTTAGTAGTGGTTTTACCTACTGAACCAGTAATACCAATTACGGGAATAGAAAAGCTTTCCCGCCACCATTGAGCAATTTGCTGGTATGCTTTTAAAGTATCTTTAACCCGCAAAACTGGAAACCCCGGATTTTCATAGCCATAATCAACTATAGCCAATATAGCCCTTTTAGCGATCGCTGTGGGGACAAAATCATGTCCGTCAAACTTTTCCCCTCGCAAAGCCAAAAAGACTTCACCCGGTTGCAAAATGCGGGTATCTGTTTGTATTCCAATAGCCAACTGAGCTAAACTAGATACAGATACATTCACAGGTTCAGCTATAAGAACTTCAACCAGTTGAGAGATAGTGGCAGAGACTGACATACTGATAAACGATAAGGTATTTTAAAGGTAATAACCTTATCATTTTTTGTGTCGCGTTGTCATTGAAGATTTATTTTTGTGAAGTTCTATACATTAAACTGGTTTAGATGATTTGTAATACGTATTACTGTTGAAGTCAAGAATCTATCTCTTGTTTAGTTTTGGTGATTAGGTAATCTCTTTTTCTTCAACAGTAGTATTTTCTGGAACTGATTAAATCATTTTTATTGTTCCGTTGTTTTGATATTCTATTGTTGGATAATCTGGCTAATTTCTGCCAAACTTAAATTTAAAACTTGTGCGATACAGACAACTTTTTCAGCAAGCCCTATTTATCAAACCCTCCAAAACTTGTTGTAAATCACTCGTCAACTCAGCCACACATTGTCTAGCAGCAACTCGACTACTTTTATAAACAGGATAACGTTCAGAAACAGAAATTGGTTCACCCACAGTTATCTTCACCTGCTGCTTACCCAATTGGGGACGATTTAAGGTCATATTTCCCTTAATTTTATTAACCATATCCCATAAAAGTAAAGTCATTTCTGCAAATCTTTCCACCGTTGGTTTTTCGCGGATATAAGTTCCAGAAACAGCTACAAAACTCTCAACTAATCTCATGTGCCACATCCGAAAATTTGCTTCTTCAGCAACTCTATCTCCTAAATTTTTCTCAATAGTTGATAATAATTTAATATCCTTAAAATCTTCCCTAAATATGTAATTCCAACCGGCTTGTTCTACCCGTCTACATCTATCATTCCAATGACCTCTAGATGGTAAATCAAAATATTGTTCTGCAATAAATAAAGCAATATTCATCACAGATTGTAAGCGATAAGCTAAAGCCTCATTTCTATCTGTAATTTCCCCATTGGTAATTTTTTCATCTGGTAATTTTTGATGATAGAACTTAGTGTAAAATTGCTCCATTATCCCTAACAAATGTTCAGCTAAACTTAATAATCGGGGATAAAGTACAGTAAAAGAAGTGTCTGTTTTTTCCTGATTTATCAATAAACCACTGGCTGCTTCTAATTCAGTTAATAAATTTGCTATATTATCCCAAGGCTCATTCACATAACTATATTTAATCCCAATTGGTAAAATTAAAACTTCCTCTTCTCTTCCGGCTTTTTGTAAATCCTCTACACACCAAAAACCCATCTGGGCTATACCCGGTTCTAAAGGACTAATAATCTCTGATAAACCATTTGTACCACCTTCCGGCGCAGCAGCCATGGGAAACTGACCGTTAATATACAAATCTCGCGCAGAACGCAACCCAGTCCAGTCAGCTTTACCACGTTGAATGGGAGTTCCCCCCAAATGGGAAATGACCCAACCTACATGATCTCCTGCCCAGAGGGGAATGCCCCGATCATAGATAAAATGAGCATGAGGCGGATATTGTAGCTGTATACCCCCAATTCGTGCTACTTTAGGCAAGATTTGGGACAGTAAATAAGTTAAACAAAGCGGGTCTGCTGTTTGCGGATGACGAAATGCTAACATAAACCGGATTTTACCATCCTGAAATCGTTGATAGCAATTGGCTAAAGTTTCAACGTTGTTTGCTTCAATGTTGCTAATGGGTGTTTTCCACTGCATCCAGTTAGGTAAAACTAAATGTACCAATTTTAACAATAAAGGGTTAAAAGCTGGCGGGATAAATTCTAAAGGTGGTTGGGCTTGATACATTGCTTTAGACAAGGTAATGATCTCCTCAAGTTAGATGTAAAACTATTGTTTCGCGCAAAGACGCAAAGGAGCAAGGACGCAAAGAAATAGATTAATTCATTCTGTGGTCTAGGTTGTAAGTCTTTACTACAAAACTTTTTCGACTACATGGAAATATTTTAGACGTAACTGATTTGAAAAATTAGCAAATAAAGGTAAAAAGAATGCGGTTATCACAAATGTTATTTGTTACACTAAGAGATGATCCGGCTGATGCGGAAATCCCTAGCCATAAATTACTACTCCGTGCTGGTTATATCCGTCGCATTGGTAGTGGGGTTTATGCTTATCTTCCCCTAATGTGGCGAGTTTTGCAAAAGGTTTCTCAAATTGTGCGCGAAGAAATGAATGCTACTGGCGCACAAGAATGTTTATTACCGCAGTTACAACCGGCGGAATTATGGCAAGAGTCGGGAAGATGGGATACTTATACTAAGGCTGAAGGAATTATGTTTTCTTTGGTTGATAGAAGAGAACAACAATTAGGATTAGGTCCAACTCATGAGGAAGTAATTACTACTGTGGCCCGTGATATGATTCGTTCATATCGTCAATTACCTCTGCATTTGTATCAAATCCAAACTAAATTTCGTGATGAAATTCGTCCCCGGTTTGGTTTAATGCGCGGACGAGAATTTATTATGAAGGATGGTTATTCTTTCCATGCTGATGAAGAAAGTTTGAAAAAAACTTACCAGGAAATGTACACTGCTTATAGTAATATGTTGCGGCGTTCTGGTTTAGCTTTTCGGGCTGTGGAAGCTGATTCTGGGGCTATTGGTGGTTCTGGTTCGACGGAGTTTATGGTGTTAGCAGATGCAGGAGAAGATGAGGTTTTATATACTGAAGATGGTAAATATGCAGCCAATGTTGAAAAAGCGGTTTCTTTACCAGCGGAAGCGGAAATTTCACCTTTTACAAGTTACGAAAAACGGGAAACTCCCCTGACTGATACTATTGAAAAACTTTGTAGTTTCTTGAAATGTTCTCCTACTCAAGTGGTCAAAAACGTTTTATATCAAACTGTTTATGATAATGGTTTAACGGTTTTGGTTTTGATTAGTATTCGTGGAGATCAGGAAATTAATGAAGTTAAGTTACAAAATGAATTGACTAAATTAGCTCCTGGATTTGGTGCTAAAACGATTCTGACTTTAACTGTACCAAATGTTGAAGCTCAAGGAACATGGCAAGCTAAATCTTTACCTTTAGGTTATATTGCACCAGATATTAGTGATGATTATATTGCGGTTAATAAACAGGTAAATTCTCAGTTTGTCCGGTTGGTAGATAAAACTGCTGTGGAGTTAAAGAACTTTGTCACTGGTGCTAATACCAGCGGTTTTCACGTGGTTGGTGCAAATTGGTCTGAGCAATTTACATTACCTGCGATAACCGTAGATATTCGTAAGGCAAAATTAGGCGATCGCTCTGTGCATGACCCAAACCAAAGCCTACAAACAGCTAGAGGCATCGAAGCTGGTCATATTTTCCAACTCGGTACAAAATACTCTCAAGCTATGGGTGCAACTTATACCAATGAACAGGGAGAAGAAAAGCCTTTAGTTATGGGTTGTTATGGTGTGGGTGTGTCACGGTTAGCACAATCAGCCGTAGAACAATCCTATGATAAAGATGGCATAATTTGGCCAATAGCGATCGCACCATATCACGCCATTATCACAATTCCTAACATTAAAGATGCCCAACAAATCGCCGTTGCCGAAAAACTTTACACAGAACTTAATCAAGCAGGAGTAGAAACCTTATTAGATGATAGAGATGAACGAGCGGGTGTTAAATTCAAAGATGCGGATTTAATTGGTATTCCCTTCAGAATTGTCACCGGTCGCGCCATTACAAATGGTAAAGTCGAAATAGTCAAACGCGCAACTCGTGAATCTCAAGAAATAGCCATTGAAGAAGTCGTTAATACATTACAACAATGGATTAAGGACGCAATAGCAAGTTAAGACTCAAATCTTGTGGGGTGGACATCTTGCCCGCCATATCAAGTCAAGACTAAAATCTTGTGGGGTGGGCATCTTGCCCGCCCTTTGATAAATATGACGACTTGTGGTAATTTATTTTCATAACCATACAAGTAGTAAGTTTTATGTCAGCAGAATTTTCTACCCCAGACAGTTTATGGATTATTACTGAAGAAGTCGCGGAAACCTCAACGACGACCATTAGCGGTGCTAGAAGTAGTGGTGATACAGGTGGATTATTAGGACGTAAAACTACAGAAGAACAAATAATAGTTACCAAAGAAAAAGACAAATTAGTAATTACTAGGCGTAAAGTTGAAGTCACAAAACTCAAGCAGGAAATGAGAGGATTTATACAAGCTATGCGAGAATGTTTAGATGAAGCAGATGATCCTGACTCTAAAATCCGCCTAGACGAAGTAGAAGTTTCTGTAGAAGTGAATGGAGAAGGACAACTGAGTTTATTCGGAACGGGGGAAAAGTAGGCGGTAAAGGCAGTCTGACTTTTAAATTCAAGCGACAATCATAGATGAAAATGAGTAAGAACTGGGCAATTAGTATTGGCATTAATCAATATGATAACCTGCAACCGATGAATTTTGCTAAACGGGATGCAGAAGCAATGGCCGCTTGGTTTCGGGAAGAAGCCAAATTTGATCAGGTGTTTTTATTTACAGAGGACTCTCCACCTATTAATACCAGTCCACCCATTCCCACTCAACCAACTTACGGACGGTTGCGGCGATTTTTACAAGCACAATTTGAACAACCTCTATTAGAACCAGGGGATAATTTATGGTTCTTTTTTGCTGGTCATGGTATGCGTCATGCTGACAAAGATTATTTAATGCTTGCAGATAGTGATCCTGGTGCTATTGAACATACAGCTATTTCCGTTGAATACATCACCGAAAGATTGCGTCGTAGTCGTGCTGATAATGTAGTTTTGTTATTAGATGCTTGTCGAGAAGAAAGTAGTCGTAGTGGTTTAGGAATAGGTGAACAGAAGCATCAAGGAGTAATTACCTTTTATTCCTGTACTGCTAACCAAAAATCTTGGGAAATTGCCGAATTACAACATGGTTCATTTACATATACACTATTAAAAGGTTTAAGGTTACATCGTGCCACTGTGGAACGATTAGATAGATATCTCAATTCTGCTGTTCCTAAATTAAATATTAAATATCAAAAACCAATTCAAAATCCTTATCTCAAGGCAGAACCGCCATATAAAATACATTATATTTTGTTGGAGCAATCTGCCACTCTTAAAGATGTTGAGACTTTAAAGGTTGAGGCATCTGAAGCTGAAAATGAAGGAAATTTAGATTTAGCAGATCAATTATGGATCAGGGTTTTAAGAGTATCTCGTGCTGATTCAAAAGCAGTAAGGGCTATTAAAAGAATTGCAATTAAAAAGAATAATTCAATAGAAAAACCAGTTCCTTTAAAGGTTAATAATCCTCAATCTATTGGTCTATCTAGAGGTGACGAATACCCACAATTTCTTTTAAAGGAATTTTTTGAAACGGTAACAGTTGACAAAACAGGAAAAATAGTTAATCAAGAGAATCATCAAGCTGCATATTTTAAAGAAGATTTGGGTAATGGTATCACCCTGGATATGGTACAAATCCCTGGTGGTTCTTTTATGATGGGTTCACCAGAATCAGAAAAAGGTCGGAGTCAAGATGAAAGTCCACAACATCAGGTAAATGTACCTGGTTTTTCTATGGGTAAATTTGTTGTAACTCAAGAACAGTACCAACAAATCATGGGTAAAAATCCTTCTTATTTCACTCAAAAAGGAGCAAAACGTCCTGTAGAACAAGTGTCTTGGAATAATGCTGTAGATTTTTGTCAAAAGTTGAGTCAAAAGACAGGACGGGAATATCGTCTACCCAGCGAAGCAGAATGGGAATATGCTTGTCGTGCGGGGACGACTACACCCTTTCATTTTGGGGAAACGATTACAACTGAGTTAGCTAATTATAATGGAACTTACACCTATGCTTCTGAGCCAAAAGGTAAATATCTTCAAGAAACAACAGATGTAGGTAGTTTTCCCCCTAATGCTTTTGGATTATACGATATGCACGGGAATGTCTGGGAATGGTGTCAAGACGATTGGCATGATAATTATTCAAATGCGCCTAAAGATGGTAGTGTTTGGACAAGTCAAAGCGGTATTGCCAAGCTGCTGCGCGGTGGTTCGTGGTACTACGCTCCTTACTATTGCCGTTCTGCTTATCGCAACGACCTCGACCTCCTCTACCTCTACAACAATTTTGGTTTTCGGGTTGTATGTACTGGTGCGGCGAGGACTTAGTAGCCCTTTACACTCTTACGCTTTTGCTCTTTGCTCTTCTTTTCTTTACCCTTCAAAGCGTAGTGGAACGGAGCGATCTAAAAATTTTTTTTGAGGATTATCCTTGGAAACAGAATCTAGTTTAAACTTCAATTCCCGCATTTAGCAATCGTTTCTCCAAATCTGCTAAACGTTGTAAAGCAGCTTCCTTTTCTCGTCGTTCCTGCTCAACCAACTCAAACCCCCACAATAACAAATTACCGTCTTTATCCCACCAGCGCAACCAGTAACCATCACGGTTTTCGCGCTTTCCTGACCACACACCAATAAATAATTCCATCTCCTCTAACCAATAACGGTTATTTTCATCAGGAGAACGTAATTCATATTTTCCCGAATTTTGTAACCGATGTACCTCCAAAATACCCGTACTGGGGTCAAAAATCAGATAATTGGCAACTTTTAAAACTTCTTCATAAAAAAACCATTTACCGGAGGGGAAAGTCCCTATTAGACCCAATAAATCGCCGTTACCAAGATTGCTCCGTGCTAGGATAGTTAAACACGCAGATGGTTATTATTACTTCCTTTCTTAATTTTTTTATCACAAAATGTAACTTTTATTTTTACAGGTATGTGTTTATTTAAGTAAAAACCGATAGAATAGTCTATGTGTTTGAAGTAGGGTGGAGAATGTGAACTAGAATATAACAATATAATTTACGTACATCTATGAGTCAGTGTTTTAACCCCAACTGTCTATACCAAAATCCCCAGAAAACCCGATTTTGTATACATTGTGGGAACGAAATGGTCTTGCAAGAACGCTATCGCGGTGTAGACTTTATTATTGAAAGTGGCTTTGGGAGAACCTTTTTAGCAGTAGACGAACACAAATTAGACACTCCCTGTGTAGTTAAGCAATTTTTACCCCGACAGTCGGGAAGCGCCGCGCTGGAAAAAGCCGCTGAGTTATGCAAACAAGAAGCTTTGCGACTGCGAGATTTAGGTAAACATTCACAAATTCCAGATTTACTCGCATTCTTTCAACAACAAGGAAGACTTTATTTAATTCAGGAATTTATCACAGGTCAAAATTTGTTAAATGAATTAAAACAAAAAGGAAAATTCAGCGAATCAGAAGTAAAAAATATATTAACTGAATTATTGCCTGTTTTACAATTTATTCATGACAACCAAGTTATTCACGGAGATATTAAACCAGAAAATATCATTAGAAGTTCCCAAAATGGTGCTTTATTTTTAGTTAATTTTGGAGTCTCCGATGAACTATGTGAAAGTGTTATCGCCAAAGTTGGTACAATTACAGGTACACCTGGATATGCACCACCAGAACAATTTCGTGGGATAGTTTTTCCTACTAGCGATCTTTACAGTTTAGCTGTAACTTGTATTCACTTATTAACGGGACATTTACAAAAATCTGACGGTTCTAATTTACTGCTTGACTCCACAAAAATCCAGTGGGTATGGAAAAACTATGCCTCTGTGAGTCATGAGTTAGAAATAATTTTAGATAAAATGTTGGAAGACTTACCTATTAATCGCTTTCAGTCAGCAACAGCAGTCCTTTCAGCATTGCAAACGCGGAAATTTACACCAGCAATTACTCCCCCACCAGCAAAACCACTAATTACCCAAAAGGAAGATTTAGGAAATGGTGTAATTTTGGAAATGGTCGCTATTCCTGGAGGAACATTTCTCATGGGTTCACCCCCAGGAGAGGGATATGATTGGGAAAAACCCCAACATCAAGTTACAGTTCCACCATTCTACATGGGGAAATACCCTGTTACTCAAGCCCAATGGGAAAAAGTGGCAGATTTACCAAAAGTGAAGATTGATTTAAATCCCAAACCTTCACGCTTCCAAGGTGCAAATCTCCCAGTTGAATGTGTATCATGGTTTGATGCAGTGGAATTTTGTGCTAGAATAAGCAGGGGTACAGGTAAAACATATCGCTTGCCCAGTGAAGCAGAATGGGAATATGCCTGTAGAGCCAATACCACAACCCCCTATTACTTCGGTAACACTATCACCACGGATTTAGTAAATCATTATGGTAAATATAAACAAACCACAGATGTAGGAAACTTTCCCCAAAATGCTTTTGGTTTGTATGATATGCACGGGAACGTGTGGGAGTGGTGTGAAGATTGCTGGCATGAAAATTATATAAATGCACCTAATAACGGTAGTGCTTGGGTTAGCGATGAAAATCTGCGAATTATGCGTGGTGGTTCTTGGATTCTTTACCCTAGACGTTGTCGTTCTGCTTATCGTCTTAACGTCTCCCCCAGCTATAGCTACAAAGATTTCGGGTTTCGGTTGGTAGTTTCCGGCACAGGGTGACTGTTGACTGTTGACTGTTGACCGATTTACATACCACATTTTACTGGATTATATGGATTACAATTTAAATCTTTTTTCAAGAAACCATGGGATTTAGATAAAGAAAAAAGTGACGGACTCGAAAAGATAACTCTACAATTGAACTGGAGGGGTAAGACTAACAATGGCAGTTTACGTACACATCAAAGCCAAAAATGAGAATCAGGAATATGACCTCTGTAACCAGGCTAATTATCTGACAAATACTATTTCAGTCCTCAGCCAAGTAGGTTTTATATATGAATGACCAACAAAGAACTAATGGTATTTCTTCCGGTGTGGTAGCAGCCGTTTCCGCAGTGGTGGTAGCGGTAAGCGGTGGAGTAGCTTGGTTTTCTTCTCACAGTTCCAATACCCCCACACCTACCAACTCCTCGGAAATCATTAAACAACCAGTCAACCAATCAACTAGCCAACAGGGTAATGAACAAACTGCTAGTATATATTGGCTCAGGTCTAAGGAAAATCGTTTTGATTTAGTTCCCCAACCTCTGAAAATTGCTGCTACCCAACCCAACCAAGTTTTAGAAACAGCTTTTAAAACTTTATTAGCCGGACCTCCTCAAGGAACAGACTCTACTACTATTCCCCAGGGGACTCAACTACTGGGACTCAAAGCAGAAAATAATGATGTTCACGTCAACTTATCTGAAAACTTTACCACTGGTGGCGGTAGCACTTCCATGATCGGACGGATTGGACAAGTTGTATATACTGCTACTAGTTTAAACCCTCAAGCTAAAGTTTACATTGAAGTCAACGGTAAACCCTTGGAGGTTTTAGGTGGTGAAGGTGTGGAATTAGAACAACCACTCACCCGTGAAAGTTTTCAGAAAAATTATCCCCTTTAGTCAGTTTCCCTGTAACCTGTAACCTGTAACCTGTAACCTGTAACCTGTTCCCTGTTCCCTGTTCCCTGTTCCCTATTTAATACTTAATCAGGGTTAATTCTCATCAAAGGTTGACCATATTCTACTGGTTCACCATTTTGAACTAAAATTTCCATCACCTGTCCAGAGACTTCGGCTTCAATTTCGTTCATAAGCTTCATTGCTTCAATAATACACACACTTTGACCAGATTTGACGCGATCGCCCACTTCCACAAAGGGACTTTCCCCAGGTGCTGGAGCGCGGTAAAATGTACCCACCATAGGAGATAATACGTCAACCAACTTTTGATTAATGGGTGAAGGAGAAGCAGCAGGTTGAATTATGGAATTATCCACAACTTTATTTATGACCATTTCTGGTGAAGTTGTAGATACCAACTGGGTTACGCCGGCACTAACTACATTACTAATTGGTACTTGGCCATTATTGCTGAAACTGATAGCTTTGCGTACCGTTAATTCAAACTCATTATTTTTGAGTGTAACTTCCGCAATATCAGTTTGAGCAATAGTTACCAGTAGTTGACGGATTTCATTAAAGTCTAATGTCACAATTATTTTACCTCGACCTAACTGTTAAATTAAAATTCTAAGTAGGGCAGGGATTTAATCCCTCTATAAAAAAGGGATTGAAATCATTAGTACCAATTTGGGTTTTAGTCCTCACTATTCCCAGTTGGTATCAAAAAAGTAGGAAAATTATTCCCTGCCTAAATACTTATCTTCTCTGGTATCAATCTTGATGCGCTCCCCTTGAGCAATAAACAAGGGAACCATGATAGTTGCTCCAGTTTCTAGAATTGCAGGCTTAGTACCACCTGTAGCAGTATCACCCTTAACACCAGGATCTGTTTGCACAATTTCCAAAACTACAGAATTAGGTAGTTCAACTTCTAGCACCTGTTCGCCCCAGCGAATCACATTCACTTCCATACCATCTTTGAGGTACTTGACGCGATCGCCAATTTGCGCTGAAGTTAATCTACCTTCTTCATAAGTCTCCATATCCATAAAGATAAACTCATCACCTTCTTTATAGGTATGTTGCATCGTTACCTTTTCCAGGGTAGCCTGGGGGACAGTTTCCCCAGCCCGAAAAGTTTTTTCTAATTGTTTCCCACTTTGGACATTTTTCAGGGTTGTCCGCACGAAAGCAGAACCCTTACCTGGCTTAACATGAAGAAAATCTATCACGCGCCAGACCGAACCATCTAATACAATTGAAACACCAGGTCGAAAGTCGTTACTAGAGATCATGAAACTTTCAAATTTTGCAAGACAATCGGCATTCATTGTACCCTTCTAGGGTCATTAATGGTTAGTCATTCGGGAAGAGGTCATGGGTCATGGGTAAATTCTCCCCCGCAACTCCTGTGCTTCACCTGATTCTTTTGCTTCCCCACTGTCTTCAATCTTCAGACTCCCAATGTGGGAAGATAATCAATAAGTTACTTCCAATCAACACTTTGATACTAAAGAAAGAGAAATTTGATGTTGAACTTATTAAAGTCCTGGGTGAAGAACAGCCTAAAGGTAATATTGCTATTAACAATACTTTTAGGCATAAGTACGGCTGGGTGGACTCCCACTAGTAACGCCGGCTTACCAGCGGGAAACGCAATTACCGACGGAAAGGCTTTGTTACGCTATGCACTCCCGATAGATAATCAACCTGTACGTAAACTACAAGCCTCTTTAGAAGACATTTCTAACCAACTGCGAGCGAATAAGCGGTGGAGCGCGGTTAATAATGATCTCAAGCAAGCATCGCGGATACTCGATAAACCTTCCCAAATATTAGCAAGTATTCCGGAAGAACGCCAACCTCAAGCCGAAGCTTGGGTTACTGAATTGAAATCTGGGATCACACAACTGCAAGAAGTAGTTAAAACTAAGCGAAAAGAAGCAGTTCTTGAGGGAAGAGCCAAATTACTTGATCTTGTCAGCTTGTTAGAAGAATCAATGGTGACAAAATTTCCCTTTGAAGTTCCTGCTGAATACAGTAATTTACCCCAACTCAAAGGACGCGCTACCATTGCTTTCAAAACTAACAAAGGCGATCTTACCGTAGTGGTAGATGGCTATAGCGCCCCTGTCACCGCTGGTAATTTTGTAGATTTAGTACAACGCGGTTTTTATAACGGTTTAGAATTTACCCGTTCGGAAGAATCTTACTTTTTACAAACTGGAGATCCTGTTGGTCAAGAAGTTGGTTTTATTGACCCTCAAACTGGCAAATATCGGGCTATTCCTTTAGAGATTTTAGTCCAAGGTGAAAAAGAACCAACCTACGGTATTACTCTTGAAGAATCTGGACGTTATTTAGATATGCCAGTTTTACCTTTTTCTTCTTTTGGTGCTTTAGTGATGGCCCGGCCAGAAAATGAACCTAATGGTGGTTCTTCTCAGATTTTCTTCTTTCTGTTTGAACCTGAACTTACCCCCGCAGGACGTAATCTTTTAGATGGTCGTTATGCTGTGTTTGGTTATCTTACCAAGGGTCAAGAGGTTTTAGATAAACTCAAAGCTGGTGACAAAATTGAATCTGCGACTGTTATTCAAGGCGGAGAAAATTTAGTTCAGCCGCAAGCAGTTTCATAGGAGATTAAAATCAAAAGGTAGGGATGTTTGAATTTGATTAAACATCTCTACTTTCTCAAAGTGACTCTAGCTCTTTCCGCTTGCGGTTAGTAGTAATAACGTCTTTGAATTAATTTTTGAGTCTATCCATTATTTTCCTTAATTTAGCTAGAACGTTGTTTTCTAAACTTGTAGACCAACGATATTTATAGCTGTTATGCTGGTATATACTAACCTTTTCCTTGAGGTTTTCTATATATTGGATCAGTTCTGCCAAATCTTTGACTACAGCATATTGTCCTTGTACTGTCACATAGGCGTTTGTGTCTATTCTTTTGATGTCGCTCATTCGGGAAACTAAAAAGACAACTGTTTTTTAATATACTCTAATTGGAACATGAATTGGCATAACTAGCTGATGATAATCATAACGTCGTTTAATGCGAGTAATACCTGATTGTTCTTGTGGGTTGAGTTGGGGTAAATCTGTCAACCATTCATTAAAAAAGTTTTCATCTTCTGCTTGGTGTAAGTTACAACGAGTTTGTAAATCACTCAAGCTTTTAATGGTGTCTGTAATACCAACTGTAGAAACCATTTCTGTTACCTTGAAAAAAATCTTAAATTTTTAGGGTAGCCGACCACTATTTACACTATCATTACCAATCACCAATAATTAACGATTATCCCACTGCCGCGCTGCATCTTCCACAGCTTGATCTACAGTTTTTTGTCCTAACATTGCTGCTTGTAAATTTTCGTAAATTGCCTTTTGCAAAACTTTAAAATCTTTCAGTCTTGGGGTTAATACTTCAGCCTGTTGTAATTGTGTAGCACTAATTACCCTTCCTTTTTCCAGTGTCGTGGCATTAGGGGGAACTTCCTTAAAGTAAGTATCAGACAAAGCTTTAATTGTCGAAGGTAGAACATTAGCAGCTTTAGCAAAGGCTAATTGATTTTGATTATTGGTAACAAATAATGCGAATCTAACAGCAGCATCGGGGTATTTACTATCACGAGGAATGACAATATTCATTATTGCGACATTTTTCTTACCCGTATCACCAGTAATTTGAGGTGCTATGGCAGAAGATTGAGCAACCTTGGGGGAATTATTAGCAATGGTTTTGAGAAATTCAGGTCCAGAAGCTAAAAAAGCCGTTTCTCCCGATTGGTATAAATCTATAGCATGACGATGTCCTTGGGTTAGAGATTCTTTTGGTAATAAACCTTTTTTATACAAATTTACCCAATACTGAAAAGCAGCCTTTCCTTGAGGGGTATTAAAACCGGCTTTACCGTCAGCATTAACTAAAGTGACTCCCATTTGCACCAAAGATTCCAACACCTCACCAGAGTCTTGGGGGACAAAAGTGGCAAAGAAAGCGTACTTACCAGTTTTATCTTTAATTTGTTGTGCCATTTGTCCTAATTCTGTATAAGTGGCAGGTGGTTTTGTAATACCCGCTTCTTTTAGTAAATCTGTGTTATAAATAGTCAGTCGCGTGGTAAGATACCAGGGAATGCCAAAACTTTTGCTATTAAGGGTACTTGCTTGCCAAATATTTGGTAAATAGGAGGATCGGACTTGACTGGAAACTTTAGTATCTAAATCTAACCAAGCATTTTTTCCCGCTAGTTGGGAGGCAAAGTCTGGATTAAGATTAACAACATCAGGTGGCGTTTTTGCTGACACTGCGGTTAAAACCTTGTTCTCCATAGCAGACCAAGGTACATCTACCCATTTGACTTTGATACTTGGGTTTTGTGATTCAAATGTCCTAATTAGACTTTGAAAGTAGTTGCTAAATTGGGGTTGGAGTTGCATTGTCCAAAACTCAATCGTGGTAGTTCCAGAAGCAGCAGGCCTTGAATCATTACCCATACCACAACTAACAAGCCAACTAGTAAATAAGCCTACTAATACCCAACAAACAAGTTGTTTAAATTTTTGCAATCGAATCATTTCAGTATGTGTTAGTATTTTGAGAGTTGATACAAGTAAAAGGGTGACAGATAATTATAGAGATTATAGGACATATCAATGGGAATAATGGGAATAATAGGAATAACGGGTAATGGGCAATTGGTAAAGATTTTTGTCGGACAACGAACAACGGACCAACTTATTTTTATTTAGCAAGCGGGTAAGACTGTGGTGGAGGCCTTCACTAATTTTTTTAGTAAATCCAATCAAGCTATTGGGATTGAACTAGCACCGGAACGGGTGAACTTAGTACAACTACGCAAACAACGTCACGGATTAAAACTAGCATCTTTAACGACAGTATCAGTACCAGAAGGTATATTTGCCGATGGACAAATTACTGACTCTTCAGCCATGTCCGAAATTATTAGGCAAGCAATTGTCGAGAGCAAAACTAGAGCTTCTCGTGTTGCTACTTGTATACCAGGACGAAATGCTATTTTGCGTCTAGTGAATGTACCGGCAGAGTTAAATGACGAAGAGTTGCGGGTTATGATCTTAAACTATGAAGCGGATTTATATTTACCCTACCCCCGGGAAGAAGCTGATGTTGATTATCAAAAACTTGAATACTTTATAGATGAGGATGGTCTTGAAAAAGTACGGGTTTTGTTAGTGGCTACTCGTAAAGATGTCACCCAGACCTATTTGGATACTTTTGAAAAAGCAGGATTAACTGTTGATATCCTGGAAATTAAGAGTTTTGCCCTAATTCGGACTATTCGTGATCAGTTGCGGCTATTGGAAGCGACAGAAGCAGCGGTGTTAGTTGATATTGAGTTTGATAATACAGAAATTGCTATCATCATTAATGGTGTGCCAGAATTTTCCCGCACAGTACCTATCGGTACATATCAAATTAAAACTGCGATGTCAAAGGCTATGAACTTGCCGATATCACGAGATATGGATATGTTGGACAGTATTATTATCCCGGCAAATTCAACGGCAATTGATACTAATCCTGGTATAGATTCTATACTGGAAGTTCTCGGAGAATTAGCTGATGAATTGAGTCGCACTATTTCTTTTTACCTCAATCAACGTGAAAACTTACAAGTCGTGCAAATTCTCTTAGCAGGTCCAGGAGGAGGAATACAAAATATTGATGAGTTTTTTGCTGAAAAAATGGGTTTACCAACTATGCAAATAGATCCGATTGCTTGTTTGTCTTTAAATGTGGACATGGAAAAATATCCTTTAATTAAACGTCCTGGGTTGAGTATTGTCATGGGTCTAGGACTGCGGGGAATACAATAAATAAAATGTATAGTCTAGATATTAACTTTCTTAAACACCGTCCAGAATATCGGCTAAAAACTAAAGCGAAGTTTAATAAACTATCGTCTCAAATAGGGAATTTTACTCCAATTTATGTAGGGCTTGCAGTAGGTTTAGCATTCCCGGTTTTGGTGTTTGTTGGTTTTTTATTCTTGCAAGAAAAAATCCCTAAAGTAAGAAAAGATATAGGAAAACTGGAGGATCAAAGCAAGAGTTTAGATGGGACAATAGCCAAAATTCGCCAAATTAAAGCAGAAACAACCAATATTAATAATCAAACAAAAGCTTTTGCATCAGTGTTCTATAAAATACATTCTTGGTCAGCAATATTACATGAATTTAGCGATCGCATTCCCCCCAATGTACAAATTGAAACTATTAAGCAAATTACCGCTAACACAAGTCCTAATAGTCCAGCGGGACTATTAGAAATTTCTGGTTTTGCTGTTTCCTATGCTGCTGTTAACGATTTTCTCCTGAGTCTGGGACAATCTAAATTTTTGAATCCCCAGGAAATTAAAATTATCACAACTGAGTTAGTAGATGCACCAACGGTAGCAGGTTTCCTTCCTCCCGTCGCTACAAGATCTGAAGTAAAAATTAAACCTATTCAAATAGTTAAATATACTATTAAAACAGGGTTGAGTAACGTACCTGCATCTGATTTAATTCCAGAATTAGAAAAAAAAGGAACAATCGGATTAGTGGATAGACTTCGTCACATTCAAAAACTAGGAGTAGTTAACAAATGACGCTTAGTGGAGGGTTAAATTTCGCAAAAGAAGGCAAGAAGGCTGAAAATTCTGCACCTGTTGTCTTTGGTATCACCTTAACACCACCAATAATTGGTAGTGTATTTGCAGGTTTAGGTGTTTTAGGTGCATTTTATATGCTGGTTAATATGGTAATGCCCGCTGTGGAAAGTTATAAAGAACAGGAAACTAAACGTGATCAACTACAAATAGAAATTCAGCAAAAGCAAACCCAAGCTAAACAAATAGGTAAAATAAAAGCAGATTTAGCAACAGCAAAAGAACAACAAAAACAAATCTTAGCTTTATTTGCGGATAAAAAAAGTTTGGATACCCTACTACTAGATACCAGTCGCTTAATAGATTCTAGCAATACCAAGGTTTTTGGTAGTTCTATTCAAGCCAAAATGAAGAAATTTGCCCCCACTTCTGAAAATGCTGAAGTAGTTACAGATAGTAGTTTTGGGGCAGAAATTAACAATAAACTGAAACGCACTATCATCAAAGTAGAAATTGAGGGTAATTTTCTACAAACCCAATCAATTATACGGAATATTGAGCGACTACAACCTTTATTGTTAGTCAAAAACTACGAATCAAAATTGTCACCACCTGAGATTTCAACAGATAAAAATAACCCCGTGCCAATTAATACTGGTAAACTAATTACATCTTTTGAATTAGAGGCTTTAATTCCACTCACTTCCGAAGAAGAAGCAGCCTTAGCACCCCAACCAGCAGCAGCTAATACACCAAAAAAATAACCTTTGAGAGAATGTTTGAAAAGTCTAATTTATTACAGGGGTTTCCGCTCTTATGAGGTACTTCCTAAGCCCCCTCCTCGCACCCCCCTCAATCCCCCCGCAGCGGGGGGAAGAAAAGGATAAACTTTTGATATTGGAGGGGGTTGGGGGTGGGGTTCTTGTACCTCATAACATCGGGAAGTGCTGTATTTTTCCTGAGTCCACGCAGTCCGACTTTATTCGTGTATTAGCGATTTATAATCGCAATATACTCTTAAAACAACTTCAGAGAAAAGTATGTTTCGCGCCAAAGCGCAAAAGTTGATATCTTGAATTTTATTTTAAGTGAGCAGTAAATTATGAAACAGTCTGATTATCGTTTTTTCGTACCTGGTGCAGCAGCTTGTATTCTCTTAGCAGCCCAGCCGGTTTTAGCACAAATAACACAAGTTACTGATGTTCAACTTAATCCCATTCAGGGGGGAATTAGTGTCATTTTAAGAACTGGTACTAAAAATAGCCCCCAAGTATTAAGCACTAAAAAGGGTAAATCCTTAGTTGCGAATATAGTTAATGCTCAATTGCGTTTACCTAAAGGTGGTAATTTCCGTCAAGAAAACCCCGCACCAGGAATCGCTGTGATTGAGATTAAGCAATTAGATACTAATAATATGCAGGTGATAGTCATTGGTACGGATAATGCACCAAATATTCAGCCTGTCAACCGCAGGGATAATAATATTACTTTAGGCTTTACTACTACTGTCGCAAATTCAACAACATCAAATTCTACCAATTCCACAGATAAACCAGGTCAACAGCCGGAGGTTCTAGTTCCTAACCCCCAAGTTACAATTGACGGGAAAATTACCCAAACCCCAAATCCTGGTCAAGCTTATAAGCAAAGTCCTGTTTTTTTACCTAAAGCTGTGGCCCCACCTGTAGGAGATATTACTCAGTCTAATATTGATACATCTCCTGTGGTGATTAATTTAGGTACAAAAGAACGAGTTCGGCGCTTGGTGTTGCGTGATGCACCTGTAAGAGAAGTTTTATCTTTATTAGCTCGTGCTGCTGGGCTGAATTTGGCTTATATAGGTGATGATGACGATAAAGATCAAAAAACACCTGCTCCCTCTACAGGTGATAATAAAAATGAAACCGAAACTAAAATATATCAAAAAATCTCTTTAGATGTAGAAAACGAAGCTGTGCAGGATGTTTTTAATTACGTCCTGCGTTTGAGTGGTTTGGAAGCTAACCGCAGTGGACGGACAATTTTTGTTGGGCCTAAATTACCTAACTCCACCCGTGATGTCGTAATGCGTAATCTCCGACTAAATCAAGCAGATGTTAAGGTAGTAGCTAGTTTTCTAGTCAGATTAGGTGCTGAAAGTGCTTTAAATCCTCAAGTACAGACTACTCGAACAACTATCAAAAATTTATCAGAAGAAGGAGGGGAGTCTAGTACATCAGGTGAAAACACTGAAAAAAAGGAAAATACTGAAACTAAAACAGAGACTGAAATTAAAGCTGAACGTATTGTGTTTAAAGACTCAGTTCCTTTGCTTAGAGGTTTACAAGTATTAGGAGACGAAAGAACTAATACTCTCACCTTGATTGGTAGTCCTAAATTGGTGGAGATGGCAGTATCTCAATTAACACAGCTTGATATCCGTCGTCGTCAAGTGGTGGTGAATGTCAAAATTATTGATGTCAACCTGACAGGTAGTCAAGATTACAATACCAGTTTTTCTTTTGGGGTTGGTAACAACTTCTTTGTTAATGATGGTGGTGCAGCATCTTTAAATTTTGGTGGTTCTCGACCAGCTAATTCTAATGAAGTAAACAATACTGTGACTGAAACACCAGTTACAAATAATCCACTTCAGACTGGACTTGTTGTGAACTCTGCTGCTGGTATTAATCGAGATCCCACAGTTGCAGGAAACAAAACGGGAGGTATACCAACTTTATACCAATTCCCTAGACGGCTTCTTACGAGTTTACAAGCTCAAGTTACCAAGGGCAACGCTAAGATTCTCACAGATCCTACCTTAATTGTCCAAGAAGGACAAACTGCCGATGTACAACTAACTCAGCAAGTTGTCGGAGACATAACAACAACTATAACGGATACTCCTGGAGGTTCTAGAGAAGTGAGAAATTCCTCAAAAGAGCTAGTCGGGTTGACTCTTAGTGTCAAAATTGAACGGATTGATGATAATGGCTTTGTGTCTCTACAAGTTGCTCCAAACGTTAAGTCTCCTGTTGGTACGGCAGATATAGGTAATGGAAAAATCATTTTAGTTTCTAATCGCTCCCTTACTTCTGGTACAATTCGCCTCCGAGATACTCAAACGCTTATTCTTTCCGGTATTATTCAGGATGAAGATCGAACAAGTGTTTCTAAATTACCTATTTTGGGTGATATTCCCCTGCTGGGTGCGCTGTTTAGGAAAACAAACAAAGTGAACGAACGTAGAGAAGTAATTATTTTACTGACACCGCAAATAATGGATGATTCCCAGAATTCTGGCTATGGTTATAATTATACACCCAGTCCCACAGCGCGGGAAATGTTGGAACGTCAGGGGGTGAAGTTGCAACCGCGTTAGTTAGTTTTTGGTGATTGTTTCAACGTAAAAAAGTATTAGGGAACACCAAAAAATAAATTACCCAATTTTGTGGGACGGGTATCCTGCCCGTCCTTGATGATTAGCGGGCAAGACTTGTACTGAGCTTGTCGAAGTATGCCCGCACCACAAGAAATTTTCGGGTATTTTTTTAATTGGAAGTGCCTTAGTAGTTGGAGATGGTAAACTACAGCGATTTCCAATCATATAAGGTACATCTTAGCCCCCTCCTCGCACCCCCTCAATCCCTCCGCTGAGGGGGGAAGAAAAGGATAAACTTTTGATATTGGAGGGGGTTGGGGCTGGGGTTCTTGTTCCCGGTTTGATGACAATTTGCTGTAGGTCAATTAATAGCCCAAACTTTAGCTTTAACTGGTTGTGAATTATTGGTAGTCGAAAACATACCACTCCAGGTACAGAGGTAACAGAGAAATCAGGGTTTGAGAGATATTTTGCATAAGTCCTGAATATCCTGAATATATAGATATTTTAGGAATAGAAAGTTATAATCTTCCATTAGGAGACTTCCAATTAAAAAAATACCCAAAAATTTCTTGTGGTGCAGGCCGAAAAGCCCGCTAATAATACAAGGATTGCTGGATGCCCATCCTACAAGATTGGATAGCGAGGCGCTGCTACAAGCAGTTCATCTTTTTTGTGGACTTCTTTAGATACATAATGCCAATGCAAATCATTTAGCGTTTATCTGTCCGGTTTTATCAGAAAACGCCGTAATACCCCATCCCTCTACAGGGTGGGGAGGTAAGGCGGGTAAAAATTAACACCATTCAAACGATATTAAGCACGGCTTAATCGTGAGAGAGGCTAGTTTCATTTTTACCAATCTTAGAGGTTGGTGGATTTCCTCAGGAATGTTAGACTCAAAATAGGTCTAAGAACTTTCGGGTCAACCAATAATTTTAGGTTTGGAATTAGACATTTTTACCAAAATGGGTGTATAATCAGTAATTTGATTGGAATATAACACTTATAAACGAGCCATTCACCCGTCTGTATAATATGACCAACGACATAGATCTGATTAAACGTCTTGGACCTAGTGCGATGGATCAGATCATGCTTTATCTAGCCTTCAGTGCCATGCGTACAAGTGGCCACAGGCATGGAGCATTTTTAGATGCAGCCGCCACAGCAGCCAAGTGTGCAATTTACATGACCTATCTAGAACAGGGACAAAACCTGCGAATGACTGGGCATTTACACCACCTTGAGCCGAAACGAGTTAAAATCATCGTCGAAGAGGTAAGACAGGCTTTAACTGAGGGCAAACTGCTAAAAATGCTGGGTTCCCAAGAACCCCGCTATCTGATTCAACTTCCTTATGTCTGGATGGAAAAATATCCTTGGCAACCTGGAAGATCCCGCGTTCCGGGTACGAGTCTAACCAGTGAAGAGAAAAAACAAATTGAGCAAAAGCTGCCCAAGAATCTTCCTGATGCTAAGTTAGTCACCTCATTTGAATTTATGGAGTTAATTGACTTTCTCCATAAGCGATCGCAGGAGGACTTACCCCCTAATCACCAGATGCCCTTGAGTGAAGCATTAGCAGAACATATCAAGCGTCGTCTACTGTATTCAGGAACGGTAACACGCATTGATTCTCCCTGGGGGATGCCCTTTTATGCTCTGACTCGTCCTTTTTATGCTCCTGCTGATGATCAAGAGCGCACATACACCATGGTAGAGGATACGGCTCGGTATTTCCGCATGATGAAATATTGGGCAGATCGTAAACCAAACACGATGCGGGCTGTGGAGGAACTGGATATTCCGGTTGATCAAATCGAGCAAGCAGTAGGCGAATTAGACGAAGTCATTCGTTCTTGGGGAGATAAATATCACCAAGAGGGAGGAGTACCAATGATCTTACAAATGGTTTTTGGTAATAAGGATGAATAGAAAACACAATTTTTATGTTACTTAGTTGGGGCTGGCTTGTGTCCCGCCCTATAGTTATCAATCTATTTACTCGCGGGAGTTGATGGGCGTGGCTAGTTTTACTGATACCTATGAATTTGCGGAAAAAATTGCCGTATTAGGTTTAAATAACAAAAATCTAGTCAGAAGACAATTTACCTATAAAATGTCTATCATGATTGGGAACTATGTCATAATAGTAGGTCTGAATAAAATTTTAGAAGGATTAAATTAAGGAAACTCATGTCCCGATATAGAGGACCCCGCCTCAGAATTGTCCGCCGTTTAGGCGAATTACCAGGCTTAACTCGAAAGAGTGCTAGACGCGCTTATCCCCCAGGACAACATGGCCAAAACCGTAAAAAGCGATCTGAGTATGCTATCCGTTTAGAGGAAAAGCAAAAACTCCGCATGAACTATGGTTTGACCGAAAAACAAATGCTGCGCTATGTCCGTAAAGCTAGACGAGTAGCTGGTTCTACTGGACAGGTATTACTGCAATTGTTAGAAATGCGCTTGGATAATACAGTTTTCCGTATGGGTATGGCTCCGACAATCCCCGCTGCCCGTCAATTGGTGAATCATGGTCACGTAACTGTTAATGGTAGAGTAGTAAATATTGCCAGCTATCAATGCCGTGCCGGTGAAGAAGTTGCTGTAAGAAACAGAGAAGCTTCTAAGAAGTTAGTGGAAGCTAACCTGCAATATCCCGGTTTAGCTAATCTTCCTAGTCATTTAGAGTTTGATAAAACTAAGTTGGCTGGTAAGGTCAATAGTATAATTGAACGGGAATGGGTAGCGCTACAAGTTAATGAACTACTCGTGGTGGAATACTACTCACGTCAAGCCTAGAACAATTTTGGATTTTGGATTGACGATTTTGGATTGGAATTGTTTTTCTTTACATCTAAAATCCAAAATCTAAAACAGGACTTACCATCATAATACCCTAAATCGTAGTGAGGACTTTAGTCCTCTCTTCGAGACTCTAAGCGAACTAACCACCAATCTGGGACATAGTACGGGCATAAGTGCCGAGAGTACCAGAGTCGCGTTGTTTAAAGTTTATTTCTGATTTGATATTTAAAATTTGTCTCACTTGTGTTTGTAGGTCTGTGGTACTAATACCAGCGCGTAAAGATGATTTTAAGTTAATTTGACCGGTTTCATTTAGTAAGCAGGGACGTAGCCAACCGTCGGCGCTAAGACGCATCCGGTTACAGCGATCGCAAAAACATTCTGACATTTGGCTAATAAATCCTAGTGTGCCTTTAGCGCCGGGAATTTGAAATATATCAGCAGGTCCGTTACCACAAATCTGGGATTCTGTCAAGCCCCAACGCTCATAAATGGACTGACGTAAATCTGCTGAAGATACCCAACCGCGATCGCTAAATAGGTCTGAGTTACCAATAGGCATAAATTCAATAAATCTAACGTGCCATTGTTTATCAATAGTTAAAGCAGCCAAATCTAAAATTTCATGGTCATTAACGCCGGGAATTACCACTACATTTAATTTTAACGGGTTAAATCCCACCCTATAAGCAGTTTGGATACCTTCCCACACTTGTTGCCAGCGTCCACGTCCATGATTACCGACAATTTCTGCAAATATATGTGGATCTAGAGAATCTAAACTAATATTAATTCTTTTTAAACCTGCATCATAGAGATTTTGGGCTATGGGAGCGAGTAAAAACCCGTTTGTCGTCATTGCTAAGTCTTCCGTTTGGGGAAGATGAGCAATTTTCTCAACTAAATCAACTACATGAGGACGGAGTAAAGGTTCACCACCAGTTAAACGAAAGCGGGTAAAACCAACGGGGATAAATACTTCTTGAATGAGGGTAAGCAGTTCCTCATCAGTTAATAATTGCTGTTTGACAATATAGTCCAGTTCTGCGCCTTCTGGCATACAGTATTGACAACGAAAATTGCAACGATCAATTAAACTGATGCGGAGGTAGTCCACCTTGTTTATAGTTGCGCTGGTTGTCATATTTAAGGGTTATCTCTAACTATGTTTTTTTGGTAACTATGCCGATAACTTCTAGTGAAATTATCGTTTAATTTGCTTAGGAAAGTCAGGAACTAACAAAGATTGTGATAGTTCACCTTGTTCATTATAGAATTTTATTTGACCTTGTTCATTACATAACCATACTTCAATGGCTTGAGATTCTAAATATAATTTTTTCTTAAATTCCATTTCCTCAAAGGTATTACCAGTGGATTTAACTTCTATACAAATTTCTGGGGCTATAGAAGCTGATATTTCATCTTGAATTTGATCAAATCTTTGGTCTGAACACCAAACTACATCAGCAACTTTAACTCCATCTGATGTGTTAATTGCACATTCTGGCATCGCTTCTCCAGTATTCATTAAAGATTCTAATAAACGTTGGATTCTTCCTTGATAAAAAGAGTGTTTAATCTTTACCGGACTCATTACGATTTGTCCCCATTTATTTAATTCAATTTTGAAGGGTAAATCTTGTAATTGTTTATGCTCACAAACTTCTTCCCATCTCATAGTCATTTACCTAGAGTGATCATAACAATATTATCTTAACGGATTTTTTAAAGGAATAAAACAATCAAAGTCATCATTGAATATACAAGAACCTAAACCGAGTCCTGGCTGTCGTAATCCTTTATTTGGCATAGACTGAGGTTCTTTATTAATCTTTACTTCTACCCATTGCAATAACTGTGTGGCCAGTTGAATTTGCTCCTTTTCATCCAGACTTTTGAGAAGATGTTCAGCAAGCATCGCTCTGTATAGAGGAGGTAAGGTTAATACTGCTCCAAAAATTTCATCGTAAGTAATGTTAGCCATACAGAAAACTCCTTACAGAGTGTGATTACTGTATTTTAGCATAAATGCGGTTAATTCACCCTACGGACTAGGGGTGATAATTAAGCGCGTGGCAATATATCCCCATCAGAGATTAACGCAAATGGTAAGTCTCATAAGGGAGAATATGAATTGAAATCAAGCTTCAAAAATATGCTTTAGACAGCTAACCGCAACTGCTGAGGTTGTTGTTGCAATATTAAGTTGATAACTTCTGGACTCCATTTAAGAACTCGACTACTGAAGTCTGCATAATGCTTTGCTTTTTCAGTTGGTTGCCATGGCCAGTTAGGCTTAAGTTTTGTGATGTATCCCATCTGTGCCAGCGTTTCAATGACACGCTGATAAGTCCAGTTTTCTTCAGTCATTTTCCGAAGACGCTTGGCTATCTCTGTAGCCTTGAAATATTTCTTGGAAGGTGCTTGGTTAATGAATCCCAACTTTACCTCGACTGTGATTTCTAGATGTTCGGAAACTCCAAAGTTGCTGATTGCAAAATGAAGTGGTTGCAAATATTCGGTATTTTGTGGCATCATGAAATAGACTCCTCTGTTTTAAACAAAAAAGAAATTGAGTGACTGATATAGACCATCAGTTAAGTTTTGGCAAACAATGTGTCAGCATAAGCTCGTCCAAGCTCTGCTGACATTTAATTTATGGATGTTGAAAAATAAGCCTTTTACACCCACGTTTGAACAGTATACTCTAAACGTGAGTGATTTGCAAATAAAAATATTTATAGTTAGCCATAGTAATATAGAATAGCAACCTATTTTAAGTTTGTCAACATTTTATAAAACAAAAATAAATCCCCGACTTCTCAAAGAAATCGAGGATCTAGGTTTCAATTAATTACCAGAATCTTAAACAGCAGCTAATTCTGGAGTCGGACGCTTACTGTTACGGATATTGGTAATCGCCTCAGCATAATCAGGAGCATTGAAAACAGCCGAACCTGCTACAATAGCATTAGCACCAGCTTCCAAAACTTGCCAAGTATTATTAGCTTTCAGTCCTCCGTCAACTTCAATCCAAGGATCTAAACCGCGTTCATCACACATTTGACGCAATTGGCGAATTTTAGGAACTACGCTAGGAATAAAGCTTTGACCACCGAAACCGGGGTTAACGCTCATAATTAGCACTAAATCGCATAATTCCAGCACATATTCAATTAATTCCAAAGGTGTACCCGGATTAAGTACAACTCCAGCTTTCTTACCGAGTTCTCTGATTTGTCCTAAAGTGCGGTGTAAGTGAGGAGATGCGTTATGTTCAGCATGGACGGATATAATATCAGCACCAGCCTTAGCAAAACCTTCTACATACTTTTCTGGTTCGACAATCATCAGGTGGACATCTAGGGGTTTAGTTGTAACCGGACGAATCGCCTCCACAATCAGAGGACCTATTGTAATATTAGGGACAAAACGTCCGTCCATTACATCAACGTGAATCCAATCTGCTCCCGCTTTGTCTACGGCGCGAATATCGTCACCCAGACGGCTAAAATCTGCTGATAGGATAGATGGAGCAATAACTATGGGCTTTTGAGATGAATTTTGGGTCATGGCTAGTGGGTTTTAAGCGTCTTCGTCTGTAGGTATTGTAACAAAATATGGAGAAATTATTAATTAAGGCCAGAGTAAAAAAGTTTTTTAGTGAAAATTAGGATTTAGAGGCCAGGCGTTAGGAGAAAAAAGAAAAGATAACAATCATATCTTTCTGCTGTCCTATACATTGCTTTTTGCATCTTATCTTTTACTTCTTCCATTTTATCCATTGCCTTACAACTAATATCTTTTATCTCTTGCATTTTAAACATTGCTTTTTGCATCTTATCTGTCACCTCTTGCATCTGACTTAGTAGTTCATGAACAAAAATTGGATAACCTTTTGGGGTTTAAGTTTTTCCTGCTTAACTTTACCAACCTTTGCAGGTATAACAGGAGCAACTTTTTTAGGGAAGAATGGTATTGATGCTTTAAAATTACATCAAGCTCCTTATAATTTAACTGGGCGGAAAATTGCTATTGGTCAAGTAGAAATCGGTCGTCCAGGGATGTTCGGCTGGGACAAAGCCGTATCTAAAAATCGTGCTGTATCTCCAACAGCGGTTTTTCTCCGCAATCTTGTAGCTAAATCAAATTTTAATGTTGAGTCTCATGCCTATAATGTTTCTGCTGTCATGATCAGTCAAGATAAAGCCTTCCCAGGTGTAGCACCAAATGCTAGATTATACTCTTCCGCTGTGGGGTCTATGAGGAAAAATGGTCAACCGGAGGAGTGTTTATCAACGCAACACATCGCTTTACAAAATAGTGGTGATGTTCGAGCTATTAATTTTAGTTTTGGTGAGCCATTAAATCGTGATCTTAGACCAGAAGCTGTTTTAGATGGAAATGCTTTACTGACATTATGTATTGACTGGTCTAGTCGTGTGCATGATGTTGTGTATACTATTGCAGGAAATCAAGGTAAAGGTGGGATTCCCATTCCTACAGACAATTTTAACGCAATTAATGTGGCTTTTTCCTCAGAACGCAACGGAATTTTTGATAAACTTCACGTTTCTAATTTGACTAATAACAGTCAAGAAATAAAAGATCGTTTAACTGGAAAAGAATTTAATATTGCTAATAGAAGAGCAATTAGTTTAGTTGCTCCTGGTACTAATATTCCTTTACTTAATCCTGATGGTAAAATTAATAAATCTACAGGTACTAGTTTTGCTGCACCACAGGTTACTGCTACTGTAGCATTATTGCAAGAGTTTACTGATAGACAATTGCGAAATAAACAACTAAATTGGAGTATTGATGCTCGTCGTCATCAAGTAATGAAAGCTATATTACTTAATGCAGCAGATAAAATTCAAGATAGTGGTGATGGTTTACGGTTAGGAATGACGAGAACATTAGTTGATAAACAAAATCAAGATTGGTTAGTAACGGAAGCTTATCAAGATGTAAAAATTCCTTTAGATGCTCAAATGGGAGCAGGCCATTTAAATGCTTTTCGAGCTTATCAACAATTAAATGGTGGTCAATGGAAAGCTAATGTATCTATACCATCAATTGGTTGGGATTATGATAGAGTTAATGCTAATACTACTCAAGAATATGTTTTTAAAACCGGTTTAAAAGCCAATAGTTTTGTAGCTATTACTTTAAGTTGGGATCGTTTGGTAGAGTTGAATGATAAAAATAATAATCAACAATATGATGTGGGGGAAACATTTAAAGATCAGGGATTAAATAATCTTGATGTTTATTTAGTTAAGGAAAATGGGAAGAATAAAGAAGTTGTTGTGTGTGCTTCTGTAAGTGAAGTAGATAATGTTGAACATATCTTTTGTCCAGTTTCTACTAATGGTAATTATAAAATTCGGGTACAATTTCAGAAGCAGGTTAATGAAGCTGTTCAACCTTATGCTTTAGCTTGGTGGACTGTAGGTGAAAAGTGATCTATGGGACTCCTATTTGATTTTTCAACAGAACTCGGTACATACTGAAATTCTTGTTCCCTGTTCCCTGTTCCCTGTTCCCTAACTCAACCGAAAATTCACAGAATCAAACCGGATTCCTATATTGTTTGATAATTGCAATAATGAACATGAAGTGCTAAAAAACGCGCTATCAGCTATGTTACACTATAAGTATAACTTCAACATACTGCCAAATCAGACAAGTTATGAGTGTTTGTAGCATGAAATAACCAGTAATACCAATAGCAAAGGTAAAAGAACTAACTAGCGGCCAGTTTGGGAAGTGTCCCATCTATCTTGACACCCTAACCATTTATATACTAAGCTACTCAAGTAATTTCATGAAATCACAAATATAAACAACAAAAATGTTAAAGCTATCTGATATATGCTAAATTCATACTATGGTAAATCAGTGTAATTTCCAGTAGTTTCACCCTGAAACCATATTCCAGCCAGGTTGATGACCAACCACCAATGACTAATGACTATAATTTTAACCAATGACGACGGTATTGATGCACCGGGTATTGCAGCTTTACTGAAAGCCGTAAGCGGTAAATATGACAGGACTAAACTGATTATTGCTGCACCACAATTACATCAATCAGGCTGTGGACATCAAGTTACTACCCATCAGCCAATTAACGTCGAACGTCGTTCTGATTTGGAGTATGCAATAGGGGGAACTCCTGCTGATTGTATCCGAGTTGCCATATCACATATTGTGAAAGATGTCAATTACGTAATCTCAGGTATTAATGCTGGTGGAAACTTAGGAGTTGATGCGTATATTTCCGGTACTGTCGCTGCTGTTAGAGAAGCAGCAATACACGGTATCCCAGGAATTGCTGTTTCTCACTATCGTCGCGGCAATCTCGATTATAATTGGGATGCGGCCACTAAATGGACTTCCAAATTATTAGAGAATTTAATTCAACTTCCTCTAGAACCCGGATGTTTTTGGAATGTTAATTTACCCCATTTGTCACCGGAGGCGCCATTTCCAGAGGTGATATTTTGTCAACCTTGTACAAAACCTTTACCTGTTAATTATCGCATACAGGATAATGATTTTTACTACATAGGAGAATACGGAAACCGAGAGCGAACTCCTAATAGTGATGTTGATATATGTTTTTCTGGAAAAATTGCGGTGACAAAGTTAAGAGTTTAACATTAACTTTTAACATCAACTGTGGTAATTATTCATCTGAATTTTGCAGTAAAGATAGGAGTCCATCTAAAGTTTGTGACAGTTGAGTGATTTGTCGTATTGACTCTTTGTGAGAGTCTGCCAGACTTTGAACAGCGTCACACAAGGAAAAAATCTGATAACTTTGCTGCTGTACTTGTTTTCCTTGAATTTCTAGTTGTAAACTCAGGGAATCTACTCTTTGACCAAGACGTTCAATTGTTTCAGTTGTAGACAGTACAGCGTCTCCAATTTGTTCAACAATAGATTCTAAGCGACTGAATTTGGCCTCTACTCCAATTGCAATCATTTCTGGTTTGCTCCAATTTTGAGAAAAAATCATTACAGTGATATTCCTATATATTCAGCCAACAGTAATAATCATCAGCATTATCAAGAGAATGTTTGGGAAGTGAACAATTTTACTTAAAACACCTCTTTCCAGACTTTCCTCTTACCCATGCTTTACCCTCCGGGGAGTTGCTTGAGAGGTTTTCATAACCTTGTTGGACCTAGCAGAATTTAGGAGTCAGAAGGGGAGGGGGAGGGACAACTGACACATTAGACGTAATAAATCTGCTTTTCTTTTTTTATGAGAGGGTTGGGGGTGGTGGTAAGTACCACTTACCTAAGAAGGAAGGAGCTTACTAAATTTATAGAATAGGTTGAAAACACCCCCTAACAGGTAAATTAATGGGTAACATTTGATTAACCTTAGATTAACTTTAGATTATGGCAAAAATTGGTCTGATTAGTAAGGTAAGTGCTAATTATTTTCAAAATCAAGTAATTTTAGTTTAATGGAGTAGTTCTTCTACAAGATGTTGATTCCATAAAGTCCTGTAAAGTCCGGGCTGTTCCACCAGTTCTGAGTGATTACCGCTTTGGACAATTCTACCGTGATCCATGACTAAAATTCGGTTAGCAGTGGCCGCTGCGGAAAGTTGGTGAGTAATGAAAATCACAGTTTTTCTTTTTGTACCTGTGGAGAGATTAGCCAGAATTTGTGTAGCAGTTTGATTATCTACACTGGAAAGGGCATCATCTAAAAGCAAAATTGGGGCATCAATTAGCATGGCTCTTGCTAAAGCTGTGCGTTGTCGTTGTCCACCAGAAAGAGTAATACCGCGCTCTCCGACGATGGTTTCGTATTTTTTGGGAAATTTACCGATTTCTGAATCAATTTGCGCCATTTTGCCCGCATAAATGACATTTTCTTCTGGGGCTAGGGGGTCGCCATAACGGATATTATTTTTGATGGTGGTACTGAATAAAAAGCTATCTTGAGGTACGTAAGCGATGGCTTTTCTTAAATCACTCACAGCGAGTTGAGTAATATCCCAGCCATCTAAAAATAATTGTCCGGGCTGAATATCCAATAATCTAGGGATAGCATTGGCGAAAGTTGATTTTCCGCAACCTACAGGACCGATAATGGCGACTATTTCCCCAGGGGCAATAGTAAAATTGAGATGGTCTAAAGCTGGGGTATTAGCGCCAGGGTAAGTGTAATTAAAATTTACTGCTGTTAGTTCTCCTTGGATATTACTGATTTCAATATGTTGACTATTAGCTGTGTCTTGAATTTTGGGGGTTACACTGAGAATAGTCTCTAATCGGTCAATACTAACTTCACCTCGTTGATAAGCAGTAATGGTAAATCCTAATAAAGCCGTGGGGAAAACTAAACGCTCTACATAAATTAGTAGCGCTAAAAAATCCCCAATTGCTAGAGAACCAGTAGATATTCGTGCTGTACCTAACCAGATGATTATTAAAGAACTGAGACTAGCTAAACCACCAATGAGAGGAAATAGAGTATTGCGAGTTTTAGCTAATTGCAGATTAGCAGTTAATAGCTGTTGATTTTCCCGATTAAAAGCTTGACGCTCATTTTCTTCTTGGGCGTAAATTTTAATGAGAGTAATACCGCTAATATCCTCCCGGACAAGTTCACTGATATTTGCAAGTTTTTCCTGAACAGCGGTTTGTTCGTCACGCAGGCGATCGCTAAAAAAATGCACCACGAGAAACATGAGAGGATAAACTGCTAATGATGCCAATGTCAGGTCTACACTCAAGGATAACATGACTGGTAATGTTAGAGCGTAGGCGAACATGGTATTTGCCAAACTCAAAACAGCAAAGCCTAATAATCGTCGAATATTATCTACATCACTAGTAGCGCGGCTAATTAAGTCCCCAGGGGTATTAAACGTAAAATAAGCAGGTTCTAATCGGAGTAAATGTGCAAAAATTCGCTGTTTGAGGTCAAATTCCACCTGTCTTCCCACACCAAATATCCAAATACGGGAAGCCATTCGTACTATCCACATAGCGGAACTCAGTAGAGAAATAATCACTACATAATGTACCACCTGGTGAAAACTCAAATTTGTTGAATTTGAAAGTGTATCTACTCCAGAACTAATTAACAAAGGAATATATACCCCCAGTGCATTGACGACTAATAAGGCGATAATGCCTGATATAGTTTCCCGCCAATAGGGACGTAGATAATTAGCGATTTTAGCAAGTCTGTGCGATTTGGCCATGCCAGCAATTAATGATTAGTGATTAATCTGTTTCCACCTTGATCTCCTAAACCAAGTCATATTTTAAACATGATCACGAGCGACCACGCAAGAAAACATAAATTTGGTTGAGATAACTTTCCCATACTTGGGTAGTAAGTTGCAGAGTTTCTGCACTAGGAACAAAATCCTCTACCCGTAACCCACGACTTCTGATTTCTTGGGGATTTTGGAGTAGATAGGAGGGAAGGTTCCTATTCATACTATTAAAAGCTATAATGGGGGAATTGATCTCTTGCTGATGCAGGATAATATTTTGCTGAATATCTGAGGTACTAGGACTAGTATTGACTGGAGCTAAGGCTACTAAAGCAGATGAAGAAGATTGATAATTGAGATTAGTACCATCAACTGTAGCAATTGGTGATCTAACTAAGAAATAAGCGATCGCAGGTGTACTCGATAGAAATAAAATACCTAAAGCCCATCCTAGTAAGTAACCGCCCGGTTTGTCTATGCCACCTCCTTTAATTTTTTGAGCAGCGAAACACAACATTAAAACCGAAGCTCCCAAGGGCTTGAGAGGAAAGGATATAACCCGCCATAAAGAAGATACTGCTAGTTCATTAGGATTAAAAAAAGCCAAAGCTAAGACAACAATTACCAGTCCTAAAATGAATCTACCGACAAAAGTTGCTGTGGGATAGAATCTTTGAAACAAGGAGTAGGCGACAACACCAATTAAGAGCCATAGCAAAACCCGGCTTAACAACTGAAACATAAGTAAGTTAACTCTCTAATTTTTTAGGGACGGAAGCCCATAGGCTACAGATAGTGGATTAATTTTATCGTCAAGCTGACTTAAAAATACCCCATACCTGATGCCCAAAGATTACCGTCGTAGTGATTTTAGTGCAATTTTTTGACACTGGGTGTATTATTACCAATTTTTCTGAAGGAATTTTGGGAAAAATATCCGTATATGAGGCTTGGATAGTGTTACTAATGTCTAGTAATAGTGTAAGTGAGAAATGTATTTATTTTTATAAACTTACTTAGTTGATAATATCTATCTAATTACATACAAATATAATCAGACCTTTGATGGAAGGTCTTAAACATAAAAATATCTAATATGAACGTATTAGAACAGAACAGTTAGAAACTAAAAATTCCACTTTACCAGGTTCTAATGTTGAGAATAATCAATTGAACTTAATCGCTTAATGGGTAGTCAATGACATCAAACAATAAAGACTTTAAACCCAGAAATAAGCTAATAAATTGGAGAGGAAAAAATTATGACTCTTTTAAAAATCAAAGACTTTGATCCAAATTATCGTGATAGTTTTGAAGGTAAAGATATCAAAGGCATGGGTGTCTATGTTAGTGTAGATGAAAAGATTGGTACAGTCAGTGACATTTTAGTAGATGAAAAAGGACATTTTCGGTATTTTGTTGTTGATTTAGGCCTATGGATTTTCGGTAAAAAAGTTTTATTACCAGTTGGTCGTTCACGAATTGATCATACCTCGGAACGGATTTATACAGTAGGAATGACCAAGCAACAAGCGGAGAATTTACCTGAATTTAACGAACACAAAGAAATTGATTATAACTATGAAGAACAAGTAAGAGGAGTATATCGTTCGGAAGCATTCTTAGAAAGTTCTGGTGCTATGGATACAGCCTCCTCTAGAACTGCTGGAGCTACCATGGTAGCGCCTATAGCCTCACCTCAGAAGTCTGGTAATGGCAATGGCTATGACTATCAACAAGAACCGGCTTTATATGCCCTGAATGAGCAAGATCATCAAACATTCAAACTATATCAAGAAAGATTAATTGCCAATAAAATCCGCACGAAGACGGGAGAAGTTATTGTTGGTAAACATACAGAAACAGAAAAAGCGCGGGTATCTGTACCAATAGATAAAGAACGAGTTGTGATTGAAAAAATAACTCCTACAAATGCGGGAGAAGCAGTTACTTTAGGTGCTGATAGCTTTGGGACAACAGAAGTGACTCATATAAATGTTTATGAAGAAACTGCGGACATTCATAAAGAAGCCTTCTTACGTGAAGAAGTCAGAGTTGATAAAGTTGTAGATCACGAAACCATTGAAGCCGAAGAAACTCTGCGTCGAGAAGAGTTAGATATTAACACCCAAGAACATCCGAATGTGGAAAGGAGATAAAACCTAGATTTCACATCATTTGATATCAATTAATTAATTTTCATCATTTTCTATCAGGAGCAGATTATGAGTATGCAAAATAGAGCCAAGGCAACTGCTAAAAACATTGAAGGTAAGATTCAAGAAGCAGTAGGTGATGTAACTGGAGATCCGAAAACTCAAGCAGAAGGTAAAGAAAAACAAGCAGAAGCCAAAATTCGCCACACAGTTGAAGATGTAAAAGATGAAGCCAAAAAACTGATTGACTAGCATAAATAGGCAGGGCGGGGGTTTTCCCTGATTACCTGCCACTTATTCACTTTTTGAAAGGAGAAAAAAATGACTTTGATTTCTCATAAACGAGCGGTAGGAGTGTTTTCTAGTCACCAACAGGCAGAGAATGCTCTGAGTGAATTGCGAGATAACGGATTTGCTATGAATCAGGTATCTGTAATTGCCAAAGACAACGAAGAGTTGAGTCAGAGTTACCGGATTGGTGACACACGGATTAGAGACGTAACCGAAACTACTCATGTTGACGAAGGAGCGAAAACTGGATTGGAAGCAGGAGGAGTAGTTGGGGGACTAACCGGTTTGCTGGTGGGGTTAGGAACTCTAGCTATCCCTGGAGTCGGTCCAGTAATGTTAGCCGGGGCTGCCGCTACGGCGATCGCTACAACCCTAGCTGGTGGCGTAATTGGGGCAGCAGTTGGGGGGTTACTTGGTGGACTGGTGGGTTTAGGAATTCCTGAACACCGGGCCCAGGTCTATCACGATTATGTAGTCAATGGCAATTATTTGGTGATTGTAGATGGTACAGAGGCGGAAATCCTGCGGGCAGAAACGATTCTCAAGAATAGAGGAGTGCGTGAATGGGAAGTTTACAATTCCCCAGCGACTAGTCGTTATACCGATACTGCTGTCTCTCGTTTCTAATGTACAGCTACAGAATGTTTTTGAATTTCCCCACCGGAAAGAACCCAGTTTTAAAGGGTAATAACGGGACAGTCAAGGATTTGAACCATGAAAAAAATTATGCCTTTAGTTCTCAGCGGCATTCTACTTCTGGGAACTGTTGCCTGCGACAATAAGGCTAAAACTAGTAGCAGTGCGCCCAATTCGACTGAGGAAACTGGTGAAGTTCCCACAGATAAAACAGTTCAAAGTAACCAAAAAGATGCAACTAGCAAAGTCCGTCGAGATCAGCTTAATGCAGATATTCGCGCCCGTGAGGAACGCTATAACATGACTGGGAGAAGTGTAGACCGGGCTAATGCTGATCTTGCCAATGAAGTGCGCTCTAAGTTGGAAGCCAATATTCCCTCTGGTCAATTAACAGTTACTTCTAAAAATGGGGAAGTTGTCGTGGCTGGAACTGTACAAACTCAAGAACAATTGAATAAAATTGATCCTCTTGCTAAGGAAATCAGAGGCGTTAAAAGTGTGAAAGTTGCAGTCAAAATTGTCCCGGCTGTACCAAATTGACCGTGATAACGCCTTTAATAAATTAATTACCAACCTATAAATGAGGGAACAAAATTCAATGATATTAGTTCAAGCATTTCGCAAATTTTTTCTCACCATTACTTTAGTTTTATTGTTGGTAACTTTCACAGCTTTTGCTGCTGAGGATAGTTTGGCTACAACTTTGTTGACTCAACCAAATAGCCTAACTCAAATTGCAAGCATGAATCGAGTGGAAGCAACAACTAAGAACATTGAAGGTAAAATCCAGGAAGCTATTGGTAATGTTAGAGGAAACAAAAAGGATCAATTTATGGGAAAAGCAAAACAGGTGGAAAGCAAGGTTCGTAATGCAGTTGAAGATATAAAAGATGGGAGTTGGAAGCAAAAATCAAAGCCAGTCACAAAAAATATTGAAGCTAAAACCGAAAAGGCAATAGATAATAGTATTGTTAATCCTAATTACCTACCTGGGGGAAAAACTAAGGATACAGAAAGCGAATCTCGTAACCCTGCAGATAAAATGAAAGATGAAATCCGCAATACCTTTAAGTAGTTCTTAATTAAGATCTATAGTTTGGGTTAACCTATGTTACCCAACAATTTTAGGATTTGGTTGGGTTGCTCGCGCTGTCGCAGCACCCAGCCTCCAGTTATTTTTAACATTAATTACAGATGATGGTCTGATAATTACCACTCAAAGATTCTAAATCCTGTACCGCAAAGGAGGGATTTATGGTATTGGATCAAGCCTTTACACCCCTATCCTGTAGAGGGATGGGGTATTATGGCGTTTTCTGATAAATTAATTACTAAGGCAGAATGAACCCATATTTCTTGAAGACAGCCTTAGATTTGTCACCAGATAAAAATTGGGAAAATTCTTTAGCAGCATCAACATTTTTACTGCGTTTAATAACTACTAATGGGTAAATAATGGCAGAGTGGTATTTTTCATCTGCTGTAACTACAATTTTTACCTGATTAGAGATTTTGGCATCAGTTATATATACTAAACCTGCATCAGCATTACCACTTTCTACAGATGCTAAAACTTGACGCACGTTATTAGCAAATACCAGTTTTGATTTAACTTCTGTCCAAATTTTCAATTTTTCTAATACTTGTTGTGCGTATTGTCCTGCGGGTACGCTTCTCGGTTCACCAATGGCGATTTTTTTGACTTTGGTATCTTTAAGATTGTAGAAACTGGTGATACCAATAGCATTTTTAGGTACGACTAAAACTAGCCGATTTTTACCGATAATATTCCTTGTACCAGCAACCACAAGTCCTTTTTGTTCTAAAGCATCTACTTGTTTTTTAGCCGCAGATATGAAAATATCCGCAGGCGCACCTTGTTCAATTTGTTGCTGTAATGCCCCAGAAGATCCGAAATTATAACTAATATTGACCTTTGGTTGGCTTTGTTGGTAAAGAGGTTTAATTTCTTCCAGTGCCTCTTTTAAACTAGCCGCAGCGGATACCAGTAAGCTGGTATTGGATTGTGCTGCAACAGGGGAAGGAGTAACAGTTGGTAAGCCAATTGCTAGTAGTAAAGTAGCTAGTGCTGTAGTTATTAACACTAGTATTTTTCTTCTTTTGATTGGCAAACTGGACTGAGAGAGATTTTTACTCATGGAATTGACACTGGGTATACTTTTACCAAAATTACCATGATTTGTAGCAAAATAGATGATAGATGAAAGTTAAAAATTCTATTTCTCAAACTCTTCCTCTTTGCGGCTCTGGGTGAGACAAATTCATACTTGCATTCACCCACCAACGCCAATTTAATTATGAAATACAACTGTCAGTAAGGGTAAAAAAGCTAATAGAAAAATATGCAAAGATTGCAATTGCGTTTCTGATCTTGGTTCAGTAGGTGTTAATAAAGCCTCAATTCTTTGTTCTAAGCGATCGCAAGCACCCAAAGCGGCACAGCATACATCGGACGTGATTGGGTTATTACTGACGACCAATAACAAGGATTCTGCCAATACTAACGGATCTACTTGAGATGCGGCGTAACTATCAGCCCGTAACTCACGCAAAACTAACAACTCTTGCCATAAAGGTTCTGTATTGGGCAACCAGGCGGTACAAGAACGCATCCAACCCAGCCAAAAGAACCAGAACGTATCCCTATATTGATAATGCCCTTGTTCGTGGGCTAAAACGCTTTCTAGATGGAGTGGGGAAAGGGTTTCTAGTAATCCCTTACTGACGACTAACTCCGGTTGCCAAAAACCAATTTGTCCCGCAAATAAAGCCCCTGTTTGTAGGATTCGGATCTGTTTACCATTCAGATTCACTTGGGGACATTCACGAGCGGATTTAATTGCCTTCCAGCCACTCAAAACAAGTTTAAGGCCTAAGATGTTAAAAAATCCCAGAAAAATTAATGCTAGGATATAACTAAAAGGATTGGTATACATTCCACCCATTTTCCCCTGTGTACCCATGCAGACTACAGCGGTAACTGTCATGAATATCAGTAAAGGAGGAAAGAGGAATAAAAATAGGGTTTTTTGCCATCTTAAATGCCAATTACCTTGGGGTATATTACCAGAGGATCTTAACCAGTAAGCAACGGTAACAGCGGTGATAATCATGAGTAAGTGCATAATATTACTTTTCTCCTCTGGCTTCCCGTGCGGCTTGAATGCGTTTTGCGATCGCTTCTATCTGGTCAGTAGCAACTTGATCTAGACTATCAGCAAATGCGGCAATTATATCAGGATTTCCTACTGCTAAAAATCGCTGTAATTGATCATGGGCTTTAATCACCTCTGCTTGTTGTTTAGTTAACAATGGCCTCCAATAAAAGGCTTTTCCTTGTTTATCACAAGCTAACCAGCCTTTTTCCGTGAGACGACGGAGAACTGTAGTGACTGAGGTATAAGCCAATTCACGATCTGGATCTGCTAAAATGCGATCATGCACATCTTTAACTGTTGCTGAACCTAGTTCCCACACGATACCGAGAATTTCTGCTTCTAGTGGACCTACTGATAATTGTTTGGGGCGATAATCGGGTAAGGGAGCCATGTTGACAATTTTGGATAATGTTAGATGTTTTCTCTATTTTATTTAAAATACAGCAATTATCGAGAAAGTCCAAATACGTACCATTTTTCCCGACTGAGAAAAAAACCAATACCATCACTCTTAGTACAAGTTAAACCGATTTTTTGAGATACACACTTAAAACCATCTTCATTCCAATTACTTCCATAGTTTAAAACAGGTTTATTTTTATCAGCAATAGTATCACTAATACACAAAATTTCTGGTCTACCCCTCCCAGGTAATAAAAAACCTTGTCCCCACTCAAATTCACAATATCCAGGGTAGGGTTGAGGAGGTTTGGGTTTTAGTGAACTACTGATTTCACAGCGTAAAATATTTATTTCTCCTGGTACTCCTGGTATTAATTCACAAAAAATATTACCACTAGGGGACTGAAAACCTTTTGGTGCTGCTAGACTTACCTGTGGGAATAAAGTCACCATTGTACCTGTCAGAAGTAACGCCACTAATTTCTTAATTTGTCTGTACATGATTTTAAATATCCGGTTATGATAATTTGACGTGAGAATATATAGACAGTATATCATAAGTATTGAAAGTCAAGAATTTCACATACCCGATTTCTTAAAGAAGTCGGGTATCTTGATAAAGATAATAAATAAATGGCAAAATGCCGTTATTTTTTCTTTGAGTTGATATAGAATTGGGGAAATTGACCAAAATACATCCTTTGTTCTTTTCTATATTTGAGAAAGGTAAATTCTACATTTTCAAGTTACGTAAATTACTAATTGCTACTATTCAATCTCGATTTATATATATTATTAGACTATATATATTTTATCATGCAGATGCGCTATAGAAATTATGATCTGCTGTCTAAATCCTGACTGTTTAAATCCCCAAAATCCAGATAATTATCAACTTTGTCAAAATTGTCAAACTCCTCTAGTAACACTTTTGAGAAATCGGTTTCGTGTTACCCGGTTACTTTCTAATGAGGGGGGGTTTGGAAGAACTTATATCGCTGAAGATATTGATAAGTTAAACGAATTATGTGTAATTAAACAATTAGCTCCAAAATTTCAAGGTACTTGGTCACAAAAAAAAGCAATTCAGTTATTTTCAGAGGAAGCAAAGCGATTACAACAATTAGGAGAACACCCGCAAATCCCAACTTTAATAGCTTATTTTGAACAGAATAATTGTTTATATTTAGTTCAGCAATTTATTGATGGTCAAAATCTACTAGATGAATTAAATTCCCGAAAGGTTTATAGAGACTGGGATATTCAGTCTATTTTATTAGATTTATTACCAGTTATTAAATTTGTACATCAACATGGGGTAATTCATCGTGATATTAAACCAGAAAATATTATTCGTCGTCAATGTGATGGAAGATTGACACTAATTGATTTTGGTTCTTCTAAAGATTTGACAGCCAGAGTACAGCGAAAAAATGGTACTTCTATTGGTTCCCATGGCTATTCTCCCATTGAACAAATTAGAGACGGAAAAGCATATCCCGCCAGCGATTTATTTAGTTTAGGTGCTACTTGTTTTCATTTACTAACGGGGATTTCTCCTTTTAAATTATGGATGGAATATGGCTATAGTTGGGTAGGAAATTGGCAGCATTATTTACGCTCTTCTCTAACTAAAGAATTAGTAGAAATCATGGATAAGCTACTACAAAAAGAAATACAATATCGCTATCAATCTGTTGATGAAGTCATGGGAGATTTGATGAAAAAACATACTCTTATGCTCCCAGAAGCAAATAGTAAAATTAAGAAATTACCTAGTAAGTATTCTCAGATAAATTACACGAAAAAATTTTTATTGCGAAATTTGATTTTTCTGTTTGGGTTAATTATTTTTTTCACTTTGGGAGAGTTTTGTTATCGAGAATTTCGTAAGTTAAACTCTGATTTTTCTTTTAATTTGAATCAACACCAGAAAACTGAAAAATATTTGTCTTTGGTAAATACTTTTTCTGGACATAAAAGTAAGGTTTTATCTGTGGTGATGAATCCAGATGGTAAACTGATTATTAGCGGTGGTGATTGTCAGGAAAATGATAATACTAAATGTTATGGTAATCTGAAATTATGGGATGTGATCACCGGTAAAGAAATTACTAGTCTGGAAGGACATTCCCAAAATGTCAACGCATTAGCTATCTCTGCTGATGGTAAAATTTTAGTTAGTGGTAGTGATGATCAAACTATCAAAATTTGGAATTTACAAACAAATCAATTAATTCACACTTTAACTGATCATACTGATGCAATTCATAGTTTAGCTATTACTGCTGATGGAAAAACTTTAGTTAGTGCTAGTGATGATCAAACTATCAAGGTCTGGGATTTAATCACAGGTGAGTTAATTCGCACTTTAACCGCTCATAAATCTTGGGTACGTTCTGTAGATATTAGTCCCAATGGTGTAACTTTGGCAAGTGGTAGTTTTGATAAAACTATAAAATTATGGAATATTCATCAACAACAACCAATTCAGACTTTAACTACTAGTTCACAAACGGTCATAGCTGTGGCTTTTAGTCCCGATGGTAAAATTTTAGCAAGTTCTAGCCGCGATCGCACTCTGAAATTATGGAACTTACAAACTTTAACACCAATTTGGACTATCAGGTTAGCCGGTAATAATATTAACACTATTGCTTTTAGTCCCAATGGTAAAATTTTAGCCAGTGCTGGACGGAATACCTTAAATGAGAAAAGCTATCACACTATTAAGCTATGGAATGTGTCCACAGGGGAGGAAATAACTACGCAGACAGTACATAATAATAGTATTACTTCTTTGTCCTTTAGTGCTGACAGTAAATTTTTAGTTAGTGGTAGTGAAGATAACTTAATTAAACTTTGGCAGGTTTCTCCGTAAACAATGACAAAAATTTTTCAAATTGATTAGTATACAATGAGTTGGGGTAGAAAACTCTATCTAATTCAATTCTCTATTTTTTCTTCATGAATTTAGTCTGGGAAAGATTGACTTTATCTTCCTTACCACTTAAAGAATATCTGTCTAGCAGTTACCTACATCGTTTGCTGGTGGGGTCGTTGCTTTCTTGGCGACAAAGTAGTATTCTCATCCAGTGGGGAGATATGATTGCTGTGGGCTTACTTAGCATCATTTATACTCTTACACCCTTTGTTTCTAGCACTTTAATCGGTTTATTACTACTGGCTTGTGTTGGTTTATGGTTGCTGTTAACTTTATCTGAAGAAGTTACATCGGCCAATGCTGCTTCCTTCACTCCCATTCATCTGCTAGTATTGTTATATTGGGGTATTGCTGCGGTAGCTACAGCTTTATCACCAGTAAAAAAGGCCGCTTTGAGTGATTTACAAACCTTAACTCTTTATTTGTTGTTATTTGCCCTCTGTGCTAGAGTATTAAGAATACCTCGGTTTCGCTCATGGTTGATTACCCTTTATTTGCACATATCCCTCATTGTCAGTGTCTATGGAATACGACAATGGTTTTTTGGTGCGAAGGCTTTAGCTACTTGGGTTGACCCAGAATCTCCCTTAGCTAAGACTACCAGAGTTTACAGTTATTTGGGTAATCCTAATTTACTGGCAGGATATCTTTTACCGGCTGTAATTTTCAGCTTTGTCGCTATTTTTGCCTGGCCAGGTTGGATAAGAAAGAGTTTAGCACTAACGATGTTTATTGTCAATAGTGTAACTCTAATTCTTACCTTTAGTCGGGGGGGCTGGATTGGTTTATTGGTGGGATTATTGACGGTTACAATATTACTGATTTTTGTTTTTGGTGACTCCACCGTTGAGAATTTATGGGGTATAAAAATATCACCCCAGATGATGTTAATATGGCGGAATTGGTCCTTACCAATATTCCTGGGGAGTGTGGTTGGGATATTAGCAATAGGAATGATCTTTGTTGAACCTTTTCGGGAACGAGTTATCAGTATATTCGCTGACAGAAAAGATAGTAGTAATAACTTTCGCAAAAATGTCTGGGATTCCGTATTTCAAATGATCCGCGATCGCCCGATTATTGGTATTGGACCGGGTCACAATTCTTTTAATAATGTTTATCCCCTCTATCAAAGACCTCGTTTTACGGCTTTGAGTGCCTATTCTGTATTTTTAGAAACAATCGTCGAAACTGGTTTTTTAGGTTTTACTTGTTTTCTGTGGTTAATAGTCGTGACTGTTAATACAGGATTTTCCCAGATACGACAATTAAGACAGAGTGAAAATACTCAAGTATTTTGGTTAATTGGGGCGATCGCTGTTATTGTAGGTATACTATCTCATGGACTAGTTGATACAGTATTCTATCGTCCTGAAGTCAATACCCTCTGGTGGTTTACTGTAGCCTTAGTTGCCAGCTTTTGGCGACCTTTAACACTTTCTAAGAAGTAAAAATACTTAAATAATTTTTCAGCTTATTGGTTGAAAAAAATACCCATAAGTTGCCTGTGGTGCGGGCATCTTGCCCGCTAAAAAAACACCCCACCTATAATCTGTCTTTCTCCCTCTTTTTACTGAGAGAGAGTTCGGCAGGAGTGTCCTTTAAAACCTCTTCATTGCCCTTTGCATACTCCGTTGATCATCCCGACGTTTAATACTTTCCCGTTTATCATGTAGCTTTTTACCCCTACCCAGGGCAATAACTACCTTTACCCAACCCCGTTTGAGGTACATTTTCAACGGGACTAGGGTTAAACCCTCCTGTTCTACCTTACCAATTAGCTTACGCAGTTCTTGCTTATGGAGTAGTAACTTGCGTGTTCGTCTTGGTTCGTGATTAAAATATGCACCGCTGGAAGTATAAGGAGAAATATGTACATTAATTAACCATGCTTCACCGTCACGAATTAAAGCATAACCATCTTGGAGATTGGCTTTACCTCCACGAATTGATTTTACCTCAGTTCCCGTCAATTCGATTCCCGCTTCATAGGTTTCTAGGATTTCATACCGAAACCGCGCTTGACGATTATCACAAATTGTTTTGTAACCTTCACTCTGTTTATCACTCATTGACAATCTTCTTAAGTTTTCATAAATAAGCCTAAAAATTTTTTAGACTAACTTTTTTATTTGAGTTGCATCATGTATATTTCGCGCAGAGGCGCAAAGAAGCAAAGCCGCCAAGTTTGAGATTTTGATACCTTCCATGGTATAGCCATATTTTCTTGGTTTCGTACTTTAGGCTATCAGCAACATCCTTTTGTTCATTGTAGTTCATACAGAACATTCAAGTTTTGTCAAGCATTTCTAAAAATTTAAGATTTTCTTTATAAATTCTTGACCAAGGGGACATTAACAGGTATTTTTATCATAGTATGAAGAGTATGAAGAATAAGATAACTATTCTTGCCTGTGTCTATTGATATTTCTCATGGTGGCACATTACTCAGTTAAAAAAATTATAGGGGTGTACTGTCCATGCCCTTGACTATTCTAATCGCAGATGACGACATAGGTACTCGTTTAGCCATTAGTGATTATCTTGATCTATCCGGTTATCATGTAATTACTGCTGATAATGGTATTGATGCTTTGAATACGCTAGAAAAGTATCATCCTGATTTGCTAGTGACAGATATTATGATGCCACTAATGAATGGTTATGAGTTGGTGCGTCGTGTTCGTCAATTATCCGCGTTTCGCTTATTACCTGTAATTTTATTAACAGCGAGAACTAAAATCCAAGAACGAATTTTGGGGTATCAATCTGGTTGTGATTTGTATCTGCCTAAGCCTTTTGAATTGGAAGAATTAGCCGCTGCTATTCGCAATTTATTAGAGCGATCGCAAATTATCCAATCTCAATGTCGTTTTATTTACCAAGATAATAACCGTAATTTAACTTATACAAAGGCAGAGAATGGTCATATTTCTGTATCTACTCAGGTTCAGATATCTCAAGTATTGACACCGTTAACTGTGAGGGAAAAGGAGGTTTTAGACCTTTTAACCCATGGTTTTTCTAATGTGGAAATTGGTAATCATTTACATTTAAGTCCGCGTACAGTGGAGAAATATGTGAGTAGTTTATTGAGAAAAACTGAAACCAGTAATCGTGCTGAATTGGTTAGGTTTGCGATCAAACATGATTTAGTAGAATAGGATTTTTGCTCAAGTTGACATTTTTAGTCTGGTAATATTCAGTGAAATTGAGTATTTTGAGGGTGCGTTAGTAAGTCCATAGCGCACCAAAATATAACCGGACTAAAATTTACAAATAGACTCTGGTTTCAGGGGACATTGTTTAGAGGTAAGTGGATTTCCCCCAAGGGAAAGAGAAGTCAAATTAGTCAGATTAGACAAAGGTTTGATATCGCTGATTTTATTTTTTCCAAGGTCAAGAGAAGTCAAATTAGTCAGATTAGACAAAGGTTTGATATCGCTGATTTGATTTTCCCCAAGGTAAAGAAAAGTCAAATTAGTCAGATTAGACAAAGGTTTGATAT
>NZ_JACJSB010000026.1 GCF_014697585.1 Dolichospermum sp. FACHB-1091 | reverse complement strand
GATAGAGATGTAAACGCTGCAATTAATGTAAAACAAGAAGCGGTTAGATTAACCGTGTTAGCCTGTGGACTAGATAGTGCCGACACTTCTAGGATGAAGCAGGAAGAAAAAGCCGGCTTTTGTTAGCATTAGTTAGCTTTTTTGGGTCGGCTATTATGTCGTAAATAAGTGGTGAGACACCTCTGGTTAATTTTCTCAGATAGTTTAGGATATAGCAGAAATTACGGCAACGTGGATTCAATTAATTTAATTGCAAAGTTACCAAATTACTTTTAGGCATACTTCGCCAAAACTGATAGTAACCATCACAAGTATCCTTCATTGTGCTAATTTTTAAAGAAAATTCCCGTCCGAATAGACATACCCATAGAACCTTGAATAAGCTTAAGGTATTGTTAGCAGGCAAATCTGTGACGGTTATGGCTTGTCTCCTGCCCTTAGTCATCTGGTGGGGGTACAAAAAATTACAAAACCAATTTGTAAAACCACAGGCAATATTAGTTTTAGGCGGTTCCACTCGCCTGTTGGAAAGGGAAAGGTTTACAGCCCAATTAGCGCATCAATATCCAAATATACCCATTTGGATTACTGGAGGCAGTCCACCTCAGCATACAAAAAAAATATTTTCTAATGCAGGAATTGATCCCCGGCGTTTAAACTTAGATTATGAAGCCGTAGATACAGTTACCAATTTTACCACTATAGTAGATGAATTGCAATCTCGCGGGATTAAAAGTGTTTATTTAATTACATCTGACTTTCATATGCGTCGTGCTTGCGTAGTGGGTGAAATTGTGTTAGGTAGTCGGGGAATGAATTTTAAACCCGTAGCAGTACCTTCAAGAAATTCACCAGAACCCATTGAAAAATCTATTCGAGATGGTGCTAGGGCAATTATTTGGGTAGCTACAGGTTATACTGGTGCTGATAGCCTGCGTGGCGCAGCCGTTCACGGTAAAAATAAGTGATACATGAGGATTAAGTCAGTGTGCATAAGAGAGACGGGATTTTGGAGATATTTAATTTTTAATTGGCGGATAATTTCCAATATGTCCACAATTTGATACCCTAGCTTAAACAGTTTTGAGAAAAGTTAAAGCGTGGAAATTCAACTTGGTCGGGGAAAAGTGGCTCGTCGAGCCTATGGAATTGATGAAATTGCTTTAGTTCCTGGTAACAGAACACTCGATCCGAGTTTAGCTGATACTAAATGGAAAATTGGCAATATTGAGCGAGAAATCCCCATTATTGCCAGTGCAATGGATGGTGTAGTTGACGTGAAAATGGCAGTCGGCTTATCCCAATTGGGGGCATTGGGCGTAATTAACTTAGAGGGTATCCAAACTCGTTATGCTGATCCCGAACCGATTTTAGATCGGATTGCCTCCGTTGGCAAAGACGAATTTGTGAGCCTGATGCAAGAACTATATGCCGAACCAATAAAGCCGGAATTAATTGAAAAACGTATTCAGGAAATTAAACAACAAGGCGGTATTGCAGCGGTTAGTTCCACTCCAGCAAGTGCAAGCAAATATAGTGAAGTAGTAACTAAAGCAGGAGCAGATTTATTTTTTATCCAAGCTACCGTAGTTTCTACTGCTCACCTCTCCCCTGAATCCGTGATTCCCCTTGATTTAGCGGAATTTTGCCGTTCTATGCCCATTCCCGTGGCCTTGGGGAATTGCGTCACCTATCAAGTCGCCTTAGAGTTAATGAAAGCTGGGGCGGCGGCAGTATTAGTGGGTATTGGACCTGGTGCTGCTTGTACCTCTCGCGGAGTGCTAGGCGTGGGCGTACCTCAAGCTACAGCGATCGCTGATTGTACAGCCGCTAGAGACGATTATTACCAAGAAACCGGGAAATATATCCCGATCATCGCTGATGGTGGTTTAATCACTGGTGGAGACATCTGTAAATGTATCGCCTGTGGTGCAGACGCTGTGATGATTGGTTCTCCCTTTGCTAGAGCCGCAGAAGCCCCTGGACGGGGTTATCATTGGGGCATGGCAACCCCTAGCCCCGTATTGCCTCGTGGGACTCGGATTCGCGTTGGTACTACCGGAACTCTAGAACAAATACTCACAGGTCCTGCTGGCTTAGATGACGGTACTCATAACCTTTTAGGAGCTTTAAAGACCAGCATGGGAACTTTAGGCGCTAAAAACATTAAAGAAATGCAGCGAGTTGAAGTTGTCATTGCTCCTTCCTTGCTAACAGAAGGCAAGGTTTACCAAAAAGCCCAACAGTTGGGTATGGGTAAATAACCCAAAAGGTGATTGGTGATTCTTGCCTCTTACCTTGATGATCAATCAAAAAAACTTTTCCAATAGCCTGAAAGATTACTGGAAAAATCACATATCTAGCCTACAATAGAGATGGCGGAGACGAATGTTTCCGTTCACTCCTCACACCACATTCCGCCCGGACTATTGTTCGGGCGCTTCCTTATATTCGATAATAAACATGAATTTTCTAATTTCTTTGCAAATACTCATCCTTTAACCTGAAGCAATAACTTCGCCAACACCCTGAAACCCTATTGATATAGTAAGGATTTTATTTGGTTTGGAACCTATTTTGGGAAAATTGGCATAGGTATTGCTGAAGAGGAGGTTTTTGCTGTGGTAGAATTTTCACCAACCTCGGAAATGTCTTATGTAAAGGTTTTTAAGTATGTCAAAAGCAGCACCAGTTACAGATTCTACGTTTAAGGAAGAGGTACTCGACAGCGAAGTACCCGTATTAGTTGACTTCTGGGCACCTTGGTGCGGTCCATGCCGCATGGTAGGTCCTGTTGTAGATGAAATCGCTGAGCAGTATGGAGAAAAATTAAAAGTTGTGAAAATGAATACTGATGAAAATCCGGGTATTGCCAGTCAGTATGGTATTCGCAGTATTCCCACATTAATGATTTTCAAAGATGGAGAAAAAGTAGATATGGTGGTCGGTGCTGTACCTAAAACCACTTTAGCCAACACTTTGGAAAAGTATCTTTGAAGCTCAATAGACAAAAAAATCCTGTTGATTTATTCATTGACCAAAAATACGGGATACAAGCCTCGTCCTTCTAGGACGGCTTTATGATCAAGTCGCCTTATGGCATTAGGAGACTATAAACGAACGTCGAGGGATAATAAAACTATTTCGATAGCACAACCCAATGAAGCGTTAAGGAGTCCTCGGACTAAAGAACGAGGAGATGTGTCAGAAAATGAATTACGGGGCAAAAATGGTGCGTCCCCTGTCTTTTTTTAAACTACAAAAAAGATAGTCGACCGTACCATTTTTGTGTATTTCTGTTTTCATTTCCAGTAAAATAACAGGGATCGATGATGACTTGGGCTTTCTATAGAGAAAAGGTTTGCTAAATAAAATGAACACCTTGATAAATTAAGAGTTTCAGGGGTTTAAAAAGTAAATCTAGATCATATCATATTATAATTTAATGCCATTATTGCGGCTTTAACCATGACCTCTGAAGCGTCTTTTTCCTCATTGGATTCTCTCCAAGCTGATATTGCTGAATTAATAAATCGTTTACCGACACTGAAACACCGGCAATTTATTCACCAGTCCCTATCTACAATTTTGCGTCTTGCAGATAGTGACATTGAACGTCTTGACTGGAAAATACTATCTGCTGCCTTAGTAGATATGGAACGTGGTTTCCAGTTGTTTTATAATTACCGTCATATACGTAAAATTACTATTTTTGGTTCTGCTCGTCTGGCTCCAGATACATCGGCATATCAAATGGCCGTTGCATTTAGTCGCGCTGTTTCCCAGTTAGGATTTATGATTATAACGGGTGGTGGTGGTGGAATTATGCAAGCTGGTCACGAGGGTGCTGGAAGAGACAATTCCTTTGGTTTAAATATTCAGTTACCTTTTGAACAACAAGCTAACCCCATTATTTACGGTGATACTAAACTAATTAACTTTAAATATTTCTTTACCCGCAAACTATTTCTTTTGAAAGAAAGTGATGCTGTGGCTTTGTTTCCTGGTGGTTTTGGCACTCAAGATGAGGCTTTTGAATGTATGACATTGAGCCAAACAGGTAAATTTGGACCAGTTCCTCTAGTATTAATTGATCAACCGGGAGGTGATTATTGGCGCTCTTGGAGTCAATATATTGACGTGCAGTTGGTAAAAGCAGGGCTTGTCAGTCCTGATGATCCTAGTTTATACACAATTACAGATAATCTAGAAGTTGCTTGTAATGCTATTACTAGTTTTTACCAAATTTATCATTCTAGTCGTTATGTTGGTGATCAGTTGGTGATCCGGTTAAGAGAAGATTTATTAGATGATCAAGTAGAAGCACTTAATACTGACTTTAGCGATATCCTGGTAACGGGCAAAATTACCAAAAGTCAAGTATTACCCCAAGAAGGACAAGACGAAACATCTAATTTACCCCGCTTAGTTTTATATTTCAATCAACGAGATTTAGGGCGTTTATATCAAATGATTGGAGTAATTAATCAAGTGGGAGTTCCTACTCCAGAGGAAGCAGCACATCCAGAAAGGAAATAGACTACAGGAATCTATCAATTAGTCAAAATATGGGCAGCAAATAGGGAATAAGCCACAAAGTCGAGATAATACAATGTAATATGATTTACTCATGCACAAGTATCAATACTGATTATTATGACTCAATACTGATAAATATAATCAGGCTTGTATATTAGTAGATGTCATTAGAAAAAGAGAAAACAAGAAATGGGAAATAGGGAGTAATTACGTAGATATAGCGCACAGAGTAGTCTTGATTGGGAATTAGGAACTACCGCGATTTTTACATCTCACGCAAAGGCGCAAAGGAAGACAGGAATAGGAAAATAACCGTGTGGTCAAAATACAGCAGATTTTACCTGATACCTGGTGTGGCGTATTACGTTAGTAGATTACTTGAATGATTCACAAAAAAAATAAAATAGAGGAATTTAACTATGCTGGAATTATTGGGATCAGGTTTGTTTTCTCTGTGGCTAGAAATGGCTAGGGTGCAAGTTCAACCTTTAGAAGCCTTGAGTGTACTAGCTTGGCAAGGTAGCCCTAGCTTCATTCTTGTCCCTGATCCTAGCCCAGCCGGAGCTATAACAGTACAGCAATATCTCAAGGATTTAATTACGTCAAAATTAATTGACCAGAATCTCATCTCCTCTCAGGGAATTTGGTTACAGTCGGGACCGATACTGATGGCTAACCATCAAGGTACTACACCTTTACCAGCTGCTTCTTTAACTAAAATTGCTACTTCTTTGGCGGCTTTTAAAACTTGGGGACCAAATCACCAGTTTCAAACTTTAGTTAGTAGCACTGGACCGGTGGTAAATGGGGTGGTACAGGGCGATTTAGTGATTACGGGTACTGGTGATCCTATGTTTGTTGGGGAAGAGGCTATCGCCTTGGGAAATAGTCTGAATAAAATCGGTATTAAGCAGGTAAAGGGAAATTTAATCATTACTGGCGCTTTTGCGATGAATTTCCAACGCGATCCATTACTTGCTGGTCAATTACTCAAACAAGCACTGAATCACCGTACTTGGTCTCGTTCTGTGGTTTTCCAATATTCTGTTATGCCCAAGGGAACACCTAAACCCCAAGTTATTATTGCTGGTAATATCAAGGTAGACCCTCAACCGAAAGTAGGACAAACTTTGCTGGTACGTCATCTTTCCTTACCTTTGCAAAAAATAATTAAGGAAATGAATGTTTTTAGTAATAACGATATTGCGGAAATGTTGGCTGATTCTGTGGGAGGTGCTGATGTAGTTAGTTCTACAGCAGCCCAACTTGCTGGAGTCTCGAAGTCAGAAATTCTCCTGATTAATGGTTCTGGTTTGGGTAAGGAAAATCGGATTTCTCCCAGAGCCGTTTGTGCTATGTTTATGGCATTACAACGGGAATCTAGTTCTTACAAGTTGACTTTATCTGATTTGTTTCCTACCTCGGGGTTGGATAACCGAGGTACAATGCATTCTCGACATATGCCCAAGGCAACTGTGATGAAAACTGGTACTCTTAATGATGTTAGTGCTTTAGCAGGAGTTGTACCTACACGCGATCGCGGTTTGGTTTGGTTTACAATCATTAACCGTGGTGGAAATATATCCGCTTTTCGGGCTGAACAAGATAAACTTCTCCAACATTTAGAAAAAGAATTAGAAGTATCTACGGATATTCCCCCTACCCTTGTCCCTCCCAAAGATAATTCTTTACCAAAATTTGGTGCTGCTAATCGCAATGAGATTTTATTTAAGTAAATTTGACGTAAATCAGTGAAAATGTTCTTGTGTGTGTATCTACTTGGTTTAGATCTTACAAAAGAATCTTAACTAAAGCGATCGCCTAATTGATAGATATAGCAGCTATATGTTAGCCATCAGGTGAAAATTAAATGTGCTTCCTTTGAAATCCTTGTGGAGACGTTCTCAGGCTAGGGAAGGGATTCTCGGCTCTAAAATCTCTCCCTCCAGATGTGTAAATAATTATGAATTAAGCTACTATAAATACAATAAATAATACGAACAATCAATTAATGAGTCAGTTAAGGTTTGGTACGTCAGTATTGACGCTTACGGTTGGTTTAGTAATAGGAACATCAATGAATCAGATGTCTATTGCTGAAGAAGTTGTTCCAGAATCAATCACCCATCTAGCAGTTACTGATGAGGTTATTGCCACATCTGTAACTACTGAAAAAAGTGAGACTCCTCCTCAACCAGGAACTTTCACTTATAGTGCTGGTGATTTACTTGCCAAAAAACCACTGGATTTAAATATATTTTGTAAAAATTATCCTTTAAATTCTCAGTGTACTAATCAACCTGTCACCACACCCGCAACAAAACCGGAAGAAGTTAAACCTAAACCTACGGAGGAGAAGAGCGCAGTTCCCGCAAAAACTCATGGTTGGGCAATCACACCTGAAATTAGCACATTGGGTATTGGCGCAGCAGTTACCAAATCTATAACGCCTAATATCAATGTTAAAGTTGGGGTTAATGGCTTAGGCGCAAGCAGAGATGCTAGGTTGTCTGAGGTTGATTATAATGCCAAAGTCAACCTGTTCAATGTATCCACCCTTGCTGAATACTATCCTTGGAAAAATGGTGGTTTCCATTTGACTGGAGGCTTAGTATTTCAAAATAATAGTCTAGACGGATCTGCTAAAAATGGTCAAACAGTTACAATAGGAACTCGATCCTATAATATCGGAGATGGACCTGGTTCAGTGACACTGAAAGCCAAGGGATCTTTTGTTAATAGTGTCGCACCATATCTTGGTATCGGTTGGGGTAATGCAGTTAAACCTGATAAACATTGGGGGTTTTCAGCAAATTTAGGTGTAATGTTTGCCGGCTCTCCAAAATTAGATTTAATAGCTAGTTCTAGTCAAGATATAAATACTATACCAGAACCATTCAGATCGGGCATTGAGGCAAGAATTCAGACACTTCAGAATGATCTTGAAGAAGAAAGGAAAAAACAAGAAAATGCCCTTAATTGGTTGAATGTTTATCCTGTTCTTTCCGTTGGTGTGTCTTATCAATTTTAGATCACAATTGGGGATGGCTCAAAGTATAAGTGCATAAGCCAAAATATATACTCCAAACCTCTCTCATGCCAAAAGAGAGGTTTTTCTTTAACCTTTAAAATCTGGTTTGACTTTCCAAACAACCTCTAAAGTAAACTCCTGCTATATCCCACATTCCACACCCTAAACTGTCACAGGACGAAAATTGGTCCTTTGGAGATTTGGGACTGGTGAAGTCCTTGCAGCCGTGCTTGGCTATCACTATCTAAAATTTCCACATTTTTGGATAAAAATCATCCTTTAAGGTATTCAAAAATCCGAAATTACCGATTGTGGTGCCTGGGGGTGCGGAAAGTGGGATACACCACTTTGCGTAACCGTTAAGTACATTAACATACTCACTGATCTAGAACATCACCAAGTAGGGCTGGCTGAAAATTTCATTCTATTTTGCGTAAGTCCTGTATTGAGTTTAATATACTAAATATAGTCTGTACAGAAATGTAAATAGTGTGATGCTGCAAGATAAAGTTATTGTGATTGTTGGTGCTACTGGTGGTATTGGTGCAACCTTAACTCGTCAACTAGCACCCACGGGGGCGAGATTGGTACTCGCAGCTAGAAAAGAGGAAAGTCTAGCAATATTAGCGACTGAGTTAAAAGTAGATGTACTTATAGTTCCCACTGATATTACTCAACCCCAACAAGTAGATACATTAATCCAAAGGACAATAGCCCAATTTGGACAAATTGATATATTAGTAAATGCAGCCGGAGCGGGCATTCTCAAAGCCTACAACACCATTGAACCGGCAGATTTAGAGGCAATGCTAAATTTGAATTTAAAAGGCTGTTTTTACACCACTCAAGCGGCGGCGAAAGAGATGCAAAAACGTAAATCTGGTCATATTTGTAACGTTGTCGGTATTCTGGGTAAACATTCTATGCCCATGGCTGCGGCTTATTCTGCTTCTAAATTTGGTGTAGTGGGTTTTAGTAAATCTATAGCAGAAGAACTGAAACGCTTTGGTGTGAAAATAACGCTGTTTTACTTTGGAGGAATAGATTCTCCTTTTTGGGATCAGGTAAATTTAAAAGTAGATCGGAATAAAATGCTCAGTTGTGAAACTGCTGCTAATGCCATTTTCTATGCTTTATCGGCTGAACCCCAGGCTATACCAATGGAAATTAATATTCAACCTGAGAGCCATTTATTTTTCTAGTATCTAACAAATGAAAGGTGATAATAAAACTTGATTTTCAATAAATTATGCTGCGAATTGATCATGTTCACTTCTATGTTGAAGATGCAGTAAGGTGGAGAGATTGGTTTGTATATTGTCTTGGTTTTCAAGCAGTAAATGATGCCATTTTTACCAGCCTTTCTCATCATCAAAAATCGTTGCATACTTGTACAAAAGTAGTGAAAAGTGGATCTGTCTACTTTTTACTTTCTTCTGCGATTTTACCTACTAGTCCTGTGGCTGAATTTTTGCGTCAACATCCTCCTGGTGTGGCTGATATAGCCTTTGTTGTTGACAAGGTGGAAGCATTGATAGCAAAGGCTATAAGCAATGGTGCAAAAGTTCTCCAACCGGTTGTTGATACTGGATTTTGTAGGTATGCTAAAATTGCTGGGTGGGGTAGTTTGAATCATACATTAATTACCAGAAATAACGCCAAAATAAAAGATGGAGAAAATATTTCACATATTTCTCATCATTCTCCTACGGCGATTGATCATCTAGTTTTAAATGTGGGAGTTGGTGAGTTAGAAACCGCTGTTAATTGGTATCAAAAAATCTTTGATTTCCAGCCTCAACAAAGTTTTAAGATTAAAACAGATCGTTCTGGTTTGCATAGTCGGGTCATGATTTCTCCCCATGGAAATATCCAATTACCAATTAATGAACCAGCGTCACCTAGTTCGCAAATTCAGGAGTTTATAGAGGTGAATGGAGGGGCGGGTATTCAACATATTGCTTTACTGATACCAAATCTTGTTGATGCAATTGTTCGGTTTCGTGCTGCTGGTTTATCCTTTCTTTCCGTTCCCAAAAATTACTATTCCCAGTTACAAAAACGAGATAAATTTTCCCTGTCACCTCAAGAATTAAAAGCGATCGCTCACCAAGAAATTTTGGTAGACTGGCATGAAGATGCTCCACAAGAGCAATTATTATTGCAAATATTCACCCAACCAATTTTCTCAAAACCAACTTTTTTCTTTGAATTTATTGAACGTCGTTTTTTAGCCCAAGGTTTTGGGGAAGGTAATTTTATGGCTTTATTTCAGGCTATTGAAAGAGAACAAGTTAAACGCGGGTTTGTCCGTGGTTAGTAGTTGACGCTCCCCGCCCTATAGAGGGACGGGGATTCTTGTTTCAATTGTTACTAAGTCTGAGCAGAGGGTCATCTCTCCACAAGCGTTAGAAGTTTCGGTGCGCCCCACCGTACTTACAGCACTTCCTGATGTTATGAGGTACAAGAACCCCACCCCCAACCCCCTCCAATATCAAAAGTTTATCCTTTTCTTCCCCCCGCTGCGGGGGGATTGAGGGGGGTGCGAGGAGGGGGCTTAGGAAGTACCTCATAAGAGCGGAAACCCCTGTAAATCATAGCCAGTTTGTTTTAGTGCTTTTGCTAAAATATTTATCGCTGCATTGTAATCACGGTCAAGAATACACCCACATTTACAAACATGAGTTCTAACTGAAAGTGATTTTCTAACTATTTCTCCACAATTAGAACAATAGCTAATACCGCAGTGTGTTTATTCAGGTCGTAATATTTAACATTTTGATTGTCCATCCAAAACCGCAAGCACCTGTTACGGATGAACTGAGTTATCCGTATAGCCTCGTCAATTTTTTGATATTGCTGCTTTGTGCTTTTGGCTTTAAATTCAAAAACAATCATCTTCTATTCCCAATCCCGACCCATTTTGAGTCTAACATTCTTGAGGAAATCCACCAACCTCTAAGATTGGTAAAAATGAAACTACCCTCTCTCACGATTAAGCTGCGCTTAATATCGCTTGAAGGGTGTTTAATTTTTACCCGCCTTACATCTCCACCCTGTAGAGGGATGGGGTATTACGGCGTTTTCTGATAAAACATCCTATCCTTAGGACTGGGGAGTATCAATCCTGTATTAGGTTTAATTAGGTTTATCTTTAATAATTTTTGTAGAGATGTTCCATGGAACGTCTCTACATTGTTTAATTACTCAGCCCAGGCGATTAATCTAGGTTCGTAAGGACTAGAAAGGTATTGATTTCGAGGTAAGACGCGCAAAGACAGACCTTGCAAGCCAGAGGTGGTATAAGTGATGTTTGCTGTATAACCACTTAAGTTCTCTGTGTCTTGTCCTTGATAATCCATTACTACAGGTACAGCATTAACAATGTTTCCATGGGCATCTATAGAACCTTGATATAGTTCTACTTGCACATCATCGTTACTCAAAGTTGCTAAATCAACTTTAGCTTTGACGGCTACGGTTTGATTAACTTTAATGTCTGATGCTGCGGATACCTCAAGATCCTTAATTCTGATACTAAACCAATGTTCACCTAATTTCGCCTTCCAAGCCGCTAATTCCTTGGCTGGGGCATAACTGTCAACAGTTAAGGTATGATAGCGATCGCTGGCTGGGAAATAGGCTCTCACTGCATATTCTCGCACCATCCGGGCTGTATTAAAAAATGGACAATTCAAGCGAATTGCATCTTTCATTTTTGCTACCCAAGGACGAGGTAAGCCATCACCATCACGATGATCATAGAATAAGGGGATAACTTCTTTTTCTAGTAACTCATAAAGGGCGTTAGCTTCTATTTCGTCTTGGTAATTAGGATCTTCGTAATTTTCTCCGTGGCCAATAGCCCACCCGGTGCGGACATAATCTGCTTCGTCCCACCAACCATCAAGTACACTCAAGTTTGGTAGTCCATTCATAGCGGCTTTCATACCACTTGTACCGGAAGCTTCTCTAGGACGACGGGGAGTATTTAACCAAATATCACAACCTGCTACCATTAAACGGGCGATGTGAATATCGTAGTTGGGAACAAATACTACCTGTTTTTCTAAATGGTGTTCCCGGATAAAGTGATTAATATCCCGAATCAATTCTTTACCAGGGATATCTTTAGGGTGAGCTTTTCCAGCAATTACAAACTGGACTTTGCGATGTTTATTACCGAGTAAAATCCGTTTAATACGTTCTAAATCACGCATCCACAAAGTAGCTCGTTTATAAGTAGCAAAGCGACGGGCAAACCCAATTGTTAAAACGTTAGGATCAAGCACTTCCTGGGCTTGGGCAATATCGGAAGCGGATGCACCGCGATCGCGCAGATGTTTAACTAAATGTTCCCTAACGTACAATACCATATCCAAACGGCAGCGTTCATGATTCCGCCACAATTCTTCATCGGGAATTGCATCCATTCGTTCCCATAATTGGTTATCTGGTGGTGCTGATGACCAATTTGGACCAAGATAGCGATCGTACAATTCTTGAGTAGATTTAGCTACACAACTACGGGCATGAACACCGTTAGTAATAGCAGTAATTGGCACTTCGTCCACAGGAACTTTTTGCCACAAGCCCTGGAACATTTGTCGGGAAACAACGCCATGTAATTGTGCTACACCATTAGAGAATGTTGCCATTTTCAGAGCTAATACTGCCATACTGAAGGGACTGGACAAATCACCAGTATTTTCTCGTCCCAGACCTAAAAACTGCTCCTTGGGTAAACCAAAGATATCTGCATAATAGCCCAAATAATGCAATATCTTATCAGGAGAAAATAAATCAATACCTGCGGGGACTGGAGTGTGCGTAGTGAAGATATTACTCGAACATACCACCTGTTTCGCTTCTCTGTAACTCAGTCCTGCTTCTTGAATGAGAATGCGAATGCGTTCCAAAGCCGAGAAAGCAGCATGGCCTTCATTCATGTGGTAAGCAGTCACTTCATACCCCAAGGCCTTGAGCATTTGTACACCACCTATACCCAGCATAATTTCCTGGTGGATACGCATATCTATATCACCACCATACAACTGATCGGTGATATCGTGGTCATAAGCCTTGTTAGGTTCGATATTGGTATCAAGCATATATAAGGGGACTGTTCCCACTTGCACACGCCATACTCGTGCATATACCTTGCGTCCTGGATAGTCTACCGCAATTCGTAGTTCTGAACCATCGGCATTGCGCTCCAAATGCAAAGGCATATTATAGAAGTCATTGATAGGATAGCGCTCTTGTTGCCAACCATCAGCATTGAGATATTGGGCAAAATATCCCTGTTGATACAATAAACCCACACCCACTAAAGGTAAACCCAAATCACTAGCTGATTTAAGATGATCTCCTGCGAGGACACCTAAACCACCGGAATAGACAGGTAAGCAGTCTACTAGGCCAAATTCAGCGGAAAAATAGGCGTAACATTCTTTTTGCGGCTGCTCTCTTTGCTTTTTATACCAAGTCCGCTCCTGCAAATAATCTTCTAATTGCCGCGCTGCTCGGTCTACTTGCGCTAAAAAGCCGTCATCTTCGACAACTTCTAATAGTCGCTTTTGACTGATAGTTCCCAACATTAATACTGGGTTATGGTGGCTTGATTCCCATAAATCGGGGTCTAAACGGCGAAATAGGTCTTTACTCTCTACATTCCAATCAAAATGGAGATTATAAGCTAGTTTCCGCAGGGGTTCTAGTCTAGAGGGTAGTGAAGGAGATACGTTAAAAGTGCGAATTGGCTGCATGGTTTAAAAAAACTTATTTGTGCGGCTATGGTTATTGTTTACTGTTTTTACTTAATGTTGCCAACTCTTTATACTATATTTGTCAACTTTCGATGACTTTGTTAAGAATTGATAATTTATTGAATTGCTGAATAAACATTACACCTATAGCTTGTCTGAGTCTACGGGGTTTGTACTGATTTTACCAAAATTTTACTAAAATTTAATTATGTGCTGTTTATATAGGCAATATGGCAATATATCGGTATGCGCTGAAATATAAATGGAAAACATAGCTAAAAAACCATGATGAATAATAAAAATGAAACAAAACTGCTGGTTTTTTCCCTGCTGTTTACGACAGCATTGTTAGGCTTGGGCTTTTGGTTGTGGAATCAATTCACACCCGGCATTCCTGACAAAGAAGCTAATGTTTCTCCAGATTCCGATTCTACACCAGGGCGAATCAGTTTAGGTGAGAAGATTTTAATTACTGATCAAATCAACTCTGACAAGGAAAGAGGAGTACAAGCCTTTGCTCAGGGTAATTTTGATGCTGCTAGAACCAATTTTCAAGCATCTTTGCGCCAAAATCAAAATGATCCAGAAAGTTTGATTTATCTCAATAACTCCCTGGACAATAGTAGTAAATATATCAAAATTGCTGTGAGTGTACCCATCGGGGGAAATCTCAGTGTAGCCAAGGAGATTCTGCGGGGTGTGGCTCAGGCTCAAGATGAGGTAAACCGTAATAGTGGCATTAATGGTAAATTTTTGCAAGTAGCGATCGCTAATGACGATAATGATCCCACCCAAGCCCAAAAAATAGCCACGCAATTTGTCAAAGATTCCAGTATTCTGGCTATAGTTGGACATAACGCCAGTAATGCTTCCATTGCGGCTGCACCAATATATCAGCAGGGAGGACTAGTGATGATTTCTCCTACTAGTTTCGCTCAAAATCTCTCTGGTATTGGTAGCTATATATTTCGCACAGTCCCCAATATTAGTTCCCAGGCCGAACCTCTGGCTGTTTATACCCTCAAAACTGCCCGTAAAACTAATATTGCCTTATGTGTAGATTCCAAATCTATTGATAATCAATCTTTTAAGGATGAGTACGCTAAAAATATCGTAGCTGGTGGTGGTAAAATTAATCCCACCAAGTGCGATTTTTCTGCCCCTGATTTTAACTCTACTACAATAATTTCTCAATTAATTAGTAGTGGTGCTGATGGGTTGGTATTAGCTCCCTATGTTGGTAGAATTAACCGGGCTTTAGAACTAGCAGCAGCAAATCAGGGTAAGTTAGCGCTGTTTGGTAGTCCGACATTATACACTTTTCAAACATTAGAATCAGGGAAATCTGATGTTAGTGGTATGGTTATTACTGTACCTTGGCATCCAAAGGCCATTCCTGGTAATCCTTTTCCTGAACAAGCTAGAAAACTTTGGGGCGGAACTGTGAATTGGCGTTCAGCAACAGCCTATAATGCAACTATGGCGATCGCTAAAGGTTTACAACAAGGTTATACCCGTGAAGCATTACAAAAAGTGCTACATAGTCCAGATTTCTTTGTCAATGGTGCTACAGGCAAGATTGAATTTCAAGAATCTGGTGATATTAAGGGTAAAGCAATATTGGTCAAAGTGCAACCAAGTAAAAACTCAACTGCTAACTATGACTTTTTCCCGTTGCAGGAAAAATAAATAGTGGCATGATGTTATTAACCATTTTAATTTGTTGGTTGGGTTTGACTGCGTTCTACCCAACCTGCGGGACTTTTTTGATCATGTTTTCATAACTTTGCTAAGAATTGTTTCCATTTAATTAATGTCCCCAGCGAGTGGGGACCCCTCAATTTTAAACCCTTATCCAGCAATGTGACCAGAGACAGTTTCCGATAGCAGCGATCGCCATTACCCCAAAAATGTTAAATTAATGTATGTATTAGCAAAGGTCGAATAAATGACGAGATTTATACATGACCAATTCGCCAAAGATTATTTAGAAGAACTGCTAAAACCTTATGGAAAAGTAGAAGCACCCAGTCATGTATCTGGAGAAGTACGGGAAATAGACGTATTATTTACACCATTTCCTGAACAAAAAGCGGATATAGCATCATTAGGGTTATTAGGTAAACTAGCTACCACACTAGCCATATTTGAACCATTTCGCAACCCAGCCTCAACAGAAGAAATATGTGATTGTCTATTAAAATCATTAGAAGTTAGAGGTGCATTAAAACGAGAAGCAAAACGTAATGCAACCAAAATAGCAGAAAGTAATTTTCCTAAATTATGGATTCTCACACCCACAGCGTCTAAGAAACTGCTATCAGGATTTCATGGTACATTGGAATCAGATTCTTTACCAGGAATATACTATTTACCAGAGTCTTTCCGTGCAGCAATTATTGTCATTCATCAATTATCACCTGTTCCAGAAACATTGTGGTTAAGACTTTTGGGAAGAGGAACGGTACAAAAACGAGCAATTGATGAATTAGCTGCGTTACCATCAAATCAGCCTTATGTGAAAATCACATTAGAATTACTTTACAACCTGCAACAGAACTTGAGAATAAATCAAAGTCCAGAAATAGAAGCAGAAGATAGGGAGTTGATTATGAGATTAGCGCCACTTTACCAACAAGAGCGAGAACTCGCTAGACAAGAAGGACTACAACAAGGACTACAACAAGGACTACAACAAGGAGAACAACGAGGCCTACAACAAGGAGAACAACTTCTGATTATCCGTCAGTTAAATCGCCGCATTGGTACAATGGACTCATCATTGATTCAACAAGTCCAAAAATTACCTGTTGCACAACTAGAGGAATTAGGAGAAGCCTTGTTAGATTTTACCTCAGTTACAGATTTACAAACTTGGTTACAATCTGTTAACTAATCTTTTTCAAAAGACCGTTTATGACGTTTTCATGACTTTATGAAGAATTGAAAACTTTTTGATTTTTCCCGCCGAAAATTGGTACTAGGGGCTTGACAATTGATTTTGAATTTGTTATCATGGACTTGATAAGGAAGAACTATCTTCAAATTCTATTTAATAGACATAGGCCGAGTTTAAAGATGCTTGACATAAAACCCTTGTAGTAGAGACGTTCCATGGAACGTCTCTACTTTTTTGGAGATGTCTATTGAATTGTGCAGAACCGCTTACCATCATGGAGGCGGTTGTTTTTTGGCATAAACAGACGAGATATGAGAGTTTTCGATAAAATCTTGTAAAAGTTTGTAAAAAAAGAGACAATAAGACCATTGCTACTATACTGAGATATAGGTCAAATTCAAACATGAATACAAAGATATATCATGATCAAACTATCTCAGATTCTGCCATTAGTTGTTGTTGGTGGTGCTTTAGCCACTAGCCTTGTCGCATGGGAAAAGCCAGCACAAGCAATCCAACTATTCAATTTCAGTTTTAACAATGTTGAGGGTCTAGTTAATGGGACTGTATCAGGTACGTTAGAATTGCCAAATGGTAATGGAATATTTGCGGCTAAGTCTGTGAAAATAAATTCAGCCCCTGCTGCACTAGGATATACTCAACCTGTAGATGTGTTATCGTATTTTGATGTACAAGAGAATTACTTTGAAGTATCTAATGGCACGATTACGGCAAGCTACTTTTTTGCGACGAATCCCACCGAGACATTTAGTTTCGCTGATCCAGATTTAGGTACACATTTATCTAAGGTTGGTGCAAGTAGCGAGTTTTCAGGAGTAAAAGACACCAAATCTACAACTCTTACATACTCCCCCGCTACCCCCGTACCCTTTGACATCAGACCAGGTGCTATATTACCCACCATCCCCATCTTAGCTTTAATGTACCTATGGAAACAATCGAGGAATAGAATGGCGTTAAAAACCATTAATAATCCTGATGTAACAGTTTCGACATATAGACAAGTAGGTTAACACAATAAAACCAAACTCTGTAAAGAAAAGTAGGCGTTGTTGAAACCAGGTATGAATTTAGGTGTAGAGACGAGAATCCCTACATGAGGAACATCTCTACAAGGGTTTTGAAATCATCAAAAATCATTTTCATACCTCAAATCAGCAACGCCGAAAAGTAACATGATTGAAAATTTTTTGTTATCAACCATTTTAATTTGTAGGTTGGGTTGAGGTACGAAACCCAACACAGTCTATAACTATATGACATTTAATGTTGAGGTACGAAACCCAACACAGTCTATAAGTATATGACATTTAATGTTGAGGTACGAAACCCAACACAGTCTATAAGTATATGACATTTAATATTGGGGTTTGACTGCGTTCTCCCCAACCTGCGGAACTGCTGTTCCCTATTCCCTCGCCAAAGGTACAAGATATAGGTAAGATAAATTAGTTGCTATTTACCAAACCTCCGGGAGTTAGTTCTATGTTGAGTTTAAAAATTGCTGTTTATATCGTTGTCGGCTTGTTTGTGAGTATCTTCATCTTCGGGTTTTTGTCTAATGACCCAGCCCGTAACCCCGGTCGTCAAGACTCAGAATAAATATACAACAAATCACCTTTAGTGGCCGGAAGGTAGAAACAGGCTAATATGTAATTCAACCTTCCGGCTATTTTTTGCTTTTTGATCAGCTTAATTGCCTCAAAATATGTTTCATCCAGTCCTTCCACCTCAACCACCGCCAAATCTTGTATCGTCAAAACCTGTTTCCTATCTCGCTGCTCCTGCTGTTATTCAGGTAAAAAATGATCAACAAAAACTGATCATTGATGGTAAAAATCAGCAAGATCAGTATCAATCAACCACCAAGCCAAGCAATGATTCTCCGTTATCCCAACTAGAAAAATCATCTGGGGAATTTTCCATAATTCAAGGTCAAAAACGCAAAATTATTTATAATATAGCCGGACAGCAGGTTGTAACAGAAACATCAACACCTCCGGTAGAAAAAAATTACGTAAATTTACAGGAATCAGCGGGAAAGGTTGATCTATTGGTTGGTGAAAAGACACCATCGTTACCAGTACAAAATCTGATTGAATTTAAACTGCGTAATCCTCAAGATCAGTCAAAACCTGGTAATTTAGAAGTTCCCCCCTTACCGCAAATTACAGAAGCAGAGAAAATATCACCGCAAAAAACAAGAATTGTAGAGGTAATTGCCGATCGCCAGGAGTATGATCAAGAAAGGCGAATTGTCACGGCTGAGGGTAATGTAGTAGTCAGATTTGATGGTGCAGTAATTGATGCTGATACCCTACGGATCAATTTAGATAATTTGATAGCGGTAGGGGAGGGTAATGTGGCTTTAACCAGGGGTAATCAGATATTCCAAGGACAACGTTTTACTTATAATTTTATTCAAGATAGTGGTGATATAGAAAACGGTAAAGGTGAACTTTATATCCCTACCACAGCAACGGATTTTGCTTTTTCCCCAAGTCTCCCTACAGATATTACCGCAGGTGGTGTACCTAGTCGTCCTTTGAGTTATCGGCTTCGCGCTAATCAACCCCTAACTGGTGTTAATAGTCCCGGAGGGATAGAATTTGGTGCTAGTGGTCAATCAGACGTGCGAAATATTTCTGTACCTGAATCTGGTGGTGTCCTCAAGCGGTTACGATTTGAAGCCCAATATATTGAATTTTATCCCCGTGGTTTTCAAGCTCAAGATGTGAGAATTACTAATGACCCTTTTTCACCCCCGGAATTGGAAATCAGGGCGGGTAAAATGAAGGTTACACAAGAAACACCGTTGATAAGCAGAATTACTACCCAGCGTCAACGGTTAGTTTTTGATCAAAAAGTTGTTGTCCCTATTCCTATTAATAATTGGAAAGTAGATTCTCGGCCAAAACGGATAAATCCTTTTATCGTCTCCCCTGGTCTTGATAATGCTCAACGGGGTGGTTTATTTGTAGAACGTGGTTTTGAAGCGATTAATAATGATCAGACGCGTTTGATTATTACACCGGAGTTTTATCTGCAAAGGGCTGTAGAAAAGGGTGGTAATGTAGCCAATTTGTTTGGTGTAAATACTAAACTAAATGCTGTTTTGAGTCCTAAAACTGTTGTGGAGGGTACGGGAGAATTAACTAGTTTTGATTTCGATCAGGTGGAAGATAATTTACGTGGGAGTTTGCGATTACGCCAAAGTTTGGGTAATGTTAATCCTTATACATTAAGTTTGGAATCTAGTTACCGCGATCGCCTTTATAATGGTAGTCTTGGGTATCAAACTGTACAGAGTAGCGTCGGTGGGATTATCACTTCCCCCATCATTCCTTTAGGAAAAAGTGGTATCAATCTGAGCTATCAGGTCGGCGGACAGTATATAAATTCAAACACAGACCGTCAGGATTTACTCTCACCACTGCGGAAAAATGATCGCATCTATTTAAGTCGTTTCCAAGGTAGTGTCAGCTTGAGTAATGGGATCAAATTGTGGGAAGGGAAACCATTACCAGCTACAGCCAAAGAGGGGTTAAAATATACATCTAATCCTGTAGTACCGTATGTACAAGCGATCGCTGGTATTACAGGAACTACTAGTTATTATAGTAGCGGTGATAACCAAAGCACTGTCACTGGTACTATTGGTTTAATCGCACAAATCGGCCATTTTTCCCGTCCTTTCTTGGATTATACAGGCTTTAATATCAGTTACTCCCAAGGCACTAATAGCGGTTTATCACCCTTTCTTTTTGACCGTTCCGTTGATAACAAAGTTCTCAGCACTGGTATTTCTCAGCAGGTTTATGGACCTATTCGCTTAGGTTTACAAACATCCATTAACTTAGATACATCAAAAGAAATCAGCACTGATTATACATTAGAATATAGCCGTCGTACTCATGGTATCACCCTTCGTTATAATCCAGTGCTGCAATTAGGTGGCTTTAGTATCCGCATTAGTGATTTTAATTGGACTGGCGGTACAGATCCATTTGCTAATGGACAAGTTAAACCAGTGGTTGGTGGTGTAGTCCGTGAGGAAAATTAGAATAATTCCTATTTATCGTCATTTTAATTATTTCGTTGTGTGACAGTTTAGGGTGCGAAAGGTGGGTTAATTTAATATTTTATCTGGGTTTTCCTAATGTTGTAATGTAGATAACTGCTTCATCAATAGGAATACCCAAGACATCGTTTACTTGGTCATCAAAAAAGCCAGCTATACCACTGACACCTAAATTGAGACGAATCGCTCCTAAATTCAATCTTTGTCCTAAAATCCCCGCATCTGTATGTAAATAACGGTAAACTCGATCACCATATTGAGCGATCGCAGCCTTGAGATCGGCTGTATGAAATAATACTGCTGCTGCATCTCTACCTAATTCCTGTCCTAAACAGAGAAAATGTAATTCCCGACGGAAATTTTTAAAGCGAATTTGCCGTAATTCTTGAGCTTTAGGTGCATAATAATAACAACCTGTATCTAATCCTTGAATTCCAGAAACAACAATAAATGTTTCTATTAAGTTCAAATCAAAATAATCAGGGTTAGGATCTAAATTTTGATCACTGTAATTTTGTGGTTGATAAGTAAAATCAAGTAAAGCTTTAAGTTGATCAAAACTTAAATTATCACCGCTATAAGCACGGGTAGAACGTCGTTTATAGATAGTATTTGCTAATTCTGATAAATTTTTCCCCCAAAAAATTGGTGTAGTGTCCGTAGGAATTTTTTCACAGAAAGAAAAATTATATTTATCCTCTAAAGACCTTTCTGGTTGCACAGTTGGTAAATTTAAATCGCCATTGGTTCTGGCTGGAATTTCTGTCTGTAAATGAAAATATTTTAACAGTTCACCGTCAGGAATAGATGGATAATTAGTTGTAGTTCCAGAAGGTAAAGCAGTCGTTCCTGAAGGTAAATTTTGGCGAATATCTAACAAATCTGCCAAAGCCAAAACGGCCGTTGTTCCTTCTTGTTCCTGATCAATATAAAGTAGATCATTAACAGCTTTATCCACAAAACCGCCTATTAAATAGGGGCGATAATCAGTGATATTGCCAGCTAATTGAATATTACCTAAAAGATGTCCAGTATCAAGCAAAATTCGCCGATAAGCCCTGTCTTCATAACGCCAAGCAGAACGATAAAAAACCGCAGTGGTAATAATAGCTAATTGGGTACTTTCTAGGGAAGAATGCCAAAAACAAGCCTCTTGTAAATTTTGCCAAACATCACTTTCCCAAAAGTGCATTAAAGAATGAGTTCGACATTGATAATTATAAAGTCCTGGTGGTAATAACGGTGTACCACGGGAAACTAAATATACTTCAGCCGGATATAACCCCCCCGCACTAGGAGCAGCACGTAAGTATACTGCACTACCCATAGAAGGCATTTTTGCCGTCAGTCCATAACTGTGAAATAATAGTTGAGAAAGTCTCCACCACCATTGAGCATTTTGATTATGGGCAAAGGTGGCTGCTGTTTCTTCTAGATAAGGCTTAAGGTCAATATCAGAGCCAATTTTGTATTCTTTAAATGGTACTGGCTGTTTAGCCCAATCTAAATTATGACTTTTAGAAGCTAGAGTTTGGGGGTCGTATTTAGTCCGGTCGTGATAGTGTTGGGCTATGGATTGGTGTATTTCTGGCATAATAATTTTAATATCCTATAGCAGGGAACAGGGAACAGGGAGCAGGGAACAGAAAAGTCGAAAGTCTTTTGCTGTATGGCTTTTTAGGTAACTTTTGTATCTGATTTAATTGCATACCACTATAGTGTATTCCTACTCTTGATTTTGACATTCATTAGCTCCATGATTTCGTGTTAATCAGTACAATCTTCGACAATTAAAAATTAAGAATTAAAACCTAAAACCTCAAAATTGATTTTTTCTGCTCAGATATCCTGTCACTTCGGAGAATATTTACCAAATGATGCCCATACGTGAAAATTTATTAACATCTGATATTCAACTTTCTTACCTAGAATGGAATCAAGGTCGAGAACCATTACTATTGTTACATGGTATGGCTGATAATGCTTTAGTTTGGTCTAGTTTGGCAGATTATTTAACAGTAGATTACCATATAGTCGCACCAGATATGCGTGGTCATGGTGAGAGCAGCAAGCCAGAAAAAGATTATACTTTTAAAAGTGCAATTTCCGATTTGGAGGCATTAATGGATAAACTGGGGTGGTCTGCGGCTCATATCGTCAGCCACTCTTGGACCGGGAAATTAGCGGCTATTTGGGCGAGAGAGAACCCAGATAGGTTAAAAAGTATCACATTAGTAGATCCCATTTTTATCTGGAAAATGCCCAGTTTTCTGAAAATCATGTTTCCCCTTTTATACCGTGTTTTACCTTTCCTCAAAAGCATGGGACCCTTTGCAAGTTACGAAGAGGCTGAACAAAAAATTAAACAACTCAGTCAATATCAAAATTGGAGTTCTTTGCAACAGCAAGTTTTTCAAGCCGCAATTGCACAAAAACCCGACGGTACTTGGGGTAGCAAATTTACTATAGCAGCCCGTGATGGTATTTTTAACGCAGTCATGGAAGTACCAGGTTTTATTCACCCAGTTGACACACCTGCCCTCTTTATACAACCAGAAAAAGGTGTGAACCGCCAAAATTGGCAAATTCAACCTTACAAAACCAACCTCACAAATTTACTTATCCGTCAAGTCCCCGGAAATCATTGGCCATTCTTAACTAACCCAACAGAATTTAATCAAACAGTTGCCGCTTTTTTAGCAGGACAAAAATGAGATTATTACAAATAATTCGCAATTACCCATTACCCATTACCCATTACCCATTACCTATTACCCATTACCTATTACCCATTACCTATTCCCTATTATGAGCCTTTGTATTAATCCAGTTTGTTCTCAACCTAACCACCCAGATAATGACGAAAACCGCTTTTGTCAAAGTTGTGGTTCTCAATTAGAATTAATCGGACGTTATCGAGTTTTACGTTTATTAAGTGACAAAACTGGATTTGGTAAAATTTACGAAGCCTATCAACAAGATAGTCCAAAAATTCTGAAAGTCCTGAAACAAGAATTAGCTAATGATCCTAAAGCAGTTTCACTATTTCAACAAGAATTTAATGTTTTAAAACAATTAAATCATCCTGGTATTCCCGCAGCAGAAGATTACTTTTCCTATCAAACCAGAAATAATCTTATACTGCATTGTCTGATTATGGAAAAAATTGCAGGGCCTAATTTAGAACAGTGGTTAAAGCAACAACAAAACCGCCCCATTTCTGAAGTTCAAGCCATAGCTTGGTTAAAACAATTATTAGAAATAATAGCTTTAGTTCATAATCAAAAATATCTCCATAGAGATATTAAACCATCAAATATTATGATTCGTCCTGATGGACAATTAGTATTAATTGACTTTGGTACAGCTAGAGAAATTACCAAAACCTATCTAGCTGGTGGGGGAATAACAGCAATTTCATCGTCAGGTTATAGTCCTATAGAACAAATGCGTGGACAAGCTATACCCCAATCAGATTTTTTTGCATTAGGACGGACATTTGTATTTTTATTAACGGGATATCAACCCGGAGAATTATATGATCCTAACTTGGATATTTTAAAATGGCGACATCATGCAAATCACATTTCTCCATTATTATTAGATTTGATTGATTGGTTAATGTCCAACCAAGTAAATCAACGCCCTAGCAATAGTCAAGAAATTTATAAAAGATTAGCAGAAATTGCAGATCAAATACCAGAAAATAGATCTGCACCCGTGAATATTAGCGGAACAGAAAAAACAGCCATAGTTAATCAAACAACTACTAATAATGCTGTTATTCCCCCACAAACACAACCGGAAAAATTACCATTATTGTCCTGGTTTACAGCTTTAATAGTTTCCTTATTACTACTGTGGTGGGTAGCTTTAGGATTTAGAGATAATAAATTTGTAGCCTTACCTGCTGACTATGGACAAGCACCAGTTAAAAAAGGCAAAGTTGATTATTTTCCCTATGCAGAAGGGAAAGATAGTCAAGGGAGAGTTGCAGAGTTTAATATTGCGGTTTTATCAGTAGAATATAAATGGCAATTAGGCAGCACCTACCAAATTAAATATAATAATCAAACTATGACAATTGATTCCTTAAAATCTAATTTAGAACAAGAAGGTATTCAGAAAATTATGGAAAATCCCAGCGAGATTATTTCCGTGGGTACAGCTTCTTGTGAAGGTAATATTACCGCCGAACAAAGTCGCGCTTTAGAACGTTCTCAACAAATTCAATTATTAGTAAAAAAGATATTTAGTAATACACCCAGTGTTAAAGGTTATCGCTTATTAAATTTGGGACAATTTCAGAGAAAAGATTGTCAAGCTAACCAAGACTCAACAGCCTATCAACGCAGTATTATTATTATTGGGGTGAAAAAACAAGCGGAAGGTGTAATATTAGATGAAGCTTTAAGAGATAGATTAGAGAAAAAACCATTTGCTGATTTTAAATTAGATGATTATTCTCTAGGTTCACCAGATAAATTTAAAACCATACCCAGTAATTTATAGTAGTTCTTTTGGAAACGATGAATTGCAGGAATTTATGAGAGGAAATTAAGAGGATGTTTAGCATTTGATTTTTGAACAGATAGGTAGATAGGTAGGGTGTGTTAGCGACAGCGTAACACACCATTATCAAAGATTCTGTACTACATACTAAGAGACTTCCAATTAAAAAAATACCCAAAAATTTCTTGTGGTGCAGGCCGAAAAGCCCGCTAATAATACAAAGACCGGCAGGATACCCACGCTAATAATACAAGGACGGGCAGGATGCCCATCCCACAAGATTGGATCATCTTTTCAATGGGTAAGTCCTAGATCCTTATAGTTGATTTTAAAAATCCCTAACGTACCTCATTTAAACTTTCAATTTGCTTGGTAAACATCTCTGTAAATAAACTCATGACTGTGCGTTCTTCACGAACTTTAATATTAGCAGTAATAGACATCCCTGACTGCAAGGATATCTTTCTATCTTGATTGGTGAGATTCAAATGTTGTCTATCTAACTTAACTGTAGCTGGGAATCTATAAAATTGATGGGTTTGATCTGGAGGTAAAGCATCTGAACCAATCTTAGTTACTTTACCTTTAATATCGCCAAATTCACTAAAGGGAAAGGAGTCAATTCTTACATCTACATTCATACCTTTTTTGACAAAACCAATATCTTTATTGGTAATGAAAACTTCTGCTGTTAGGTTTTCTTTGGGGACAATTTGTAGGATTTTTTGTGTGGAATTAGCAACAAAACCAACATTTTTAGCCTGGAGATCAAAAACTATTCCTCCTACTGGAGCGCGAAGTTCTTGATATTTAAAGTTTAATTTTGTTTGGGATATTTTGCTATTAATATCCGCCAAACGCTGTTCATTGTCTAAAATAACCTTCATGAACTGACTATCAATTTCAGCAATGCGTTGTTTATTATTGCCTATTTTTTCCAAAATATCTTTACCGGAACTAGCAACTGTATTAGTTAATTGCTGTTTTCCTTTATCAATATCAAATTCTAGACGTTTTACTTCTTCCTGCAATTGTGATATTTCCGCTGCAAGAGTTTGTACCTGTTGTTGCTGATTCAGATATTGAAGTTGGGAAATACCCCCTTCTTCGGCTAAGACTTTGATTTTGGCTAAAATTCCGCTTTGAATTGTTAGACTATTGCGAGTATCTTGTAGTTTAAATTTAGTTTGAGAAAGTTGTTTTCTGGTTTTTTCAACTTCTAAATCTGCGGCTTTGGAACGAGACGCTAATTCTATTTTAGCAACTGCTAGTAGTTGTTCTTCATCAATTCCTATTTCTGGTGTTCCCGATGAATTTCTCAATTGAGAACGTAATAATTCATTTGCTGCTACTAAGGAAGCGCGACTTTTGAGCAGAAAAGCTGCTTCTCCTGGTAGTTGACTGCGTAAAAATTCTATTTCAGAATCTTTACCTCTGCTTGCTCCCATTAAGCGCCGATAGATATTGTTTTCTTGAATTAAAGCTATGCGAATTTTATTCAAGGAATTTAATTCTGCTAGGGTAGCAATAGACTCAAATGTTAATAACAATTGTCCTGGTTTTACTTCGTCTCCATCTTTTACATAAATTGATTTAACCACTCCATTAACGGGAGCTTGTACCTCTTTGACTGTTCCTTCTGGTTTTAATTGACCCGTTGCGGGAATTACTTGCTCAATTTTGGCTAAACAAGCCCAAGTAATTCCAAAACAAGCCAACCCCATGAGGGTGATCATGATGGTTCGTGACCAGATTGGAGATTGTCGTAAAACTACAGATTGCTCGAAATTATCGAAATTAAAGTCAATTTTAGGCTGTTGGGAACTGGCTTTGGGTTTGGGAGATGTTAATACTTTTGAATCTTTATATGATCCATTACCATTACCATTACCGTTGCCATTTCCGTTGCTGCGATTACCATTAACTTGAGTCATAATAATTTGGGATTTGGGATTTTAGATTGAATATTTACTGGAGTGTTATTTGATCTTGGCTCTGTTATCAGTTGCATTTTATTTCAACAACTGACAGGGTTTAGCATTGCTAAACCCCTAGAAATAATTGACTACAAATTTACTTCCTGTTGTTGATAAAGGTAGAAATAATGACCTTTAGCAGCCATAAGTTCTTGATGATTACCTTGTTCTATCATCCTACTGTTATCCATGACGACGATAGTATCGGCATTACTCACAGTATTTAAACGGTGGGTAATGAAGAAGACTGTACTACCTTTAAAAGCGCGAGCTAAGTTCAGACAAATTTGTTTTTCGGTGGGATAATCTAGGGCGCTGGTGGCTTCATCTAGAACTAGTAATTTAGGTCTTTGTAACACAGAACGTGCGATCGCAATTCTCTGTTTTTGTCCACCAGAAAGGGCTGATCCTCTTTCACCAACTCGCGTATTATAGCCTTCGGGTAAACCCATAATAAATTCATGGGCAACGGCAATTTGAGCAGCTTCAATAATCTCCTCTGTTGTGGCTTCAGGATTAGTTAAAGCAATATTTTCCTGTACTGTACCATCAAATAAAAGGGTATCTTGAGGAACTACACCAATTTGTCGCCGCAGAGAATAAAGTTCGACTTTGGCAATGTCGTAACCATCAACTAAAATTCTGCCAGATTCTGTGTCATAAAGTCTGAGCAGTAATTTCATCATTGTACTTTTTCCCGAACCACTTTGTCCAACAATACCGACAAATTGACCTGCGGGAAATTCGACAGTAACATTAGTCAATTGTAGGGGTCCTGAGGCAGCAAATCGGAAGGAAACGTTTTCATATTTGACTCCACCAATAATCGGTGGAAGGGGAATATTATTCTTATCTATTTCTGCTTCTTGGGGGCTGTCAACAATATCGCTTAATCGCTCTAAGGATAACCCAGTTTCTTGGAAGTTTTGCCAGATTTGTGCCAGCCGTAATATGGGAGTGGTAACGTAACTAGAAATAATCCGAAAGGCAATTAATTCCCCTAATGTTAGTTCTTGTTTTAAAACTAAATAAGCTCCCACCCATAAAACTAATAAGCTGCTGAGTTTGCTTAAAAACTGACTTGTGGAGTTAGCTAATGTGGAAGTAATAACGGTTTTAAAACCTGCGGCCACAAATTTAGCATATTTTTTTTGCCAAGAAAAACGCGATCGCAATTCGATATTTTGGGCCTTAACTGTTTGAATACCTGACATCACCTCCACTAAATAAGATTGAGTTTCGGCGTTACGTACTGCTTTATTTCTTAATTGTCTACTCACTGTTGGGGCAGCAATTAATGTCACTAACACAAATAGAGGGATTGTTCCTAAGCCTACCAGGGTTAGCTGCCAACTGTAAAACAGCATGACCACTATATAAACTACGGAAAATAAGGCATCTAACACTACTGTTAAAGCCGTACCCGTGAGGAACTGACGAATATTTTCTAGTTCATTAATTCTGGTGGATAATTCACCCACTGCCCTTTTATCAAAATACCGCAGTGGTAAGCGCAATAGGTGGTCAATAATTTGTGACCCCAAACTCATATCAATGCGGTTGGTGGTATCTACAAATAAGTAAGTCCGCAATGTAGTTAATACCGCTTCAAATACACCCACTGCTAATAGTAATACTCCTAAAACGTTTAGGGTATTAATACTATTTTGAACGATGACTTTATCAATAATTAGCTGAATAACTAGAGGATTAGCTAGGGCGGCTAATTGGACGAAGAAGGAAGCAATAAATACTTCTATTAGCACCCGTCGGTAACGGGATAAGTAAGGAACAAACCATCCTAAACCAAACCGTTCTTGAGGTGTTTCCTTAGTCGCACTGACCGATAAAACCCTAACTCGTGGTTGTAAGTTGGTTTCATCTGTTTCTAATTCTTTCAGCAATTTATCAAGGCTAGTGTTGATAATACCTTGAGATGGTACACCCAAAACGGCTTTTTTTCCATTTATGGCATAAAGAACTGCAAAACTGTCACGATAGCGAATTAATGCTGGGGTAGGAATGCGGTTAATGAAAACAACCGGAAAATCATTTAGCTGAGATTTGAGTCCAATTGATTCTGATAAATAAGCGCAAAGTTGAAAAGATACACTGCCTTGACGCTTGATTTGGTCATTTAAAAAGCGGCGGACTACTTCTTTCCGAAAGGGAATTTCTAAATGCTTGGATAGCATTTGAAAACAAGCCAGACTAGAATCAAGTTCTCCCTGTCCTTTAAAAAATGGATATTTTTGATTTCTTGGTAAATCCTTTGATGTACTTGTCCCAATAAATTCCGATTCTGTTGCGTAGGGAACTTCTTCTATGGTGACAGTACCATCTAATAGATTTTCTAATTTCTCTGTTTTTAGAGGTGGACTATCAATTAATGATAAATCACTCTGACTGATACCCAACAAGCGGATAGGCAGTTTATCTTTAACTTCAATGATTTCATCTTCTAAACGATCACCAGGGGTTAAATTGCTCTGAGAAGAACTACTACTTACAAACCAAATTCGATCACTTTCTAATTCTGTTGCATAGGTTTTTCCTGGTGGTAAGTAATGAATTTTTGACCCTAATAACACCTGTTGAGTCAGGTCTTTGAGGTTATGATTGGCTAAAGGTTGTTGTGCTATCTGTAAACTCAAGATATCAAATACTTCCGCCAAGTTAGTTATTTGTTGACGAGCCTGAGTAAATGCTAAATTTCGAGATAGTAATTGTAAATAATCTGCTGCATTCCAGGTTAAACATATCACCTCTTCATAGGCGATCGCTGTTTCGCAAGGAATTTGACGTAACCAAGAAATTTCCCCAATTACCGCTCCTGGTTCTACTATTTTTAAACTAATTGGTGATTGGTTTTCAGGGTATCCTAGTAGTCTGACCCTGCCTTGATAAAGAATTGATACCTTTTGAGGTAATTGTTCTTTGCCAACAATTTTCTGCCCCATGCGGTAACGTAAAGGCTGTAAAATTTGTGGTGATGAGAGTTTGCTAATTTCCTCATTTGATAATTGGTCAAACCCTGGAATCCTGGCAATAAATTCTTCAAAGGTACTCTTCGTATAAGTCATGTTTCTTGAGGTTAATTATGTTAATTTATATTGGCAAAAGGAGCGGGCAATTTATGATGTTTGAATTTGCCATTTTTGTTCTGTCATTTGTGCTTGTAACCATTGATTAAATCTTTCATTCAGCAACCGTTGCCGCATTGAACGATCCAGTTGGGCTGGTAGTAATTTTTCCAAGCGGACAATTACCAGTACATTATTAATTTGAGTTGGTGGTGATAACTGCTGTGGCTGGCTTCTTGAAAGGATATTCACCAATGTTGGATGCAGAGATTGTAAATCTATTGGACCTACTAAGCCATCAGTTTGAGCTTCTGGACCTTGGGCGTATTCCCGTGCTAACTCAGCAAAAGACTGTTCACCCTCTTTGATGCGGAAGTAGATTTCTTGGGCAATTCCGATTTCCGAGGTGGTAATCAGGGAATAAATTACCCTATCTAGTTGGGTTTTACGTTGGAAGAAGTAAGAGTTTAAATCCCCACCCCAAGTGGCCTCTTTAAACTTTTCTAGTTTTAATTGTCGCATGGCCATGAGCTTCAACTGCTGGAAATTTTCTCCTTGTTGATCTATTCCCTGATATTGTTGGGCTAATTGTTCACAGACCTGTTTTTCTTCTTCTGGAGTATAAACAATTTCGGCGGCAGCGATCGCTTGATCAATGATGATTTCCTTGATTAATACGGGAACAAGCTGGTATTCCGACATTAATGATAGAACCTCACCGGACTGGAGGATGCGATCACCCCATTGCAGGACTTGATTCTTATGGCTTGTGATCAGATTTGTCACCGTTTTTAACTTCTTTTGAAAAGATAATAGGACTAGGTTTTGAATAAGTTATCTTTTGGTTAAGATTAGATAATCTACTACTAATTTACTCTGTTTTCAGGTTAGTGTATAGATGTATGACAGTAAATTATCCATAACCAGGAGTTGATTTACTAGATTTACTAGATTTAGATAATTAGACTGTTGATATTTGGGCATTATTGTACTAAAGTACCATGAGTTGATAAATTTGTCATACCAAACTTACTTTTACTCTGTAAAGCTTTGCTAACTTTAACTATTGCATAATCTTCAGCTAAGTTACTCGTTCTAGATCACAAAAAATCAGGCTGGTAAATCGTAATTGCGAGTTACCAGCCTGAAGTAGATAGGGAAATTTCTTCTTCCTAACCCATAAAATCATCCTAATTAACGAAATCTGCCAGGATTTAGACGAATGGGAGCTTTACGTTCGCTATTTCGTCCAATTCTCACTCCATTTCTCAATTTTCTACCAGTACCACCATCTTTAGGATCAAGATATGGTTTCAAATTAATTCCACTTCTAAAAGACCTAACTTGATTATTACCACCTATACCTGCAAGTGTTTGTCCTAGATTGTATAAACTATCTCCATTAGTCCCTTGACGATCAGTATAGGTATCAACAGCAATAGTTTGTTGTCCACTATCAGCGGTAGTTAGATTTTGGAATACACTATTACGGATTGTATAGGGATCTTTACCACGGGGTACTGTTAAGACAATTCGACAACTGGGTTGGGTTTCAGTGGTGACACAAATAATATTTTCGTTGTTTTCTACAGCTATTTGTAGTTCTTGTAAACCATCAGGACGATATAATTCTAAACGGGACGCGATCGCTTGACAACGTTTTTGTCCATCCCAACCCCCGCCTAAATTTTGAGGTGCAGCCCAAGCAAAATATTGTCCTGGTTGACTTTGGGGCTGATACATGACTGTAAACTGTCCATTGTAAGATTGACAACTAAATCTTGTACCACTATTAACCGTAGTAGAAGTTGGAACAGTATTTGATGAGCCTGATGGAATTGTAGTTGAGCCTGAAGGTACTGTTGTAGAAGAACCTGATGGAATTGTAGGAACAACAACTTCAGCAAAAACTACAGCATTGCCGAAAAATACAGAACAGCCAAGACTAGTCAAAAATAAGAACGTCAGAGATTGTAATGACATAAGTATAATCAGTAATGAACACAGATAGATAACCGATATCTATCTTGACAGAGAATATATATTTTTGATTCATGAGAAAATAGCTTTTTTCTTCTGTAGGGCTGGAGTCTGGGTGGGGTAACGCCGTCCCTGCAAAAGTCAAAAGCAATGTTTCCTAAGCTGTTTAGGAATTGAGAATGGTTTGTTTATTTACGCCTTTGTGTACTATAGAATTAATAAATGATATTTGAAAATTTTCAGTAGTGTAGGTAGGGCTATGCCTTAGAAAGGCTACCTACGGTGGGCATTGCCCACCCTACGTGGATTTCAAAAATCAAATATTAGTCCTATAGGTTCTCCATACCGCTATAAAAATAAGATATGACGACCTAAATTCGAGAAAGCACGAATTTCTCTAATCTATCCATTCCCTTTTCAATGGTCACCAAATCCGTAGCATAGGAAAGACGAATGTTATTATCAGCACAAAAAGCTATGCCGGGAATAACTGCAACTTGATGTTCGGCTAATAATGCGTCACAAAATTCCAGGGATTTTAAGCCGGTTTTGCTGATATCTGGGAATAGGTAAAAAGCACCGTCGGGTTTAGCGGTACTCAAACCAGGAATAGCGTTGAGTCTGTCTAACATGACTTGACGACGTTTAGCGAAGGCTTGACGCATTTCCTCTACGCAGTCTTGAGAACCCTCCAAAGCAGCGATCGCTCCATATTGAGCAAAAGTACACACATTTGAGGTACTATGTCCTTGGATGGTACTAGCGGCCTTAATAATTTCTACAGGTCCGGCTAAGTAACCCAAGCGCCAACCCGTCATTGCGTAACCTTTAGCAAAACCGTTACTAATTAAAGTCCGGTTAAAAATCTCCTCACCCAAAGCCCCAATACTGATATGTTCTGCACCGTCATAGAGAATCTTCTCATAGATCTCGTCAGAAACCACATAGATATCTGCATCAACTATTACCTGTGCTAAAGCCTTAATTTCCGCCGCCGTGTATACCATCCCCGTGGGGTTGGAAGGGGAGTTAAGGACAAATAACTTAGTTTTTGGGGTAATGGCCTGTTTCAGTTGTTCTGGGGTGATTTTGTACCCTGTAGAAGCGTCTGTTTCTACAATCACTGACTTCCCACCGACTAAAGTTACCATTTCGGGGTAACTTAACCAGTATGGAGCGGGAATAATTACCTCATCACCGGGATCAATCAGTGCTACAATTAAATTGTAAAGAGAATGTTTACCACCATTGGTGACAATCACATTTTCTGGCTTATAATTAAGACCATTATCATTTTTTAGCTTGCGAGCGATCGCTTCCCTTAACTTTGGTTCTCCTGCGGCTGGACCGTATTTGGTTTTACCCTCAGCCAAAGCCTTTGAGGCTGCGGCTTTAATGTGCGCTGGGGTGTCAAAATCCGGTTCTCCAGCACTAAAACTACAAACATCTATACCCTTATCCTTCATGGCCTTAGCTTTAGCTGTAATGGCTAAGGTGATGGAAGGTGTTACCCTACTTACTCTTTCTGCCAGCTTCATTCTACTTTAATTTGACGAATATCTGTCCTATTGATCTCAGGATATCCCATAATTCTCTTCTATATTTGCCTTTTTTTAAATTCTTTTTCCTTCACCAGCGGTAAATATTGAGATCAATAAATTCCCATAATACCAAGTATATGATCATATTTCCAGCTAGTGGAGGAATTAAAACAAGCATTAAATGATTATAGCGGTTCTAAAGAAAATATTAAAGATTGCTTCCTATTACCAATCACCAACCAAATAATGACACAAACACTCCCAGCAAAAGATATTAACTTACGCTACTTAATTGATAATTTTGGCATTGAGTTAGTTTTAGATGGACAATTTTTCTGGGAATGGCAAGCAGGATTACCAGAAATTACAGATTTAGATAAACAACTTTTAGACAAAGTAAAAGCTGGTTATTTGAATCTTCTCAATTATCCACCATTACTAGAAGATATTGTCAGAATGGCAATTGTAGACCCAATACTTTTTATCGGTGATTTTTACCTATCTCCTTTTGATGTAAAATCGGAAGAATCTATAGATATTGCTGTAGCAGATGAAGATGTAATTATTCAGGGGAGAATGGATATTTTAGTTTTAAAAAATCAATTATGGGTGATGATTATTGAGTCAAAAAAAGCTTCATTTTCTATTGAAGAAGGACTGGCGCAAATTTTATCATATATGTTAGGTAATCCCTATCATGATCAACCCAGTTTTGGGATGATTGCTACAGGTAGCGAGTTTATTTTTGTGAAATTAATCAAAGGAAAACCTACCCGTTATTCTTTATCAAAAGGTTTCTTAATGCGTAATCCTGGCAATGAATTATATGATGTATTGCGTGTTCTCAAGCATTTAACTCAACTAGTGACCGTAACGGATCATAATCAATAATCATAATCAATAAAGATGGAGGTGAGTTATGGTTCAAGCATTAACAAAATTATTAACTTTTGCAGATTTCATTCTTGAATACGGTAACAACCCCCGCTATGAACTTGCAGACGGAGAATTGATTGACACAGAACCAACAGGACCCCACGAAACCGTCGGTGGTAAAATAGCAACTCAACTGGGTATTGCTATTACCAATGCACAACTTCCCTGGTTTATCCCTCGTACCTGTCTTATCCGTCCTTTTACAGAAATAGCCACAGCCCGACGACCTGATATTGTAGTATTAGATGAAACTTTGCTGCACCATGAGCCTTTTTGGGAACATCAACCAATTATTGCTTTAGGACAATCAATTAAATTAGTGGTTGAAGTTGTCAGCACTAACTGGGAAACAGATTATGCTCGTAAAGTTAAAGAATATGCTTTATTAGGAATTTCTGAATATTGGATTGTTGATTATCGAGGTTTGGGAGGAGTGGTTTTCATTGGTAAACCAAAGCAACCGACATTTACAGTTTGTCAATTAATTGGGGAAGATTATAGTCAGCAACAATATCGTTTAGGAGAATATATCAAATCTTCTCTTTTACCTTTTTTACAACTGCGTCTAGATGATATTATGCCACGATAATTTTTGTGAGAATTTATCATAGGGATTGATAAAATCTCATGGGGAGGTGTGGGTTGGGGATGGGTTTCTTGCATCTCACTTAGTCAAGAATCGCTTTTAATTGATCACAACCATATTAACAGGACTTACACAACTGGTATAATATTCTAGATTGTAGTTGTGAATTTCTTCAGCAAATCCTAAATATGCAATATAATAGTATAATCATCACCATAGCCACAGTTAATTTTGATTGTATCCTTAGTTTCTATACTCAATTACTAGCACAAGAACCAAAAAAACTCATCCCTCATATTTATGCTGAGTTTGAAATCCCTGGTTTAAAATTAGGCATTTTTCAACCCAAACCAGTTAACGCAGCAGAATTTGTCACTAATTCCCAAAGTCCCCTAAGTTTGTGTTTAGAAGTCAATAATTTAGAAAGCGCCATATCTTACTTGACATCTTTAGGTTATCCCCCACCAGGAATAATTTATACAGCTTCCCACGGTAGAGAAATTTACGCCTATGACCCCGATGGTAACAGATTAATTTTACATCAATCTAACTAATATGGGAAGTTATTAGTCACAACGAACAACTAACAATTAACAACTAACAATAAATGTCTATTACACAAAACTACAAATTAAATCTAATCCAATGGTATCCTGGACACATCGCCAAAGCTGAAAAGAATCTCAAGGAACAGCTAAAACGGGTAGATGTGGTTTTAGAAGTACGGGATGCTCGTATTCCCCTAGCAACAAACCATCCACAAATGAATGAATGGGTGGGAACAAAAACGCGGATACTGGTACTTAACCGAGTAGATATGATTTTACCACAGGTGCGATCGCGCTGGATAGAGTGGTTTAAAAATCAGGGTGAAGTTCCATATTTTACCGATGCTCAACATGGACAGGGAATTACAGCGATCGCCAAAGCCGCCCAAAGCGCAGGTATAGAACTTAACAAACGTCGTCAAGAACGGGGAATGTTACCCCGTCCCGTTCGCGCCGTGGTTATTGGTTTTCCCAATGTCGGTAAATCGGCTCTAATTAACCGTCTCATAGGTAAACGAGTGGTAGAAAGTGCTGCCCGTCCCGGTGTTACCCGTCAACTACGATGGGTCAGAATTTCGGATCAGCTAGAATTATTAGATGCACCGGGTGTCATCCCCGCTAGACTCGATAGCCAGGCCGCAGGAGTGAAATTAGCCATTTGTGATGATATCGGTGAAGCATCCTATGATAACCAACTCATCGCCGCTGCATTCGTAGATATACTTAATGAACTTCAGGAAACATACCCAAAATTTTTACCACCCCATCCATTACTAACACGATATGATTTTGACTCTGTTATCCACACAGGGGAAGCGTATTTACAAGCTTTATCAGAACATCGCTACAAAGGAGACATAGAACGTACAGCTAGACAAATGATCACCGATTTTCGGAAAGGATTATTGGGGAATATTCCTTTAGAATTACCACCAATGTAACTGTTAATTTCCTATTCAGCTTGTGAATATTTTTCAGCCAAAATGTCTAAAATATCAGTTATGAATGTGTTAGATCATAAATGATAGGCAACAAAGAATAGAGAATAATTAAATTACGAATTATTGAGACTATTTTTTTATTCAGAGGTCAGATAATGGCTATAGCTACTATTAACCCCTACACCGGGGAAACACTGAAAATTTTTGAGCCGTTACAAAAAATGGAAATTGCTGCTAAATTAGATTTAGCAGGAAAGGCTTTTCAAGAATACCGTCAAACAAGTTTTTTAGAGAGGTCTCACTGGTTAGAACAAGCAGCGACTATTTTAGACCAAGAAAAGGCAGATTTGGGGAAATTAATGACTTTGGAAATGGGTAAACCATTAAAAGCTGCCATTGCTGAAGTCGAAAAATGCGCCCTTGTTTGTCGTTATTACGCGGAAAATGCCGCCAGTTTTCTGGCTGATGTCACCATCAAAACCGATGCTAGTCATAGTTTTGTAAAATATCAGCCGTTAGGGGTTATTCTCGCCGTCATGCCCTGGAATTTTCCTTTTTGGCAAGTTTTCCGGTTTGCAGCACCGGCACTGATGGCGGGCAATGTAGCCTTACTCAAACACGCTTCCAATGTACCACAATGTGCATTGGCAATTGAAGACATTTTCTATCGTGCTGGTTTTCCTGCTGGTGTATTTCAAACATTATTAATTGGTGCAGATCAAGTTGCTGACTTAATGGCCGATGATCGAGTTAAAGCCGCCACTTTAACAGGTAGTGAACCAGCAGGGATATCCCTCGCTGTTGCATCTGGGAAACAAATCAAAAAAACTGTTTTAGAATTGGGGGGAAGTGACCCATTTATAGTTTTAGAAAGTGCTGATTTAGAAACAGCAGTTTCTACTGCGGTGACAGCGAGAATGTTGAATAACGGACAATCTTGTATTGCAGCCAAACGCTTTATTATTGCTGAGGCTGTTGCTGATAAATTTCAAAAATTGCTGTTAGAAAAATTCCAATCTCTGAAAATTGGCAATCCCATGGACCAAGATACAGATTTAGGACCCTTAGCAACTTCCAATATTCTCCAAGAATTAGACCAACAAGTGAAAAAAGCCGTCAAAAGTGGCGGTAAAATCCTCACAGGTGGACATCCTTTAACAGAAATGTCGGGGAACTTTTACCCACCAACAATTATCATAGATATTCCTGTAGATACACCAATTGCCCAAGAAGAATTTTTTGGACCTGTAGCATTATTATTCCGAGTTCCTGATATCAACACTGCGATTAAATTAGCTAATGATACTCCCTTTGGTTTAGGTGCAAGTGCATGGACAACAAATACAGAAGAACAAAATCGCCTAATTCAAGAAATCGAAGCCGGGGCAGTATTTATTAACAGCATGGTCAAATCTGATCCCCGTTTACCTTTTGGTGGCATTAAACGTTCTGGCTACGGACGAGAATTAAGTATTCAAGGCTTACATGAATTTGTCAATGTAAAAACTATTTGGGTCAAGTAAAGGGAACATAGTATTTTCTCTCTGTGTTCTCCGTGCCTCTGTGGTTCGTTATTAGAAACTTAGAAATTTAGTGAAATAGTAATCACCAATTACCAAACTTATGAATACCGCAGAATTATTAGTACAGTGTTTAGAAAACGAAGGAGTTCAATATGTTTTTGGACTTCCTGGAGAAGAAAATTTGCACGTTTTGGAAGCTTTAAAAACATCATCAATTCAATTTATTACCACCCGTCATGAACAGGGTGCTGCATTCATGGCCGATGTTTATGGTAGGTTAACAGGAAAAGCGGGAGTATGTCTTTCTACTCTTGGTCCTGGGGCAACTAATTTAATGACAGGGGTGGCAGATGCTAATCTAGATGGTGCGCCATTAGTGGCAATTACCGGCCAGGTAGGAACAGATAGAATGCACATTGAATCTCATCAATATTTGGATTTAGTGGCTATGTTTGCCCCCGTTACTAAGTGGAATAAACAGATTGTTAGACCGAGTATTACACCAGAAGTCGTCAGAAAAGCCTTCAAGCGATCGCAAACAGAAAAACCCGGTGCTGTACACATTGATTTACCGGAAAATATAGCCGCTATGCCCGTAGAAGGGAAACCTTTAAATAAGGATAATAGTGAAAAAACCTATGCTTCCTTTGCCAGTATTCGCGCCGCATCTGCTGTAATTTCCCAAGCAGTTAATCCCATCATTTTAGTAGGAAATGGTGCAATTCGCGCCCAATCTAGCGACGCAGTAACACAATTTGCTACCCAAATGAATATTCCTGTTGTGAATACTTTTATGGGTAAAGGTGTGATTCCCTACACTCATCCTTTAGCACTTTGGTCTGTGGGATTACAACAACGGGATTTTATCACCTGCGGCTTTGATAATTCAGATTTAGTCATAGCTATTGGTTATGATTTAATTGAATTTTCTCCCAAAAAATGGAATCCTGAAGGGACAATTCCTATTATCCATATTGCAGCAACGTCTTCAGAAATTGACAGTAGTTATATTCCCCAATTGGAAGTAGTAGGAGATATTTCTGACTCCCTGAATGAGATATTAAAATTAGCAGATAGACAAAATAAACCCAATCCCTATTCTATCAGCTTACGTCCTAATATTCGGGCTGATTATGAAGAATATGCCCAAGATGATCAATTTCCTATTAAACCGCAAAAATTAATTTATGATTTGCGGCAAGTTATGGGACCAGATGATATTGTGATTTCTGATGTTGGCGCACATAAAATGTGGATTGCTAGACATTATCATTGTCATAGTCCCAATACTTGCATTATTTCTAATGGTTTCGCGGCTATGGGTATTGCTATTCCTGGTGCATTGGCCGCAAAATTAGTCTATCCAAATCGTAAAGTTGTCGCTGCAACTGGTGACGGTGGTTTTATGATGAATTGTCAAGAATTAGAAACAGCTTTGCGAGTGGGAACTCCCTTCGTGACTCTGATTTTTAATGACGGTGGCTATGGTTTAATTGAGTGGAAACAAGAAAATCAATTTGGTAAAGGTAACTCATCTTTTGTTCATTTTGGTAATCCTGATTTTGTCAAATTTGCTGAAAGTATGGGATTAAAAGGTTATCGAGTTGAATCTGCTACAGATTTAGTTCCCATGCTTAAAGAAGCGCTCGCTCAAGATGTACCAGCAGTTATAGACTGTCGCGTAGATTATCGAGAAAACAGTCGTTTTACTAAAAAAGCCGGTGAGTTAATTTGTGAAGTCTAAATATTCCTAAATATTTCTAAAGATTGATTATTTATCAGGGTGGGTTTTCCACCCTTGATGATGATTTTAGCCCACACAGAGAGCGCCTAGTTTAAGAGATGGAATTTTTACCTTTTCTGACTGAACTCAGCAACAAAGAATACAGATTTATGATGCTAAGGGTGTTATTTATTAATAAGAAGAATCCTCAAATCTCTACGTAATCTGAATTTTGTATTTGTATTATTATTTATAATGGGAATCTGTGCGCTGGTATAAGGGCATTTTTGTAGTTAATGCAGTTTTCAATTTTGTTTTCAATTTTGAGATTTTTAAGTTTCTCCAAGCAAACTTGTTTAGTCTTTAACTGATTTCTAGTAATAGGAATCAATACGGTTCTGATAATTTAATAATATTGGAAATTTGGACAAGATGCTATTTTCTTAACATTTATGCAAATTTGTCAAAATCCCAATTGTTCTAACCCCTTTAATCCGAAAACCTCTAAATTTTGCCAAAGTTGTCAAGAAAGTAACTTTGGAGAAATGCTGCGAAACCGTTACCGGGTTTTAAGATTATTAGGTGAAGGTGGTTTTAGCAGAACCTACGCTGCTGAAGATGTAGATAGACTTAATGCACCCTGTGTTATTAAGCAATTTTTCCCCCAAGTTCAAGGAACTGGACAACGTGCTAAAGCTGCGGAATTTTTTAAAGAAGAAGCTTTTAGATTGTATGATTTGGGAGAAAATCATTCCCAAATTCCGCGACTTTTGGCTTATTTTGAACAGGGTTCTAGTTTATATTTAGTCCAGGAATTTATAATTGGTAAAACTCTTCTAGAAGAACTGCAAAATCAAGCTTATAGTGAAATAGAAGTTCGTCAACTTTTGACTGATTTATTACCAGTTTTAGATTTTGTTCACAAACACAATGTGATTCACCGCGACATTAAACCAGAAAACATTATTCGTCGAGATAGTGATAAAAAACCTGTCTTAATTGATTTTGGTGGTGCAAAACAAGTTACTCAAACTAGTCTAGCTAGACAAGCAACAGCTATTTATACTCTCGGTTATGCACCAACGGAACAAATGGCCGGGTTTGCTTGTCAAGCAAGTGATTTATATGCTTTGGGTGTAACTTGTGTGCGGTTATTAACTCAAGATCTACCATTACAAGATGATTATGGACAACTAAAAGATCATCTTTATGATGCTATGAATGCTAAATGGTTATGGAAAGAACGGTTACAACTTAAAGGAATTACTATTAGTGATGAATTTAGGCAAATTTTAGATAAATTACTCCAACATTTTGCTAGTGATAGATATCAGTCAGCAATGGATGTTTTACATGATTTGAATTTTGCTAAATCTCCCGTTGCTATTAAATTCCCCCCTGTTTCTAAACCACCATTAACACCATTACCTCCACCACCTCCCACCAAAATTATTGTTCCCTTACCTCCTTTGTATAACTTTGATTTTTATGTCATTACTGTAGACACTACTGGGAGGGAAGTTAACCGTGATAGACGTAATTCTAAATATTTTCATGAGGAATTAGGCAGAAATACAACTTTGGAAATGGTGTCAATTCCTAATGGAACTTTTATCATGGGTTCTCCTGTTTGTGAAGGTGATAGTGATGAACGTCCCCAACATCAAGTAATAGTTCCATCTTTTTTTATGGCTAAATATCCTATTACTCAAGCACAATGGAGAATAGTAGCAGCTTTACCAAAAGTTCAACAAGAATTACATCCCAACCCCTCGAAATTTAAAGGTACAAATCTGCCAGTAGAAAATGTTTCTTGGTATGAAGCTGTAGAATTTTGTGCTAGATTAAAAATTAAAACTGGTAGAGAATATCGTCTACCTAGTGAAGCAGAATGGGAGTATGCTTGTCGTGCGGGAACTACCACATCTTTTCATTTTGGAGAAACAATTACCTCCGATTTAATTAACTGTAGTGGTAGTGATACTTATGTTGGAGAACGAAAAAGTAGATTTCGTAAACAAACAACAAATGTTGGTTATTTTGAAGTTGCAAATGCTTTTGGTTTATATGATATGCACGGTTTAGTATGGGAATGGTGTGCCGATCCTTGGCATAATAACTATCATGGAGCGCCTATAGATGGTAGTGTATGGGAAAATGGTGGTGATCAACATCGTCGAGTTTTAAGGGGTGGTGCGTGGAATTTTAACGCAGAACTTTGTCGCAGCGCTAGTAGAAGTTGGAATGAAGCAGACGGTGGTTTACGAATTTGTGGTTTTCGAGTAGTATTTTCTGTTTAAATTTAGTTAGTAGTTAGTTAGTAGTTAGTTAGTAGTGAGGACTTTAGTCCTCTGTCCTCAACATCAATAATAACTAAGGAACTGACAATTAAAAAAAGATCCTCAACTATAGGGTGTGTTATCTTCAACTTTAACACACCCTAATAAATTAATAAATTAGATGATTTACAGCACTTCCTGATGTTATGAGGTACAAGAACCCCACCCCCTCCAATATCAAAAGTTTATCCTTTTCTTCCCCCCGCTGCGGGGGGATTGAGGGGGGTGCGAGGAGGGGGCTTAAGATGTACCTCATAAGAGCGGAAACCCCTGTATTTTTCAAAAATCCCTAATCTAAATTAAATTCCACAAATTCCGGTAATCCTGGATATACCATATTTCGATCTATGGCTGATAATATCTTCTGATCAGAATTAGGAGAATTTAAACAACGACAAACTAATTTAGCAACATCTGCACGATGAATAGTCCCCACAATTTGAGGATTTTCAGTTAAAATTCCGTTGTTGGTAGCAGGTTCTGATTTTAAACCACCAGGACGAATAATTGTATAGTTCAGTCCGCTGGAAATCAGGTATTGTTCAGCCTTTTCTTTTTCAATTAAAACGGGTTTGAGTGCTGCTAATGCTTGGGGTGGTAAAGCTACCACACTATCACCACTCCCAATAGAAGTTACCAAAATAAACTTTTTTACTCCCGCTTTAACTGCGGCATCAATCAGGTTTTTATTACCGATATAATCGGGTTTGATATCATCTGTCGGTAAACCTCCTAATGTACTGATAACCGCTTGAATAGGTTCATTTCCTAACATTCCCTGTTCAATATCTGCCGCATTTAAAGCATCTCCTAAAACTGGATGAATACCCATTGCTTTTAGTTCTACAGCAGCGGTTTCTGTTCTCACAAGTGCTTTAACTTGAATTTCCTGTGCTGTCAAATATTTAGCGATTTCTTGGCCAACACCCCGACTTGCACCAGCTAGAAAAATGTAAGATGTGATTGACATAATTAGTTGATAAAAAAGATCCTATATTTACATTTATCACAAAATGGTTATTTTAAAATGGGACTATTTCAAATTCAAAAGTACCCAGCAAACGCTCATCAATATAAACTTGTATTTGATGTTTACCTAAAGGATCTCCAGGAGAAATAGTCCAGAAATTTTCAATCACACCATTAATAGGCGTTTGGATTCGGGTCGAAGTTGCCGTTTTTCCATTTTTTGATATGGAGATATTTTCACGATTTTCTGTGATCCAAGTTTCGGGAGCTTTTGGTAAAGTTAAAACTTCTCTCCATTGGACTTTACCCAAATATTTATCAAGTGTAATTCTCCAACCATAAGCATCACCTTCTTTTAAGGGAACGGTAGTTGTTGGAAAAAAATTGACCTTTCCTGATGAGTTAATTATCCTGACTCCAAATTCAGTTTTATTAACAACTATTTGCTGATTAGTAATTGAATTACTATATTTTTGTTTACTTGCGGCTAAAGCAACATCAGAGTTATTTAAACCTGATATTATTAATGGAAACATCAAAAACAACGAACCTACTAAAACCTGGGTATTGGCAATTTTTATCAACATTCTCTTCTAATAAACAAGTAGGATAGAAAATATATATATCCTACTTGATCAAGATATTTTTGGCAATAGTTAATCTTCGTCAAGTGCAGGTAAAATTTCCTCAAATTGCCACAATTGATCTTTGTTTTTCAGAAACCAAATTCGAGTTTCCGTAGTTAATTTACCCCAAATAATATCAGCAGAAACATGGGGAGAAGCATATTGAAATTCTTCCCCGATAATTCTGAGATTATCTTCTATATTTCTAGGAATACCAAAATCCTGCCAATCAATTTTAACATTTCTGCCGGTAACTCCCGCAGTCGGGTCAAAAATTAATTGTGCGGCTCTAACTAAGTCAGCAAAGTGTTGCGGCTTTAATCCAATTACTTCTTGGATTTCAGGTGATTTATGGGCATCTTCAGACATTTTACTGGAGTTATGTAGATGTGTAATTTAGAGAACTTACTACCAGAGATCATCCCACTCTCTTTAGTTTAGCTCAAAAAATTGAGATAAAATTTAAGAATAAAACCTCTAATAAAGTTTTGGTTGGTAATTTGATTTAACAATTCCTCGGATTTTATTGCTACCCTCAAATTAGAGGGGGAATTTTGTCTTTATAGTGTCATTACGGGATTAACGATCAAATTTCTAGCTTCAATTAGAGACTTATTTTCATAATGAGGTATAATAATATGCTGCACAAATTCCGTAATCGCACGGAAGCAGGAAAACTGTTAGCTGCTCAGTTAACAGAATATGCCCATTGTCCTGATATTTTAGTATTAGGGCTTCCCCGTGGCGGTGTACCTGTGGCTTATGAGGTAGCAAAGGAACTTAATGCACCCTTAGATATCTGCTTGGTGCGGAAACTAGGTGTACCTGGACACAAGGAATTGGCCATGGGGGCTATTGCGACCGGAGGAGTCCGTGTTATGAATGAGAATATTGTAGATTCATTGCAGATTTCCCAAGCAACTATTGATCAAGTAGTAGCAATAGAAATGCGGGAATTAGACCGTCGCAGCCACGCTTATCGCGGTGATCTTCCTCCTCTAAAAGTAAAAAATCGTACTATTATTTTAGTTGATGATGGTATTGCTACGGGTGCTACTATCCGAGCAGCGATCGCTACATTGAAAAAACAACAACCCCAGAAGCTTGTAGTAGCTGTTCCCGTGGCGGCGGTATCTACTTGTGAAGAATTAAGAGCAGAGGTAGATCAGGTTGTATCCGTAATAACACTAGCCGATTTGTATGCAATTGGGATTTGGTACGAGGATTTTCAGCAAACAACCGACGCTGAGGTATGTGAACTTTTGACAACGCAAAAATTACTGATAGCCAAGGACTCTTAATCGAAGTTAAAGTTATTTAGAGAACATTTAGTGTCAGTTAAGAAAGTGTCACTCTCTACACTAGCTGTTTGGTGTTCAAACAAGTATAATTAGTAAATGCAAGGAGTGATACCACTTTACTTGATACTTGTTACAACTTCCCTCGCGCTGCTTATACTTCCCGTTATTGGAGTTGCGAGTCTAAAATGTCACAAAATTAGTAAAGTAGTATAAAGTTATACGGGGAACGCCTGGGTTAGAAAAAACTCAGGCGTTTTTATTATTTAGGGCTTGCTGAATCTAAAATCCAAAATCTAAAATCCAAAATCCAAAATTTTCTTGGCTTGAGTCATAACTAACTTTTGTAAGTCGTTGTTACTTGGTAATTTCTCTCCTAGAAGGACTGGGCTTGTATCCCATTATTTTCGGTCAGAATAAGAAGAGGAAAATCTAAAATCCAAAATCCAAAATCCAAAATTGATTGACCGAGAGTATATTGTGGAGATAGAGGTTTTGTTACTCAATTAGGTTAACAAGATATGGACACTGAGGAACTAAAACGGCGTTATGCTGCGGGAGAAAGATATTTCGTTTCGGCTAAACTAGTCAAAGCTAAACTAATCAATGCTTATTTACCAGGAATTAATTTATGGGGAGCAGATTTAAGCGAAGCAAATTTAGCTAAAGCTAAACTGTGGGGAGCGAATTTGAGTAGAGCGAATTTAGCCCAGGCCAATTTAACTAGAGCGAATTTATCTGGTGTTAATCTGACTGAGGCAAATCTTAGAGGTGCAAGACTGCATTATACTAAGTTCTACGGAGCAAATTTACATGGTGCATATTATGATGAAAGTACCAAATTTCCTAGAGATTTTGATCCTCTTAGTCACAATATGCAAAAGTTATAAATACCTAAACTGCTTCCGGTGTTGGTATGGGAAATATTTCTCCAGCTAAATATGCGGAAAAATGCTTTTGGAAATAAAGCCAAGATGTCATATCTTCTCCCTCAATATAAGTTTTTGGGGCTTCTTTATACAAGGGAACGCGATTATTAATTTCTTGTTGTAAAATCGGGTGTAGTGCTTGTAAACCGCTGACTTTTTTACCTATAGCACTATAAATTAAATAACCAGGACTTTCACCCATTTTCATCCAGGGTAACCACGGACCGATTCTATCCCAAGATAGACTTAATTCTGTCACTGAATTTAGTTCTGGATTTTCTAAATCTGCCGTAGCAACAGAGATTTTAAATAATTCTGCTGCTTGATAAATTTTCCCTGGACAATAATCAGTAAATTTTGAATTTTCGGCTAAAGGATTGACATAATTAGGAAAGATATCAAATACAAAATTAGTTTTTTCTCCTTCTAATTCTACAGGTAATTTATCTTTGAATTTACCTTGAACGGGACTATTTGCAACGTGCATAACAGTTAGTATTTCCTGATTCCAAGGATTCTGCCATTTGTGTAAAATCTCTTTGGTTTCCGGATTGAGATAATAAGTTAATTCTCTAGAAGTAAAATCCCAACTCCTTTCAGTATTCTGAATACAACGACTTACACTCATTCCCACCATTTTGAATAATAATTTTCGTTTTTCACCAGGAATAAAACTATAAATATTCCCTGTCCAAGTCAGAAAATTAGACTGATTAGAATCTAGAGAAGAACGGGTTTTAATCCATTGTTTAACATCTACTAATTGTGTTTGTTCTGTCATAGAATACCTGCTTTTATATTCAAATTTTTGATCTGGAATTTTTTTGAAATTCGTTGGTTTTTGCTGATTTTTAACTCTATTCTCAAAATAACCATTACACATATTCTAAAAATAATGTATGGACGAGAATTTCTACCCAGGTTAAGTTTCTACAAGGGTTGTAGAAACCACAGATTTAATTTTCACCAATTTAGACTTTTCAAACAAGCTTTAAATTGCTATTGAGCGATCGCTTGCAACAGCATCGTCAACAATATGGTACAAAGATAGTCTACTCTACAGGGCGATCGCCTGTGCTTTATCGAGAAATCCAACAGGAAAAAAAGCTCTTTTTCCCAGATGCTGTAGTTGTAGGTTGGGTTGAGGTAACGAAATCCAACATTTTAATAATTTGCTTGATTTGCGCTGTCATTTAAGCTAACCTACAACTTTTGACTAATTGAAGTTCCAAATAAAACCTGAGTTCAATCAACTTTAAACCTAGCTAATAATTCCTGACGGGAAAGATTAGATAAATTAAGTAATAACTGAGTTCTTTCTGTTAATGAAAGTTCCATTAACGGACTGACAATAGCAGATAACTCCTCATCTAAATTACCAAAACGCACCGCTAACAAACTCTCTACCATCAAACGTTGTCCGTCTTTTTGTCCTTCCTGTCGTCCTTCCTGTCTTCCTTCCTGTCTTCCTTGTTGTCTTCCTTCCTCTATTCCCTCTTGTTTCCATTCTTCCCGTTGTTTAAGATACGCTGGTGATAAACTCATAATTAACTCCCTTGCTTCTTCATCATTAACATCACTATTCAATTCTAAATTTTTCCGCCAAGATGCGAAAATTTCCATTAATCTATCCCATTTATCATTCTCTTTTGACAGTTCAACTACTTCGCTGATAGCTTCCATTTGAGTTCTACCTTTTCCCATTACCCTTAACCATAGTGTATCCTCTGTTATGGGTAATTGGTTAATAGCAACAATGGCGGTTTTCTGATATTTGGGTAAAAAATAAACTCCTTTTTCCCATCCCTCCTTTATTTTTGCTCCAAAACCTGCGAGGATTCTTTCAGAACAAGTGGGTGTTAAAATCCATAGAAGGGGTAATTCTTGTTCAGAAATAGAACGTTTTTCTCGTTTCGCTTCTCGCAATAAATTACCTTGTACACTATACAATTTTAACAAACAAGTTCTAATTTCTACCTCATTAGGTGCATTGCGGTAAGGTTCAAATAAACAGCTTGTAACTGCCATTTTTCCTAATAATCCTAATTCGGAATTTGTAGATGTTGTAGTCGGAACAAACCAAACATCTATTTCTTGAACTTCGCTTTTTACATCTTTACTGGTTTCTACCTTACCTAGAGGTTTTAATAGTTCTTCTAGATATTCTTTGGCCAGTTGGTCGTGGACTTGTCGTGTCATAAATTTCCTAGTATAGCCGTAATTTCTCATTACCAAGGCTTGTTTTTGAATTAGGAATTGTACAGTAAGTGCCAAAACAACATACACTTTTTGTGAATTAACCTCACAAAAGGAGTTGGCCATGAATAAGTTTTTATTCGTAAGTGATTTAGATCATACCTTAGTAGGCGATGATCAGGCATTGTTGGTATTGAGCGATCGCTTGCAACAGCATCGTCAACAATATGGTACAAAGATAGTCTACTCTACAGGGCGATCGCCTGTACTTTATCGAGAACTCCAACAGGAAAAAAATCTCTTTTCCCCAGATGCTTTAGTTCTCTCTGTTGGTACGGAAATATATTTGCATGGTAGCAACCATCCTGACACAGAATGGGCAGATATTCTCTCTCAAGGTTGGCATCGGGAAAAGATTTTATCCATTACTGAGCAATTCCCGGAATTAGTGTTACAGCCGGATACAGAACAACGTCCTTTTAAAGTCAGTTTTTTCCTAAAAGCCGAATTATCGGGCATTTTACCACAACTTGAGACAGAATTGCAAAAATCCCAACTAAATATAAAATTAATTTATAGTAGTGAAATAGACCTTGACATTTTACCCCATACCAGCGATAAAGGTCAAGCAATGCAGTTCCTCCGTCAGAAGTGGAAATTTGCAGCCGAGCAGACTGTTGTTTGTGGTGATTCAGGTAATGATATTGCTTTGTTCGCTGTTGGTAGGGAACGGGGAATCATTGTTGGTAATGCTCGTGAGGAGTTACTGCAATGGTATCATCAGCATCCCGCTGACTATCGTTACCTGGCACAAAATCGTTGTGCTGCTGGGATTATGGAAGGTTTAAAATATTTTGGTTTCCTAGAATGATTAGCTATCTTAAAGGTATCGTCGCTGGTGTCCAAGCCATTACCCCTAATCGTGTTATCTTGACCTTAGAGGTAAATGGCATGGGTTACGATTTGCAAATTCCTCAACGTCTGGCCAACCAGTTAACATCTACTGGAGATGTGGTACAAATTTTTACCCATTACCAGATTCGGGAAGAAGTACCTATGCTCTACGGTTTTTCTTCTCCCTCGGAACGGGATTTATTTCGTCATTTACTCAGTGTCAGTGGTATTGGTGCGGCCTTGGCCATCGCACTTTTGGATACCATGGAATTACCAGAGTTAGTTCAAGCTATTATCGCTGCTAATATCCAAATCTTAATTCAAGCTCCTGGTATAGGCAAAAAGACCGCTGAACGCATCTGTTTAGAACTCAAGAGTAAATTAATTGAATGGCGCAAATCAGCCGGCTTCTTCGTCGCTACGGGCGGACCTGCACCAGGAATTTTAGAAGAAGTGCAAATGACTCTCTTTGCTTTGGGGTATACTGCTCATGAAGTTAGTAATGCTTTGCACGTTGTTAGTGAAGATGTTGGTTTACCCAAAAACGCCTATGTAGAGGATTGGATTAGACAAGCGATCGCTTATTTGAGCAGCAATGATATGATTTTACAGTAGATTACAGGATTAGGAGGTACAAATGTTCATAGTAAAACTCTGATTGTGTCTGCATCCTACCAGCTTATATGTACCTCAATCATAATGCAATCATATTTAACCTAACCTAATTACGCCCCCTGCAATTTATATTTATAGGAGGAAAGAATGTACGACAGCGATAAACGTAAACTATTATCAGCCTTGTGTCACGGAGCAATTTTTTTTAGCACTACAATTGTCTCCGTTGGTTTACCCATAGCTATATTATTTATATCAGATGATCCTGTCGTCAAAGAGAACGCGAAGGAATCTATCAATTTCCATTTTAACGTTTGGTTCTATGGAGCAATTATCGCAGCTTTGTTTTTTTTAACCGGTTGGTTGGTTTTAACCCTAATCATCCTCTTACCACTAGCAGGTTTAGGGTATATATTACACTGGGGATTAACCATTTGGGCGCTAATTGCTGTTTTCAGTAATCCTGAACAACCCTACCGTTATCCCTTTATTTTCCGGGTTTTTTAAAAAATAGTATTTCCCTGCTGCTGTCACTTCTGGGAATAGGGAATTAAGCGCGATATTAAGACCATGGAGAATATTGGATTTTTTTAAGATTGTTTTTCGCAAATAGGTTATTAGCAAATGTCCATCAAGTTGTAAAATATAAAATTGCCCCACAGCTTCATCAACAGCAGGGCAAAAGACAGTTAAAGCACTGCTTGTAGTTTGTCTGAATAGAGCCAGCTAAAAACCTGCTTCTGTGACGCTTTATTCTGTGTCCATCGTATTGTTTTCTCTGCACAAAATTTATGTTTCCTATCCACCGCCCCCGTCGTCTGCGTAGCCATACCCAATTACGCCGTATGGTACGTGAAACCGTTTTAACTACTAGCGATTTGATTTATCCATTGTTTGCTGTACCAGGGGAAAGTATAGCCAAAGAAGTCAAATCTATGCCCGGTGTTTATCAACTTTCCGTAGATAAAATTGTTGAGGAAGCTAAAGAAGTTTATGATTTAGGCATTCCCGCAATTATCCTATTTGGAATTCCTGAAGATAAAGATATAGATGCTACCGGCGCGTGGCACGATTGTGGTATTGTCCAAAAAGCAGCAACCGCAGTTAAAAATGCTGTTCCTGATTTAATTGTCATGGCTGATACTTGTTTGTGTGAGTATACAAGTCATGGCCATTGTGGTTATTTACAAGTTGGGGATTTAACAGGTAGAGTATTAAATGATCCAACTTTGGAATTATTAAAGAAAACCGCAGTTTCCCAAGCTCAAGCTGGTGCAGATATTATCGCACCTTCGGGAATGATGGATGGTTTTGTGCAAGCAATTCGCGCAGGTTTGGATGCAGCGGGCTTTGAAAATATCCCTATTATGTCCTATGCTGCTAAATATGCTTCAGCTTATTATGGACCATTTAGAGATGCGGCAGACTCAACACCACAATTTGGAGATAGACGCACCTACCAAATGGACCCCGGTAACGCTAGGGAAGCCCTGAAAGAGATTGAGTTAGATATCGCTGAAGGTGCGGATATGCTGATGGTTAAACCAGCATTGGCATATATGGATATTATCTGGCGCGTTAAGGAAGCTAGTAATTTACCTGTAGCGGCTTACAATGTGTCTGGTGAGTATGCAATGGTGAAAGCGGCGGCTTTAAATGGTTGGATTGATGAGCAGCGTGTTGTTATGGAAACCTTGACTGGGTTTAAGCGGGCGGGTGCTGATTTAATTTTGACTTACCACGCTAAGGATGCGGCGCGGTGGTTGTAAGTTAAGATATTATCTCACGCAGAGGCGCAGAGGCGCGGAGAGTGTTTTTGTGTTTGGGCGTGAGATTTTTGTTATTTTGGATAAAGTACAGGATAATTTGGCGTTGCTGAATTGGGGTATGATATTTATGAGGTCACGGACCCTGTGGTATGGTGGCGGTGACTGGGAACCCCGCCGTTATTGGTGGTAAGTTAATCTAGTTTATTTAGAGTTTAATACTCATATATCTCATTTAAAAAACAATCAGTTTTTGCGTGAGTTTTTATTGATAGAAAAAGATTAAATATATAAGTCAAAAGATAGAAATTATAATTATTAGTTTATGACCATAGAATCATTACATTGACCCAAAAAATATTTATAAATTGAGTATGGGTGAATGAAACCCATAAAAAAGTGGGTCTAACAATTGTTTAACAATTATTTATGTCAAATCAAAATATCCCATCTGATTTAGTGGTAGATATATCCGTAGAAGAACAGCAACTTCTATCTGGAGGTCATAGACATCATGGATATCATAGAGGTCATAGATATCATAGAGGTCATGGATATCATGGACATCATGGATATCACAGAGGTCATCGACATCATGGACATCATGGAGATTATGGAGATTATGGAGATTATGGAGATCGCTATTGGTGGTAAATAAGATAACTTGGTATAAAACCAAGTTATCTGTAAAAAATAGATAGAGATTAATGTTGTTCACCAATCCAATCAAGTAAAATACCATTAACTAACTCAGGAGATTCATCTTGAGGACAATGGCCTACACCTTCTAAAGGAATAAACTTTTGGACTTGGGGAAAATTGGCTAACTCTCTACCTAAATTAATAGGTTCCCAAGGGTCAGCCGTTCCCCATAAAATAATTACTGGACAAGATATTATAGGTAATAAATCCTCCGGTAAAGGACCACTGGAATAAGCAGTAAAAGCTAAAAATACAGCCGCCGCCCCAGGATCTTTTGCCGGTGTCATTAAAATATCTACTAACTCATCTGTTACTGTTTCGCTCTGAGCATAAGCTTGTAAAAGAATATTTTTAACTGTCCTTGGTTGAGCTAACTGACTAAAAAAGAAATTACCTACCGATTCGATCGCCAAAAAGTTTTGTAAAATTGGCGTACCAAAACGTTTTATCCAAGGTAAACTTAGACGTTTACGATCATGCAATAATCGCAAAGAACAGTTAAGCAAAGCAGTTCCCAAAGCCATATCTGGGTTAATTACCGCCGCTTGCATAGCGACAATACAACCGATAGAATTACCTATGAAAAAAGCTGGTTCACCAATGACCTCCCGGCAAAAATCAGCTACCTGTTGTCCCCAGGTTTCTAATGTGTAGGTAATTTTTTTCCCGGGTTTAGGTTTAGCTGAACCACCAAAGCCGATTAAATCAATGGCATAAACCCGACAGGTTACAGCTAAAGCGGGAATATTTTTGCGCCAATGTAACCAGGAAGCACCAAAACCATGAATTAGGATAATAGCAGGTCCTGTAGTTCCTTGGGTTTGGTAACAAATGGGGAAACCTTGCCAAAGCCAGGTTTTTGGGGAAGTAAGTCCGTTTGTAGAAATTGTCATAGAAAATGTAGATTTAGATCAGGGACAAGGTAACTAGAGACAGATAGCCACTGTACTGCTATCTTAAATTGGAGGCAATTGCAACTTTTTTGATAAAGCGGAACTTCATGGGAACGAATTACCGACGGGTTTTACTTAAACTGAGCGGTGAAGCCTTAATGGGCAACCTGGGCTATGGCATTGACCCGGAAGTGGTCGAGGAAATAGCCAAGGAAATAGGAGAGGTGATAGCCACCGGTGTTCAGATCGCCATCGTTGTTGGTGGTGGTAATATTTTTAGAGGTGTTAAAGCCGCGTCAGCAGGTATGGATCGGGCTACTGCTGATTATATCGGCATGATTGCCACGGTCATGAACGCCATGACCCTGCAAGATTCCCTCGAACGGATGGGAATACAGACAAGGGTTCAAACCGCCATTGCTATGCAAGAACTAGCAGAACCATATATTCGACGACGTGCTATCCGTCATTTGGAAAAAGGTCGGGTGGTAATTTTTGGGGCTGGTTCAGGTAATCCCTTCTTTACTACAGATACCACTGCGGCCTTAAGAGCAGCAGAAATCGAAGCAGAAGTGATTTTCAAAGCCACCAAAGTGGACGGAATTTACGATGCTGACCCTAAATTGTATCCTGATGCCAAGCGTTTTACTACTCTTACCTACGCCCACGTTTTGGCTAAAGATTTGCGAGTCATGGATAGTACCGCAATTGCCCTATGTAAAGAAAATAATCTCCCCATTTTAGTATTTGACTTAACGGTGCGAGGTAATATCCACCGGGCAGTTATGGGAGAATCTATTGGCACCCTTGTGGGAGGTTCTTGTGAAATTAGCTGAAGCTGAAAGTACAATGCAGAAAACCGTTGAATCTACTCAACGGGCTTTTAATACAATTCGCACTGGTCGCGCCAATGCGAGTTTGTTGGATAAAGTACAAGTAGAGTATTACGGTACACCAACATCCTTAAAATCACTGGCAAACATTAGCACACCAGATGCTTCCACCATCCTGATTCAGCCCTACGATAAGAGCAGCCTGAATATTGTTGAAAAAGCCATTTCTCTGTCAGATGTGGGCTTGACTCCCAGTAATGACGGTATTGTGATCCGGTTGAATATTCCCCCGTTAACAACTGACCGCCGTAAAGAATTTGTCAAACTTGCGGCTAAATACGCGGAAGAAGGTCGTGTAGCAATTCGTAATATCCGCCGGGATGCTATTGAGTCCATTCGCAAACAGGAAAAAAACGCTGAAATCCCTGAAGATGAAGCACGGGATCAACAGGACAAACTCCAAAAACTAACAAATAAGTATACCGCCAAAATAGACGAACTACTGGCAGAAAAGGAAAAGGACATCTCAACCGTCTAGGAGGATCTTTTAAAAGTTAATGGCGAATATAATTCGCTACTACATAACTAAAGTCCTACTTGAGTGTGATTGACGGAAAATCAAGGTTCGTAAACCCACAATAAAGTGGGTTTTTCCGTATAAGAGCGGTTTATAACCCAATCGCTAGGTATTAATTTAAGACTTTTATTTTCATCCCCTCAGTTGGTAAGAGGTGAGAAGTTAAAAGCTCTTACCCATTTAAAATTTATCTAAAGTTGTGGTGTGGGCATCTTGCCCGCTAGAATCATACAAATTAAATATAGTGCAGCTTATATTCATTAAAAATTTATAAAAAATCATAATCCCTTAGATATACTGGAAAATAAACTAATTAAAATCAGATTAAAAAATTAGCCATCATGTACGACTGCATAATTGTCGGGGCTGGACCTGCCGGTGGTACAGCCGCTTACCATCTAGCCAAAAAGGGTCGCTCAGTCTTAGTCTTAGAAAAGGAATCCTTACCTAGATATAAGCCTTGTGGTGGTGGTGTCTCACCAGTAATTGCTCAATGGTTCGACTTTGACTTTAACCCCGCAATTTCTGCTAAAGTAGACTCTTTGCGCTTTACCTGGAAATTAAGTGATCCCGTAGAAGCAAAAATAGATATTAAAGAACCCGTATGGATGGTACGCAGGGAAATTTTTGACCACTTCTTAATCCAACAAGCTCAACAGCAAGGGGCTGAACTACAAGATAATACAGAAGTTAAAAGTATTGAATTTAAAAACGATTCTTGGGAAGTCACCACAGCCACAGGAATAGTCACCGGTCGTTATCTTATCGCCGCCGACGGTGCAAAGGGTCCAATGGCTAAATGGTTAGGTTTTAAAGACCGTAAACGCCGTCTAGCTGGCGCATTAGAAGCTGAAATTCCCGCAACCGTTGAAAAGAAAACCACAATTCACTTTGAATTTGGTTTAATCAAAAACGGCTATATCTGGAATTTTCCCAAAGATGACGGTTATTCCATTGGTGTTGGTACATTTATCGGTGGCGAACCCCAAGACTTTAAGAAAATTTTAGATGAATACGCTCAATTTTTTAATCTAGATGTCAAAAATAGTAAACAATACGGTCATCCTTTGTGTATTTGGGATGGTAATCAAAAGCTACACACCCAAAACGCAGTTTTAGCAGGAGAAGCGGCCTGTGTAGTTGACCCTTTTACTGCTGAAGGTATTCGTCCCTCTATTTTTAGCGGTGTCCTAGCAGCAGGATTTATTCACGATGCTTTAAGTGGTGATGCCAACGCTTTAGCAAATTATACCGATGCCATTAACGAACAATGGGGAACTGATATGGCTTGGGCGCAAAAATTAGCAGGAGCATTTTATCGCTTCCCCGGTATTGGTTATAAAGTCGGTGTCAAACGCCCCTCCGGCGCTCAGATTATGGGTAAAATCCTCTGTGGTGAATTGCGCTATAGTGATGTCGCTGGTCGTGCCTTGAAGCGATTAATTCCTGGTTTTGGTTGATGTAGTAGGGGCAGGGGAGCAGGGGTTTGAAACGGAAAACAGTCAACCGTTAAGGAACTTGAGATTTTTACATCACATCGTTTTCACGTTTAGCAATTTCTTGCTGAGAAAGTAATTTTTTCGCAACTCTTACAGGTAGATGTTCAGCATTATTACGATTATTAATAGGAGTTACTAAACGCAAACTATATAATTCTTCCCCTGCTGTTTCTGAAGTTTCTTTATCTATGATTAAATAAACTTGATCTGGATAACTCTGTAATAATCTTACCTGTAAACATCCTTTTAAATCTCTTGCACTTTGTGATAAAGGACTATCATCTCCAAATAATTCTACAGCCGCTTTCCAACTATGATTTAAAGCAACAATTTCATTAACTAATGTTTCTATTGATGGGTTTTTAAAAATATCTTTCATGGTGATTTATATGGTTATAATGATGATTGTTTGGCTTCTAATTCTAATCTTTCAATTTCATTTAACCATCTTCTTTGATCTCGTTTTCTCCTTTCTAGTTGATTTTCAGAAGGTTCTGGTAAACCATATTGAAAATTATATCGCAGTTTCGTTTGTTCATAATGTCTAGTTTTATCTCTTATCAGAATAGGTTTATTTGATGTTGCTGATGATGGACTAGTATACTTGATAGAAATAACAATAAATTCTCTAGTTCCTTCATTGGGGATAATATTATATTTGACTCTTAATAATTTTTCACAAGACCATTGCCAAAAATAAGCGTGATCATGTTTTTCACTACCTAATTTTCTAATCTTTTTTACTGATAATGGTTGAGAACTAAATAAAACACTTTCTATATAATCATTTTGAGGAAATAATCTAGTTTCACTACCTTTACCTCTGAAAAATTCCACAATAAAACCATTTTCTCCTAAATCAAAAATACATATTTCTGTTTCATCGCTACCATCATCTTCTAATATTTGAATATCTTGATCTAGTCTAATATCATTATTGATAATATCACAGGAACGACTAGGAAGTAAAATTTTGAGTCTGACAAAACTATTACTATAATTAGACCAAAAACTTTGACGATTTTTTAACTGCTTTTGTTCTGTTGTACTAAGTGAGATTTTATCAATAATTAAATCTACTAAGTTAGAAAAGTCTTGATAATTAACTGCACCGATCCAAATTCTTAATTTCTGTCTAGCTTGACTGGATAATTTTGATTGTTTACTAGAATTATTATAGTTATTTTTTAGCCAATTAACCAACTCAGGAAAATTACCAACTATGGACGTAGAAAGATGATTTAAGATATATTCCACTGACGTAATTTGGGTCGTTTCTTCCATTTCATCAAAACAACGTAATAACCAATTAACTTTATCCAATGTAATTGGATGTAGAACTTTAGTAAAATAAGGTGATATTTCCAAAACATAATCTTTGAAAATAGGAATATTTGGTAATACATTATTTATTTTTTTTAATAATTCATTGCGAGTTAAATTTTGTTCACAGGTAATTTTTACCAGTTCTCTTTTTGTTTGATCTGTTCCTAAAGTAACTAAAATTTTAATAACTAGATTATTCTGTACAGAAATTGAGTTACTCCAGGTGTAAAAACTATTAACTAAATCGGATATGATCACATTTTTTTGACCATTAAAAAACCAAGCTAAACGACGAACTAAGGTAAAATATAACCATTCGTTATTTAACGATATATGCCAAATTTTTAAAGATAACTGTTTTCTGTCTAATGCTGGTAAAATTTCCCAAACTTGATCATTATCAATACACCATATCCATTCTATTAAACTAATTTCTTCAACTCTATTTTGATCAATTTTTTCTTTCAATACTAATATAGATAGATTAATATTACTAGGTTTCTGTTGTGCTGCAATATTAATTAATCTATGAGGTTGATGATCTGGTGGAATAATTTCATGGAGATTTTTATTAATCATAAGTTTCTTTTTTTTGGTCTATTTTTTTGGTGTGTTTAAATTACCTAAGTCTTGTCCTTTAAATTGAATACGAAATACTACTTTTCTATCTGTTGGTAAATCTCCTGTTTTAGCATCATTTTCACCTCTTCCTACTACCATAATTTTTCTTTCTAACTGTGATTTATGAGTTTTATTATCAAATGGCATTTGATATAATGTATATTTAGCAACTTGCCACGCTCTCATTAAACTTAATTCCATGTTGATATCATTGTCACCATAAGCACTAGTATGACCTTCAATAATCACTCTTTCAACTTGATCTTTAACTTTGGGAGTTTCAAAAATTACTTTGCTATAAATGGGGATTAATTTTTGTAATGTTTTTTCACCTTGAGGATTTAATTTAGAACTATTAGTATCAAATAATATGCTATCTCTCAAGCTAATATCTCCGGTATTAGGGTCAATAGTTGCTTCAATATTATTAGCTTTAAGTTGACCTTCTAATTGACCTATTAAAATTCTAGTAATGTCTTTTTGGGCTTCATTTAGTTGAATTAAAGCAGTAATAAAAAGCAAAGCGAAAAACATTAATAAACCTGACATTAAATCACCAATAGAAAGATAAGTTGCAGAACTTTCTTCATCTTGATCATCATGATTTTTGTTGAAGTTGACATCATTAAACATTTGATAATTTACCTGTTGATGTTGATTTTTGGTAATTTACTTTGAGGTTAGGAAAATATAGGAAAATATATCAAAATTATTGATTCCAGCGACGATCATTTTCAATTTTAACTAAAACGTTAGCAGTTTCTAATAAACCACTACATACTTTTGAAATTGAACTATCAGCTTGATTAAAAAATTCAGTTTGCCAATTTGTTGATTTATCTATATATTGATCAAGATGATTTTTTGATGTATTAATATATTGATTGAGATGATTTTCCCAACTATGAAGCAAAAGATTAAACTCTTGAGTTGCTGTACCAATATTTCGAGACAATTCTTGTAATTGGGTTAATCTTTCTCCTGAGTTTAAACCCATTGCTGCTGCTAATTGTTGTATTTCTCTCACTCTTGTTTGCATAGTATTAGTTACCTGATCAATTTCATTCATACCTCTAGTGACTTCATTAATAGTATTAGTTAAATCATTCATTAATGATTGTCTCCGTTGGGTTTCTTCTGCGAAAGCATCACGTAAATTATCAACAACTTCTTGTAAAGCATTTCTTTGAGTTCCTAATGTACCTTCTAATAATTGATTTTGTTCATTAAAGAATTGAGTTAAACTATTTTGATATTCAATTCTAAATGTTTGTAATTCCTCTTGTACAGTGACACGGGTATTTTGTAAAGTATCATCAATATTAGTTAATGTTTGTTCTAAGTTTTCCTTAGCATTATTCATTAATTGTGATGCTTCTTTACCTACAGTTTCTAATGTTTGTGTTTGAGTTGTGAAGTTTTCATTGGCTTGATTTAATATTTGTAAAAATCGAGAATAAACTACTTGTAATATCTCTTTTTGCTGATCAGATTGAGTTTTTAAAGATTGTTCTAAATCTTCTCGAATACCTCTAAATGTATTTGCTGCTTGTGCTGCACTTTCTTGAAATGCTTCCCGTTGAGATTCCATACCTGTAATACTTGTTTCCACTGCTTTAGTAATAGAAACTCCTGTTTCTTGTAAAACGTTAGTGGTGTCTCTTTGGAAATCATGTAAGGTAGATTGTAAGCTACTAGCAAAATTATTTAATTCTCCTAATGTCTCTTGTTGAAACTGTTGAATAGTGACAATTGAATCAGCTAATTTTTCGGATATTCCTCCTAATTTATTATTTAATTTAGTTACTGCTGCGGATGCTTGTTGAGTTAAAGTTGCACTTTGATCTAGTCTATCTACTAATGGAATAATTAATTGATTTTTGATTTCAATAATTAAGTTTTCCAGTACATTTCTTTGAACTGTGCTAATTTCAGTTAATGTTTTTTGGGAATCAGCAATATTATTAAATACAGGAGTTAATCTAGTTTCAATTGTTCTATCTAATTGCACACTAACTGCATTTCCTACTTCTGTACCAATAATTCTAGCATCAAGATTTTGAGCTACTCTTTCTAATGCTTGAGATGCTCTTAAATTAGCATTAAAATCAAAGTTTCTAAAACTTGCAGCTATTTCTTTTAAACTATTAACTGCATCATCACGTCCATCTTTTTTAGTAACAGTAATTTTGTGTAAACTTCTGCTAATTTCATCATGTTGTGACTGCCTAATTGAGTCTGTGACAAAGAGACATATAGTAAATAAACTACCAGATCCTAATCCCATTAAAGATGTAGAAAATGCGGTTTTCATTCCTTCTAATAAACGCGCTACTCCTGATAGTAAAGATTGTGTATTATCCAGATTATTTAAGGGAATATTTCCTATACCTGCTTGAATACCATAAAATGTTCCTAATACACCAATAGCTGTACACAATGTACCGACAAATCGTAAGTTACTGCGAGTAGAATGAGTTAATATCTCTGGATATTGTTTGAGTATATATTTATTATTGTTTATAATAGGTTTATCATTTTCTGTTTCTAAATTATCGTTAATCCAAGATTTTAAATGTATTGTATCTATGTTGATTTTGTGTCCTAATAAATCTTCAATTACCTTTTCTAAATAATCATTAATCGAAGATTTGACATTCTTTGTATCTATGTTGGTTTTGTGTTTTGATAAATGTTTAATTATCTTTTGATCAAAGTTAGATTGTCTATAATATTTTTTTAGTGAGATTATTTCCCCGATTATTCCTCCTATAACAACTATAGCGATCGCTAGATAAAAAAGTATAGAAATATCTGGCATATTTTCTTACATCCTCTAATTACTCATTACAAAAAACAGTATATTGTAGGTTAAATTTCATTAAACAAATCAACTTGTAAAACCTGAAATTACCCAAATATTGATAAATATATCACGTATTGAAATCCAAGAAAACAGAGGTGTTAAATACTGCAATAAAAGTTTACATTGTTTGGTTTTTACCCAAGTAAAATCCCTTGCCAACAGTAATTATGCTAGTATTTTTTACAGTCAACGGTCAACCGTCATCATCATTTCCATCAGCAGATTCATCAATTACTGATAATTCTTGATGATGTTTCTGATCATGAACCCATTGATCTAAGACATCTTTAATTAAAACTTCTCGAACCCAAATTTTTGCCACAACGGTAAGAGGAAGTGCCAAAAATAATCCTAAAAATCCCAAAAATGTCACAAAGAATAATTGAGAAATTAGGGTGACAGCAGGGAGTAAAGATACTTGATGTGCCATGACCACAGGTGTGATAAAATTGCTCTCAACCTGTTGAATCACAAAGTAGAGAATGAAGACAGCCAAAGCTTTCCAAGGATTATCTAATAGAGCGATCGCCATGGCTGGTAATACACTCATAGTCGGACCCAAATTAGGAATTAAATTCATAAATCCCGCTAACACTCCCAGGGCTAGGGCGGCTTTTACACCTAAAATTGATAACCCCACTAAACTCATAATACCAACCACAGAAACCCCAATTGCAGCACCAGTAACCCATCCCTCCAAAGAAACTTCACACTGATCTAAAATCCCATTTACCCGGGAGCGATAAAATGAGGGAAATAGGCGGATAAATACTTTTCGGTAATCGTGAGGATTAGCTAAAAACATTCCCGTTAAAACTAATACTAATAAAATTTTCAGAACAACTTCTAAAGATCCAGAGACAAAAGCAAAAGAATTACCTAATAGGCGATTAAATAGCGGTTGTGCTTGTTCAATTAAACTATTCAAATCCGGTATGTAAGGTAACAATTGTGGAGGAATATAAGTTCTGCGTTCATCAACCCAAGCATTAAAACGTTCAAAACCTTGAGGAACTCTATAGGTAAGTTCATGAAATTGCTGGACAAAGGGTGGTACAATCAACCAGAAAAAACAAACCACACCAACCCAGAAAATCGCCACAGCCAATAAAACAGCTAATCCTCGTTTGATTCCCAAGCTTTGGAAACGTCGAGCTAGACGATTTAAAGTCGTTGCTAACACCACAGCGGCAAATATTAGTAGCAAAACCTCACGAAGTTGCCACAATATATACAAGGATATAACTAAGGCAATTATACCTATCCATTGACCAATGTTCACAAACGAGACTCCCAGCTTAGTAAGATGCTTTTTGATGTCAATGCCGTTAGGTTAGCTGATTTTAACAACACCACCTATATTTTTTTTGTTAATTTTACTTTTGTCTTGGGACTCGCCATAATAGAACGGTTGCCATCACCATAGTTGGTGATAAAACCATAATTAGCGCACTTGTCGCCGTTGCTGGAATCCATAAAGGATCAGCATACTTGATGACTAGCGACAGTGAAGCTGAAAACAACAGTAGCTTTAAAAAAAATCCCAGTTGATTTTCCATGGTAGTACGGCAAAACACATAATTTTATCAGATGTATACTAATTTAAACGTTATTCCCCAATTTCTCAATATCTATGCCAATTTTCCAAAAATATGTCCTAAACCCCATAAAATCGTTACCATATCAATGGGGTTTCAGGGTGTTGGCGAAGGTATTGATTTCTATAATGGTTTTTGAGTAGGATGGGGATTTTAGAGACCATAAAAGTGGGATAATAGTTGGACATATCTCACTCAATAAGCAAAAAGCCTATTTAGAAGATACTACCCAACCGAATCATCACTAAAAGTGTAAGAATGGTGATTCATAGCAGGAAAACTTGCCATTTCCAGAGTTTTTCTATACTTGTATAAACAAAACATAACGGAACACAATCATGACTAATACCCAAGCCAATAACGATATTCGAGAAAAAATCCAAGAAGAAGTTGAACAAGCTCGCGCTGTATGCGACATTTCAGGAGGTAACTCCGCTGAATGTGCTGCTGCTTGGGACGCAGTAGAAGAACTTCAAGCCGCAGCATCTCACCAGCGCCAAGTCAAGCCTAAAAACTCCCTAGAAACATACTGTGATGCTAATCCAGACGCAGATGAGTGCCGTCTTTATGAAGACTAGAATAAGCATTTTTACTCATTTCACTAAGTAACAATGCACTGAAATATCAATGGTTTTATACGACCTTGGTAGATAGATTTGAACCAGACGGGGAATAAACCCCCCGTTGTTCATTTTTGAACGGGATACCAAAATGGACTTTTTTCTTAAGTGGCTAAGGCTAGGCTACTCTATCAAATATCCAGCAAATATCCAGTCACAAATTTTTTTAGTTTTCTATTGACTTTATGACAGAACCATGGTTTCGCCCCTATATTTGGATGGACTATCGCTTAGAATTATTATTCGCGCTGATTATTCCAGTAATTCTGCTAATTTGGGTATTTGTACAGAAAGCAGAACCAATGCAACGCCTATTAATGATTTATTTTCGTGTAGCTAGTCTGTTAGCCATTACCATTTACTTAATGATTGGTGGCTTCGGGGTCGGTTTTATATCTGCTTTAATGGCACGGATTCTCATCCCTATTGCGCTATGGTTTTGGGTGGATATCAATGATGAAATTGAGTATCATCCCCAATGTCCATTAAAACTGATTTTTACGTCTTGGCGTTGGGCAACAACGGTTTATTGTAGTTTAGGGGCGTTAGCACTTTTACCTTTTTTACGTTGTGCTTTTTCGGCTAATATGCTGAAAACTCCTTACTGTAGCGTTTGGTTGGAAGCACCATTAGTCTTTAAAGACTATTTCCACCATAAGAGTACACCTGCTTTTCTCGGTTTTCTGGGTATAGTTACTTTAGGGTTTTACATAGTGTATTTAAGTTATTTTGTCGCGTTCAAACTCAGTAGGTATGGACGTTCGACTACACATTAATTGTGTCTCAGGGAAAGTCGCTCAAAGGTCACTCATGTTAATATTATGAATAGTCCTATTAGTAAAAGACTGGAAAAATACACAGTTAAAAGACCACAAGAGGTGCTTATTATCACTGTAGAAATTGACGGTGAAACTGATACAATTGCTGTTTTTAAAGGCTTTTCTAGTTCTTTAATGCGTTCAACTGCTTTTGATCCTGATGTTCCTGTGTTACCTGAAGCTGCTAAAATTATCACTATTGATAGAATAGCAAGTCCCTATCATCCTGAGTCACCCCGTTATCTGGAAAAGGATATTTCCTGGGAAAATATGCAGGTTTTATTGTCGGAAGTTGGTGTTTAAATTAGTCAGGGTTTTCTCAATTTTCAATTGTCACTATGTCCCGTTCTGGATACACTTTACCAGTTTTCGCTTGTGCTGCTGCTGTTGCGGCTTTACATTGGCTACGTTATCGTCAACATATAAACTCTGTCTCTATAGATTTGCTTGAACCTGCCCAAATAGCAGAAATACCCATTGACCAAGTGGCCGGAATATCGGAAAATCAAGCTTTGGCTATGACTCGCAGTGATCCAGGTGATAATCTGGATTTGACTAAAAATACACCAGTTTGGGCTGTGGTAGAATGGTATGTAGGAGATGGAGAATCAGTAATTATTGAGGGTGGAGAAGGTATTGGGAAAAAAATTAATGATGATGGTAAAGCCGCAATTTATACCTATGCTCAACGGCTAATTCAGGAAAATTTACGGAAATTATTAACAGAGACGGAAAAAATCAAAATTACAATTATTTTACCAGAAGGGCGATCGCTGGCCATCCGTACTTCTAACTCAGCTTTTGGTGTAGTAGAGGGATTATCTTTACTGGGAACAACGGGTATTTCTCAACCTTTAAGCACACCGGATCAATTAGCGGCTTTTCTGGCTAATCTGGAGGAAAGGGCTAGTAGATTTAAAACTTTGGTATTTTGTATTGGGGAAAATGGACTAGATTTAGCCCAGAAAATCGGTATAAATCCTGCACAGTTGGTAAAAACCGCCAATTGGTTGGGACCAATGTTAGTAGCTGCTGATGTCTTGGGTGTCCAAGAAATTTTATTATTTGGTTATCATGGTAAATTGATGAAACTAGCGGGGGGAATTTTTCACACCCATCATCATTTGGCTGATGGTCGTCGGGAAATTTTAACCAGTCATTGTGCTATGCTCGGTTTAAATGCGACTGATATTCAAACCATTTTTCACAGTCCTACAGCCGAAGCAGCACTAAAACACCTGAAAACCCTTGATCTGAATACTGGTAGTAATTGGGTAAATCTAGTCTATGGTGCAATTGCTGAAACGATTGACAACCGTAGCCAGGTATATATCAATAGCCACAATGAACAAGGTAAAACTAGTATAGCTTGCGGTTGCGTCCTGTTTGACCGCGATCGCCAAATTTTTGTAAAAAGTAAAACTGGTTGTATCTTACTGGAAAAATTGTGCTAAACTAGCAAGAATTATCATCTTACCAATTTTAAGTAGGCAAATAGTCACTCCAGAATCATTAAATTCATCAATTAACTTATCCGTCTTTGCGGTTAATGATAATTGCAATTGACTACTCTAATCTGGCTGCTTGGTCTTAAATTGGTATAAATAACTCAAATAAATATTTTTTTTAATACTAAATTTGAAATTTGAATTTGATTTCGATGATTAATTTAACAGTTAAGTAGGTTAGCGTGAAAAATTGTCGTTATGACAAGGGAACAGGGAACAGGGAACAGGGAACAGGGAAGAGGTTTTGGGTAACTTTACTTTTCGTTACTTGTGTCGGTTTTTTTCCGTTCACCTACTTATGACTATTAATCACAAAAATCATCAAAATCACAGACTGTGACTTTCTATCCTTAACGACACACCTTGGCTACCATGAATACAGCGGTGACTCTACCAACACTTGAAGTACCTCAAACACAACAAAATTTGGGGAACCTGAAACAGCAAATAATTGTAATTTTAGACTTTGGTTCTCAATATTCTGAGTTAATTGCGCGTCGTATCCGCGAAACTCAAGTATATTCCGAAGTTCTTTCCTACCGCACCACAGCGGAACAGTTACGTCAACTTAACCCTAAAGGTATTATTCTTTCTGGTGGACCGAGTTCTGTATATAGTGACTTTGCTCCCCATTGTGACTCAGAAATTTGGAAGTTGGGTATACCAGTTCTGGGAGTGTGCTATGGTATGCAATTGATGGTTAATCAATTGGGTGGGGAAGTTACCAAAGCAGAACGAGGTGAATATGGTAAAGCATCTCTATATATAGATGATCCTACAGACTTATTAACTAATGTCGAAGAAGGTACAACCATGTGGATGAGTCATGGAGATTCAGTTACAACCGTACCTCCAGGTTTTGAACTGCTTGCCCATACCCATAATACACCTTGTGCAGCGATCGCTCATCACGACAAAAAACTTTATGGTGTACAGTTTCACCCCGAAGTCGTCCACTCTCAGGGTGGTTTAGCTTTAATTCGTAATTTTGTTTATCATATCTGTGAATGTGAACCTACTTGGACAACAGCGGCTTTTGTTGAGGAAGCAGTTCAGGAAATTCGCGCCAAGGTAGGGGATAAACGGGTATTATTAGCATTGTCTGGTGGGGTAGATTCTTCTACTTTGGCCTTTCTTCTGTATAAAGCCATTGGTGAACAGTTAACCTGTGTATTTATTGACCAGGGTTTTATGCGGAAATTAGAGCCAGAAAGGTTAGTAAAGTTATTTAAAGAACAATTCCATATTCCTGTAGAATATGTCAATGCCCGTGAGCGATTTATCTCAGCTATCGCTGGAGTCACAGACCCAGAGGAGAAACGTCGGCGCATTGGACATGAATTTATCAGCGTTTTTGAGGAAACATCCAAGAATCTTGGACACTTCGACTACTTGGCTCAAGGAACACTCTATCCAGACGTGATTGAATCTGCTGATACCAATGTTGACCCCAAAACTGGGGAACGGGTAGCAGTGAAAATTAAAAGTCATCACAATGTGGGTGGTTTACCAAAGGACTTGAGATTTAAACTGGTAGAACCGCTGCGGAAACTATTTAAAGACGAAGTTCGTAAGGTTGGTCGTTCTATTGGTTTACCAGAAGAAATTGTCCAACGTCAACCTTTTCCAGGACCGGGTTTAGCAATTCGCATTTTAGGGGAGGTCACTGCTGAACGCTTAAATATTTTGCGAGATGCTGATTTAATTGTCCGTCAAGAAATTAATCAACGCGGCTTGTATAATCAGGTTTGGCAAGCTTTTGCAGTCCTTTTACCCATTCGCAGCGTTGGCGTTATGGGTGATAAACGTACCTATGCCCATCCTATCGTTTTAAGGATTGTTACCAGCGAAGATGGGATGACCGCAGACTGGGCGCGGATTCCTTATGATGTGCTAGAAGCAATTTCTAACCGCATTGTTAATGAAGTGAAAGGGGTTAATCGTGTGGTTTATGATATTACTTCTAAACCACCAGGAACTATTGAGTGGGAATAGGTAATTGGTAATTGGGTAATTGGTAATTGGTAATTAACAGCTATTAGTTGCCTTTTACCTATCCTTATCAGTAAAATTAAGAATTATGACGTTTTGTTGAGAATATTATGACTGCAACAGTAGAAATTTATACTTGGTCAACCTGCCCTTTTTGTCTCCGTGCTAAAAGTCTACTGAACAAGAAAGGTGTTGATTTTACTGAATATAGTATTGACGGAGATGAGGACGCAAGAGCAAAAATGGCACAGCGAGCCAATGGTAGACGTTCTCTACCCCAAATTTTTATTAATGATAATCACATAGGTGGTTGTGATGATATACACGCTTTAGAGCGTCAAGGTAAATTAGATGAGATGTTAGCATCTTAATTAATCTTAAAAGATTATGTAATCAGATCCCTAACTTCCTAATCTCATTTTTCTTTCTCTGAGATACATAAATGAATTTGAGAAGTCGGGGTTTGAAACTGATGTAATGTGAAAATTTATGGATAACAGAGGTATAAAGGGTGAAACTGGCTTTTATTATTGATCCTATACATAAACTTGATCCATGTCATGATACCAGTGTGGCACTGATGGAAGCAGGGCAAATTATGGGACATGAAATATGGATAACTCAAGCAAATTTACTGAGTGTAATTGATGGCAAAGCTTGGGCTGTATCCCAACAAGTAGAGCTTGTTCCTGTAAAGTTGGTGGAGGGACGTTGGTTAGCGGTTGATAATTGGTTTAAATTAAGTTCTAGTGTTTTTATTCCTTTAGAAGAAATGGATGCCGTATTTATGCGGACTGATCCACCAATAAATGACGCTTATCTTTATGCTACCTATATTTTGGATTATATTGACCAAAATAAAACTCTAGTCATTAATAACCCTGCTGGTATTCGTAGTGCGAATGAAAAAATGTACGCCCTTCAGTTTCAGGAATGTGTTCCCGAAACCATTGTTAGTGCTGATAAACAGGTTATCCGCGAGTTTGTGGTAGCCAAAGCAGCGACAATTCTCAAACCACTGGGAAATAAAGCTGGAGAAGGAATTTTATTTTTACAAGCAAGCGATCGCAATTTTAATTCTATTGTTGAACTTAGCACAGTTCATGGTCAAATTCCCGTCATGGTACAAAATTATTTACCTCAAGCCAAGGAGGGAGATAAACGGATTATCTTACTCAATGGTCAAGCCATAGGTGCGCTTAATCGTATTGCCAGCAGTAGTGATTTTCGCAATAATATGGCAACAGGTGGTACTGTCGCAAAAACTAATATCACCCCAAGAGAAGAGGAAATTTGCACTCATTTAGCCGCAAAACTCCGTCAAGATGGGTTAATTTTCGTTGGTATTGATGTGATTGGTGGCTACCTTACGGAAGTTAATGTTACAAGTCCTACCGGAGTCCGGGAAATTGATCGCCTTAATGGTACTAATCTTGGTTATCAAGTAATTCAATGGATAGAAAGTAATTCATAATTAGGGCTTGCTGAAAAAGTTACAGCAAATTGTCATCAAACCCGGAACAAGAACCCCACCCCCAACCCCCTCCAATATCAAAAGTTTATCCTTTTCTTCCCCCCGCTGCGGGGGGATTGAGGGGGGTGCGAGGAGGGGGCTAAGATGTACCTTATATGATTGGAAATCGCTGTATCTGTGAGGGTAGGGAACTCTTAGAGACTTCCAATTTTTTGTGGAGTTCTCTTAGAGGATATTTGAAAAGTTTTTAATGTATAACCCATATTCCGCACTTCATTTTGTAATACACGAATATTTCCTTAATTTTATTTTTTATTGTTTTTAACAATACTTATGTTATCAAAAATATTAAGAATTATTCTTAAAAAGGCTCATACTACATTATGAAGTGCGGAATGTCAGATATTTGACTTACGCAACGTTTTTAGTGGTGACTCACCAAACATTTCCTGATAATGCTTAACAAAATATGCAGCATTGGGAAATCCCCACTCCTGAGCCACCTCCATCACTGTTTTTGTATTCGAGTTAGGATTCATTAAAGCACAACGTACCCCGTTGAGCCGTTGAATTTTGATATAAGCCATGGGACTGATACCAAAAACTTCCTGAAACCCACAAGATAAGGCGCTACTGCTAGTTCCTAATTCGTCACATAGTTTTTGTAGTGTTAAAGGTTGATCTTTATAGGACTTAGAAATTTCTTCCGCTTTCTTAACCAGGGAATAACGACGGAAGGGTTTTAATGTGCGTGGTTTTTTTTGGGCGTTCCTACCAAAGGTATTAATTAGCAATGGCAAGAAATCTTCCATTATTAATGATTGCATCTGTGATTCCATTAATAATGCTGGTTGAGTATTGAATATACTAACGATTTCTTGATAGAAAGCCCTGATAGGTCGCAATGATGCAGGGTGTAAACGCATAGTATTGTGCTTGAGAGCTTTTTTTCCCTGTTCATATCCCATTTGTTCGTATAAGGTATGAAAAACCCGCGCATTTACACTAGCTGTTACTAGATGAACGTCTTTGCTAAGAACTACATCTACTTCCCTAGCAGGGGGTTTTCATTTTCTAAATTCTAGCAGAAGAAAGAGCGAAACTTTTACTATTATTCGCTCTTTTTTCCGTTCATAATCTATTGAGCAATTATTTTATTTTATCATTA
>NZ_JACJSB010000025.1 GCF_014697585.1 Dolichospermum sp. FACHB-1091 | reverse complement strand
GATAGAGATGTAAACGCTGCAATTAATGTAAAACAAGAAGCGGTTAGATTAACCGTGTTAGCCTGTGGACTAGATAGTGCCGACACTTCTAGGATGAAGCAGGAAGAAAAAGCCGGCTTTTGTTAGCATTAGTTAGCTTTTTTGGGTCGGAAAGAGTTTTCCAATTTACCTCCGAGAATGAAAAAGCCCTGGGAGTCAAGCGGGTGTAAATCCAGTTCCGGTGGGTCCTATTCAGTTAAGAATCAATATCTGCGAAATTATGAGTATTGCAACGGTTCATCGTCTTTTCTATACCCTGTTTGAAACTAAATTCTACACACTCAACGACAAAGTTTAAAACCTGAGACATAACTTTATTTTCAGCAGCAGAAAATCGTCCTAAAACATGAGATACAGTATCAGACTTATCCCCATCTATAGCACCCTTTGGTTTACCAATACCAATTCGTAATCGGGGGAAATCTTGCGTATTTAGGTGGGAAATAATGCTTTTCATGCCATTATGTCCACCAGCAGAACCAGACAAGCGTAAACGAGTTTTTCCCAAAGGTAAATCTAAATCATCATAAATAACTAAAACTGATTCTGGGGGTAATTTATACCAATTCGTTACAGATTGTATAGCTTGTCCGGAACGATTCATATAAGTTAAGGGTTTAAGTAAGCGTACTTTAACGCTACCTAGTGCTGTACCTTCACCAAACTCACCCTGAAATCTGCGATTCTCAGCCACAGAAACTTGCCAAGTACGTGCTAGGCTATCTATAGCTGCAAAGCCAATATTGTGGCGAGTTTGGTCATATTTAGGCTCCGGGTTTCCTAGTCCGACAATTAGCTGGGGAATTACTAAAATCGGTTGTTTTACTTCTTCCTCCTTCATCCTTATATATTTTCCTGCTGGTTTTTTCCAGCTTCAATGTGTTTAGGTTCTAGTTCAGCGGTCGTTTTTACAGTTTCTTTTAATTGTTCTGCTTCCCGTTTGAACTCGGTTTGAAATTCATTAGAAGCTTCTTGGAAACTGCGAATGGTTTTACCTAAACTGCGGCCAATTTCTGGTAGCTTCTTGGGACCAAATATCAACAGTGCTACCACCATAATTACAGCCATTTCTGGTAAACCGATACCAAATATATTCATCTTTCTCTCCTGTAAATTTAGAAGTCTTATTGGTATATAGGTTAATTTTATCGCTATTTTCCCACATTTTTAGAAATAACAAAAAACCCGGACAAGCCGGGTAGATGCTAATGTCAACATACCTTCTGGGACTGATTGAAGAGGATTCCTTAACGCTTCATTGGGTTGTGCTATCGAAATAGTTTTATTATCCCTCGACGTTCCTTTATAGTCCCCTAATGTCATAAGGCGACTATATCTGTTTGATCATAAAGCCGTCCTAGAAAGACCGAGCTTGTATCCCATGTTTTTGGTCACCTATTAGCCACCTAAACTGCGCCAATCAACAAGCACATCTTGAATTAACAGAGACTTGTTGTAAACTTGCAGGATAATGAGTAGAAATACGAGAAACAAACCCATGAACACACCCATTAAAGGTGTTGTTCCCCAACCTGGAGATACCTTACCATACTCAGCATTTAAGGGTCTGAGAACATCTCCTAACCTAGTTCTTTGTGCCATAATTTACCTAATATCAGTTGCAAAAGCTTTTTTTTATTTTATTAGACATTTGATAAAGACATTATAGATGAAATTGGAAAAACCTCAAAATTCAAGAGAACTCTCACCGATACAAAAAAGCTAATATAACGGGAGTTAAAGATTTTTGAGGAGGAAATAAGCCTCAAATCCATGGAGGGTAAGGGAAATACAGCAAATGCCCAGGCTCAAACCCATAAGTATCAACAAACGAATCAAAACGATATTTACCCGCAATCTGCCGTAACTTGTCACCAATGGTCTGCGCGGAAGAGTTTGCGGTAAAAATTTTGAGAAAAATCGGTACTGTGATACCGTCTCTGGTTTTCTATTAATTCAATTAAAAGACTAATAAATTCAAAAGTGGCTATCATAACTTCATAGGTTAGTTCAGAGTCACCATCAAACTGTATCCGACAACAAGTTAGGTCTGAGGGTAAAGCAGTAATATTCCAGGTGGCAAGAAAGGGAATATCCTCACTAGACTCAATTTTCCGGTGTCCCTCCAGCACACCCTGTTGATAAAGACTAATGGCATAGGGCAATAAACTTCGCTTATTGATCTGAATATAAGGTATATAAACCTTCGTTTGTTCATGATTTGCCGGTTGGAGTTGATAAATAGACATCGTTCTATGTCACTTGAACTGACCTGGAATTGAACATAGCAATTTCATTTTCATTATTCCTGACTTGGGAGTGCTATAGATTGTTTAGGTTGTTTAAGTTAAATTTTGTAATATTCTATAAATATGGATCTCATAATATGTAACTAAATTTATGGACTTAGAACCCGCTACGGTGCTTGGAATTTCCTTTTGCGCGGCACTAGTTGCTATCACTGGTATGGCAATTTACACATCTTTTGGCCCGCCCAGCCAGGAATTAGATGATCCGTTTGATGATCACGAAGATTAATGAGGTCATTAACTTAATATGATGGTGGGTAATACCCACCTAACATCCTAAATTAGATAAACATCTGAAATACCGTTATATAAAACCTACTCAAATCTACTTTTATCTTCCTTTACTTCCTGCTTCCCCTAATCCCTAAGAGGATGAATTTAAAAGTCTAAATTGATAACAAAAAGGCGATGATAAAGATATCTAATCTAAGACCAAGAATCTAAATCTAGAGATTGCATTCCTTGACTTTTAACATAATCTAGCAAACCTCCTAATTGCCACCAAAGAAATACACAAGTTAACAAACTTATTGGTAAACCCACACCCAAAGCCAGTTCAGAGGGAAAACCGAAGATCTCTAAACCGCAAGCAAGAAATAAACAAACACCACTTGTAATACCAATAAATGGGACTAATAATTGTTTATAAAAAGAACGAGTATTAGTATTTTCTTGAGTAGACTTATCATCAGGCCATTGCTGGACAATTACTTTTAATGTCCCAGATAGAGCCAGACCAGAAGTTAAAGCCGTGAGAAAACCAACTAATACTAAAAAGTAGGGCGGTTGTAAAGGGTAATAGTACATGAAAACTCCTGGTTGTTATTAAAATTCGTTTTTATTTGGTAACAAATTACTTTGCTAAAATAGCTGCTACACTTTCTTTGGAAAACTCTGTTAACAGGCTAATTGCCACATTTAGTAAGCGATTTGGTGGTAAATCATCCTTGACCAAATCCCATAAACGTTGGACTTCTTCCGTGTGTAAACGGTCATCTTCGGTCAGGGCTAATACCAACTGACGACGTAAGAATTTACCTTCTTCTGAAAGAATAAATTCTAGACCCATTTTTGCGGTTGGTAAAACGTCAAATTGACTATCAGTACGAGCAATGGTAATCAGGTTTTCTAACCGTTGCCACTGAAATTTACCATCTTTAAACAATACATTCAATAGCCGTCGCCGTAATGCGGGAGATTCCCCTGTTAATAACCGTCGTGCTATGTACGGATAACCCACTTCTACGATTTTGAAATTGGGGTTGAGACTCAGCGCAATACCCTCTTGTGTCACCAGAGAACGAATAATTAAAGCAAATTTCGCTGGTACACGGAAAGGATATTCATACATCAATTCCGAAAACTCATCAGTAATGGTTTTGAAGTTAAAGTCATTGACATTTTTACCAATAGCGTTCCCTAGTACGGCTTCCAATGCTGGTACAATGGGGGCAATATTGGTATTTGCAGTTAAAAAGCCCAATTTGACAAAATCTGTCGCTAAATCGGCGTAATCCTTGTTTACCAAATGCACTAAAGCATCAACTAAACTTTCTTTGGTTGTTTCCTCCAATTGATCCATCATACCGAAATCAATGTAAGCCATGCGACCATCAGACATAGCGAACAAATTACCCGGATGAGGATCAGCATGAAAAAAACCATGCTCTAATAGTTGTTGTAACCCAGTAGTTACACCTATTTGAATAATTGCTTCTGGGTCTAAACCTACGGCTTGGATATTTTGAGTATCTGTGAGTTTAAAGCCGTTAATCCATTCCAGGGTTAAAACATGATTACTGGTATAATTCCAATAAATACCTGGAACTTTTACTTGTGGGTCATTACGGAAATTATGGGCAAACTTTTCCGCATTACGCCCCTCATTGATGTAATCAATTTCCTCAAATAACTTTGTCCCAAACTCGTCTACAATTAAAGTTAAATCGTGACCGAGATTCAGCGGTAGCCAGGGTGCGAGCCAACTAGCAACCCAACGCATCAGGTACAGATCCTTTGTCAGTAAGGGGCGTAAATTAGGACGTTGTACCTTCACAGCCACTTCTTCCCCACTGACCAGGTGTCCATGGTAGACTTGACCTAAACTAGCCGCTGCTACTGGCTGAGGGGAAAGATCCCGGAAAATCTCGCCAATGGAGCGATCTAACTCTGTTTCAATAATCTGATATGCTAGACCATTATCAAAAGGTGGTAACTGGTCTTGTAGCTTTACCAGTTCTGCTAAAAAGTCTTTGCGGATTAAGTCAGGACGGGTCGAGAGCGCTTGACCAACTTTAATAAATGTCGGACCTAACCGGGTGAGTAAATTTCTTAACTCAATAGCTCTTTGTCCTTGATTCTCTTCGACTTGTTCTTGCCATTCGTCCCACTTGAGACTAAATACAAATCCCGCAAAAGACCAGATGATGCTCAGTAGTCGCCCCCAAACCAGCCAGGGACGGTAACGAAAGTAACGAGAAATTGCCTCTGGATTATACTGTTTTAATTCAGTAGATTGATACTGACCCACGCCTTTATTTGCCTCCCCAACTGGGAATTTTACACCGTCGCCTCGATCAGAATGCTAACTTAGTCATTGGCATTCATGATAATGGTAGTTTTTTTGTTTAGAAAGAAACTTTAACCGGATCTAGGGGTAATAGGTAACTAATTAAGCCTATTTAGCTAGATTTATTTATCTTTTTCTTAATTATACTTTATAAAAGTACAAACTTTTTGTATGTATTTGAGGTATTTTATCTTTTCTTAATAACTAACTAAACCCCTTCCATGGGAAAGTGCTGATCAAGTCTCAATTTTATCAAAAAACGCAAAGATGCTAAAAAACATCTTTGCGCCTTTGCGTCTATCATACAATATATCTAAGAGAGATTGCGCGAAATAATCCTTTAAGAGGCAACAGCAGTAGAACGGGTACGTCGTCTTCTTCCGTCAGCAACCTTCACAGCAGGCTCTTCCGGGACTTGCATCAACAACGTCAAAGCAGGTTGACATTGCAACTCTCTCCGCATAGAACGAGCTAACTCCCGTTCTAGAGTTTCCTGCAATCCACCCCAGTCCGTATCTGCGGGTTGTCCTCCAGCGGGGGAAAACTCTAACCAACGTACACCAAGAATTTCTTCAATGCGTTGTTGTACCCATTTTTGCAGAAGCGATCGCTCAATACTCGTTACTACACCTTGCATATGTAGCTCTGGTTTAGCCATTAGCTTACCACTCCAATCAATAGCCGCAGCAATAGTTACCATACCTTCTGAAGCCATGCGTTGGCGTTCTTCCAAGACTTTGGAACTAACCATACCCGAACTAGAAGTATCTACCAATTCAATTCCAGCGGCCACTTGACCGGAGACGCGGATAGAATTTTCTGTCAATTCTATGACATCACCATTTCGGATAATGACGATATTTTCCGCCGGAATGCCCATACTTTGAGCAGTTTCCGAATGTTTAACTAACATCCGATGTTCACCATGGAATGGTACAAAGAACTTAGGACGAGTTAAAGCAATCATCAGCTTTTGTTCTTCTTGACAGCCGTGGCCGGAAACGTGGATACCTTTATCCCGTCCATAGACCACTTTTGCTCCCTGAATCATCAATTTATCAATGGTATTAACCACTGCAATGGTATTACCGGGAATGGGGTTAGCGGAGAATGCAACTGTATCCCCTTGACGAATCTTAATATGGGGGTGTTCTTTATTAGCAATTCTTGTCATTGCTGCCATTGTCTCACCCTGAGAGCCTGTAGTTAAGATTAATACTCTTTCATCTGGCATTCCTCGCACAGTATGCAGCGGTTGAAATAGACTATCTTCACATTTGATATAGCCTAAATTCCGCGCATGGGCGATTAAATTTAACATGGAACGCCCTACAACTGTGACAACACGATTGTGTTTCTTTGCCAGTTGCAGAATCATGTTAATGCGATGGACACTGGAAGCAAAGGTAGTGACAAATAAACGCCCAGTAGCCTGGTAAAATACTCGGTCAAGGTTGGGAAAAACAGAACGTTCAGAAGGTGTAAATCCTGGAACTTCTGCATTAGTGGAATCACTTAATAAACAGAGTACGCCTTTTTCACCATGTTCTGCTAAACGTTGCAAATCAAAGGTTTCACCATCTACCGGAGTATGATCAATTTTAAAATCTCCTGTGTGGATGACTACGCCTAATGGTGTGTGAATAGCAACGGTAAAGCTATCAGCAATGGAGTGAGTATTGCGAATATATTCCACGAAGAAATGTTTACCAATTCGCACTACGTCACGGGGGAGGACTGTTCTTAATTCTGTGCGGTCTCTGACTCCCGCTTCTTCTAGTTTACCTTCCAGCATGGCCAGCGCTAGTCTTGGTCCATGAATCACGGGAATATCAAATTGCTTCAAATGAAAAGCAATACCACCTATATGGTCTTCATGACCATGAGTGACGATCATCCCTTTAATTTTGTGGCGATTTTCCCTGAGATAAGTTGTATCAGGTAATACTATATTTACGCCGTGCATGGCCTCTGTGGGAAAGGCTAATCCTGCATCTAAGAGGATAATTTCGTCCTCATACTCGAAAACACAAGTATTTTTACCTATCTCGTGTAAGCCGCCCAAAGGAATAATTTTTAGAGCGGAATTAGCTTCGGTTTTAACCATTTTCTCCTGGAGATTGTTTTTTGTTGTGAATCAGTTGCTAGTTCGGTTTCTTGTATAAAAGGAAACGTTACACTTCCGTTTAAATCCAGCTTTTATAGAGTCATATTTGATTTCATTTGCATCAAATTGAATCGTTTTTATATTAGATTTTTCGCATAATTGCTTAATTTGTTATATTAAGCGCAGGTAACCATCTTGAAGATTTTTCTTTGGTTGGGAATGACATATATCATGTTTGGACTTTTGCAAAAGGTCTTTTGTCCAGTTATAGCACAGGGGCTTAAATTGTAATTTACTAACGAGTACACATTATTTAGACATTATTTATTAAATAAATAAATCGCTCACCTATTTTTGTTTAGATTAAATTCAGCTTTTGCATCACTGATTCTAACTTATTCAACACATCTGTATCAGCTTCACACAGGGGTGGACGGGTTGAACCTACTTCCCAACCTTGTAGCTTCAGTGCTTCTTTGACAGGAATGGGATTTGTAGTTAAAAATAAAGCTTTAAACAATGGGAACAGTTCTAGATGAATGTCGGTAGCAATTTGCATTTTTCCCAGACGAAATGCTCGAATCATCTCCTGTAGTTGATTACCTACTAGGTGAGAAGCCACACTTACCACACCTTCAGCGCCTATTGCTAACATGGGTAGGGTTAAAGAATCGTCTCCAGCATAAATCTGAAATTCTTTTGGTGTCAAGCGGCGAATTTCACTAACTTGATCTAAGTTACCACTAGCTTCTTTAATAGCGACAATGTTATCAATTTTCGCTAACTCTACCACTGTTTCTGGTAGCAGGTTCTGACTGGTCCTGCCAGGAACATTATATAACATCATGGGCAGATCGGGACAAGATTCTGCTATTGCCTGAAAATGTTTATATAATCCGGCTTGTGGTGGTTTGTTGTAATAGGGAACTACTTGTAAAGAACCATGTACTCCTATTTTAGCTGCTTTTTGGGTGGCTGCGATCGCTTCTTTGGTGTAATTAGAACCACACCCAGCTATTACTTTAGCTTTTCCTGATACAGTCTGCAACACCTCCACAAATAATTGGTATTCTTCTTCCCAACTCAGTGTTGGTGATTCCCCTGTTGTTCCACATACCACTAGTGCATCTGTACCGTTATTCACTAGATGGTCTGCCAGTTTTGCGACTACATCATAATTAATACTACCGTCTGCTTGAAACGGCGTAATCATAGCGGTTACTATTGTCCCAAAATCTCCCACACTCTTTTCTCTCCTAAGTTATTTGTCCATTGTTCGTTGTTAATTACCCGTGATAAATCACTCAATTAAAATTTATAGTCTAGTAGATTTTAGTAAATTTTTTTCTACTAATAATTCTGCTATTTGTACTGCGTTTAAAGCTGCACCTTTACGGATTTGATCTCCACATAGCCACAATTCTAAACCACAAGGATGAGAAATATCTTGACGAATTCTGCCTACTAAAACTTCATCTTTCCCACTAGCATCTATAGGCATAGGGAAATAATTTGCTTGCCAATCTTCCACTAATTTAACACCCGGTGATATTCTTAAAATTTCTCTAGCTTCTTCTGGATTAAAGGGAGTGGCAAATTCTAAATTAATCGCTTCCGAGTGAGCGCGGAGAACGGGAACACGGACACAAGTGGCGGTAATTTTGATCTCTTGACTACCAAAGATTTTCCGGGTTTCGTTGACCATTTTCATTTCTTCCTCACAATAGCCCCAAGGTGTTAAAGGGGAATTATGGGTAAATAAATTAAATGCCAATGGATAAGGTAAGACCTCCGCGACTGGTTGCTGTCCTTGTAGTATAGCCTCACTTTGGACTTTTACTTCCTCCATGGCTTTAGCTCCAGCGCCGCTGGCAGATTGATAGGTAGCTGCTACAATTCTTTTCACTGGTTTGACCTGATGTAATGGCCATACTGCCAGTGACATGAGAATTGTCGTACAATTGGGATTGGCGATAATTCCCTGATGATTAGCTGCCGCTTGGGGATTTACTTCTGGGACTACTAAAGGTACATCAGGGTTCATGCGGAAGGCACTAGAATTATCAATTACCACTGCTCCCTTTTCTACCGCTACTCCAGCCCAAGTTTTGGAGATGCCACCTCCAGCACTAGCTAATACTATATCCACATTTTCCCAGACATGATCACTTACTGCCTGAATGGGGATATCCTCACCTTTGAATTTTAGTGTTTTTCCCGCGCTGCGTGGCGATGCTAATAATTTTAGGTCAGCTAAGGGAAAGTTCCGACTTTCTAGTAATTCCAGCAACTCCGTACCTACAGCACCGGTTGCGCCCAAAATAGCGACACGATAGGACTTAGACAAACTCGACTCCTCCTTTAAGAGGTAATTAACATTTTTTTAGCACAATTCAAAAAATTATCTCTAAATTATCTCTTTTCTTCCTCTCACCGGGGGCATTAAATAATAAAATTTGCATATTTTTGGGATATTATCTTATTTTTTGAGGTTTATTGAGGAATTTGAGACTTAATTAGATGGTAGTTGACAACAATTCAGTGATGAAAATCAAATATACGACATTATCGGATAATATAACATTGTACAGCAAAATGCAAGAACAGGAAAACCAAAGCCATTGACATTTAGGTATTTTTAATCAGCCCTGATTGTTACGTTATGTTACCGGGATTAGGGCTGCTATGTGGAAATAATATCATAAAGTGTTCAATTCTCAACTTTTGGCGATAAAATGGATATCTGCTAAGAGATATCTATCCACCAATAGAAGGGAATGATGCCTGATCAGCACATCCTACGTGAGAACTCAAGATATAATTGCCGAGGCTATCTTAGCTTCTCACTGTAGTGGGCGATCGCGTCTTGTATATGATTCTCAGATCAAAATATCATAAAAACAGAAACAAAGCATGAAAGTTACCCAGGAAAAACTTCCCGCCAGTCAAATTGGCTTAGAAATAGAAATCACATCGGAAATTACCAAGCAAAAATACGAGCAAGTCATCAAAAATCTCACTAAGACCGTAAATATTCCTGGGTTTCGCAAAGGGAAAGTACCCCAGCAAATATTAGTACAACGACTGGGAACGAGTCGTGTTAAGGCAACTGCTCTAGAAGAAATTATTCAAGAAGGTATTGAGCAAGCAATTAAACAAGAGGCCATTAGCGCCATTGGACAACCTCAACTACGCTCATCCTTTGATGATTTAATTAACAACTATGAACCGGGACAACCCCTAATTATTGCTGCTGCCGTAGATGTAGTACCAGAAATTAAGTTGAACAAGTACACTGGTTTAGAGGCCAAAGCAGAGGAAATCAAGTATGACCCCAGCCGCGTAGATACAGTTATTGACGAACAAAGAGATAAATTAGCCACATTAGTACCTGTAGAAGGACGGGCTGCGGAAATCGGTGATATGGCAGTTATTGATTTTAAAGGTGTAATTGCTAAAGCCGAAGGTGATGATCCTGACAGTGAACCCAAACCAATTCCTGGTGGTGAAGGAACAGATTTTCAAGTTGAGTTACAAGAGGATAAGTTTATTCCCGGTTTTGTTTTGGGTATAGTGGGGATGAATCCTGGAGAAACCAAAGAAGTAGCGGCTCAATTTCCAGAACCCTACGGTAACGAAGAATTATCTGGTAAAGCGGCCTTGTTTACAATCACACTCAAGGAAATTAAAACCAAAGAACTGCCAGAATTGGATGATGATTTTGCTCAAGAAGTCAGCGAATTTGAGACATTAGAGGAACTGCGGGCATCATTGACACAGAGGTATCAAAAAGAAGCGGCTGATAAAACCAAAGAAAACCAGCGGGAGGCTTTATTAACCGAACTACTTAATCATGTGGAAATAGACTTACCACAAACCTTCATTGACAAAGAAGTTGATGCTATGCTGACACAGACAGCCATGAGTTTGTCTGAACAGGGAATAGACGTGAAAAAGCTATTTACCCAAGAAATTATTCCCCAATTGCGGGAAAGATCAAAACCGGAAGCTGTGGAACGTATTAAGCGTTCTTTATCCTTACAAGAAATTGGTAAACGGGAATCTATCGAAGTGACCAACGAAGAAGTGGAAGCCAGAGTCACGGAATTGATAGCAGAATACCCTAATGAAGACTTGGATAAAAATAGACTGGGTGGCGTTGTCAAGGAAGAACTTTTAACCAAAAAGATCGTAGACTGGTTACTAGAACGCTCATCTGTGGAATTAGTACCGGAAGGTTCTTTAAGTTCTACAGCAGAAATAGATTCCCAAGTCCAAAGCACGGAAACAGTTCAGGCAGAAGAAACTAGTAATCCTGAGTAATGAGTAATGGGTAATGGGTAATTGGTAATGGGTAATTGGTAATTGGTAGTTAGGAAACATCTTTCCCCTACTTCCTACCCCCTGCCTCCCCTACCTTCTGAATTGTGCCCTAGGGCATAATGGTTAACAGTTCACAATTCGATTCCATTTATTGTTAAATATTCTAGTATGCTTGTATCGCAGTCAGGAAATTACCCAATTACCAGTTTGAGTTCTCTAGCCAATAGCCGCAACCTAAGCAGCCCCAGCAACATCGTCCCGATGGTAGTAGAACAGTCTGGTATGGGAGAAAGAGCTTTTGATATCTACTCCCGCTTACTGCGCGAGCGGATTATTTTTTTAGGAACGCCCATAGATGATGTGGTGGCTAATTCAATTGTTGCCCAATTACTATTCCTAGATTCTGAAGACGCGGAAAAAGATATCCAATTGTACATTAATTCTCCCGGCGGTTCTGTTTACGCTGGTATGGCAATCTATGATACAATTCAACAAATACGTCCCGATGTGGTAACTATCTGTTTTGGACTAGCCGCGAGCATGGGGGCCTTTTTACTAACATCTGGAACTGCTGGAAAGCGGATGTCTTTACCTGACTCCCGGATTATGATTCACCAGCCCCTGGGTGGCGCTCAAGGACAGGCTATTGACATTGAAATTCAAGCGCGAGAAATTCTTTACATTAAGGGTGAATTAAATCAATTAATGGCCAAACATACTGGTCAACCCCTGGAAAGAATTGAAGCTGATACAGAGCGCGACTTTTTCATGTCAGCAGAAGAGGCGAAGAATTATGGTTTGATCGATCAGGTCATTTCTAGGCAAAATCTTCCCACAGCAGGGTAAAACGTTACTATTCTGAAATAAGAGGCTGATATGTCTAAGTACGACTCCCATTTAAAGTGTTCATTTTGTGGCAAGTCTCAAGAGCAAGTACGTAAATTAATCGCAGGTCCGGGAGTCTACATCTGCGACGAATGCGTTGACTTGTGTAATGAAATCCTCGATGAGGAATTGCTGGATACAAGTAATGCCGCCTCACCACCGGCACAAAAGTCAGAACCACCAGAAAAACGCCGCACTCGTTCGTCTAATCTCTCTTTTAATCAAATCCCGAAACCAAGGGAGATTAAAAAATATTTAGATGAACACGTGATTGGCCAGGATGAAGCTAAAAAAGTCCTGTCGGTGGCTGTTTACAATCACTACAAGCGGTTGGCGGTTCTTGAATCTAAGGCTAGTGGTAAACCGGGTGCTGATGATGCTATAGAACTACAAAAGTCTAATATTTTACTCATTGGACCGACTGGTTGCGGTAAGACTCTATTAGCACAAACTCTGGCCAAAATCCTGGATGTTCCCTTTGCGGTAGCCGATGCGACAACCCTAACGGAAGCGGGCTATGTGGGGGAAGATGTAGAAAATATCTTGTTACGACTGTTACAAGTGGCAGATTTGGACGTGGAAGAGGCTCAAAGGGGGATTATCTACATTGATGAAATTGATAAAATCGCCCGCAAAAGTGAAAATCCTTCAATTACCAGAGATGTTTCTGGGGAAGGGGTACAGCAAGCTCTGCTGAAAATGCTAGAGGGGACTATTGCTAATGTACCACCCCAGGGCGGACGTAAACACCCGTACCAAGACTGTATTCAAATTGACACCAGCAATATTTTGTTTGTCTGTGGTGGTGCTTTCGGCGGTTTGGAAAAGGTTGTAGATCAGAGAATTGGCAAAAAGTCAATGGGCTTTGTGCAACCAGGAGAAGTGCAAACTAAAGAAAAACGCGCTGCTGACACCCTGCGTCATCTACAACCGGATGATTTGGTCAAATTTGGCATGATTCCTGAGTTTATCGGGCGCATTCCCATGGTGGCTGTAGTAGATCCTTTGGATGAGGAGGCACTGATGGCAATTTTAACAGAACCACGGAGTGCCTTGGTGAAACAGTACCAAAAACTACTAAATATGGATAATGTCCAGTTAGATTTTAAACCAGATGCGTTAAAAGCGATCGCTCAAGAAGCCTATCGGCGGAAAACTGGAGCGCGAGCTTTACGAGGTATTGTGGAAGAATTGATGCTAGATGTGATGTATGAGTTACCTTCCCGTAAGGATGTGACTCGTTGTACTATCACTAAGGAAATGGTGGAAAAACGTTCTACTGCTGAATTACTAGTACATCCTTCTTCTTTACCAAAACCAGAATCAGCATAATTGTCAGTTGTCAATTGTCAATTGTCAATTGTTGCCCATCAGTTGTCAGTTGTCAATTGTCAATTGTTAGTTTTGAATTGTTAAGTAGGTTGGCGTTAAAAGTTGTCGTTATGAAAAGGGAACAGGGAACAGGGAACAGGGAACAGGGAAGAGGGAACAGGGAAGAGGTTTTGGGAAACTTTACTTTTCGTTACTTATGTCGGTTTTTTTCCGTTCACCTACTTAGTTTTTAATTGTTAGTTTTTAATTGTTAGTTTTTAACTGTTACCATGACTTATATAAATGTTCGGGGTGTTGATCATTATTACGAGTGGATCAAAAAACCATCAAATATTATTAAACCAGTAATGGTTTTTATGCACGGTTGGGCGGGTTCAGGCAGATATTGGCAAAGTACCGCTGAAGCATTATTAGATAATTTTGATTGTTTACTTTATGATATGCGCGGGTTTGGGCGCTCTCATGTTCAACCTGATTTAAGTTATGAATTAACAGAATATGCAGAAGATCTAGCGGTGTTATTAAATCAGTTAAATCTGGAGCGCGTTTATATTAATGCTCATTCTATGGGTGCTTCCATAGCGACTTTATTTCTCAACCGCTATCCGCAAAAAGTAGAAAAAGCAATTTTAACCTGTAGCGGTATTTTTGAATATGATGAAAAGGCTTTTGCAGCTTTTTATAAATTTGGAGGATTAGTAGTTAAATTCCGTCCCAAGTGGTTAGGAAAAATCCCCTTAGCCGATAGAATGTTTATGGCTAGATTTCTCCATAGTCCTATTCCTAAATCTGAACGTCAGGCTTTTTTAGAAGATTTTATTAATGCTGATTATCAAGCAGCTTTGGGAACAATTTTCACTTCTGTGAGTAAAGAACAAGCGGAATTTATGCCCCAAGAATTTGCTAAATTAACTGTACCAACTTTGTTAGTAGCGGGGGAATATGATATTATTATTCCCGCTGAGTTGGGTAAAAAAGCAGCGGCTTTAAATGATCAGGTTGAATTAGCAATTATTCCTAATACTGCACATTTTCCCATGTTAGAAGATGCAGAAACTTATTTAGCAAGGGTGAGAGATTTTTTAAATATTTCTTAAATAAATGAACCACGGTTTCTGTTTCGCGCAAAGGAGGAAGGTAATCAGAGTGTGGTTTAAATAGATGAAAATTAGATGAAAATTGCTGAATGTGGGTTAAATATTCACAGAAAACATAAAAACCACAATCCTGTACATCCTTGAATCCCGGACATCCCGATTCTGACTATAGGACTCCTATTTGATTTCTGAACAAGACTAAGAGAGAATACGGTAAGGTATATAAGTATTACAAGGAACAATGATAAGTCAGCATTCACAAACTGGCACACAGACAGTAAAAGTATCGCAGGAAGAGGCGATGTTTGCGGTGGGCGTAGCCATCGTCGAACTACAAGATTTTATAGATATGCGTCTAGATATGCGTCGTGGTTTATGAGTCAAAACAAACTTACTATAACTTAGCGGAATAATCAAAACCCCTTCAGGTAAAATGAGGTGGTTTATATTGAAATTTTGAATTAACTTAAATGTCTGTAGTTTCTTGCATTACTGTCAAAGTCCCCGCCACGACTGCGAATTTGGGACCCGGTTTTGATTGCATTGGTGCTGCTTTAAAGCTTTACAATGAATTTGAATTTACTACTCTCGATGTAGAAGGCTTAATGATTCAAGTCTCTGGCATAGAAGCGGAAAAGGTAGAAACTGATGAGAGTAATCTTTTGTATCAGGCTTTTATTAAGCTATATCAGCATATAGAACAAACAGCACCATCAGTAAAAATAAGGATTAAGTTGGGTGTGCCTTTATCTAGGGGTTTGGGTAGTTCCGCGACGGCTATTGTCGGTGGGTTGGTTGCAGCTAACGAATTGGCTGGTAGGCCTTTGTCTGAATTGGAGGTGATGAAATTAGCGATCGCTATGGAAGGACATCCTGATAATGTAGTACCAGCACTATTGGGTGGTTGTCGTCTGGCTGCTACTAGTAACACTAGTAACAATTGTTGGGAAATTGGCGATATTCCCTGGCATCGAGATATACTACCAGTAGTAGCAATTCCTGATTTTGAGTTATCAACCTCAGAAGCAAGGAAAGTTCTACCCGCAGAAATCAGTCGTCATGATGCGATTTTCAATATTTCTCATTTCGGTTTATTGTTACGCGGTTTAGCAACTAATCGGGAAGAATGGTTAAAAGCCGCATTACAAGATAAATTACATCAACCTTATCGTCAAGCTTTAATTCCTGGTTATGATGCTGTTAATACCGCTGCTATAAATGCTGGTGCTTATGGTATGGTAATTAGTGGTGCTGGTCCTACACTTTTGGCTTTGGTAGATACAAGCAAGGCAAAATTAGTAGAGATAGCTATGAAGGATGCTTGGTTGCAAAAGGGAATCACTTCAACGGTGCAAATACTTGACCTAGATACGCAAGGATCAACCACATTATAAAGTTGAGATTTTGTATTTTCCATTGGCAATGGATGATGAAAAACCAATTACCAATTACCAATTACCAATTGAGGATCATAACATAATATGGAAAAGATTCAGTCAGAAATAGTAGAACTAAAATCTCAAATCCAGGCACTCCAGCAGGAACGGGCTATATTAACTAATAATCATGTAGAATTGGGCGAAAATGATTCACATTTAGCCATTGTTGAAGCTTATCGTCGTCAAGCTAGGGAAAATGCCCAATTATCTGCTGAACTTAAAGGCATAGATGATGCAATATCTTTCCTAGAAAAGCAAATAGAACAAAGGAAAGTTTATCTAAATAGGAATTTACCTATTTCTATCCGCATATCCCAACAAGAAGCACAGCTAGAAGAAGCCAAAAAAATTGCTCAAATTCATGCAGAACGAGTTAACGAACTAGCAGGGGAACTGGCCAAGGAAATTAAACTCCTCAAAACCTGCGCTGACGAACTTAGTCCTATGTATTGGCAAGTTTACTACAAACCTTTCATCACGGGCTTTAAGACCATTTCTGTCCCCTATGTTAGATCAGATTGTCAAGTGTGGACAATTGTCAACCGTATTGTTTAAGCATCCTAAACAACTTTGTGAAAGTTTAAATTTATCCTTAACCGGGGCATTATAACTAAAGACAGCGACTAATAGCGCTGTTTTTTTTGTTGACATTACAAAAATTTACATTTAGAATGGATTGACATCAGACTTCAGTAGGTATTTATTACTAAAATAGTCCACAAAACTGGAGATCTTCACAAGAAATCATTTACAAAAGTAAAAATTTCTTAATATAATGTAAACAAAAGCAAAACCAAAAATATATTGTCAACAGTTATGAATACAATAGAACTCCCTTGGTTATCAGCCATAATTTTCCTGCCCTTAGTGGCAGTCCTGGCAATTCCGATCATTCCCGATAAAGAAGGTAAAACAGTACGCTGGTACGGCTTGGGGGTGGCACTATTCGATTTTTCATTAATTATCTGCGCTCTTTGGCAAGGTTATGACTTCCAAAGTTCAGCCCTACAACTAACAGAAAGCTATTCCTGGATACCCCAAATTGGCTTTAATTGGTCTTTGGGGGTTGATGGTTTATCAATGCCCCTGATACTATTAACAGGCTTAATTAACACACTCGCAGTATTCGCGGCTTGGAAAGTAACCAATAAGCCGCGTTTATTTTATGCGTTGATGTTGGTAATGTATAGCGCCCAATTGGGTGTATTCCTTGCCCAGGATTTGTTAATGTTCTTTTTGATGTGGGAAATTGAGTTAGTACCCGTTTATTTGTTAATTTCCATTTGGGGAGGAGCAAACCGCCGTTACGCAGCCACTAAATTTATTATCTATACTGCTGCTGCATCCATATTTATACTAGTATCTGGTTTCGCCATGGCTTTCTATGGTGATAATTTGACCTTCAACATGACAGAATTGGGAATGAAAGAATATCCCAAAGCTTTAGAACTGGCACTATATACAGGTTTCTTGATTGCGTACGGTGTCAAATTACCTATTTTCCCCTTCCATACATGGTTGCCTGATGCTCATGGTGAAGCATCCGCTCCTGGTTCAATGATCTTAGCGGGTGTATTGTTAAAGATGGGTGGTTATGCCCTAATTCGTTTTAATGTGGAGATGTTGGCTGATGCTCATATCACCTTTGCTCCTGTTTTAGTAGTTTTAGGTGTAGTTAATATTGTTTATGGTGCTTGTTGTGCTTTTGCACAAACCAACCTCAAACGCCGTTTGGCTTACTCTTCAATTGCCCACATGGGGTTTGTGTTAATTGGGATTGCATCTTATACAGAAATCGGTATTAATGGTGCTGTATTACAGATGGTTTCTCACGGTTTAATTGCTGCTAGTTTATTCTTTTTATCCGGTGTCACTTACGAACGTACTCACACCTTAATGATGGATAAAATGGGTGGTATGGCTAAAGTAATGCCAATAACTTTTGCTCTTTTTACCATGGGTGTAATGGCTTCTCTAGCGTTACCTGGTATGAGTGGCTTCGTCGGTGAATTGATGGTATTCTTGGGTTTTGCTACTAGTGATGTTTACAGTTCCAGCTTCAAAATTGTCATCATCTTTCTCTCAGCAGTTGGTGTGATTTTAACACCCATTTATTTACTTTCTATGCTGCGTCAAGTGTTCTATGGTGACAAGAATGAAGAATTGCATTTAGATGCTATAGTTCTTGATATTAAACCTCGTGAGTTGTTTATTACTGCTTGTTTGTTAATTCCTATCATCAGCATTGGTTTTTATCCTAAGATGATCACACAAGCTTATGATGTGAAAACAGTGGAAGTTGCGGCTCATGCTCGTCAAGTTTTACCAGTTGTCGCTCGTCAACAACCTGCAAATTTGTATTCACAAATTTTCACCACACCAACATTAGCTAGTTCCAAAATAGGGAATATAGTTGAATAATTATCAAGTCCAAAATGGCACTGTAGTAGATCTTAAACTTAAATATGAGGGGAAGGGTGCAAATAAGAAAGATCCTTGATTTTTTGAAGAAGTCAAGGATCTTTCGCCTAAGTTATCTCCCAGGGGAACATAAGCGATATTTGCGGTTTTTAGGGCTGTTTTTAAAGCTGATTGATTGAACTGAGGAAATCGGCGACTATAGGGACTAGAACGCACGTCAGCTAAGGCTGTTACTTGATGTTGATGTAACAGTTCAATAAATGTTTCAATTGTGTGATTGGAGTGTCCAATAGTGAATATTTTCATAATTATTTGTTATCCAGAAATAATACTTATAATAATTTTTACAAGTTTTAATAAATTTTCTGGAACTTGATAGCATTTGTGGTCTTGAGTTATTTACTGATTAATTTTCGACTGCCATCTGATTGTAGCATAAATTATGTTTTTTGAAAACTCTATTTTAAAAATTACGGCATCAGTCTGAATAACCCCAACTTTTTGCAAAAGTCGGGGTTATGTTTTAGGAATTACTTGTGTAAACCTTAATTCCATGGAGTAATAGACCTAAACCCCATCCTAACATGGGATAAATTGCCCAAAAATATCCGGGACTAACTACTAAATTTAATAACACTAAAAAACCATTAATTGCCATAAAAGCAAATAGGTGTGATTTAAATTCTTTTCGTTGTTGACTATGAGACATTTGTTCTTTTTTCACTTTTACGTCATTTTTTAACCATTCTTGTTCCGCTGCTTGCAAAGATTCTGAAGAAACACCTAATTCTGAGGCTATTTCTATTATTTGATCTCTTGTATATTCTCCTTGTTGCTTACGTTTAAAAGCGACTTCGAGAATTTGCTGCATTTCTTCTGAATTGTAAGTCATTATCTCCACCTAAAATGGTCAAAAAATACTTGTGAGAGTTTTTTTTGCAACGGTAGCTACACAATGATTTAAAATATTTATCTGTTGTTATAGACTGTTGAAAAACATATTTTATATCTAAAAAAATGATTTATATAGTATTTAAAAACACAAATATAGATGAAAGTAAAAATATCAAATGAATAATCAGTGATGAAAGTGACATAATTTGATAAAATCTAAAAAAATATAGGTCTAGTTTACTCAACCAAAATGACCAATGACTAATCATCAATCTACCAAACGCTTACCTAATCAACGCTGGCAAATTGCAGCATTAAATCCAGAATTAGCCGAAAAACTGGCAAATTTAACGAATATTTCCCCCATTATCGGCCAATTATTAATTAATCGGGGCATGGAAACTCCAGAAGATGCAAAGATATTTTTAGAACCCGAATCTCTGATTTTACCTTCTCCTCTGGCGGAATTTCCCGATTTAGCTGCTAGTGTGGAATTATTAGAAATAGCGATCGCCAATAATGATAAAATAGCTATTTGTGGTGACTATGATGCAGATGGTATGACTAGCACTGCATTACTATTAAGAAGTCTTAGGGCTTTGGGTGCTGATATTGATTATGCTATTCCTAGTCGAATGCACGATGGTTATGGGATTAATAACCGTATTGTCCAAGAATTTTATGATGAAGGTGTCAAACTAATTCTAACTGTAGATAATGGAATTTCTGCTGTTGAACCTATTACCAAAGCCAGAGAATTAGGTTTAAAAGTTATTATCACAGATCATCATGATATTCCAGAAAAATTACCTCCAGCTAATGCAATTCTCAACCCAAAACTAATAGCTGAATCTTCTCCCTATCGGGGTGTGGCTGGTGTGGGTGTGGCTTATATTTTAGCAGTTTGTTTAGCACAACAGTTAGGGGAAATTAAAGGTTTAGTTCAACCACTTTTAGCTTTATTTACTTTGGGAACTATTGCTGATTTAGCCCCTTTAACTGGTGTAAATCGTCGCTGGGTAAAACGGGGTTTAAAGTTATTACCAAAATCTAATTTACCAGGGATACAAGCATTAATTCAAGTTGCAGGAGTGCAAGCTAGTGAAGGAGAAAAAAACCAAAATTCAAAATCTTTAAAACCGGAAGATATTGGTTTTCGATTAGGACCGCGAATTAATGCTATAGGTAGAATTGGTGATCCACAAGTTGTCATTGATCTATTGACAACTGATGATTTTAGTATCGCATTAGCTAAAGCTATTCAGTGTGAACAAACTAATACTCAACGTCAGCAAATGTGTGAAGAAATTGAACAAGAAGCTATTTCTATGGTTGAGGATTTATATATAAACTCTTTACAAAAAGACCGCGTATTAGTTATGATCAAAGATAATTGGCATCATGGTGTTATTGGTATTGTGGCTTCTCGTTTACTAGAACGTTATGGTGTTCCTGTGTTTATTGGTACTTATGAAAATCACAGCATAATTCGCGGTTCAGCGCGGGGAATTCCTGAATTTCACGTATTTGCAGCTTTAGATAGTTGTCGGGATTTATTAAATAAATTTGGAGGACACAAAGCTGCGGGAGGATTTTCTTTACCAGCGGAAAATTTACCAGAATTTCGACTGCGGTTGTCGGAATTTGCAAATAGATATTTAGAAATTCAACACCTCAAACCTCTTTTAAAAATTGATTCTCAAATTAATCTTCACGAAATTAATCAGGATATTTTTCAACAATTGAATATTCTCCATCCCTGTGGTATTGATAATTCAGACCCTATATTTTGGACTCCTAATGTCCAAGTCATTGAACAAAAAATCGTTGGTAAGGGTCATATTAAATTAACTGTAGTTCAAAATATTGACAATAGCTTCGTGAAAATTAAAGGAATAGCATGGCGCTGGGGTGATTATTTTCCTTTACCATCAAGATTAGATATTGCTTACAAGTTGCGGGAAAATAACTTTAATGGTAAAGTTAATATTGAAATTGAGTTAATTGGTGCAAAACTCCCAAATCATATTCTCAAACTTTTCACTAATTCATCAAATTTATCAACGGTAAGTTTTGAATATCAACAGCGTCAATATACTTGTGGAATTTATGACAATGGCATGGGTAAAGAATTAAGGGTGAAAAATTCTGAAGGTAAGGTTTTAGTGATGCGGCCAGATGATAAATTTGGTCTGTTGGGTTTCAACCGCGAAAATGCGGCACAGGTAAACTTATCTCAACCTATATATGAGGGAATTATTGAAAATGCAATGCGGGCTTTATCAACCTGTGCTATGAGTTAAAGATTAAAAACTGTTTGAAGCGGGGATTTAACCCCGGTTATTATCAATGGGTAATGGTGATGAGATAAACTGTTACCTATTACCCATTAACTAATTTACAGGTTGCCGTTGCGAAATGCTAGGACAAAGATGACTATAGGACCTGAAATCACAATTAGTCCCACGCAAGTTAACTGTAAGACAACTTCCCAATTGATGTTAGCTAAAATGTCCATTTTTTCCTCCCAATGATTTAATGGTTTAAAAAGATTTAATAATTTCATAGCCAAACCCGTAATTTATCATATCTTTTTAGGGGATCTAAAATTTAATTTAGTTCACAAAATTATAGAAAAAGTCATAAAAAAGTAAAATAGCAGGAATAGCAAAAGGTTAAAAATATGGCTACTTGGCAATGTATATCTCAGTGTGGGGCTTGCTGTAACTTAACACCAGCGGATCGTCCAGATTTAGAAGAGTATCTTTCACCACCGGATTTAGAACTTTATCTCAGTATGGTAGGGGAAGGGGGATGGTGTGTAAATTATGATCATGGTACAAGGGAGTGTAAAATTTATCCTCACCGTCCTCGGTTTTGTCGTGTAGAAGCGGAAACCTTTGCGGAAATGTATGGTATTGAAGCAGAGGATGTAAATGATTTTGCGATTGATTGCTGTCGTCAGCAGATTGAAGGGGTTTATGGCGATCGCAGTTTGGAAAGTATCCGCTTTGATCAAGCCGTTGGTTTTTAATTCAGTTGATCCAGCCAGCCCTATGTAGTAACAAAGAATTTATTGACTGTTGATTTTATCCAACTACAAATTAGTTTATTCATTTAAATGATATTTGAAAAGTTTTCAGTAGTGTAAGTAACCTAAGTGTATTTCAAAATCAAATATTAGTCCCCTAGTTGGATATTTGTCAATTGCTATTTTAGTTATCAGATCAGTTAATGTTTTAACTTTTACTCTTTTTCCCTGTGCTTTGTTCACCGTTATCAACATCAAAGAAAATATAAGAAGAATTTAACATTATTTGCGAATAGAAAGACTAAAATCAGAACGGACAGACTAGCCATACAATTAGGGAGGCTTTAAAACAATGTCCGATTTAAATCGCGGAATCATGAAATTTGAAGGTGCAGATTCGCCTAAACTGATTACAATCTCCACCGTGGTACTTTTAGGATCAATTCTCGCCCTGATTCTTTGGGCGCTTAGTTCTGCTTATGCAATAGCGTAGATTCTTTGCATAACATTTAGTAGACAAGAGGGCAAAAATTCCATTTGCTCTCTTGTTTCCTATATCATATAAATTAAATATTCATTTTTGTTAACAACAAACTTGGAGTATGTCATCAAATTTGAAAATAATGATTAATTTTTGGGGTGTCTTAATTATTTTAATTTTTTGTCCTCTATTAGGGGCAATACCGCTAATTTCCTGGATTAGTTATGCTCTTAGTGGTAAGTTATTAAGAAATGTGGGTACAGGTAATATTAGTGTTTCAGCGGCTTTTATTCATGGTGGTAAATTAGCGGGAATTTTGTCCGTAGTCTCAGAAGCACTCAAGGGAATTACTGTTGTCACAATTGCCCACTATTTTTTTCCTTCACAATCAGTCTGGGAAATTATGGCTTTAATCGGCTTAGTTATGGGTAGATATGCCACAACTAAAGGTGCGGGAATCACAAACGTCTCCTGGGGATTACTGATACATGATCCATGGATAGTTTCCCTTGTTACCATAATTGCCGCTATGGGCTTTTTGATCACTCGTTCTCAAGAAACAATTAAATTCGGTGTATTAGTCATATTCCCCTTACTTGTTGGTATTATACATTCTCAGGATTTACCGAGAATTGTGGCTTCTTTTTTCTTATCAGCGTTAATTTATTGGATTTATAGCCAAATTCCCGATGATCTGAATCTCTTAGTTGGGGAAGTATCTCCACAATCACCTGAGATTGATGATAGAATTATTACCTTAGAGGAAGAATTAGATAGTGAAGTCGTGGGAGCAAAATCCGCCACATTGTCACAAATTAAACGTTGGGGTTATTCAGTTCCTAAAGGTTGGGTATTAGCCCCTGCTGATGATCCTACCCAGTTAATTGAATTTCTCCAGCCCTCTCCACTTTCACCCTTCGTAGTCCGTTCTTCCGCTATTGGTGAAGACTCACAACAGGCATCTGCCGCAGGACAGTATGAAACTATATTGAATGTTACTAGCAAAGAAGAACTTCGACAAGCTATAGCCAAAGTTAAAGCTTCTTATAATCACCCCAGTGCCGTCGAATATCGTCGTCACCGCAGTGCGAAAGAGGCGGCCATGGGGGTACTCATTCAACAACAAGTTCAAAGCGTATTCTCTGGCGTGGCCTTCAGTCGAGATCCTATTTCTCAACAAGGTGAAGCCGTAGTTATCGAAGCTGTATCCGGTAGTCCTACTCAAATTGTATCAGGAAAAGTCACACCGGAACAATATCAAGTAGTAATTGCGGGTGATGACAAGTTATCTTGTCTGCAATTTGACGGAACCGGTAAAATACCCCAAGCATTAATTAAACAAGTTGCATATTTAGCCCGTCGTTTAGAAAGACGTTATTTAGGTATTCCCCAAGATATAGAATGGAGTTATGATGGTCAAAATCTGTGGGTATTACAGTCAAGACCTATCACCACACTCTTACCAATTTGGACTAGGAAAATTGCCGCAGAAGTGATTCCTGGAGTCATTCATCCTTTAACCTGGTCTATTAATTCTCCTTTAACCTGTGGTGTGTGGGGAGAAATTTTTACTATCGTTTTAGGTGAACGCGCTCAAGGCTTAGACTTTGCCAAAACCGCCACGCTACACTACTCTAGAGCTTATTTTAATGCCTCCTTATTGGGAGAAATCTTTTTGTCCATGGGATTACCGCCAGAAAGTCTGGACTTTTTAACTAGAGGTGCAAGCATGAGTAAACCCCCTCTAGATTCGACTTTGGCTAATTTACCTGGACTGACAAGGTTGCTGAAACGAGAAATTGACTTAGAAAAAGACTTTAAATGGGATTATCGTCAAGTTTTTATTCCGGCATTAACAGAATTATCCAACGTTGTCATTACTGAATTGTCACTAGATCAGTTATTAACTAGATTAGACTTAATCCTTGATTTACTCCGCCAAGGTACTTACTACAGTATTTTAGCCCCTTTGAGTGCAGCTATCCGTCAATCCCTTTTCGGTATCAAAGCCGAAAAAATTGATAACAGTGTCACCCCAGAGGTAGCATCATTAAGAGCTATGAGTTTACTAGCTGCCGATGCTAAACAAATCTTAGATGATGATCATATTGACTACAATTGTGAACCAGAAAAAATATTTGAGCAATTAGCAACAACGACCGCTGGAGAAAGGATTTTATTTGAATTTGACGAATTAATTCAGGATTATGGTTATTTGAGCGAAGTAGGTACAGATATTTCCGTTCCCACTTGGCGAGAAAATCCCCAACCAGTTAGACAATTGTTTGTGCAGTTAATTAAAGCCGACCAAATCCCAGATTTAGATGATTCCCGTTCCCAACAACAAAATTTAGTCCAAAGACGAGTTGATCTTAAAGGTAGGGTAACAGAAGTTTATTCCCGCTTGTTGGCTGAATTACGCTGGACATTTTTGGCCTTGGAAGAGATTTGGCTTCAGTCTAGGGTGCTATTACAGCCAGGAGATATCTTCTTTTTGGAGTTAGATGAAATTCGCCACTTAGTAATTCATCCAGATGTAGCGGTTAAAAATCATCTGTTAGAATTAATAGTACAAAGGCGATCGCAATTTCTCCAAGATAGTCAAATTCTCCAAATTCCTCCCGTTGTTTACGGTTATAACCCGCCTCAACCTATCACTCCTGTCATTAATCCCGCTGATAATATTTTGTTGGGTATTCCTGCAAGTCTTGGACAAATTCAAGGCCGGGTAAAAATATTACGAACTTTACAAGCAGTCCATGATATTGATAAAAACACGATCCTTGTTGTTCCTTATACAGATTCCGGTTGGGTCCCTGTTCTAGTTCAAGCTGGGGGGTTAATTGCTGAAGCAGGTGGTAAACTTTCCCACGGGGCAATTATCGCCCGGGAATACGGTATTCCTGCTGTTATGGACGTACAGAACGCTACATATTTACTCCAGGATGGTCAAGAAGTCCGCATTGATGGATATAAAGGCACTGTGGAAATACTGTAGAAGAAGGAAGAATCATGTAGAACTTGAAAAAGCACTTGATTTTTGATGGTAAGTTGAAAAACCTGATACCTTTCTTAATTGTACCAGTATTGCTCAAAATTTTCGGTGTGTGGAGATTTCTATTCCTGTTAAGATAATCCCTATTAGGGGATTGAAACTAATCAATCCTCAGCATTGACAAAATCTCTATTGAAGATTGAAAACATAATGTTGAACATCACAAACGCCAAGTTGAGTTTTTCCAGGAATAATTCTCTTGGTGAAAATGAACCAATGAGAGAAATTGCTTACAGTATGGACTTATTGATTCCTGGATTATACTTATGGCTACCAGGAATACATATTCGCATTGGTGGTGCTGTTCCTAATGATGAACCTTACAGATATCCAGGTAAGATTCACAGCAGAATAGGTATTGCTTTAGTATTGCCAGGGTACAAGATTCTTTCATCTTACCAGGGAACTTATGACTCATTGGGAAAGGAGTTGAGAAAAGGATAGGTTAGTAAGACAAAAGATATTTAAATTAATTGGACTACGTCCAATATGGGTTATTGCTTTACAAGTTGTGAAAAGGGTAGGGTAGTAAGACAAAAGATATTCATAATTTACCAGACTACCTATGACCCTCAACAAGCATCAAATACAGGGACTACCAAAGTTAAAATGTCAAACTTTAAGCGCAACTCAATTTGAAAAATTAATGATTGATGCTGGTTACTCGACATCAGGAACTGCGCCAGCCCAAGGTAATAGGATTAAGGTGTGGTGGATTCATGGGCAATACCCAAGAGTAGAATCTATTTATAGCCCTGACAAGAAAACAGTTATCACAGCTTATCATGTATAAGTTGCATACTTGAATTGGTATGCGTAACGGCACGCTGCGCGTTAGTAGAGCTTTCCCTTTAGCGATATCTTATTTCCGGACTTCTCCATAGGTCCTACTTTCTTCTAAATTCCTAAATCTCTTTTTCAAGTTTAATTCTATAATTCATATAATTAATTATCTATGTGATATTTTATATCAATACGGTAAACCTTAATTCCTCGTTTCTCTTACCTATTTTCTCTGATGGAAATCATAGATTTTAATAGATATATTAGACTCTTATCGCAGACTTTAGACTCATAGATAAGTTTTTACTTATGTATCCAATTAAATATTTGTTTAATAATTCGAGTTGAGAAATGATCACTTTGATCACAAACACTGTAAACTAGTTTTTACTAGCCAGGTGATACTTAATCACCCCAGGCTCAGAACTTAAACCACGTTTATTACTAAGTATATGAACTAGTCCTTTTTATGATCAGGGAGGTCTATTTTTAATACCTAGATATAACTGGAAATTCCCATTATAAAGCAAAGAAATGATTTATTTTCTTTGTCTATATTTTCATCGTTAGAAAAATAAATTTTGATGTAAGGAGATATAATGACAGAATTTTTTAACCGAGTTTCTCGGCGTAAATTTATTGTCACTGCTGGAATTTCAGCCAGTGCAGTATTACTCAAAGGCTGTTTAGGAAATCCACCAGAAACAGGTAATACTGGTAGAAAATCCTCCATTGAACCAGTAGCTAATATTAAACCAGAACAAAAACCAGAAACTACAAAAGCCAAACTGGGATATATTCCAATTGTTGAATCTGCACCATTAATTATTGCCCAAGAAAAAGGCTTTTTTGCTAAATATGGGATGACAGAAGTAGAACTTTCTAAACAAGCTTCTTGGGGTTCAGCCAGGGATAACCTGGAAATTGGTTCTCAAGGGGGTGGTATTGATGGTGGTCAATGGCAAATGCCCATGCCACACTTAATTACAGAAGGTTTAATTACCAAAGGGAATAAACCTATACCCATGTATGTTTTAGCTCAGTTAGTTACACATGGTAACGGAATTGCGATCGCTAACAAACATCTAGGGAAAGGAATTAGCCTAAAATTGGATACTGCTAAACCCCTATTATCCCAACTCAAATCAGCCAACACACCCTTTACAGCTGCCTTTACCTTCCCTCATGTTAACCAAGACCTATGGCTTCGTTACTGGTTAGCAGCAAGTGGAATTGACCCAGAGACAGATGTTAAATTATTAACAGTACCTGCGGCACAAACCGTCGCCAACATGAAAACCGGGACAATGGATGCTTTTAGCACCGGTGATCCTTGGCCATTCCGCTTAGTGAATGACAAAATCGGCTTTATGGCCGCATTAACTGCCGAAATTTGGAAAAATCACCCCGAAGAATATTTTGCCATGAGAGGTGATTGGGTAGATCAAAATCCCAAAGCCACAAAAGCCTTATTAAAAGGAATCATGGAAGCGCAGCAATGGCTAGATAAATTTGAAAATCGCCAAGAAGCGGCGGAAATTCTCGCGGTGAAAAAATATTTTGGTTTATCTTCACCAGCAGTTTTAGCTAATCCCTACCAAGGTAAATATGACATGGGGGATGGTCGAAAAATTGATGATAAATCAATGGCTGCTTATTATTGGAAGGACGAAAAAGGTAGTGTTTCCTATCCTTACCAGAGTCATGATTTATGGTTTATAACAGAAAATGTGCGTTGGGGATTTTTACCCAAAGATTACATTACTAATGGTGCAGCCAAAGCCAAAGAATTAATCAAAAAAGTCAACCGGGAAGATATTTGGCAGGAAGCAGCCAAAGAATTAGGAATAGCTGCGACCGATATTCCCAGTAGTAAATCTCGTGGAGTAGAAACATTTTTTGATGGGATTAAATTTGATCCTGAAAAACCCGAAGAATATCTCAAGAGTTTGAAAATCAAAAAAGCTGGTATTTAGTCATTAGTCATTAATCATTAGTAAATTCGAGGAAAAATTCATGACCATAGCTCAAAAACGTCCCACAACTCCTAAATTTGATAATAGCTTTTTATCAGGATTGCAAAAGCAACTTCCCGAACTTATGCCTCCTGCTATTGCATTAGCTATCTTTTTAGTTATTTGGCAAATATTTTCTTGGACACCAGGGGCAACATTACCAGGACCAATTCAAGTTATTCAAGATACTTGGATTTTGATTTTGTATCCATTTTATGATAAAGGCGGAACAGACAAAGGGCTGTTTTGGCAAATCTTTGCTAGTTTGCAACGGGTGGCTATTAGCTATACATTAGCAGCAATTGTTGGTATTGGCATAGGAGTTTTAATTGGTGTAAATAAAACCATATCTAAAGCATTAGATCCGATCTTTCAGTTATTAAGAACAGTACCGCCCTTAGCTTGGGTACCTATTTCCTTAGCAGCTTTAAGACAGAACGAACCAGCGGCATTATTCGTAATTTTCATCACCGCAATTTGGCCGATTTTAATCAACACTGCGGTAGGTGTCACTCAAATTCCCCAAGATTATAATAACGTTGCTAAAGTTCTGCAACTTTCCAAAAAAGAGTATTTCTTGAATATCTTAATTCCTTCAGCATTGCCATACATTTTCACAGGTTTAAGAATTGCCATTGGTTTAGCTTGGTTAGCAATTATTGCGGCTGAAATCGTTATGTCTGGTATTGTCGGAATTGGCTTTTTTATCTGGGATGCTTATCAAAATAACAACGTGAGTGAGGTCATTTTAGCACTAGTTTATATCGGTGTTGTTGGCTTAATCCTAGATAAACTCATGGCTTGGTTACAGAACAAAATTTTACCAGAACAGAAATAGTCATTAGTTATTGGTCGTTAGTAAATAAATAACCAATTACCCATTACCCATTACCCATTACCCATTACCAATCATTAAAACTATGTCAGTATTTGTTGCCGTTGATCAAATTAATAAAGTCTTTGAATTAACTGGTGGTGGTCAATATATCGCCCTTAAAGGTATTGATTTGCAAATTAAAAAAGGCGAATTTATTTCCTTAATTGGTCACTCCGGTTGTGGTAAATCAACGCTTTTAAATATGATAGCTGGGTTAGATCTACCGACAGAAGGTTTAGTAACCTTAGAAGGACAAAGGATTAAAAAACCAGGTCCTGATAGAATGGTAGTATTTCAAAATTATTCCCTTTTACCTTGGCGCACAGTCAGAGAAAATATTGCTTTAGCAGTAGATTCAGTATTACATGGAATGCCAGCAGCAGAACGTAAAGCCATTATCGAAAAACATATAGATATGGTAGGTTTGCGTCCCCATGCTGACAAACAACCAGGAATGTTATCAGGGGGACAAAAACAACGGGTAGCTATAGCCCGCGCTTTGGCAATTCGGCCTAAACTATTATTATTAGATGAACCCTTTGGTGCATTAGACGCATTAACTCGCGGTAATTTGCAAGAACAATTAATGCAAATTTGTGAAGAAAATCAAGTTACCGCAGTTATGGTGACCCATGATGTAGATGAAGCCGTTTTGTTATCTGATAGAATTGTCATGTTAACTAATGGACCCGAATCGAAAATTGGGGATATTTTAGAAGTTGATATTCCCCGACCTCGTAAACGAATGGAAGTTGTAGAACATCCTAGTTACTACAGTTTGCGAAGTGAAATGATTTACTTCCTTAACCAACAAAAACGTGTTAAGAAAATCCGCGCCAGAAAAACCGCAGCAGTTGTCCGTCATGGCTTGGAAAAAGTTAATTTAGAAATTGGTTTTTTACCCCTTACCGCTTGCGCCCCCCTGGCTATAGCCAAAGAAAAAGGCTTCTTTATTAAACACGGTTTAGACGAAGTTAATTTAGTCAGAGAAAGCAGTTGGCGGGGAATTGTGGATGGGATGACTGGTGGTTATTTAGATGCAGCCCAAATGCCTTCAGGAATGCCAATGTGGTTATCTTTAGGCGGGCATAAAAATGAACCTTTGCCAGTTGTTACCTCTTTAACAATGACTCGCAATGGTAACGCCATTACCTTAGCAAAAAGATTTTATGATGCTGGAGTCCGCAGTTTATCAGATTTTAAAAACTACCTGCTAAAAACCCGTGACCAACAACATAGAATGGGTGTAGTTCATCCCGCGTCAATGCACAATTTACTTCTCCGTTATTGGTTAGCAGCAGGAGGAATTGATCCCGACATTGATGTAGATATGAAAAATATTCCTCCTGCCCAAATGGTAGTAGATTTAAAAGGTGCAACCATTGACGGTTATTGTGTAGGTGAACCTTGGAATTATCGGGCTGCGGTGGAAGGTTCAGGCTTTACCATTGCTACAGATTTAGAAGTTTGGTTAGGACATCCTGGTAAAGTTTTAGGAGTAAGAGAAGACTGGGCAGAAACTTATCCTAATACCCATATTGCCTTAACCAAAGCCTTATTAGAAGCCTGCCAATATTGTGCAAATCCTGATAACGCCCAAGAAGTGCGGCAAATTTTAGCAAGTCGGGAATATGTCAGCACAGACATTGATTATATCCAAATTGAAGATCCAAATAACGCTACCTGTGACTTAGATCATCCCATGCGAGAATATGCCCATCATCAATTTTATTCCGAATCTGCTATTAATCGCCCTAGTCGCACCGAACAAATTTGGATTATGACTCAATTAGCGCGGTGGGGTGATACTCCCTTCCCTAGAAATTGGGTAGAAATAGTTGAAAGGGTGTGTCGAGTGCGTGTTTTTAGTACAGCAGCCAGAGAACTAGGTTTAGATATTAGTTATACCCGTCAACCCATTCAATTATTTGATCGTAAACCCTTTAACGCTGATGATCCCATTAGCTATCTTAACGACCTAGAAATTAAACGGGATTTCTCCATAGCTGAAGTTATTTTAGAATCCCCCAGAAAAACCGCAGCTTAAATCAAAATCTTGTGGGGTGGACATCCTGTCTGCCCAAAAATCCAGGAAAATCAAAATCTTGTGGGGTGGACATCCTGTCTGCCCAAAAATCCAGGAAAATCAAAATCTTGTGGGGTGGACATCCTGTCTGCCCAAAAATCCAAAGGACGGGCAAGATGCCCATCCCACAAAACTAACAAAATCATCGGCAAGATGCCCATCCCACAAAACTAACAAAATCATCGCAAGATGCCCATCCCACAAAACTAACAAAATCATCGGCAAGATGCCCATCCCACAAAACTAACAAAATCATCGGCAAGATGCCCATCCCACAAAACTAACAAAATCATCGGCAAGATGCCCATCCCACAAAACTAACAAAATCATTTTTTCTCGTTCCCATATTCTGTATGGGAATGAATTACAGAAGGCTCTGCCTTCGATTACACTTCAATTATACCAGAGGCAGAGCCTCTTGATAGCATTCCCAGCCTGAGACTGGGAACGAGATAATAAAATCTCTTTTTTACTTGGCACGAAACCTTCTACCAATTACTAAACAATGCAAAACCTCAAAACCACTAACAAAATTAACCGTCAACCCTTCCTAGAAATTAAAGAAGTTTGTAAAATTTATCCCACTAAAAAAGGACCATTTACCGTTCTTGATGGTGTTAATCTCAACGTCGAAAAAGGTGAATTTATTTGCGTTATTGGCCATTCTGGCTGCGGTAAATCAACGTTATTAAACATGGTTTCTGGTTTTAACTTTCCTACCACTGGACAAGTTTTATTAGAAGGAAACCCAATTACTAAACCAGGTCCAGATAGAATGGTGGTATTTCAAAACTATGCTTTATTACCTTGGAGAACAGCTTTTGAAAATATTTATTTAGCTGTAAATGCAGTTTATCCTACTAAGCCAGAAGCAGAAAAAAGGGCTATTGTCAGAGAACATTTAGCTATGGTGGGTTTAGGGGACGCAATGGAAAAGAAACCCATGCAAATGTCTGGAGGTATGAGACAAAGGGTATCTATTGCCAGGGCTTTAGCTATTCGTCCCAAGGTGCTAATTTTAGATGAACCTTTTGGGGCGTTAGATGCAATTACCAAGGAAGAATTACAAGAGGAATTGTTGAAAATTTGGGGTGATAATCGTTGTACAGTTTTGATGATTACCCATGATATTGATGAGGCTTTATTTTTGGCGGATAAGTTAGTCATGATGACCAATGGACCCCATGCAAAAATTGGGGAAGTGATGGAAATTCCTTTTTCTCGTCCTAGAGATAGAGCCAGAATTATGGAAGATCCGCAATATTATCAATTGCGAAATTATGCCTTAGATTTCTTGTTTAACCGTTTCGCCCATGATGATGTCGGTTAGTCACGTGGTCATGTAGGTTGGTTAGAGAAAACCCAACCTACGGAAATAAAGTATATAGGGTGCGTTAACATCGCTAAAAAATGATAAAATGGGGCTATTAAATTAAATACGCGACATAACGCACCACGTTTATGAGAAATAATCCCATAGATTCAGGGGCGTTTTTATTGCAACCTGATGAATTGTGATTAAAGGAAATTACTAATGAGTACCCGCGCCCTATTGTTAGTAAATCGTCATTCTCGTCAAGGACAAGAACGGTACCAAGAAGTAATAAATTGTTTAAATCGCCTGGGTTTAACAATAATTGCAGAATCTACTCAAGATGCTACACAATTAGGTAAATTTATTCGCCACTATCAAAAGGAAATAGATTTAGTAATTATCGGTGGTGGTGATGGTACACTTAATGCTGCTATAGAAGCAATAATTGAGACTCAATTACCTTTGGGAATTTTACCTTTAGGAACTGCTAACGATTTAGCGAGAACTTTGGCTATTCCCAATTCTCTACCGGAAGCTTGTAAAATTATCGCAGCGGGAAAGTTACGACGAATTGATTTAGGTTGGGTGAATAATAAGTATTTCTTTAATGTTGCTAGTTTGGGGTTAAGTGTCAATATTACTCAACAATTGACTAAAGAAATTAAACGCCGTTGGGGTATATTTGCCTATGCTGTTATCGCGTTGCAAGTAATTTGGAAATCTCGCCCTTTTAGTGCAGAAATTCGCATCAATGACCAATCATTTTTAGTGAAAACTGTACAAATTGCTGTGGGTAATGGCCGTTATTATGGTGGTGGTATGGCTATAGTTCATGATGCTGCTATAGATGACCAAAGACTGGATCTTTATAGTTTGGAAATTGATCATTGGTGGCAAATTCTCCCCCTACTTCCAGCCATGCGTCGAGGGCGACATATTCAATGGCCAAATGTCCGCGCCCTTTATGGTCAGGAAATTACAGTATATACCCGCAAGCCTCATTCTATTAATACTGACGGAGAAATCACAACCTATACTCCCGCTGTTTTTCGGGTGATTCCTCAAGCGATCGCTATTTTCGTTCCTGATGTATAATCTTGAGGGGGCGACAAGCAAGATAAAACCAAGATAGACAAAGGGTGTGAGGTGATAGACCCTCTGGAAAAATATAGATACAAAGATGCGAGAGGGGGGAGTAAGAGAACCACCAATCCGTTATGCAGACGACATGGTAATAATACTCCGACCCCAAGACGATAGGACCGAAATACTTGATAAAATCAGTCAGATCTCTAATTTATTGTTAAAATAGGGATTTTTTAATCATTAACTAACTCATCCCGCCATTTTTCACGTTTTTCTCTTTCCTCACGCACTTCCTCCTCCCTTTCCCTTTCTCTTAGTAATAGCCAAGTTTCATGAGTTAGGGGTTTTTGTCGTTCTAAATGGTTAATAAACTGGATAATTGACAAATCGGCTTTGATAGGAGTTTTTATATAAAACTGCATAGTCTGTAAAATTCTATCATTGGTTTTGAGTAAGCGATCGCTAATTCTTTTCCCCACCCGTAATATAAATTTATTAATCAACTTTCCTAAAATACCTTTACGTTTTTTGCACATTAATAATGTTTGTCCTTCAGTTTTTCCCCCTGGTAATACCCGAGTCGTAAATAGTATATGTAGATGGGTAAACTCATTACCAAAGGAAACTATACTAGTTGTCCCATACCAATAACAAACACTGTAACTAACAGAATTATTAAAAAACTTACGGTAGAGATTGAACCAAAATGACTTACTATTAATATTGGTAATTGCGCTAAAAACAATCGCATTTTGATTGAGTTCTTGTTTTTCCAAAACCATCTTTAATGGTAATTGATTAACTATATTAATTTGTTGAGTATCAATAGCCTGAAGCAGTAGCACATTGGGATGACAATTAATACTAAATTGAGAACCAAGAGAAAAATCAAATTCTTGATTTTCCCAATCTAAAACAAAAGGTAAGGGTTGTTGAGGAGTTTCTCCAGTCCATACCCAAATCATCCCATATTGTTCTGCTGCTGGCCAAGTTTTAGCCTTGACAGGTAGGGGTTCATCTAAATAAGGAATATCAACACAAATACCTTCTCCATCAAATTTCCACCGATGTAAAACACAGCGTAATTCATTACCCTCAATTTTACCTTCAGCTAAACTCGTACCCATGTGAGGACAGTAAGTATCTAAAATAATCGCACGTCTGTCTTTACCACGATATACTACTAAATCTTTCCCCAAAATTGTCACGGCTTTGACATCACCTACCTGCAAAGATTGAGAAGGTAATACCCAATACCAACCTTCCACAAAACTAGCTGATTGATTGAAAATTTTAGGTTTACGAACCGAGTTAAAATTATCTATATTGGTGTTCATGTTTAGGGTTTCACTTGCAGTGAAGCGGTTAATCTATACCTATCATGAACAACTTGGAAAAACAGTTATTTTTAGTACCTTAATTACTATGATTTGTGTGATTAATTTGATTTAGATTATTAAGTAGGGCTTGCTGATTTAAGTGGATGAATTAATCACCGAACCTTTAGGTTCGGTGAGTGTCAATTTACCTGACATTCTGATTTTTAGAAGTGTAGTAAACCTTACTACCTGTATCAGGAACAAAATGACAACCAATAGCAGAATTCCATAAAGACTTCCAAATTGGTTCTTTTGATTCGTGAAAATACTCACCCATAATTGGTTTAATTGCTTTAGTAGCTTTCAACAAATTGTAGTGAGGCATATTTAAGAAAATATGATGAGCTACATGAGTACCGATATCATGATGAATGTGGTTAAAAATACCATAATCCCTATCAACACTAGAAATTGCCCCTTTCAGGAAAGTCCATTCTTCCCCACGATACCAAGGAATTCCCGGTTCAGTATGGTGTAAAAAAGTCACCAAATCCAGCCAAATGATAAAGACAATGTAAGGTCCAGCGTAGTATTTCAACAACCAAATCCAACCATATTGATAGGTCAGAAAACCTAGTAAAGCTACCATACTAATCCAAAGCGTGGTACTAGTGATTATGTCCCACTTCTCTGAGGGTTTAAACAGTGGACTACTGGGAGAAAAGTGAGAACCTTCTTTACCGGGAGAACGCTTAAACAGATACACTGGATAAACCAATAAGAACACATAAAAACGCCCTATTTTTTGCAATAAAGGCATCTCATTGTACTCTGATTCAGAGACAGGATACCAGCTTTCATCATTTTCCAAGCTGCCTGTATTTTTGTGGTGAGTTCTGTGGCTAATTCTCCAACCATGATAAGGAACGAGAATGGGAGTATGGGAGAGATGACCAACCAAATCATTCAACCATTTATGCTTAGAAAAAGATTGGTGTCCGCAGTCATGTCCAACTACAAATAAAGCCCAAAACATAGTTCCTTGCATTAACCAGAAAACCGGCCAAAAATACCAAGAATCTAGATAATTAGCCACTGCATATAGCAGCCCAATAATTAGAACATCACGAAAGAAATAATAGAGTGATTTAGTCACATTAGGCTGAAAACATTCAGCGGGAATAGCAGCTTTTAAATCTTGAAGAGTAAAGGGTAATTTTTCTTGACCTTCAAAAGATTCGGGACTAGGTTTTTGATTGAACTGGATTGTATCTAATTGCACTAGGTTAGTTGATTGATTGTAAATTAGAAATTAATCCAGAGGTTATATTTAGTTACCTCTGGAAGTTAGACTTGGGAATATTGGCTGAAAAAATTGGTGATGAAACGAGAAGTAATTAATTCATACGTCAGAGTTCATACCCAACATTAATATTTTATGATCTTTCTGCACGATATTCATCAAAAGTGACATAACCAATATCAGTTTTATATAGTTGACATTGATTAGTGATTTCCTTCATCAAATCCCAGGAGAACTTATATTCTTCATGGAGATAAGGTCTCCAATTTTCCTTGATACTGCTGTAAGCCAACCGTAAATTATAGGAAGGGATAGCAGTAGAAATATGATGGGGAACATGAACATTAATATCGTGGCAAAGAATTTCTACCCACTGAGGATAATCACAATGAATTGTGCCAAATAGCTGTGCTAAGGCCTCATTCCATTTGTCAGCAGTGCTAAAAGGAACATCTGGAAGGGTGTGGTGAACAATAGTAAAGGTACTCATCCAAAAATGGTAAACCATCCAGGGAATAAACCAGAATTTAATAAATCCCCAAACACCAGTTGTAATAATTAAAGTTGGGAAAACAACAGCCGCAAATAAAGCTACCACAGCCACAGAAAGTTTAACACTAGCTTGGTCTTTTTTCTGGAAATTGCGCCAATCAAAATGGACAACAGCCCAATGTCCAATAGAACCTACCCACCAAAGACGTTGACGCAGGAACAACTCAAAAGCGGACTGTCTATTTTTAGACCAATTTGTAAAAATTTCCGTTCTAATGGGATGCCAAGCGTTATCTTCATCTAGCTTGTTAGTATGTTTATGGTGATGATTATGTTTAATCCGCCAACTGTGAAAGGGGTAAATGAGGAACATCATGAAGAAATGTCCGACTAAATCATTTACCCAGCGACGTTTCGCAAAGGAACGATGACCACAATCATGACCAATCACAAAAAAACCTGTTAAGGCCGTTCCTGTAAAAATCCAAGCTAGGGGTAAAAGAAACCAGGGGGAAATGGCTAAAAAATAATAGCCTAGTGCAGCCATAGATAAGCTGATAATTACAGTTGTCCACGCTTTGCGACTATTTTTCTGAAAACATTCCTTGGGGAGACTTTTGATAATATGTTTGAGTTTGATTTGGTCTTTACCAAGGTCTGTGGAGACCGCTATTTCCTGACTTTTAATGATTGATGTAGTCATGAATACCTGAAAAACAACAGAATGCCACACAAGATTACTAAGAAAAGTAACTTGCTGCAAAGTTTTGTAACATTAATTTCTGAGATTATAGCAACTTAACAATCATTTAGGATAGTGATTAAGAAATTAAAAATTTCCGATCAAAAATTGCCGCAGTTGCACGCAAAAAGCCAATAGTCTCAAGCCAAAATGACTATAAAACTATTGACTTTGGGCATAAAATCTGTATTATGCTTTTTTGGTTGCCAGCTTCACATTTGTAGCTAGACCGAGTAATTGTAATAACTGAATGGTCATCCAAGTCAGATCAATTTCCCACCATTCTAAACCATGACGGGCGGAGTATTGAAAAGCGTGGTGATTATTGTGCCAACCTTCGCCAAAGACGAGGATAGCAACCCACCAACAGTTAGTTGATTTGTCTCCAGACTCATAAGTACGGTAGCCGAACTTATGAGTAGCACTATTGACTAGCCAGGTACAGTGATAAACCCAGATAATGCGGACAAAAATTCCCCAGACCACCATTGGCCAGCCGCCTAAGAAGTATAAGACCAAACCCAAAGCAATTTGTAAGAAAATGAAATATTTCTGTAAAAACTGATAAACTGGGTCATCAATAATGTCTTTAGTGAAGCGAGGAACTTGATCGTGAGCGGGAGCGAAATGAATCATCCAACCCATATGACTCCACCAGAAACCTTGATTTGAATCATGGGGATCAGATTCAGTATCAGAATGTAAGTGGTGAATGCGGTGTGTTCCCACCCATTCAATAGGACCACCTTCACAAGACAGTGTTCCAAAAATCACCAAAAGATACTCTAACCACTTAGGTGTTTGAAAACTGCGGTGAGTGACAAGACGGTGATATCCCAAAGTAATACCTAAACCTCCAGTCACCCAGTAAAGCAATAAAGCAACACCAACTGCATTCCAGCTAAAATTGCTAGGAACTAGAGCAAACAGAGCGCCGACGTGTAATGCAACGAAAAATAGGGTATTAACCCAGTTAATGTGATGTTTAGAAGTAGCAATTGTCATGCAGTAACCTGAATAGAAATTGTTCAGCCTAGTCTGCGCGATCCTAAAATCCGCATATCTATTTTATTTTTTTCAATGAGGAAATGATGAACAGCTTTGAACAGCTGCGGGAAGCAGAACAGGCGCTATTAGAAATTTTTTCCGCTATTGACGCTCAGGTCAAGCATAATCTGAAAAGAGTATTAGATGCCTTTCGTGATCATCGAGTGGGAGCGCACCATTTTGCGGGCGTAAGTGGCTACGGACACGATGATTTAGGAAGAGAAACCTTAGATCAAGTTTTTGCCCAAGTAATGGGTGCTGAAGCTGCGGTGGTGCGAGTGCAGTTTGTTTCGGGAACTCATGCGATCGCTTGTGCGCTGTATGGTGTACTTCGTCCTGGGGATGAAATGTTAGCAGTGGTTGGTTCTCCCTACGATACATTGGAAGAGGTGATTGGCTTGAGGGGACAAGGCCAAGGCTCTCTTCTTGATTTTGGCATAAAATACCGCCAATTAGAACTAACTGATCAAGGAAAAATAGATTGGCAAAACTTAACCACTAGCATTACCGACAACACAAAGTTAGTATTGATTCAACGGTCTTGCGGATATTCATGGCGGCCAAGCCTTTCCATAGCCGACATCGAAAAAATTGTTCAGATAGTCAAACAGCAAAATCCCCACACCATTTGCTTTGTAGACAACTGCTACGGCGAATTTATAGAAACCCAAGAACCAACCCATATTGGTGCCGACCTCATAGCCGGGTCATTGATCAAAAATCCTGGAGGTACAGTCGTCAGTGCTGGTGGTTACATAGCTGGCCGGAGCGAACTAGTAGAAGCAGCAGCTTGTAGACTGACAGCCCCTGGAATTGGTAGCCAAGGGGGGGCGACCTTTGATCAAAACCGCCTCTTATTCCAAGGATTATTTTTAGCGCCGCAGATGGTAGGGGAAGCCATGAAAGGAACATACCTGACGGGTTATGTATTTGACAAACTGGGTTATCCAGTCAACCCCCCACCATTAGCACCCAGAGGAGACGTGATTCAAGCCATTAAACTTGGTTCAGCCAAAAAACTAATCGCCTTCTGTAAAGCCATACAGCAGCATTCACCCATCGGCTCTTATCTAGACCCCATACCCGACGATATGCCAGGCTACGAAAGCCAAGTAGTCATGGCTGGAGGGACATTTATCGAAGGGAGTACCTTAGAATTATCCGCAGATGGTCCATTGCGAGAACCTTATATTGTCTATTGCCAAGGTGGTACACATTGGACTCATGTATCTATCGCTTTACAAGCGGCTATTGAGGCGGTGATAAATATAGAATAATCCTCACGCCAAGGCGCAAAGACGCAAAGGAAGAAGGTGGATATGAATGAGAATGAGATTGCAAGGGAAGTTGTTAATGCTGCGTATAAGATTCATACAAGGTTGGGACCAGGTTTGTTGGAATCTGTTTATCAGTCTGTTTTGGAATATGAGTTAGGACAGCGAGGCCTGCAGGTAAAAGCGGAGCAACCCATACCTGTGGTTTATGAAGATGTTCATTTGGAGGTAGGTTTTCGGGCTGATTTAATAGTTGAAAACAAAGTCATTATCGAACTTAAATCTGTAGAAACCGTTCACCCAGTGCATAAAAAGCAACTACTAACTTACCTTCGTCTCGCTGATAAACGCCTTGGCTTACTCATCAACTTCGGATCATTCCTCATCAAAGATGGAATCTCCCGCATTGTCAACAACTTGTAAAATCAGGACAAAGACGCTTCTTACCTTTGCGTCTTTGCGCCTTTGCGTGAGACCCTATTCCGGTAACTTATACTGTCCCACTATCCGCTTCGCAAACTCCGGTACGTGCGCTGCTAATTTCTCCCCATGATTCCGCTTTACATACAGATAATTTCTCGCAAAGTGGGAATCTATGGAAAATCTCGCATATTCGAGTCCTTTGGGTCCGATTTTATCTATGACGACTCCCATTAGTTTCGCAGCCCACATGGGTAAGGTAACTGCTTGATCATAAGCTGGGATGCTTTGCTGTACTGCTGGTTTGCGGTTTCCTTGGGATATGACGGGTTGGGTATCCAATTGGTCTTTAACTAGTTCTAACATTTCTTTGCCTGTATCGTTTCTGACTACTATCCATTGCCATTTGTAAGGTGCGCCCATATACCCAACGACTATATCGGCCAGGGAGTTGACGTAATCAAAGCAACTCATACATGACGGGGCAAATATGTCTTTCAGCACGTTTGTTTTTAAGCCAAAGAAGGGTACTGTCTCTTCTGATCCGTCTTGGTGTTTGAAATGAACTCGGAAGTCTTGCATAAATTCGTAACTCACAACTGTTTGCGGGGAACGGCTGGTGGTTTCTAGGAATTTTTGCAGTCCAGCGCGGGTAACGTTATCTACGCAGGGTGTTCCCAGTACGTAGAGTTTTTCTAGGCCGAGTTTTTTCTCGACGGCGCGTAATGCTTGGATTTGACAACCTACTCCAATGACTAATAACCGTTTCATTCCCGATTTTTCTATCTGTTCTAATACAGACAGGTTGGGGGATAAAGTGGGTTTATTGACTTTGGCGGCTAGTATTTCTTCTGGAGTGCGGGCTATTATGGGCATGGGTTGAAAGCGGTCCTCTTTGCTGTTTTGGACACAAACTACGCCTTCAACTAAGCCACGATTGAGCATTTCTATGGCTATGCTGCTTACTATTCCTGTCCATTGTGCGCCTTCAATGGGTTGTTGTTTTCTGGCGGACATCATTTCTTGGTGTACACCAAAGTAGAGTTCGTTTTCGTCTTCTAAGTTGCGAGGACGGTTATGGGTGGTGGTTTCTAGTTCGTCTATTCTTTGGGTAATGAAGGCGCACGCTTCTTTGACGTAGTGGATGTAGTAGGTGTCGCATAGTCCGCATTCGCTACAGAGTTCTTTGGCGGGGCGCACGCTTCCGGGTTTGAGGGCTTTGGCTTTTTTGTGGGATTCTATGGATGTCATCTATTTTGTTTATTTTTACTAAATATGGCTTTTATTACCTTACCGTTACAGGATGTGAAGTTGGTGGTTTGAGGTGAATAAGAGTTTTTTCTCGCGCACAGACGCAGAGGCGCAAAGAAGAGCGCGGAAGGAGTTTTGATGGGTAGGTAAGACGTAGTTTTTATTAATAACCCTTCGGTTAATTTATTGAGGGTTTTTTACTTTGACAGCATTAGGACTTACGCAAGATTCATGGAATAACGAACCACTCCAGGCACAGAGGTCACGGAGAAATGAGGATTTGAGAGATATTTTGCGTAAGTCTTGAGCATTTATCATTTATTTATACCACACTCTTGATTTCTCTCTGCGACTCTGCGCCTCTGCGTGAGACAAAAAATGATTACTGATGATGATTGTAGTCTTGGTATGATTTTTGATGGTCAAAGATTAATTTTTGAAATAGTTTTACACCATCAAGAAATTTACAGGGGTTTCCGCTCTTATGAGGTACATCTTAAGCCCCCTCCTCGCACCCCCCTCAATCCCCCCGCTGCGGGGGGAAGAAAAGGATAAACTTTTGATATTGGAGGGGGTTGGGGGTGGGGTTCTTGTACCTCATAACATCGGGAAGTGCTGTATCGTTATTTTCCTAAATAGATATTTTTGGGATAAATATAAAAAGTACCGTAATTTCAGAAAAAGTCTTACAGCGCAAATCAACTTACAAACACATTTGATAACTTTATGCGTAATATTCCACTTAAAACTTTAACCATGGGAATAGGTATGATTTTACTTTCCCTATTCTCATCCTTTAGTGTCCAAGCACAAAAGGGAGGAAATAAAATTGAACTCAAAGTTTATAGTCAAAACGTGCAAAAACAAAGTTGTCCAGATAAAGTTATTGTCACGGAAATTCCCCAACCTTATCGAGAGGGAAGTTTTGCTACCGACGGTTCTGTGAATTTGAGTGGGTACGCAAATAATATTTCTATCAGCACAAGTAATAGCTTTAGTACGACATGGGTAGGAAGATTAAAACCGAAATATGCTCAATGCTTTGCTTCTGCTGGAAATAGTCATTATCGGCTGCATTTTGTGAAGGGTAAAGTTTATTTTATGCTTGATTTAGCGGGCGGTTTTGATCCTAATAATTATCCTTTAATGGTTATCAAGCAGGGAATGAAAATAGGTAATCCTGTGTGGACTTGGGGTGGAACTGATTAAAGAATAGTAAATCACTTTATAAGGTGTTTTCAGTTCTTCTGAATTGTTCTGAGTTGCCCTATAATGATTATTACGATTATTACCCATATATAGGACTTGTATTTTGTTTTTGAAGTATACTTAGGAGGTATTTCCCCCCCCTACACTACAAATTCCTGCATTTTATTGAGTACAGTTTCAGCATGACCTTTAGTTTTTACATTCGTCCAAATATAAGCGATGATTTTATCAGGTGAAATTAGAAAAGTTGAACGGTTGACTCCCATATATTCCTTACCCATAAACTTCTTTAAACGCCATGCACCATAGGCTTCTATTAATTTGTGTTCAGGATCAGTTAATAGGGTAATTGATAAATTATGTTGGTCAATAAATTTGCAATGAGACACCGCAGAATCTGGACTAACACCAATAATTTTTGCCCCCGCTGTGGTAAATTCTAAAGATAATTTTGTAAAGTCTTGTGCTTCGGTGGTACAGCCAGGTGAGTTATCTTTAGGGTAAAAGTAGAGAATTATCCATTCATTTATATCAGCCAGATTAATGAGATTATTGTTTTGGTCTGGAGTAGAAAAATCCGGTGCTGGTTGTCCAATTTGGGGAATATTGTTCATAATTAGTCTGAAAAAATTAGGGATAATTGAAAATTATTGAATAATAGCGAAATTATTCACTCCCATTTAAATCAATTTCTCGTCTGCGAGGGACATCATAAACCATAAAATCATGAGCCATTATTGTTTGAGGAAAAATAGCCCGCGCTTCTTTGAGCAGGTCTTTTAATTCAATGATATTCCCTGGAGCATACCGAGGACTAAAATGCGTTATAATTAGCTTATTAACTCCTGCACCATAAGCTGTCTGTGCAGCCATTGTAGTTGTAGAATGTAGTCTTTGAAAAGCCATTTCTGAGTCTTGATGAGCAAAAGTCGCTTCATGAATTAACACATCTGCATCCCTTGCTAATTCTACAGCACCATCACAATAGACCGTATCTGTACAATAGGCAATTTTTCGTCCAATTTCTATTGGTCCACATAGTTCAGTACCATTAATTACTCTTCCGTCTTCTAGTGTTACCGTTTCACCGCGTTTAAGTTTTCCATAAATTGGACCGGAAGGAATTTCCAAAGACCTGGCTTTGTCTATATCAAAGCGTCCTGTTCTGTCTTTTTCTGCTACTCGATAGCCAAAAGCAGGAATACGATGATGCAAAAGACCGCAAGTAACTGTAAATTCATTATCCTCATAAATTACCCCTGCTTGAACAGTATGCACTTTAATGGGATAAGAAAAGTGAGTATGGGAGTAACGGGAAGCAGCTTGTAAATACTCGTTTAAACCTGATGGACCATAGATATCAATTTTATCTACATTACCAGCTAAACCGCAACTAGCAAGTAATCCCATTAGTCCAAAAATATGATCACCATGCATATGGGTGACAAAAATTCGGGATAGTTGGCTAATTTTTAACTCACTTCGCAAAATTTGATGCTGAGTCCCCTCTCCGCAGTCAAATAACCACAATTCTGCCCGTTGTGGCAACCTCAGCGCCACACTGGAAACATTGCGTGATTTTGTCGGTACCCCAGAACTCGTTCCTAAGAATGTAATCTGCACGGCGTTTTTCAGCTTTCCTTTTGCTCAATACAGTGGTTGATTCTCTATCTTGGCACAGTATCGCCATAGTCAGCTATCTTGCCTCTTGCCTGTCTAAACAAATTATTCCAGTAATTAAAGCGCATTCCTATAGGTTAACTTATCAAATCTGATTTATCTTTGGAGATGAAAATCGCTTCTATGAGCGAAAAAATTATGAAAAGTTAAATCATCCATAAGTATAGCTAAAATCGTCAGTAAGGTGAATAACATAGATCAAATATTTTTCGATGTAGGTCTTAAATGGAATCACTAGAAAAACAAATTCTGACCTTGACCCTGAAAGTTAATGCCATCTATGAAATAATTGAAAAGCTTGATATGCGGCTATCCCAAGCCTTGTCAGCTTCGTCTTTGGAGAAATTACCAGCCATAGAACATTATCTAGACAAGAAACAGCCTCAAGGATATAAATCAAAGGAATTGGAGCATAAGGATATTTTAACAGATTCTATTGTCTATCCAGACATAAATTATCAAGCCAGAGATAGACAAATAACCCCAGAAATCCAAATTCAACGGTTAACAACCCAATTAACCGCAGCCTATCACCGCATTGCAGCCTTAGAAGAACAGTTACTTAGACAGAGGATTTCTTAGTTTCTCCCTTGCTGCTAAGTTGTTCCATTTCCGCTTCTATAGCCGCTAACAGTTGATTTTGCTGCCAATTTTGACCTAAGGAAGCAGCAATACAGGCCGCACCAGCACCAACACCTTCTTTGACAAAACCCTTTTCATAAGCTTGAAGTTGGGGATACCGAGAATTAGCAAAACTCAATTTTGTCCCTAATAAAGGAGGAATACTGTTTTTACTAAAACTCTGGGCTAAATCAACTGTTGCACCGGTAGGATCTTCCGCTACCCAGCGGGTTGTACCGATGACAATTTCTGCCGGTTTCCAGGATAAAGAGTATGTATGGGCGATCGCTTGAATTAAAGCATATACTGCCAACATCTGCGTACCTCCTCCCAATAATACCCCACAATTCCGACTAGCAGCGATCGCCATTCCCGCTACTACTACTTGCATCGGATCTCCTACCGCTGCCACTAGCTCTAAAGGATCAACTGAGGACGGTATTTTTGCTAGTCCAGTCTGCACTAACTCCCATTTTTGCTCATGATTACATACAGCATGACTACTATTAATCTTACCAACAGCATCAATACCCAACCCAGTTAGAATAGCTAAAGCTGTTGTTGTTCCACCGACAACGCACTCACTTAAAATTAAATACGTATTAGCAGCATCACAACTTAATTGAGAACCCCAGTGTAATCCTTCTTTTAACAAGTGTTTAACTTTATTTATATCCATAGCCTCACCCTGACTTAAACACCTGGCGGCCATACCACCTAAATCTATTAATGGTATGGGTGGAGTATGTAACAATCCCGCATTAAACAGGTAAACAGGGATGTGTAAATTAGCTACCACTGCCCGGGAAATCAGCACAGGAGACGCACCCGAAGTCAGGGGAGGGAGGGGATACTTAGGGTGATATTCAGTGCCATAATAAAGAAATTCCGCATCAGCACAAGCCGTATATTGTCGGTCTTCTGGAGTTAAACCAGCCGCAGAAATACCGGGAATTAAACCTGTTTCCGTGAATCCTAAAATACAGGCAAATATTGGTAATTTACCCCGATAGCGATGAAGCCATGCCTCCCCCTGGGGAACTTGTGTATATATATTAATCATAATCCATCAATACCTGTACCCAACGGGGTGGACGGGGAATGGAATTGCCAATAGCGTCCAAAAGTAACCAAGCGACAAGATGGACTATAAACAAGTAAATAAAATTATTGATAGTAATCAAAGCGATCGCCCCTAATTGAATTAATAATAAATTGGGAGTCATCAATAATCCCAAGTGTAAAAAAATCCATTCAATAATTTCTGTCACCTGATTAATCACATAAACCCACAGGTCTTCACCAGATAACAGGGACAAAAACCACAGTCGAAAGAACACCCCCAGAGTCCCCAGTAACGTCCCTAAAATGATCGAAACAATCCACGGTACACGACGATGCCAAGTAGCCCCTAATAGGACACCCATAAAGGCAAAAGGCATGATAAATAATAAACTGCGAACAGGTCCCATTAACACAGATAAGAGTAACCCAGATGTCACCGCAGCCATCCAAGCTGCGCGTTTACCCCAGCGCAAATATACTAAAGCAATAGGTATGGGAAAAAATACGCGCAATACTATACCCAGAGGAAAATAAGAATTAATAAACCAAATTAAACTCGCAGTACTGGCTAAAAAAGCGGTTTCTACCATTTTTAAGGGACTCTCAACCTTGAGAGATTGGTACTGTAATTGGCTATGGGTAGGAGACTCAAGTGATGTATCTTTCTCAGGTTCTTCTGGTACGGAATTAACAATACTCATGGGGTAATTAAATTAATTAAACTAGGGTTTCGCCAAAGCCTGTGGCAAATACAAATTGTATGTGCGGCTTTTTACCTATCCATATTTTAGGGGTAATTGATGAATTGCGCCTATGATAATATAGCGCAGTCTCATATAGAATTGGTATTAGTGATCTAAAGGAATCCTAAATGATTTAATGATTTCTGAACAAGATTAAGTAGTGTAGCCTGGGCATTACCCACCCTACGTATATTTCAACCAAATATAATCCCTATATGAAAATTTAGAATTTTGATTTTCCCAACTTCCTCAATTGTCAAACCTTACACATTAATGTCCACGCTCAGGTAATTTAACGTGACTTACCATACTGATGAAATTCACCAACTAATTGCAGATATTGATCACTTACTGTCCCAGTGCGGCAAGGGTCTGTCTAAGTTCTTCTCTAAGCAAGAACAACAGGAAAAACAGATTTTACAACGAGTCCGTAACTTTTTGGTTCAACTGGGAGAGGATGAAGTATTAGAGGACGAAGTTCCACCTGAAACAACTAGGCCATCTTCCACACAACCATTATCATCCCTCTTGACGCAATTTAACCAACAGAGTCATCTCCCACCCGTCTTCGAGTCTTCTTTAGTCCCAACAGAGGCAGGTAATATTGAAACAGTAGAAATCAAAGAAGAACTGAAGGTTTTGCTTCAGCCCTTACAAGCGGAATTATCAAGGCTCTTAGCAGAAAGAGCGAGTCTAATTCAGGAAATTAGACAATTAGAGCAACAGCGGCTGCAAAACTCTTCTTTAAGCCAGCAGTTCGCAAACCAAGAGGAGATGATTTCTCAATTCTTAGAGGTCCTCATGGGTCGTTTAGTCCCACATTTAAAGTCAAATTCTAGGACTATAATCAACCCTAATCAGGAGAATTTAGAAGCCATTACTTCTACCATTCAGCCTATTTTAGAATCAGCAGAACGGGTAGAACAGTTAGCAAATTTGGCACGTAATTTAGATGAACGCTTGCTTTCCTTAGATGGAACTGTCAATATTGTTTTTGAAGCTCTAGAGCGTAATATTAACACCTATTATCACTCCCTATCCCAAGCAGTAGCAAAAATGCACAGTCAGGGGATGCAAGGTGAGCAGTTAATGGCAAATTTCCTGAATAATTTAAGTGAGTATTTACAACAGCAATCTCTAATTAGTGAGCCGTTAATTTCTATTGTACATCCTGAAATAACTGAGTCCCCGGACCTGGAACAATTAACAAATTTGGAAGATGTGTCTAGAGAAATTTCTGCTGGAGAAATAGCACCAATTATTTTGGAAACTGAGTTATTAAAGGAGCAAACAAAATCGGCAAAGGATTTGCAGTTAATAATTACTGATCAAGTAGATGAACTCTATGCAAGTTTCTTTAATACGGAAATTTCTTCACCATTAAATTTATCATTTTTCCATGATCCTCTGCTCGAACAAGATGGAAATTTATCCAATGCTCCCGAAGTTATTAGCAATGATTTATTAATACCAGAAATCAGCAGTCCGATAGTTTCTAGCAGCACTGACCTCAGACCTTCAGTTACCTCACCCAAGTTAAAAGAAGATTTGCTTCTATTGCCAAATCTTCGGGATCAATTAGAATATGATGAGAGCTACAATTCCCAAACAATAATTTTTCATAGTCTTAAAGAGAGTAAAGCAACAATTGAGTTAGAACCAAATACTGCTGATACAATTACAGTTCTGACCGATTTGCTGGTTGATACTGGTAATGAAGAAATGCCAACGGAAGTATCAAACCTATGGGATAATCCAGAAATTAGTACAGCAGATATTTCTGTGGTGAAATTACCGCCAGTCACGGAATACGAAAATCAGGACTTGGGCTTGGATAACTATTTTATTGAGGCTTCAGAGCGAGATTTACTGTCTTTGTTGGATAATTTTGATCTACCATTAGATTATTTAGATTATTCTCAGGAATCTCTAACTGATTTAGATGCTGAACTTTCTCATCAGGTAGTAGATTTAAATTTAACAACTGAAACAGACATAAAAGATGAAAAAGAAGATTTTTTCCCATCTCCAATTACTAGTCAGCAATCTCCAATTACTGCTATTCAACCCCAAATTCCCAATGATGAAAATAATGATATTGTCTCAGGGGATAGTTTAGATCCGAGTTGGTATTTAGGAATTGACGTAGGAACAACAGGAATTTCTGCGGCTTTATTGAATCGTTCTCAATTATTAGTTCATCCGATTTATTGGTCAGCAGAAAATCCAACTAGTAATGCTGATTTCCAGCAATCATTCCGTTTACCTGCTGAAGTTTATTTACCTACAAATGCAACTACTCATCAGGAAGAAAACGGAGAATCAACATTTCCTCAATCATCAGTTCCCTATCATCTTTATTCAGCACAATTAAAGCCTTATTTACAAATAGCAGTTCCCTACCAGCAAGAACGCCAAAAATGGGAACCAATGTTACAACTAAATGAATTTTCCGCAGGTCCATTGATTTGGATCATTAGATCCCTCACCAAACTACTGTTAACTTTAAAGTCCAGTCAAACTAGCACCACACCCGCTTTAATTGCTAATGCTGTGGGTATGAATAGACAAACTTTCTCTGAAGTGATTAAGAATATCGCCGGTGTAATTTGTACTTGTCCTGCTAATTGGACTGAACAATATCGCTTTAATATCCGGGAAGCAATTCTTACCAGTCAACTTGTCTCCCATCCTCAACAAATCTTTTTTGTCGAGGAAGCGATCGCTACTCTACTGCCAGAATTAGATAGTGTCAATGGCCAATCTATCCAAATCAGCGAAAATCAGGGTTTACAACCCTTAAAAATTAGTGATTATCCCGTGATTGGTAACACTTTAGCCATCAACATTGGCGCAATATCTACAGAAATGGCACTGGTAGATATACCAGCAAATTTGGGAGAATTAACACACAAAGATTTCATGCTCCACAGTTTTGCCTATTCCGGGAAGGGCATTGAACAGGATATTATCTGTCAGTTACTACTACCACCAAAATCCCGCCAACCTCGCCAAACTGGACAAGATGATCATGAATCTGCTAATATTAATCCTTGGCATTGGCAACCTTCAATTCCCGGCTTAGACGAAATGCAATTTTCTAATTTGGGTTTAGAAGCATTGACATTACCTAAAGTGGCAGAACCAGATACACAAGCGCGGATTCGTCTCCAGCAGTGTCTAGAAAGTTCCGTCCTGGGACAAGCTTTATTGGATGCTGCTTTGGCTTTAAAGCTGATTTTACAGCATCAAGAAACCTTTACCCTAGAATTTGCTGACCAGAGTTGGGTATTACAACGCCGAGATTTGGAAAGTCAAGTTTTTGTCCCCTTTGTCCGTCGTCTGAACCGAGAACTGAATAAATTATTAGTAGCCCGTGGTATTCCCACTGAAGCTATTAATCAAGTGATTATTAGCGGTGGTGTGGCTTCTGTAGGTACTATTAACCGTTGGTTACGGCAAAAACTGCCTAATGCTAAGATTATTCAAGACTTATATCTTAGTGAAAATGGTACTCCCAATTGTAGTCGGGTGGCCTTAGGTTTAGCCATGTTACCTTTACATCCCCAAGTTCTAGATATACCTAAGCAACAATACACGGATTATTTCTTATTTTCTGAATTGCTCAAACTATTACCTGAACGTTCTTTATCTTTTGGTGAAGTCTTGCATTTATTTGAACGCCGTGGTATTAATACCCGTATCTGTCAACAACGATTATTGGCCTTTCTAGAAGGTGAACTACCCCCAGGTTTAATTCCCGCTACTACAGACCACCTTTGGCTGACTCATAACTCCCAACAAAATCCTGACTACAACGCTATAGCTTCTGTGTCCTCCGGTATATCACCCCTATTTGAAAAACAAGGTAATCTTTCCTATCGTCCCAATTCTTCACAAGTTCAGTTATTAGTACGTTATTTAGATAACATAAAATCCAGTACCGTGCAATCTCTGGAAGAACCTTATAATTATCTTTTGTACAGTCAGGTGTAAAAGATAGGCCGTCATGGGTAATAGGTCATGAGTCTTGTAAAACATCTCCCTCCTATTCCCCCTAAAACATCATGATCACGAAAGAAAATATATAATAGGCTTTTAAAGCTTTTATGTGATAATATCATCACCACCAAAAAGTTTGATAAAATTACATTTCGATAATAGTTGATACTAAATAGCTACCATGGGTTTTTTATCAGAAATTAAAATGGCTTGCTATGTAACCAAAGCTACTTGTTGGTGCATAAATATGACAATTTGTGCATTTGCTGGTATTAATTAAATTAGCGACATCAGGAATGATCATGAAATTATTAGTTCGTTGGGGCATAACATTAGGTATTGCAGGAGGTGTGATATTTGCAGGAATATCAGGAATAAATAACTCCACTGCATTAGCGTTACCACAGGAGCAAATAGTAAAAACTTTACGAGAAGTACCAGTATTTACCCTTGCTAATCCTAAGGGGGAATTTGTAGTTATTTCCACCAAAAATCAATCCAAAACTATTTCCCAAATAGGCTTTTTTATTAGTAAACAAGATGCTCAAAAATTCCTGGAAGGTAAGCTGAAAAAAGACAATCCTCAGTTAGCCAATACCATTCAAGTAAAACCTATTTCTCTAGGAGATTACTATAAATTGGTAGTAGAAAGTAAAAAGAAAAAAGATCCTACGGTAATTTTTACCTTAGTACCCACAAAACAACAAGTGGACTCAGCTAAAAGTATTTTAACTTCCAGTGGAAAACCAGGACAGCAATTTAATGGTGTTCCTTTGTTTGTACCAAAATTGAAGCAGGGAAATAGCTATTTAACAATTCCCATTTCCCAAAGTAATGAACGTTATATTCCGTTCTATTTCGACAAAGAACAAGCAGTGGCGCTTTTAGAGGACTTCAAAAAAGCTAAACCACAGGAAGCAGCTAATACGGAAATTCAAGTGGTAGATTTGGATGGAGTCATTAACACACTCAATAGCAGCAATGATCCCGCTATTGGTAAGATCTTTTTGTTTCCTTCACGGGAGTCCATGGAATTTATTCGTTCTCTACCTTCAAACCAACAAAAGAAAAAATAATCCCCAACCCCGAAGTCTTATCAGCAGTCTTGATAAATTGGAGTATAAAAAACAGAGATTTTTTAATGGTTGACTAATTTACCCTATTGTGTAACAGAAATCATAAGATATGGTTTCTCAAACTGAATAGCCAAAGAAAACCTCTGATATCCAACTTTGCGTCTTTGCTCCTTAGCGTCTTGGCGCGAAACATAACTCATACTACCATTATGTTAGAGCCAAATCAAATAGTTTCTGGTTTAGAACTTTGGCGGTGGCGCAATGCGTCTATTCAAGCCGCTACAGCATCGGATATACCTCCAATGGAAGTAGACTGGCTATTACAAACAATCACGAATTTAGACAGATTAGCGTTGCGGTTAGAAACTTTCAAGAATTGGGAACAAATCCCCATACAATTGTCTTTAACAGAATTAGAACAATTGTGGCAAAAGCGATTAAATGATCGTTTACCAGTGCAGTATATAGCAGGTATGACATCTTGGCGCAAGTTTCAACTCATGGTTAACCAAGGAGTCTTAATTCCCAGACCAGAAACAGAAATGTTAATTGATCTAGCGATCGCTGCTGCTGATGATAACATGAAAGCAGGACACTGGGCGGATTTGGGAACTGGTAGCGGAGCGATCGCTTTTTCCATAGCTGAGGTATTGACAAATGCCACAATTCATGCTGTAGATATTAGTGCTGCTGCGTTAACAGTAGCCCAAACCAATGCTAAAAATTTGGGTTTTTGGGAGCAGATTCAATTTTATCACGGTTCTTGGTGGCAACCCCTGGAATTTCTCAAAGGTCAATTTAGTGGCATGATATCAAACCCGCCATATATTCCCAGTGATACGGTCCTAACTTTACAACCGGAAGTAGTTAAACACGAGCCACATTTAGCCTTAGACGGTGGTGCAGATGGTTTAGACCATATTCGTCATTTAATCACAGTTTCCCCTGATTATTTGCGTCCTGGTGGCGTTTGGTTGGTGGAAATGATGGCGGGACAGGCAGAAACCGTGGCAGAATTGTTAGAAAATCATGGTAGTTATAGCAATATTTCCATTCATGCTGATTTAGCCGGAATTGAGCGTTTTGCTGTAGCTCGTAGAAATGTCTAAATCAAGTTTTACAGGAGTTAAAGGGTTTTAGGATGTTATTCGACGATTAAAATTGCTGGTATGTATATTGAGAGTGAGAACAGCTTAACGGCTAACTTCAACTGGTTCTGACTCGATTATATTAGTTTCTTCTGCTATTTTATAGGTAACAATCGCTTTAACTTGATCCCTACCTATATAACCACTTTTATTAGTCAACTGCAAAACCACCTCAGAATTTTCTAAGGGTTTTAACTGAATTTCCTGGGGTGAATGCTGAAAAATTTGTAACTCTTCATTTGATAAATTACGAATTTCCACCTTAGTAACCCTGACAGTGACAGAAGTTAATTGGGGATTTTCTAAACGTAAAAAGACCGAAGCAAAGCCAATATTACGTTGAGGGTCAATAGGAACACCCAAAGGTGGTAAATTTTCTTCCCTAGCGATAAGAATTACTTTTTTTACTAAAGACTTATTACTATTCATTGTTGGTGCGGGTAAGGAATCAGACTGATAATTAGCATAAGTAGAGAGGACACCACAAGCAGTTATTGTCTCCACTAAACCCAATAAAATCACAAACCTGAGCAAAAATTGAATTTTCATTGCTTGCAAAAAAGCTGTGTTAAAAATCAGTCTTACTGAATTAGACTAGAAAAAGGAAAAATTAAAATCTTAAACTTTGCGACTTTGCGACTTTGCGACTTTGCGCGAAACACAATTCATACTTTCACTTACAAATATAAATATGACAGAAGTTTCCCTAGAAATCCTGATCAAAGCTGCTAAAGCTGGAAAATTAATTAGTTTCCCCACAGATACAGTCCCCGCGTTAGCGACCATACCGCAACAAGCAGAATTAATTTATACTGCTAAAAAGCGCAGTTTGGATAAACCATTGATTTTAATGGCGGCCATTGCTGAAGATTTGTGGGATTATGTTCAAGGTAGTCAGATAGAATACCAAATTTGGCAAAAAGTTGTCAATAAATATTGGCCAGGTGCGTTAACTTTAGTTTTACCAGCTAGTGACAAAATTCCCCAAGTGATGAATACTACTGATTTAACTACCATTGGTATTAGAGTCCCAAATAATAAAGTTGCTCAAACTATTTTGGCGCAAACAGGTCCAATGGCTACAACTAGTGCTAATTTATCAGGTCAACCTGCTTTGGAGAAAAAAGCAGAAATACAATCTCAATTTCCAGAGGTTCTGACTTTAGAATCAGTAGAATATCAAGGTTTAGGAATCCCTTCCACCGTTGCTAAATGGACAGGGAAAGATTGGCAGATTTTAAGACAAGGTAGTATTAAATTAGAACATGATGAATTTTAGTAATTGGCTATATTTGGGAATAGGAATAGGTATAGGTTTATGTTTTTATAAATTACTTTTAGAATCTCGTGAATCTTCGCCCATTAATACCTTAAATGCTTCACAACATCGAGAAAATGAACTTTTACAAAAATTGAAACAAACCCAATTAGCATACTATAAAGCCCAGGAAATGAGTCAGTTTAAAGCGGGGTTTTTGTCCAGAATTAGTCATGAATTGCGATCGCCATTGAGTAGTATAATGGGATTACATCAGTTAATTTTAGCAGATTTGTGTGAAAATCCCGAAGAAGAGCGGGAATTTATTGGCCAAGCTCATGAAAAATCTCTCAAATTACTAAAACTACTTGATGAAATTCTGAATATTTCCAAAATAGAATCTGGGAGAAATAAATTAGATATTCACAGTTTTCAATTAGCTGAATTTTTAGAGGAAGTTTATAAATCAACTTATTTATTAGCAGCCAATTGTAATTATCCTTTTACTTTATCACCACCAGATCCAAAAATTTACATTTTCGCAGATTCCCGCTGGCTTAAACAGATATTAATCAATTTAATAGAGAGTACAATTGAGCAAATAGAAACAGGTAATATTTATCTTTCTAGTCATTTATCGTCCACGGCTAATTTTGTAAATATTTGCTTAGATATACCAAATGATGCTGTAATTACCAGTGAATCTATGGATTTAATGAAAGGGGAAAATCCGACATTTGAGACAAATATAGTTCTGTCACCAGCAATGAAACTTTTATGTAATCAAACCCTAGTAGATTTAATGGGAGGAAAGTTAGAAATTTTACCTTTATTCACCCAAGACAAAGCCAGATCACAGTTAACTAGGCTGCAAATATCCATACCTTTAGCGAATTAACTTAGGTTTTTATACACAAATAAGGGTTGAAAATATTTATCTTGTCTTAGTCCGTGTCGGCGGACTTGGTTTGTGTAGTAGCGAATTATATTCGCCACTTGTTTTTTTCATTCCGCGCCGACGGACTCTGGTTTTATAGTAGCGAATTATATTCGCCCCTAGTCTTAAAAATCTAAACTCGGCCAGTCTGGTTGACGATAATAGTGAGTCATGTCGTCAAATTTTCGCAATTCCACCTTATTAAGCAGGAAATCTGGGATATTTAATGACAATGACTGATTAAAATCAGAAAGTGTATCACTAAGTTTTACTCGGTCTAATTCCGGTGAAATTTCACCAAAATACCCCAAGGTGATATGGGCTGTAAAATGATAATGTTGCTCAATACCCAAACCCATTAATCTGCGATTTTGATAAATTATCCGCCGGAATTGGATAATTTTCTCATAAGAACGTTTATCCTTGGGTACTAAACACACACCTATAGCTCTAGGCATAACAACTAATCCTAACATTTGCCAAGAGATGGAATGAGATCCCTTTGTCATCAACTCTTGATATTGTTGAAACCTTTCAGCTAACTGAGAATTTAACTCTTGAGCGAATTGCGGATTTTTTTTACAAGCATGATCAAAAGCACTGTCCCAAATTAAATCTGCTACTGTCAGATGAAAACTAGCAGCAGGAACCGGTACAATCAAATCACCACTAATGGGTAGCTCTAGTAGTTGCTGTTGATAGGCTTGTATTTGGCTGTAGAAAGCAGCGTTATTGCTATCTTCCTCTGCGGGTGGGGTAATTAGAGTATAACCCGGAAAAGGAGCAGCTTCCCTGACCCCACCATGAACCCTAAATTTAGAAGATTCTTGAATGTGCTGAATTTGGGTTTTGTAGGCCTCTGGTAGCGTCATGCGTGCTACCCGGTTTAAATAGGTTTGGTAGTTGTCGTCCAATCTTGATCACCTTGCGCTCTTTTGATAGATTGTAGGGAAAATTACTCGATTTGACTAAATTGATTTTAAATTTTGAATTGCTATGCCAATTTATGTTTATTGGGGTGAAGATGATTTTGCTATGGAAAAAGCCATAGTAATTTTGCGCGAGCGCGTTCTTGACCCCCTATGGGCAAGTTTTAATTATACCTCATTTCCCCCAGATCAAGCAGATTCTATTGTCCAAGCTTTAAATCAAGTAATGACACCTCCATTTGGTGCTGGTGGTCGTTTCGTCTGGCTCATTAATACAACTATCAGCCAAAACTGCCCGGATCATATCTTAGCAGAATTACAACGGACTGTTAAAGTTATCCCCCCGGATTCTACTTTACTATTGACCAGTCGCAACAAGCCAGATGAACGGCTTAAAAGTACAAAACTTCTCAAACAATTTGCCACATTTTGTGAATTTCCCCTCATTCCTCCCTGGAAAACAGAATTATTAGTTCAATCAGTTCAACAGGCCGCTCAAACTCTGGGACTAAAATTAAATCCCCTAGTCGTCGAACTATTAGCAGAATCAGTAGGTAATGATACCCGTCTTCTCTACAATGAACTAGAAAAATTACGTCTTTATACCCAAAGTAGTCGCAAACCTTTAGATGTGAATATAGTATCTGAGTTAGTCAGAAATACTACTCAAAATACCTTACAATTAGCAACAGCTATTAGAACTGGAGATACGCCAAAAGCTTTAGGAATATTGAATGATCTCAGTAATTCAGCCGAACCTGGACTACGAATAGTTGCCACACTCATTGGTCAATTTCGCACCTGGTTATTAGTGAAAATGATGATGGAAACTGGTGAGCGCAACCCGCAAGCGATCGCTCAATTTGCGGAAATTACTAACCCTAAACGAATCTATTTTATACAGCAAGAAGTGAAATCTCTGCCATTAAAGCAACTCATCTTGGCCTTACCTATGCTGTTAGAATTGGAAGTAAGCCTTAAGCAAGGTGCATCCGAAACTTCAACACTACAAACTAAAATTATTGAGTTATGCCAAATATGTTACAGTAATTGATATTTATGCCAATAATACCACTGACTCCTTCCAGAAGTCGAGGATCTGAAACTCTCGACATTCAAAAATTAAATAGAAGTCCTATATATTCTATTTTGACTGGAACTTTGATGGGAGAAAATAATTCAAACCCATTATCATATTCTTCATTTTCTTTCTGTGTCACCTAGTCATCTATCATTGTATCATGATCGAAATTCACCGTCTTCATTCAACCAATCGCTTACACCAAATTCTCTTTCAACCTTTGATTTTGACAACTATTACCACTGCGAGTCTGATTTCTGGTACTTTTGTCTTCAGTTATCAAGTAGTCGCTCAAACCCTAAACGTCAATAATGTAGAAGTAGATAGGTATGCAAAAGCTGTATTAGCAGTGGAGCCGATGCGTCAACAAGCCTTTGAGAAAATTAAAAAACTTATTATTAGCAAAGAAGTTCCCCAAGTTATCTGTAATGATCCTAAAACTGTCAACGCACTACCCGATAAAGCAAAAGACATTGCTGTAAATTACTGTAACCAGTCTCAAAAAATAGTTGAGGATAGTGGTCTCAGTGTTGAAAGATTCAATCAAATCACTTTAGAAAAAGAAAAAAACAATGTCTTAAAGCGACAAATTTACAAAGCCTTATTAAATTTGCAAAAAACTTCCCACTCCAAATAATTCCTCCGCATACAGCAGTAAAACCCTTTAGGTGCGGCTTTGTGATTCAAACTTGTAGCTTATTGACTTTCAATGTCCTGTATACCATTTCTTTGTTGGGAATCAAGGTACAAATTACAGAGGAAAGCTACACATTAGAAAGTTTTCTGGATTTTGAACCAATCAATATGAATCAATTTATGGAATAATAATTTTATTATTCATGACAGCAGTTAAAATAGAGAGATTGTGAAATCATAAAAGATAAATGTTTTGGGCTGATAAAATTGCTGCTGACGCAGTAGGTCAACAAGTAGTTAATGATTCTAAGACTCCTTCAGGAAGGGTACACGTTGGGTCTTTGCGTGGTGTGGTTATTCACGACGTTATTTACCGTGCTTTGAAACACGCAGGGAAGCCCGTCAAATTTCTGTATGGTGTAGATGATTATGATGCGCTGGATACTGTTCCTAAATACTTAGATCAAGAAAAATTTCAGCCTTATTTGGGTTTTCCTCTGTGTAATGTTCCTTCTCCTGGTGATGGTGCGGAAGATTATGCTAAGTATTTTATTGGTGAGTTTTTTGAAATTTTTGCATATTTAGGAATTAAACCAGAAACGTATTTTTTACGTGATTTATATCGTTCAGGAAAACTTAATTCCCATATTGATATTTTCCTGAAAAATGCTCATTTAGTGCGGGAAGCTTATAAGGAAGTAAGTAAAGCTGAACGTGCAAATAATTGGTATCCTTTTCAAGTTGTTTGTGAAAATTGCGGTAAAATCGCTACTACTGTCACTACAGATTATAACGGTTCAGAAGTATTTTACACCTGTAAACCTGATGGTGTTGATTATGTAAAAGGTTGTGGACATTCCGGGTGGGTTTCTCCTTTTAATGGTAATGGTAAATTACCTTGGAAAGTTGAATGGGTAGCTAAATGGGATATATTGGGTGTAACTATTGAAATGGCCGGGAAGGATCATTCTCAAAAAGGTGGTTCTCGTGATGTTGCTAATGCTATTAGTCGCAAGGTTTTACAAAAACAACCTCCTTTCCATTCTCCCTATGAATTTATTCTTGTGAATGGGACAAAAATGAGTTCTTCTAAGGGTGTGGGTTCGAGTGCTAGGGAAATTGCTGATTTATTACCTGCTGAATTATTGCGGTTTTTGATGTTAAGAACTCAACCGAAAACAGTAATTAATTTTGCACCAAATTATGAAACTACTACCCGGTTATTTAGAGATTACGACACTTTAATTAATAAGTATTCTCATACTCCTGAATTAACGGAGGAATTAATGTCTTTATTTTACGCCCAATTAGGGGATGAAATTAAAACTTTCCAACCGTTTGATTTTAGTACATTAATTTCTCTGTTGCAAGTTCCCCGTTTAAATATTCAGGAAGAAGTTGTCCAACGCAGTTTACAGCCTTTAAATGAGTATGATCAACAAATTATTGATCAAAGAATTGCTGCGGCTAAAAAGTGGTTACAAGATTATGCTGACGAGGAAGACAAGTTAGTTCTCTATTTGGAACAAGTTCCCGAAAAAGCTCATGATTTAAATTCAGAACAAGTTGCTTATTTGCAAAAATTGATGGAGAATTTGCAGGATATTGGTAACTGGGAAGCTGAGGAATTACAAACTATAATTTTCTCGACTACTAAGGAGTTAGGGGTTCAACAACCAATGGCTTTTAAGGCTTTGTATCTATCTTTCTTGAATAAAGAAAAAGGTCCAAAGGCTGGTGGTTTGTTGTCTTATTTGGAGAAGTCTTTTGTAATTTCCAGGTTGCAGGATGTGGTTAATTTGAATCAGTCAAAAGCCGAAGTTTAATTACTTAAATACTTGTTCCCTGTCAGAGACAGGGAATACAGTTAATGAGGCTCTGCCTCATATTAATGTTAGCATAAGGCAGAGCCTTTTGATTGCATTCCCAGGTAGAACCTGGGAACGAGGATAAACAAGGATTTGTGGTGCGTTACGCTGTCGCTAACGCACCCTACAAATTAATACTAAATCAATAATATGCTAAAATGAATAATAAACTTTAATCAGGTGATTAATCATGACACAATCTACACCCCAAAGAGTTGTTAGACGTGGGAGGGTATTTCCTGAAATTCAATGGACTGATGAACAAAAAGCCCAAGATAGGGCTAGAAGAGAGGCATTTTATGAGCGTTGTTGGGTAATTTTTGAACGTTTAAAACCAGAAATATTAGATAAATATTATGGTTGGTACATTGCGATTGAACCTGATAGTGGTGATTATTTTATTGATCAGGATAAGGAAGTAGCTAGTAAAATGGCTAGAGACAAGTATCCTCATGTAATTCATCATATTTTTGGCATTAATGAGACGGGAGTTAGTGGCCGCATAAGATTGAGGGAAGATTTGGAGAAATCTGTAAATGATATATAAGTATCATGGCAAAGACTATACTTCCCAATCTTCAAGTTGTAAATTTTCAACCCTTTGAAATTCTCTAGTGTTATGAGTTACTAAAATAAGATTATTAGCTAATGCAATGGCAGCAATTTGAAAATCATAAGCACCGATAGGAGTACCTAACTTTGATAATTGAAAACGAATTTCACCATAAATTATAGCTGCTTTTCCATCAAAAGGTAAACTGATATATTGAGAGAAAAATAACTCATATAAAGCTAAATTTTGCTCTTTTTTTACGCTACGACAAGCCCCATAGTATAATTCTCCTTTGACAACATCACACAAACAAATATTTTCACGATGAGTAATTTTAAATTTATTAATTACATTTTCACTACGTCCTGTTAAATATTGAATGCAGGTGTTAGTATCTAATAAGTAAATCATCATTCAATATCCCAAATTCTTTGATCGCAATCAACTAAATTTTCTCTAACTAAAACCTCACCTTCCCACTTTCCAGCAGTTTTATCAAAAAAATCCGCAGGATATCCTAATTCTTGTGGTGTTGGTATGTTCTCTTCAAAAGCATCAGTAATAATAATAATTAATTCTTGATTAGCTAATTGTTGGGGAAGTTGTAACAATAATTTACCTTGTGCATCAACTTTTGATTTAAGTTTTATTTGCATATAATTAACTCCTTAGTATCTTGGATTATTATACTACTAATTGTTTGAAAAGTATTTTATTTTTTAATTATTCATGGCTTTTAATACTCTTTCAATTTCCTTGGGTACGTCAATTTGTTTGGGAGTCCAATATTCAATATATCCTGTTTTAACAGATGTTACTTTTGTTCTCAACCAATAATCAAAACTTTTCCTAAATTCGGTTTTCATTGTTCTTGGTTTAAAATTGCAAAAATTGTTTCTCTATCTGTTAATTCTGTTTTTTCTCCTTCTTCAATAGCTTTTGATAAGGCAATATCTTCAATTATTTCCGTAAATAAAGCTGAAAATTCTTCTTTGTTTTCTGAAAAAAGTTCTATTATTAATTCTTTCAGGGTTTGTTTAAGTTGATTGCGTTCTAAGGATAGGTTAGACATAATTATCACCATAACATATATTATATTATATCTTATTTTAAATGTAAGTCAAGCAAGACTTAATAAAAATGGGTTAAATAAGTCAATACCTTTGTCAATTTTCCAAATATAGGCCAGAAAACCAATACAATCTTTACTAGATTAATACTTGTTCCCTGTCAGAGACAGGGAATGCAGTTAATTAGGCTCTGTCTCATATTAATGTTAGCATAAGGCAGAGCCTTTTGATGGCATTCCCAGGTAGAACCTGGGAACGAGGATAAACGAGGATTTGTGGTGCGTTACGCTGTCGCTAACGCACCCTACAAATTAATACTAAATCAATAATATGCTAAAATGAATAATAAACTTTAATCAGGTGATTAATCATGACACAATCTACACCCCAAAGAGTTGTTAGACGTGGGAGGGTATTTCCTGAAATTCAATGGACTGATGAACAAAAAGCCCAAGATAGGGCTAGAAGAGAGGCATTTTATGAGCGTTGTTGGGTAATTTTTGAACGTTTAAAACCAGAAATATTAGATAAATATTATGGTTGGTACATTGCGATTGAACCTGATAGTGGTGATTATTTTATTGATCAGGATAAGGAAGTAGCTAGTAAAATGGCTAGAGACAAGTATCCTCATGTAATTCATCATATTTTTGGCATTAATGAGACGGGAGTTAGTGGCCGCATAAGATTGAGGGAAGATTTGGAGAAAATGGACAAATTTATTTGGAAATTGATTTAATTGGTGGGGATGATTTCAGTTTTCCTGTAGAAACAATGTTAGATACAGGATTTACTGAATTTTTAGCCATGAATAAACAAGATATACAAAGTCTTGATTGGACTTTTTCAGGTCAAGATAAATTAAGAACTGCTCAAGGAGAAACCAAATTTGATGTTTATCATGGTAGGGTAATTATAGATGGTCAAGAGTTTGAAATTCCTGTATTTGCTGGAGATGAAATACAGGAGATTTTACTGGGTTCTCGATGGTTGAAGTTATTCGTTTTAATTGCTAATTTTGCAGAAAATAGGGTAAGTTTAGAGTTAATTTAATCTCTGTTTTTTATTAAAATACCAATCTTTGAAATGAGGATAAACGAGGATTTATGGTGCGTTACGCTGTCGCTAACGCACCCTACAAGGTTAATCCCTGACGAAATTGTTTAATTGCTTCTAGGGGTGAAGATAATAAAAGACAACGATTTAATAGGGATAAATCTAATTTGGGTAACAATTCACTATTATTAACTTTCTCATATTCTTGTTCTCGCAAACAGTAACTTTCTAAAGTTCCATTCTCCCAAAACCAAACTTCGGGAACTTGCATTAATTTATATTTTTGTAATTTAATAGGACTACCACTAGTAATCACAATTTCAATACATAAATCTGGTCTAGATTTATCAATTTGAAAACAATAGGATAAATCAGCTTGATACTCAACTATACCGGGAATAATTTGCGAATAGCTACCACTGGGAAAAAATTCAATCTCTTCTATTTCAAAGTGTTTGGTTAGTAATGCAGCCATTAAACTACTAATTGCTTCATGGGGTTTACTGATAGTCACGATTTCTAAAACTCCCTCACAATAAAATAAACGCACTCCTGGTACATTCTCAAAGGCTTTTTGAATTGCTTGAAAACTTTCCCAAGTTATTCCAGGACGGTAGAAATGTTGTTCTTTTTCTACTAAATTTAGAGAATTTTCTAAAGTTTGAGTCATGATATCTCTCACTTTCCTTAGTTATGAGGTTGATGTTATTAACAAATTATCAAAAGAGGTAAATTTTTCAGGTGCGTCAGAGATCAAAGGGCGATTTATGGCTGGCTGAGTTATCGAATCTGACGCACCTTAATTTTGGTGTTGGTAATTTCACCGTTTAGCTAATTCTGGTGTTTTTCCTTTTAATCCTATCATCAATTTCAGAGCAAATATTCTGATCATTGGGACTTTTTGCATCATCCATAAACCGAGACGACGAACTATTACCACTGGTAAAAAGTTGTTAGAAAAAACTCGATCTAATAAATCGGTGAAACCCAATATTGCTAGGTTTTCTTTTTTTCTCCAGCGTTCATATTTTTTGAGAATGGAAATATTACCAATATCTTGACGATTTTGCTGTGCTGTTTGGATGATTTCGGCTAATGCTGCTGCGTCACGAATACCTAAATTTAAACCTTGTCCTCCCACGGGATGACAATTATGGGCGGCATCGCCAATTAATGCTAATCTAGGGAGAACATAGCGATCGCTCTGCATTAATTGTACTTGAAAAATAAACCTCTCCCCTAATAATTCTAATTTACCCATTTGCTCACCATAGCGTTTAGTCAGTTCCGCTAAAAATTCCTGATCACTTAAAGCGCATAAGGCTTTTGCTTCCGCATGGGGCGCTGTCCAAACAATGCGACAACGGTTTTCTGGTAAGGGTAAAATTGCAAAGGGTCCACTAGACCAAAATTTCTCGTAAGCGGTGTTATTGTGGGGTTTTTCGGGCTTGACAAAAGCTACAATACATGATTGCCAATATTTCCAGCCTTTGGTTTTAATTCCCGCAGCTTCACGAATGGGAGATCTTGCACCATCAGCAGCCACTAATAATTTACTACGAATCGTTTTGGTGGTCTCGTTAATTTTGATGTTAATCTTAATTGTATCTAACTGATTTTCCGTACTTACCACTTCTGCTGGACAAAGATAAGTTACATTTGCACAATTTCCCACAAATTCCTGTAATGGTGCTAATAGTGCGTAATGTTCTGCTACATAACCTAACTCTGGTGTATCTAAGTCCGTAGTTTGGAAGTTAACTACATGAGGATAATCAGCATCAGAAAGACGAACTTGATTATATTTAGCGATATTGGGGAGAATTTTATCCCATAAACCAATGCCTTGGAAAATTTTTGCTGACAACATATGTACAGCATAGGCCTGGCCTTTCGCTACTGCGGCTGATGTCATTCTAGCTTCAATCAGCAGGATATTTAAACCAGAATCTTTTAAAGCGCAGGCCAGGGTTAAACCAACAATTCCACCACCGACTATGACTAAATCATAATCATATCCCCAATGGTTTTCTGTGGGGGAGTGGGGAGAGGAAAGGGTAGGAGTCAGAAGGGTGGAAGACATTGTGAAGATAAATTACAATAGTTTTAATTATTATTGTGACGTGATTACGATTGATAATCAAGGCAAATAGAAAAATCCTCTGACAAATCACCATCAAAAAGACTTTCAAAACATCCTTTCAGCGGAAATTATAGTCCAAGTTCGGCTTTTTCAGGGAGATTTAGGGGGGTTTCAAGGCCTCTCCCCGCACCTCTCCCTAGCCCTCTCTTCTTAGGAGGGGGAAAAGGAATAACATTTAATACTGGAGAGGTTTACCAGAGGGGTTTATTTATACTTATACATTAAAAACTTTTCAAACATCCTCTAAAACCGAGAATCTAAAATTCTAATTTGGATTTGGTGAAGACGCGGACCAATAATTGAGATGACGGTAAATTCAAGATTGTTATAATTAAATATCTCGCCTTTGTTCGGAATTTTTTGGCATTGATAAAGTAAAAATCCCCCCAAAGTTTGATACTCTCTAGTTAGGGGTAAATTGAGATGCAAGACTTGATTAACTTCTTCTAGATTAATTTGTGCTTGGATTAAAAATGTCCGTTGGTCTACCATTTGAATAAGTAAGTCATTACTACTATTAGATTCACCTGCATGACCAATAATCTCAGCAATTATATCTTGAATGGTCGCTAGTCCCACAATGCCCCCAAATTCATTAACTACCATTACTATAGTCGCTTTCTCTTGCTGCATCATTGGCAAAAGTTCACTTAAGAGAGTTTGTTCCGGTACAAATCGAGGAGGACGCATCCAAGGTCTGATTTGTGTCTCTGGTGTAATTTTTCCTAAAGCTAAGGGTTGTGCTAAATCTTGAAAGTAGACTATGCCACAAATGTCGTCTAAGGACTCGCCAATGATAGGATAGCGAGAGTGACCAGTAGATGTTATTTCTTCAAGTAATATGTGAAAGGTGGCGGTTATGGGTAAAGCAATAATGCTAGTCCGGGGAATCATGATATCTTCGGCGGTAATATCCCCAAATTCAAAAATATTATTTAACAGTTCTCGTTCTGCATTTTCTAAACCTGTAGATTCTCGTTCCGTAGATATAATTAACTGTAATTCTTCTGGTGTAACTGGAGGTCGCCAACTTTGACCTATGTATTTAATTCCAAATAATTGTAATAGCCATTGGGTTGATTGATTAAGAACCCAGATAAAGGGACTAAAAAAGCGGACTATTGCTTTAACTGATGGACCTAAAAACTTGGCTAGATGTTCTGAATATAACATAGCCACTGATTTGGGACACAATTCGCCTAAAACGATTTGTAGGTAAGCAATGGCAAAAAAGGCAATAGGGACTGATAAAGAATGCGCTAGTAAGTAATTAATTCTCAAAGGTGAAGGCCAGGAGTCAAGCCATTTTTCTACTAATACAGCAATTGTACTTTCTCCAATCCAACCCAGTGCCAGACTAGAAAGGGTAATACCTAGTTGGGCTGTAGATAGTAGTCTATCCATACTACGTTGTAATGTTTCCACAGCGATCGCTTGGATATCACCAGCTTGCACTAACTGTTGAATGCGTGTCCGTCGCACTGTCACCATTGAGAACTCCGCCGTCACAAAAAACGCATTGATAGCAATCAGCACTAGTACGCTACACAATCGTAGTCCCGTATCCATCCAAGTTAAGGTAGAAAAAGCGCTCACTGTCTAAAATAGTATATAAATTACCCACAGGGGAAAGAAATTTTTTGATTTTTGGTTTTTGAGGCTAAAGTATAAAAAATACAATCCCAAATCCAAAATCCAAAATCCAAAATTGAATGTTAATTACCTTTCTCTACAGGAATATCAGACAATTGTAACTTAAGTCTTTGGGCTGGATAATCAGTTAAAGACAGAGATATCTGCTTGACATCATCAAGTAAAGCCGTGGGAATGCTAATTGTACCTTTAAATTCTGCCCCTTTGGCGGGCAATTCTGCGGGTAAACCTTCTGTAATTGCACTCAAGGTTCTTCCTTTATCGTCAGTAATATCTAAAAAGCTATAGAGAAACCGTACAGAATCAGTTCCTTTATTTTGCATATTTACTCTTAGCAATAAATCACCCCCAGAATAGCGCACAGACTGTACAGACATAGTTACGCCTTCACTTTCAGCAGAAACAGGAAATCCTGGTTGCAGGGTTTCTTCTGCTACTTGTTTAGGTTTTTCCTGCATCTGGGATTTGCCAGTTTTAATTTCTTCTTCTTCTGCTGACTTTTCCGGTTTGTTACCTTGGTTTTTATTGTTAATTCTTGACTTTACAGCTTTGAGAATATCTTCCTCTTTCAGGAAAGCTTCAATGCCCTGCTGGGGATTATTGCTCTTACTACTGTTAAATTTATTAACGGGACGACCATCTGGTGTAGTGACACCTTTGAGCGCATCACTTCCCAATTTAAATCCTAAAAAACCACTTGCAGAACTTGCTCCCAACATCAGGGTTAATAAAATTAAGGTCAGGAGTACAGTAGTGTTGATTTGCATCGCTAAGAAATTATGACATAAAGGAAAGAGGTGACAGGTGAGAACTAAAAATTTTCTCTTGGCCTAGCCTGCCTTAGTATTACTAATTACTAGCCTAAATTTAGATAACTAGCAACCGGGATGAATGGGAATTAAAATTTGTTTACTTTATATGCTAGTAGGGATTTCAAAATTCGGCTTTGTCAATCCCGGTAAAATTTACCTCCTTACATACTAGTACCGTGCAGCGTAAGTGAATGAACTATTTTTAAGCCTTATAATCAATTCAATATAATCAATCAAATTTTCTGAGATGTCTAATGGTCATCTTATTTACGCAGGGTTGCGCTATTACCCCAGGGCAGAAGTAAAAATCATACACTTTAAGCTTTTTAACCCCTGATAATGGTAATTTTATTTACGCCGTCCTGCACTAGATAAGCTGTTGAGCATTTAAACATAATTGATAATTGTTCACGGGTTGCCAAATTATAGTAGGATAGTGTATTGTGGTTGATATACGATAAAATATCGTTAGTTAAACCTAAAGCAGAGGGTTGAAATCCAAGTAAGTAAGCGCTCTTGGCCGATTGGGGAGGCAACGAACTCATAATTCGTCTTCAGGCTGGTTCAATTCCAGCAGGGCGCATTTTAAAGGGATGCGGAAATTCCATCTTCAACTAAGTAAGATGGGGTAGTTTATAAATTAACTAAATCTCACACATCCTTTAGACGAATCCTTCCGTCGCCGCATACCCTGTAGTTACGGAATATTTCCTCAATAATCAATAATTACAGCACTTTGTGTAACGCTTTGGTACAATATGGAATCCTACAACTCTTGTTCCATCAATATTTTAGATATTTATGTGTGGTACTTTAAAAATAAAAGTGCTGTAATGATAAATCAAGTAATCAACTAACACCTTGTTAAGGTGGTGATAGAAGCTTTTTCAGTGGATGAGTAGTTACTTAACTACCTACTTTCTCTCAGTTTTCTCTCAAAACGGTTAGAACAGTTACTTTGTACCGTCGAGAAAACGAACTTTATCAAGTTTTTAGAATCTTAAAAAAACTAGGTCAAATTTTGAATTAATTGTAAATTAATTATGTCCAGTCGTCCTATCTACCTCGATTGTCATGCTACTACCCCGGTTGATGAAAGGGTAATGGCTGCTATGATTCCCTACTTTACAGAAAAGTTTGGAAATGCGGCTAGTATTAGCCATATTTACGGTTGGGAATCTGAAGCTGCTGTTAAACAAACACGGGAAATTTTAGCAGCAGCAATTAACGCAACACCAGAGGAAATTGTTTTTACCAGCGGTGCAACGGAAGCGAATAATTTAGCTATTAAAGGTATTGCTGAAGCTTATTTCCAAAAAGGTCAACATATTGTAACTATTGCCACGGAACATAAAGCCGTTTTAGATCCTTGTGAATATTTAAAAAATCTGGGTTTTAATCTCACCGTTTTACCGGTAGAAAAAGATGGATTAATTGATGTAAATCAGTTAGAAAAAGTCTTGCGTGATGATACAATTTTAGTATCTGTAATGGCTGCAAATAATGAGATTGGAGTTTTACAACCAATAGCTGAAATTGGGGAAATGTGTCATCAACGGCAAATTATTTTGCACACAGACGCAGCCCAAGCTATTGGTAAAATACCTTTAGATGTGGAAGAAATGAATATTGATTTAATGTCTCTCACAGCCCATAAAGTTTATGGACCAAAGGGAATTGGGGCTTTATATGTTCGCAGACGTAACCCTAGAGTCAAACTTGCTTCTCAACAACATGGGGGAGGACATGAAAGAGGAATGCGTTCGGGGACTTTATATACACCGCAAATTGTCGGTTTTGGTAAAGCTGTAGAAATTGCAATAGCTGAACAAGAAATAGAAAATCAACGATTAATAGAATTAAGAGAAAGATTGTGGAAACAGTTATCTAATGTCGGAGGAATTTACTTAAATGGACATCCTCAAAAACGATTAGCAGGAAATTTAAATATTAGTGTTGAAGGTGTAGATGGTGCAGCACTTTCTTTAGGTTTACAATCAATAGTAGCTGTATCTTCTGGTTCTGCTTGTTCTTCTAATAATGTTGCCCCTTCCTATGTTTTGAAGGCCTTGGGACATTCAGATAAATTAGCTTATGCTTCCGTGCGATTTGGGATTGGCAGATTTAATACAGTTGAGGAAATTGATCAAGTTGCCCAACAGGTAATTTCTACTGTGCAAGGTTTAAGAAGTGCATCAGTTGTTAGTTGTTAGAAGCAATTATTTTTTGAATTTAGTTGTTGGGAAAGGGGGGTTAATAAATTTTTGATTTGTGTTTTAATTTGTGGACAAGATTCTGGTCTGGGTTAACTGGAATTTTTTCCATATTCATTTATTTTCCCTAGTTTTCAGGAATGGGGAAATAAATTCCCCTGTTCTCCTATATCTTGATTTTCCCTTTGTGCTTTCTTAAATGTCAATTCTCCCTGTTTCATATCAAAAAACTCTGGTCGCTTCTGTGCTGTTAATAATTCTTCAATAGTTAAAATTTGCACTTTCGCGTAATTTCTGCCATTTCCAGCTTTATAAAAACCTGAAGATGCTGCTTCTTTAATCATTGGTTGACTGGGAGGTGTGAGAGTCACAAACAATCCTATTTCTGCCTTATTTGTCTCCATTGTACCGCGTAAATCTCTAATCATCGCTGGGTTAAGATTTTTCCCACCTTTAACACTGACAATAATCTTTTTCACAGCAGTTTTATTTGATTTTTTGATATCAATAACATCTTCAAAAAATATCAATCCATCAATACCACCATCTGCACCTTTCTTTTTATCTTTATATGGTTGTGCATTCACAAGAGAACAAGCCCACCATTCAAATTGATAAGGATCTCTTGTAAATAAATCCTCTGCTGCTGCTAAATCTTTAGGTGTACCTTCTACTTCAAATTCAATCCCTGGAACTAACTTTTGATTCTTATTTTCATCTTCAATAAATTTGTTAGGAAAAGCATCTCTTAATCGCTTTTCTATTAAAGCAATTGCTAAATGAGTGATATCAATACCGATCCAATTTCTCCCTAAATTTTCTGCTGCGTGTATTGCTGTTCCACATCCACAAAATGGATCAAGTACAATATCACCTTTATTACTACTAATTTTAATAATACGTTCAAGCAATGATTGTGGTTTTTGTGTGGGATATCCTAACCGTTCTTTAGCTTGAGAAGAAACAGGTTTAATATCACTAATTATATCTTGAATCTGTGTACCTGGAGCTTCATCTAAATATCTCTTATATTGTGGTACTTGCCCTTTCACTGGCCAGTAGATTAGATTATTAGCATCTAGAATATCTAGTTTTTCTTGTGTTGATAGTGACTTAGAATTACCATTAATTAAGCTTTCAATTGCTTTGACAGGTAATGCCCAGTGACGACCAACATCTGTAGGGTTAATACCACGCCAAGGTTTACCTGAATCACCTTTTCTGATACCTGCTGCTGTTAATGTTACAAGCCGATAAAACCCTTTATCATCTTCAAATCTATAAAAGTCTTTAATATAGTTTTCGTCGTAGTCTTGATAAACTTTATGCCATGTATAATCCTTCGTTTTTGTGTATAACAAAATAGTATCGTGAACAGGTCCCCACCTTTTAGCACCTCCATGAGAACCAGTCCTTTTCCAGATAATTTCATTTCTAAATTTATCCGCTCCAAAAATCAAATCTAAAATCATTTTTAAATAATGACTTGCTGTAGGATCGCAATGTAAATATAAACTACCTGTAGATT
>NZ_JACJSB010000024.1 GCF_014697585.1 Dolichospermum sp. FACHB-1091 | reverse complement strand
TGATAGTTATTCCAAATTGGGAAATCTGGTTATTAAAATTAAGCAGGTACTGCTGCGGATTGGGTTAAACCAACTGCTTCAGCATATTTCAAGTAGGTTTCAACGGAAGCGATAACGATACGAGCTTCAATTGCTAGTAATTCGATACCAACTAAGGAAACACGAACCCAAGCATCAATTACGATACCTTTGTCTAAAATTCTGTCAATAACTTCTGCCAAGCTGGAGGAAGAATTGGTTTTTTCAACTGCCATTGTTTTAAGTCCTTGTTGTTGTTTTGAGTAAGGGGAATAACTATTAAAACTACACCTTGATAGTTATTCCAAATTAGAAAATCTGTTTATTAAAATTAAGCAGGTACTGCTGCGGATTGGGTTAAACCAACTGCTTCAGCATATTTCAAGTAGGTTTCAACAGAAGCGATAACGATACGAGCTTCAATTGCTAGTAATTCGATACCAACTAAGGAAACACGAACCCAAGCATCAATTACGATACCTTTGTCTAAGATTCTGTCAATAACTTCTGCCAAGCTGGAGGAAGAATTGGTTTTTTCAACTGCCATTGTTTTAAGTCCTTGTTGTTGTTTTGATTTTCGGTTGAGCATTTCGCTCGACCCACATTTATATGAATATCACTGATTTCTGAAGATGTAAAGAACTTTTCTGTAAATAAATGTAAAGTTTATGAACAAAAAAGCCATTAAAAAGACATGAGTACCGAATCCGTACTACTGAAAAAATCTAGATAATATTTCTGATTTTATTTGGATTAAATTATTGATTCCTATCCAAGAAATTAAGTATGATTAATATTTATTTGTATAAATACAGGCTAGTAATAATTAATTATTCTGGGTTTTACAAGGCTTTTACAAATTAGGTTGGGATAAACAGCTTATGGGTAAAGCAACAAAGGCTTCCCTAATAAATCGTCGAAAAATCACCTTTAAATACTGCAAGAGCATAATTCATATTTTATGTATTTTGTCAATAGGTTGAGCTTTTTTCAGTAAGCTTACGTAAGTGTCCTTAGGCTGACATGGAGGAAATTAAGTAATGTTACTAATGGCATCTACTTGTTTAGATAAATTACTCTAATTTATTAAGTTTATTTTTTTCAAAAATTATGTCCACAGAAGGAAATCCTGCTAATGTGCCACAGGAAGCTTTAACAGCTTTAGTGAACACTTTTGTACAGAAAGGTCATCCACGTCAATATGCTGAAGCGATGGCAACTTCAATCATTTTTCAGACTGATTTAGATTTACGAAATGCTCAGATTGCGAATCTCTTAGGCTGGTTAAAGCAGGATCACAATGATATATATCCCTTAGCATTGGATGTAGTTGGAAAAACTTCCGCAGAATTTGAGCGTCGGGTTCGACAAGGTTAAGTCTCTAAACTTGATTTAGTGAATTTCCGAAAATTGGGTAAAAATTAGCTGAAATAGCTAATTTTTGCTCAAAATATATCTAACAAGATTCAGATCGCTGATTAACTTATTAAATGCACAACGGGAAAATTGATAGGATGGGAATAAACAACTTGTGGCTACATTTCAAAAATATTAGGTGCTATGACTAATCTTAACATTGCTTCTCCTCTACGTGCGATTGCTCAACAAACTCGTCAAGCTGCAAGTAAGCTGGCCCTTCTTTCCTCTGAAGGGAAAAATCAAGCGATTGAAGCGATCGCTCAGGGGTTAGAATCAGCTAAGTATGATATTTTGCAAGCAAATTTGGCTGATTGTCAAGCAGCAATAGCGGCAGGAATCGCTAAACCTCTTTACAAAAGGTTGCAACTAGATGAACATAAATTAAGAGATGCGATCGCGGGTGTGCGAGATGTTGGTAAACTAGACGATCCAATTGGCCAGGTACAAATTAATCGAGAAATTGACAGTGGCTTAATTCTTAAACGTATTACTTGTCCCTTGGGTGTTTTAGGGATTATTTTTGAAGCGCGTCCTGAAGCAGCTATTCAAATTGTTTCTTTAGCAATTAAATCAGGTAATGGTGTAATTCTCAAAGGTGGCAAGGAAGCGTTAAATTCCTGCGAAGCGATAGTTAAAGCTATTAAACAAGGATTATCTCAGACTGGTGTTAATGCTGACGCGGTGCAATTGTTAACAACTAGGGAAGAAATATTAGAACTGTTGCAATTAGATAAATATGTAGATTTAATTATTCCCAGGGGTTCTAATGCTTTTGTGAAATTTGTGCAGGATAATACTCGGATTCCAGTATTAGGTCATGCTGATGGAATTTGTCATATTTATGTAGATGAAAAAGCGGATATTGACAAAGCTATTAGTATTACTGTAGATTCTAAAATTCAATATCCTGCTGCTTGTAATGCCATTGAAACATTGCTAATTCATAGTAGTATTGCTGAGGAATTTCTTCCTCACATTGCCGCAGCTTTAGCAGCAGAAAATGTAGAATTAAGAGGAGATAAACGCAGTTTAAAAATTTTACCTAATATTGCCGCTGCCACAGAAGAAGACTGGAGAACAGAATACAGTGATTTAATTTTAGCCATTAAAATTGTGGATTCTTTAACAGAAGCAATATCCCATATTAATAATTATGGTTCTCGACATACAGAAGCAATCATTACAGAAGATATCACAGCAGCAGAAACTTTTCAAGGGTTAGTAAATGCAGCGGGAGTTTATCATAATTGTTCTACCCGGTTTGCTGATGGTTTTCGCTATGGTTTTGGTGCAGAAGTGGGAATTAGTACCCAACAAATGCCACCTCGTGGACCTGTTGGTTTGGAGGGTTTGATCACATACAAATATCAAATGTCTGGTAATGGACATATTGTGAAAACTTACACTGGTGCAAATGCAAAATCATTTAGTCATCGGGATTTATAATCATATTATTAATCTCGTTCCCATTCCCTGACTGGGAATGCTTATTGCGGACTCGGTGGCTAGTGACGGAAGGAGAGTCCAGGAACGAGGTAATCATAAAAATGTTAAACTAAGGCTTTTAATAAAGCTTGTAGTTTAAGTTGCACTTCTGCAAATTCCTTTTGAGGATCTGAACCAGCAACAATGCCGGCACCTGCATAAAGTCTAGCATAATTACCATCAATTAAAGCCGAACGAATTCCGACAATAAATTCACAATTTCCTTCTCCGTCTACCCAACCTAAAGGCGCTGCATATAAACCTCTTTCAAAATTTTCATAACGGCGAATTTCGGTACAAGCAATATCTCTAGCTGCACCAGCAACTGCTGGAGTAGGATGCAATTTAGAAATGATTTGTAAGGGATGAATATTATTCGGGACTACGGCAGTAATTGGTGTCCATAAATGCTGGATATTAGATAATTGTCGGAGTCTGGGAGTTAAAACTTGTGGGAATAAACCTAGTTGAGATAAATGTTGAGTAATAAAATCCAGAACAAGTTTATGCTCGTGTTTTTCTTTAGTATTATTAACTAAGTTGTTAGCATTTGCAGTATCCTCTAGAGGTGTTTTACCTCTGGGTGCTGAACCTGCTAAAGCATCGGTAATTAACTGTTGTTTGTGAATACTAATTAACCGTTCTGGACTAGCACCAATAAAGTTTTGTCCTTGACCATTACTGGTAGAAAATACATGACAATTAGGATGTAATTGACGCAGATTATTTAAAGATGTTAGTAAGTTAAAATCCTGATTGTTGCTGACATCTAAGGTATCGGCTAAAACAATTTTGCTTAAATGTTGAGACTGAATGATTTCTAAAATTGATGAGACTGAATTTTTAAATTTATCACCATTTTTAGTAATTTTTCTGTAGCAATTTAAGGGAAATTTATCAATACTTATGGAGTAATTTATTAAGGATTTAATAATTTCTAAATGGCTTTGTAAATTATCTAATAATTTGGTAATATTTACCTGGGAGTTAATAGTTGTATTCATTATTAATGTACAACAATTATTTTTTAATACAATTTGCCAACAAGGCAAGAAAACCGTAGCAGAAGCAAATGGATAATCGCTTTGTTCATGCTGATCAAAAAAACTGAAAGTACAAAAAAAATGAGGTTGGGAAAAAGTCTGATTTTGCAGAGAAATAGAAATTATATTTTTCAGACAATTTTTGATAAATTCTTCTGATTTTATAAATCTATTTTTACCAAAAATTTCTATTTTATCTACAGTATCAATTGCGGCTATCGCTTCACCATTACTTCTATTTTCAAAATAAAAGTTTTTGGTGTTTTTTTGACTAAATTTATGGAAAACCAGCAAAGGATCAACTAAACCAATCTCCACGGGAATGCTAACAATTTTACTATTATTATGAAGACGGCAATTTTCTTGAACCTCTAATAATAATTGATTGAGGTATTTGTAGTCTACAAAGGTGTGGCTGCGACATGGTGAAATGGTCATGGATGTATAAGTTAATTTTTATTAAGTTATCTTCCTAAAATGTCATAAGTCATGATGGTATTTCTATAGGTAACATAATTCAGTTACCATTAACCAGCATAGACTAAGGGTGATTCGGGGGTTTATCCTGTTTTGGTTGCAAGATAGCAGATTTTATTGTAGGATATGAACCTATAATCATAAAATTAGCATTTTTTGGTACTTTACAAAAGTAAAACAATTTTAGATTGATTACACCGACAAGAGTAGGATATAAACAGATAAACAAGCCAAATCTCAAATCTAAAATGACTGGTCAAGTGCCGGATAAAATTATAAGATTTAATTGACAACTAAAATTTTGGTAATTTAACTAATCAAAAGCGATGACTTCAACTCAAATTTCACCACCTCAAGGTAAACTATGGATGGCGGCAATTAAACCGCCAATGTACAGTGTTGCTATTATGCCGATTTGGGTAGGTTCGGCTGTAGCATTTAGGGAAACAAAGATTTTTAATTTCACAATATTTTCTCTGTTTATTGCTGCGTCAATTTTAATTTTAGCATGGGAAAATATTAGTAATGATGTATTTGATGCCGAAACAGGAATTGATCAAAATAAACATCATTCATTGGTGAATTTAACTGGTAATAAAACCTTAATGTTTTGGCTGGGAAACCTGTGTTTAGGTTTGGGTTTTTTAGCAATAATAGCGATCGCTATTTTACAAAAAGATCCGACAATTATCGGTATAATTCTATTATGCTGCGGTTTGGGCTATATGTACCAAGGTCCTCCTTTTCGTCTAGGATACCAAGGTTTAGGCGAAATTCTCTGCTTTTTTGCCTTTGGTCCTTTGGGTATGGGTGCTGCCTATTATAGCCAAACTCAAACCTGGTCTAGTACCAATTTAGCAGCTTCGATAATTTTAGGCATTGTTACCAGTTTAGTGCTATTTTGTTCCCATTTTCATCAAGTTGCAGATGACATAGCCGCAGGAAAAAAATCTCCAATTGTCCGCTTAGGAACTCAAGCAGGTGCAAAGGTTTTGGTGGTATTTACTGCTATTATTTATCCTTTAATATTGCTGTTTGTCATCTTGAATATTTTCCCAATTTGGACATTATTAAGTTTCTTGAGTTTACCTTTTGCGGTGAAATTATGTCGTCACGTTTTAAAAAATCACAACCAACCAGATAAAGTTAGTAATTCTAAATTTATCGCTATTAATGTTCATTTTTTAAGTTGCTTATTTTTAGGTTTAGGATTTATATTTGGTTAAGGAACTGTCGGAAAATAAGTTATCTGAATCAGGAAAAAACCACAGAGGCACAGAGGACACGGAGAAATGAGAGGTTCAGAGATTTTTTTATTTGCAAGTACCCAATGATTTATCAATTTTCTTTTCGTTACTTTAGCCAAAAATTCACAAATCCTATTATTACTAATCATGGGGTTTGGGAAATCCGCGAAAGCGTAATTATTCGCTTAATTAATGACGAAAATTATGTTACTTGGGGAGAAATTTCCCCCATTTCTTGGTTTGGTTCAGAAACTATAGAACAGGCTTTAGATTTTTGTCGTCAACTTCCCAAAACAATTACCAAAGAGATAATTTTTACCATTCCCGATAACTTACCAGCTTGTCAATTTGCTTTTGAATCTTCAACTCACCCAGGTGGGTTTTGTCTGTGTAGCCGCGATTTACAATCGCTAAATGCTAATTTAAATGTAACCTACAGCGGCTTATTATCAGCGGGAAATTTAGCTTTAAATCAATGGAATAGCTTATGGGAACAAGGATATAAAACATTCAAATGGAAAATTGCTGTTGATGATATAAATAAGGAGTTAGAAATATTTGATTTACTAATTTCTAGTTTACCAAATTCAGCCAAATTACGTTTAGATGCTAATGGTGGACTTACTTATCAACAAGCTGAATTATGGTTAAATAGGTGTGATCAATTCTTACCCAAAATTGAATTTATCGAACAACCTTTACCAGCAAATAAATTTAGAGAAATGCGGGAATTAAGTAATTTATATTCTACCCCTATAGCCTTAGATGAATCTATCGCCAATCTCCAACAATTAGAATCATGCTTTCAACAAGGTTGGGGGGGGATTTTTGTGATTAAACCGGGAATATTTGGTTCACCATCTAGGTTAAAAGAGTTTTGCAAAAAACATCAAATTGACATTGTATTTTCATCTGTATTTGAAACAGAAATTGGCAGAAAAGCTGCATTACAATTAGCAGCAGAACTATCTACAAATAACCGTGCTGTTGGTTTTGGTATTAATCACTTTTTTAAAGAACAAGAATTAAACTGGCTAGAAAATCTATGGAAAACCTTTTAGATAATGTCCAAAATCATCATTGGCTAATTTGTGATCATAGCCATGAATTACCACGGATAGCAACAGAATTATATTTAAAAATCACCCAGTTGTCAACTCCAAAAATCATGATTGCGGAAAGATCACCAGTGAGATTTATAGCCAGTTTTATTGCTGCTTGTGCGGCTAAATGTCCAGTTTTTCTTTGTAACCCAGATTGGGGTGAAGATGAATGGGAACAAGTTTTTAATTTAGTCCAACCAGATATAGTTTTAGGAAGAGAAAATAACTTTTTAAAATCAGTAATTACTAATTATGAATTACCAATTAATAATACTATTATGATTCCTACTGGTGGTTCATCAGGAAAGATTAAATTTGCTATTCATACATGGGAAACATTAACAGCGTCTGTGGAAGGATTTACAGAATATTTTGCCATAAATTCAGTTAATTCATTTTGTATATTACCATTATATCATGTGAGTGGATTAATGCAATTTATGCGTTCTTTGACAACGGGAGGTAAATTAGTAATTACCACATCTAAGAAATTAGAAACTTGTGAAATACCAAATACTAACCCAGCAGAATTTTTTATATCTTTAGTTCCCACCCAATTACAAAAACTCCTGCAAAATCCAGAATTAACCCAATGGCTATCAAAATTTGCTACTGTTTTTTTAGGGGGTGCGCCACCTTGGGAAGAAATATTAGAAAAAGCGAGATTTCATCAAATTAGATTAGCACCTACCTATGGAATGACAGAAACCGCTTCTCAAATTGCAACTCTTAAACCTGATGAATTTTTAAAAGGTAAATTTAATAGTGGTAAAATTCTTCCTCATGCTAAAATCATCATTGATAATCAACCAGGAAACATAAATATTCAAAGTAAATCATTAGCATTAGGTTATTATCCACAAATGTGGGAAAATAGAAATAGTTTTGTAGTTGATGATATTGGTTTTTTAGACAGTCAAGACTATTTACATATTATTGGCAGAAATAGCGACAAAATCATTACAGGTGGGGAAAATATTTACCCACTAGAAATTGAAACAGCGATTAGAAAAACTCAAATGGTAACTGATGTTTGTGTAATTGGAATAACTGATAAATATTGGGGACAAGCATTAACAGCCATTTATGTTCCCAAGGACGAAAATATTTCCCATAGAGAAATTCAAACTCAACTAAAAAATCAACTGAGTAAATTCAAAATTCCTAAACATTGGATTTCCCTAGCTAAATTACCCCGTAATAACCAAGGAAAAATTAACCGTCAACAACTGCAAAAAATAGCTGAGGATTTTCTAAAAATATAATACTTCAGATACCCTACTTCTTCCAAGAAGTGGGGTATCTATATGCTAAAATCACATAAATTCCGACCTGGATCTTCTTCTCTGTGCGCCCTCTGCGTCTGAGCGGTTCGTTTCCAACCAATTATTCATATAATGTGGTAGTTCTTGCTTAATTCTACTACTAACATTAATACAAACGTGCCTAGTAATTGCCTTAGCAACTATTACCTCATCTACTGTAATTTCGTAGGTAATTTCAAACTTATCTAAACCTATTTTTTCTGGTAACAAACTAATCACTAAATTGTCACCACAAGACATAGGACGTAAAAAATCTACATTAGCATGAACAATAGGAAAAGCTAAAGATGGATTAGTAAAAAATGATTTAAGATTAACACTAGAAGCTGCTAATGAAGCCTCATAAGCTTCATGACAAATTCTCAAAACATTAGCGAAATAAACTACTCCAGCCGCATCAGTATCTTGAAATCTTACAGTGTAGTAATATGTAAAACCCATGTTTAATTTCCTAAAATTAAATCTGCTATAATAAACAATTATAGTCCATAAATTTTAGATTAGTTTTTCGGTATTAAGGATTAATATTACTAACAACCGCGGAGGCGAGTTTTTTCGTAATAAAGACGGACTAATTTTTGTTCCTTATGGGGCTGATTAACTTTCTGAGGTCTGGCTACAGATTGAAAGATTTCTGATTGGGAGATGCCAAAAATAGTTAACACTGATTGATCGGGAATAGTCAGGAGACTTTTAGCAACTTCCAGCATACACAAATTCGTATTATCAAAGGATTTGTTGCAGATAATTCTGTTTTGAATTTGTTGAGTTAATGCCAAACCGGCGAATTTAATTACCTGCACAATAAAATCCTGATGATATTCCAAAATCATGGGGAAAGCATTAAGATAAGCCAGAATTAAAGCTAGGATTGAAGGTTGTAATACCTCTAGGGGAATCATGGCTAAATTCAAAGATTCTTCTAACTCTAATATTGGATCTACTATTAAACTGGACAGCCAAATTCTTAAATAACTTGCTAATAGAGTTCCTAAATCAAAAGCTGGATCTCCCCAAGCACAAGCTTCCCAGTCAATTAATCTAATTAAACAATTATCTAGTTGTTTCCATCGGGAATGAAGCAAAATATTGCTTAATTGTAAATCGTTGTGATTTAAACAACATGGTTGCCATTGATATGCTAAATCAGCAATAGCAGATTCTAAAGTTTCGTAACGCTGATAAAGGAGATGAAATTGTAAAGCTTCAGTGGGAATTATACCAAATGTTTCTGGATTTATTGATGGGAGTCCTTGGGCGGGATTGTAAAAATTATAGCGAAATTGTCCTGCGGGAGCAGTAGACATAAAATCACGATACTCACGTTTATTGAACGTGGATCGGTGTAAACCTGCCAACGTAGTACCAATCGCGCCGGCAATCTCTGTGGGCAAAATACTGCTGTGTTGATAAAATCTTTCTAGTTCCACATATTCGCTCAAGTAGCTACGCACAAGAATAGAATTTTCTTGATCAAAGTGTAGTAATGATGATGCGATCGCGCCAATATTACCAATTACTGGAAATTTTTCTAATAACTGGTGAAATAGCCACTCATTAAAAAGTTCATGAGAAATGTAATCATCATTAATTTTCCGTTCTTGTTTAATCATTAATTGGTGATTACCTGCCAGCATTACTAGTAAATTACAATTTTTATGGTTATTTTTTGGGAATATAGATTGATATGTAGCACCTTCTTTTGCGCTGCACAGCCCTATTTGTTCCAGATACTGGATAACATTTTGAGAAGATAGTGATGATAACATGAGTTATTTCCTAGTTATTTAAACGGACAAAAAATTACCACAATCAAGATTGAGATAGCTATAGCATTTTTGGGTTAAGGCTAAAGAATTTACGAACTATTGCTACTATCTACTAATATCCTATTTGTGCCTGAAAGACCTGCCAAAATGGCAATATTAGCTGTTTTTTGCTTGAAAGTCTACGAAAGAAACTATAAAATATTTATACTATCTGTAGTAGAGCTTTGCAAATTGAATGACAACATGACTATTCCTAAAATAATTGGTAGTACATATTCAGCAACAAAAACGGTTAGTTACAGTCCTGAGTGATCCATGTTTCCTGTATATATGTGAGCAATGTATCTTACTGATAACTAGCATTAGTTTACTGTCATCCCCAATACTTTTTACTTTAATATAGAAATGGCTACACTTATCCTTAGAGGAGGAAAAGTTTTGGATCATGATTTACGGGTATTATAACTCACTCTTATTTCTGATCGGCAACTGACTCCCTCTGCGGTAAAATATTCCCAGTTCAAGGAATTGACTATGAAAATAAAAGCAATTCTTTGGGAAGAAGACGGTGTATGGTGTGGTTCTGTACCAGCTTTACCAAGATGTCATACCTGGGGTGAAAGTTATGAACATTTATTAGAAATGTTGAAAGATGCTGTTCAAGGTTGGTTAGAAGTTGCTAGTCAGCAAGAAGAAGTTGAACCACAAAAACAGTTGATTGAGTTATCTTTATGAAATCCGTTTCTGGTAAATCTCTGTGTAAGATTGTGGAACGCTATGGATGGAATCTAAAAAGGATTACAGGTAGTCATCATATCTATGTTAAGGAAGGTATGAGTGTGATTCTTTCTATACCTGTTCATGGTAATCGTGATTTACCTACGGGTACACTCAGAAGTATTTTGAAAGATGCTGGTTTGACTGAAGAAGATTTAGATTAATTTCGCTATCGCACCCCTAAACTCCCCAAACATCCTTTTTTAACGAACCACGAAGAAGCGAAGAACACGAAGGAAGATAAGAAGAGAAAGCGAATTTTATATTTTCTAGTCAAGTATCCCTTTTTGCCGTTAAATTATGTAATACTATTAGGAAATTTATTAAATTTAACAAAATTAGAAAATGAATCAACAAGATAATATTGAATTTGCTATATATATTGATGAATCTGGTAGTGCAAAACCAAATCCTAAAGATGAATGTCCTGTTTTTGCTATGGGTGAAGTTTTAATTAAAAGAAGTGATGAACAAATTATTAATCAATTGGTACTAGATTTTAAAAATCGTTGGAATCTTATTCAAGAACAACCTTTACATGGTAACGAAATACGCTCTAAGAAAAAAGGATTTGCTTGGTTAGGTAAATTATCTAAGGTTGAACAGCAGCAATTTTTGGAAGATTTGACACAAACTATAATTAGTTGTCCTATAGTTGTTCATTCTTGTGTTATATCTCGACAAGGATATCTCAATCGTTACTTAGAAAAGTATGGTGAAAATACTTGGGAAATGATGAAAAGTGCGTTTTCTATTTTAATAGAACGTAGTGCTAAGTATGCAGCTATTAATAATGGTAGTTTAATGGTTTATTTTGAAGCAGCAGGTAAAAATGAAGATAATCTGCTAAAACAATATTTTTATAATTTAAGAGCTAAAGGTCAATCTTTTAATGTTGCAACATCTGATAAATATTCACCTTTATCTGCTAATGATTTATCAAAACTGTTAATAGGAATAGACAGCAAGACAAAAGCTAATTCGATCATGCAAATTGCTGATTTATGTTTGTATCCAGTTGTTCGTAGTAAAGACAATCCTGATAATCAGGCGTTTTTAGCTCTTAAAAATGCCAACTTGCTTGTGGATTCTAGGTTACAACAGGATCAAGTTGTTACTTTGGGAATTAAGTATTATTGCTTTGATAGCCGCTAAAAACAACAAAACCGCTACGTGAGCGGTTTATGATGCGGCAGTCATACGACTACCCCCAGGCTATGCCTACCTTTATATTATCTTCTGATTTGTTAATTGTCAATATCTGATTGAGGTTTTTATGGTTTTGGTAGAGCGAACTGCTTGCAGCAGCGCTTCGCTATCGCACCCCCTCAACTTCCCAAACAGCGAACTGACAAGTCAGTGCTTGCGCTATCGCACCTCCTCAACCTCCCAAACAGCGATTCCTACCGAGCGCTTGCGCTCAACTTCCCAGCATCCTTTTTTTTACCTTCGCGTAGCGTGCCGTAGGCATACTACTTCCAGACACAGAGTATTTGCAAATTGTCAAAAAAGTGATATGATTGATTGGTAAGATAAATTAGTCATACACAATGATAAAAGTCACAATTACTTTAGAAGAAGACATTCTTCAATTTATTGATCAACAAGCAAAAGGTAATCGTAGTGCTTATATTAATGCAATATTGGCAGAACAAAAACGCAAAATTTTAGAGACAGAAATAATTGCCGCACTCCAAGAAGATGCGAAAGATTTAGAATATCAAAATGAGATTTCTGCTTGGGATAATGTCGCTGGAGATGGTATTAATGCCAGAGGGTAATTTAACTTATAAACGGGGTGAAATTCGCTGGGTAAATCTTGATCCAACTGTGGGAGCAGAAGCGCAAAAAATCCGTGCTTGTTTAATAGTTCAAAGTGATATTATGAATCAATATGGATTATTAACTATTGTGATGCCATTCCGACCAGGAAGTAAGCAAGCTCCCTATATTGTCAATATCAAAGCAACAGTAACTAATGGATTAGATAAAGATCGTTTTATTGATGTTGCTCAGATTCGTTCTGTAGATTATCGTCGGGTTTTAGGTTTGGTGGGAATTTTAGAAGCTGAATATTGGGAAGAAATTCGTACTGCTTTGGATGTGGTTTTGGGGTTTGGGGTTTAAGTTGAGCGAACTGACAAGTCAGCGCTTCGCTATCGCATCCCCTCAACTTCCCAAACAGCGATTACTAGGTCGTGCTATCTCTATTCCTTCGGTCCGGTAAGGGATACGAGACGCTACCGCGTAGCTTGCTTCCCGTAGGGTACGCTATCGCATCCCTTCAACTCCCCAAAAGCGATTATTCATCTTTATTAAGCTGGTACGTCTGACTGCCTTTGCGGTAAAATATCCTTAGTTCAAGGAATTGGCCATGAAAATAAAAGCAATTATTTGGGAAGAAGACGGTGTATGGTGTGGTTATGTACCAGCTTTACCAGGATGTCATACCTGGGGTGAAAGTTATGAACATTTGTTAGAAATGTTGAAAGATGCTGTTCAAGGTTGGTTAGAAGTTGCTAGTCAGCAAGAAGAAGTTGAACCACAAAAACAGTTGATTGAGTTATCTTTATGAAATCGGTTTCTAGTAAGTCTCTGTGTAAGATTGTTGAAGCTACCGCGTAGCTTGCTTTCCGTAGGGTACGCTATCGCAACAATTTATGATATTATAGAATATGAATAAATTTTCAATATCTACTGACAATATACTTATGAATAATCAACAATCCATTACAGAAATATCCTCAAGGACTCCTAGTTATAATCTATTATTAGAAATCGCCCAAATTCCAGAAGAATATATACCGGAATTTCTGCAAATAGTTCGGTTATTTCGTGAGAATGTTATAAAGAAACCAACATCCATAGATGATAAAAATATTGAAATAGCAGAAAATCATCAATTATCCTGGCAAGAATTTATTAATCAAACAGCAGGAAGTTGTGCTGATGATCCTATTATTATAGATGATTTAGGAATTGATGATAGATTAGATGATAGATTAGAAGAGATGATTAATAGTTAGGAATACAAACTGATGAAATATTTATTAGATAGTAATGTTTGTATTCAATATCTTAATCAAAGATCAGAAAAGATTATTCAGCGTCTTCAAGATTTATCCGATATAGATATAGTCGTTTGTTCTATTGTCAAAGCTGAGTTATTTTATGGTGCAATGAGAACTCATAATTCTGCAAAAACTTTGCAAAAGCAGCAGGAATTTTTAGGGAGGTTTGTTTCTTTGTATTTTGATGATCAATGTGCTGTATTTTATGGCGAAATTCGTAGTAAATTGGCTGCTAAAGGTACTCCTATAGGAAATAATGATTTACATATTGCTGCTATTGCTATAGCTAATAATTTAACTTTAATTACTCACAACACTAGAGAATTTAGTAGAATTGATAATTTAAAATTAGAAGATTGGGAGATTTAGTAAACAGCGATACCTAGCGATCGCCTCCCCTCCACTTCCCAAACAACGATCGCACCCCTTCAACTTCCCCAAACATCCTTTTTTAACGAACCACTCCAGACACAGAGGACACAGAGAAAGAGCGATCGCATCCCCTCAACTCCCAAACAGCGATTCCTGCGGAGCGCTTCGCTATCGCACCTCCTCAACTTCCCAAACAGCGAACTGCTTGCAGCAGCGCAACGCTTACGCACCCCTTCAACCTTCCAAACAGCGATACCTTCGGTCAGGTTCACTATCGCATATCTTCCCCAACATCCTTTTTGATATCACGTAAACTCACAAAATAAAAAATGGATAACTTTGCAGTTATAAAATTTTTTGTAAATCTGGCTTAGGTGTTGCTTAAAGCTCAGATTTGTAATATATAATTTATCAATAGAATAAAGTATAGGTTTCCATGACTACAGCATTTATTCTTAGTGATTATGTTGAGGGAGCAGTTTCTCAAGCCATATATGACAAGTTGGAAGATGGTACATTTTTCGGTAAAATTCCTGTTTGTCAAGGTGTTGTTGCTTTTGGTGCTAGTTTACGTGAGTGCCAAAATGAATTACGCTCGACTTTAGAAGATTGGATTTTACTAGGTTTAAAACTTGGACATAGCTTACCAGTAATTGATAATATTAATCTTAATCAGGAGCCGATTCTTGATCCGTTGGATACCGTGTAAACGTCGAGACTTTATTAGCAAGTTAAGAAGGTTAGGTTTTGAGGGTGCTTTTTCCGGTACAAGACACCAATTTATGGTTTATGCTCAAAATCGTCTCACTATTCCTTCTAATGATGAGTATTCTATACCTCAACTGCGAATGATGATTCGAGAAGTAGAGGTTATTTTAGAACGGGAAATAACTTTAGAAGAATGGAATAGTTTATAGAAATAGTATCTTCATATACAGCGATTCCTAGGTCGCGCTTCGCTATCGCACTCCCTCAACTCCCCAACATCCTTTTTTAACGAACCACTCCAGACACAGAGGACACAGAGAGTTTCGCGCAAAGTCGCAAAGGAGCAAAGACGCAAAGAATCGCACTTTTCCCCAATATCCTTTTTTAACGAACCACAAAGACACGAAGAGCGCGAAGGAAGAAGAGAAGAAAAGAGCGATCGCATAGCATATCGTATTAAAAGAAACAGATTGAGGTAAAATATGTAAATATACTTACATTCATAGTTTTACAGATTGATACAGATGAAATTAAGACAAGTAGCAAGCGGATGGGAATTTGAAAGCGAAAAGTATTTAGAAGATTTAGTTTGGAATAATTTAGAAAAACTATTTGGATATAAACCTTTAAAGCGACAGTATCAAGTCAGTGGACAATATTGTGATATTTTAGCTTTTAGTAAAAATAAGGAACTTGTAATTATAGAATTAAAAAACTCTGAAGATAGATATATTGTTCAACAACTTACTCGTTATTATGATGCTCTTTTAGATGAAAAACCTTTTGCTCAACACATCAATTTTCAAGTTCCTGTAGTTCTAATTGCAGTTACTCCAAATTTTCATAGAGATAACTATACTGATCGAAAATATCATCAGCTAAAATTTCATTTTTTGCAGTTTAAAATTATTTGTCAAGAGCAAAAATTTAGTCTAAACATAATTAATGTAGATACTACTCTCAACTGGAAATTAGACTTTGATTATTCTCCAGAAAATCATGTAAATAGAAATATTCCTAGTCCTCATAAGCGATTGTATCAATTAATTGAAAGATGTAACCTTCAACAAAAACAAAAATCTAGCTTACTCAAATTTAGAGAAACAATTTTACAATTTGATGATCGTATGCAAGAAATAGCCGAAGACGGTGGTATTTATTATGGTAACGGTAAAACTAAACATTGTGCTGAATTAAGGTTAAATAGCAGCAAAAAAGAACTTGTACTTTTTTTGTGGCTACCTCGTAATTTTTTATGGGGAGATATACAAGAAAATATTGATAGATTCAGAATTTGGACAGATTGGAATAAGGCAACTATAGTTAAAGCAGTTGATAAAGGACTTGGTGAAATAACTGCAACGGATATTGAATTTGCAAAGCAAAATTCTAAAAATCGAAGTTTAAATATCTTTATATATGAAGCTTTACGTAGATGGTTTGAAAGAATTTAATCTTATTTCTTCTTCTTTGCGCCTTTGCTCCTTAGCGACTTTGCGCGAAACAAACCTCTCCGCGCCTCTGCGTGAGAAAAAAAGGGCGTAGTTCACAAACTACACCCCTAAAATTACCCTAAAGTTGCTTCACCTCACTAACCAACTTAGCCACCATATCCTTAGCACTACCAAACAACATCGTCGTCTTATCCTTATAAAACAACTCATTATCCACACCGGCAAAACCAGCACTCATACCGCGCTTAATCACAATAGTTTGCTTTGCGCGATCAACCTCCAAAATCGGCATCCCATAAATAGGACTATTCTTATCACTACGCGCCGCCGGATTGACCACATCATTAGCACCAATTACTAACGCTACATCAGCCTGTTCAAACTGGGGATTAATATCCTCCATATCATACAACTGCGTATAGGCCACATTAGCCTCCGCCAATAATACATTCATGTGTCCCGGCATTCTCCCCGCCACGGGATGTATCGCATATTTCACATCCACACCCATGCGCTCTAATTGGTCAGCCAACTCCCGGACGCTATGCTGTGCTTGAGCAACCGCCATACCGTATCCTGGTACAATCACCACAGAACGAGCGTAACCCAACATCATCGCCCCTTCTTCAGGATCAATACTGCGGACAGTTTGATTACTCGCACCAGCAGCAGCACCACCACTAGCAGTAGAGACAGAACCAAAAGCACTAAATAAGACACTGAACAAAGAACGGTTCATGGCCTTACACATAATTTCGGTCAGGATTAAACCAGAAGCCCCCACCAAAGCACCAGCGATGATTAACATATTGTTCATCACCACAAAACCCGCAGCAGCAGCCGCTACACCTGATAAAGAATTTAACAGCGAAATGACAACGGGCATATCACCGCCACCAATAGGCAGTACAAACATCACACCCAAGACCAAAGAAACAGCCACCACCCCTAAAAATACGGGGAGGCTATCGGGTGTTATGATTAAATAAGCACTTCCAGCCAGATAAGAACCCAACAGCAACAGGTTAAAAGGTTGCTGTAAGGGGAAAGTAATCGGTGTACCGCTAATTAATCCCTGCAATTTGGCAAAAGCGAGAAAACTACCTGTTAATGTCACACCACCGATTAACACATCTAACAACATAGAAATGTTGACATCGAGGGGGATAGGCTGTGAACTATCTAATAATCGCCAAAATTCAGCGACGGCAATTAATGCGGAAGATGCTCCACCTAAACCATTTAGTAAACCCACCATTTGCGGCATTTCTGTCATTTGCACTTTGTAAGCAATCACAGTACCAATTACCGAACCAATGGCCAAGCCTACCAAAATCATCTCATAATTTAATACTTGTTGATCTAGCAACGTGGCGACAATAGCCAATAACATTCCCACCGCAGCGACAAGATTACCGTTTCTAGCACTAGCGGGAGAACCCAGCTTTTTCAAACCTAAGATAAATAATGACGCAGCGACTAAGTAAGTTAGCTGAATCCCAGTTGGTAAAAAGTCGCTCATGCTTTAACTTCCTTTTTTTTAAACATTTGCAGCATTCTGTCAGTGACTAAAAAACCACCGACAACGTTAACCATTGCCAAAATTACGGCAATTAAACCGAGAATTACCGATAAATTCGTGTTTTTCTCCCCCGCAGCCAGAATTGCGCCAATTACGGAAATCCCAGAAATGGCATTTGAACCAGACATTAACGGAGTGTGTAACGTGGGGGGAATTTTGTTAATCACTTCAAAGCCGATAAAAGAGGCTAAGACGAGTACAAATAAAGCCGGAAGTAATGCTTGTGTCATGTGATTTTTGGATTAAAGAATAAGGCTTACGCAAAGGCGCAAAGGCGCAAAGGCGCAAAGGAAAGAAAGATAGGATACGCAAAAACTCTCTCAAACTCGTATTTCTCTGTGAACTCGGTGCCTCTGTGGTTCATTATTCCGTGATTTTTATTGATGTAAACTAAACCGCTACCGCTTGCAAAGCGTCCTTTACTCGTTGGTTTCTAATTTCTCCACCATGAGTAACACAAGCTGCGTCAACGATATCGTCACCAAAGTTGATTTCTAAGGCTTTGTCTTTAATTAACAATTGCATTAATGAGGTAACGTTCTTTGCGTACAGTTGACTGGCGTGTACTGGCATGGATGAGGGTAAATTAATTGGTCCGATAATTGTTACCCCGTTCCAAATAATATCTTTACCCGCTTCTGTACAGGCACAGTTACCACCCTGTTCTGCGGCTAGGTCTACTATGACTGAACCGGGTTTCATTTGCGCTACCATTTCCTCTGTCACCAGTCTGGGGGCTTGTCTTCCTGGTACTTGGGCTGTGGTAATGACGATATCGGCGTTTTTGACGTGGCTGGCTACTAGTTCTTGGGTGCGCTTTTTACTGTCTTCTGAAATTTCTTTGGCGTAACCACCCGCTGCAACGGTTTCCTCTTCGAGTTTGACTTCGACGAATTTCGCCCCTAAGCTTTGTACTTCTTCTTTGACTGCTGGACGAATATCAAAGGCTTCTACTACCGCTCCTAGTCTTCTGGCGGTCGCTATGGCTTGCAATCCTGCTACTCCTGCCCCCATAATAAATACTTTGGCGGGGGCTATTGTCCCCGCAGCGGTGGTTAACATGGGGAAATATTTCGGTAATGCCGCAGCCGCAATCAATACGGCTTTATAGCCCGCCAGTGAAGCCTGGGAAGATAAGGCATCCATGCTTTGCGCTCTGGTGCTACGGGGAATCAATTCCATGCTCAAAGCGGTAATTTGCCGATTTGCTAATTGTTGGGCTATGACCGGATTTCCCAGGGGATTGAGGAAGCTAATTAATACAGATTCTGGTTTGAGTAACTCAATTTCTGCTCGGCCATCTTCTCTGGTTTGCGGTGGGCTAACTTTGAGTAATATGTCCGCTTCACTCCATAATTGGGCAGAATCGCTGATAATTTTAGCCCCTGCTGTTTCATAGTCGGCATCAGTAAAAAATGCTTTCTCTCCCGCTCCCGCTTCTACAAAAACCTCTAGCCCTTGTTTGACTAATTTGGCTACGGTGTCGGGAATTAATGCTACACGACGTTCACAAACTTCTATTTCTTTCGCAACTGCTATTTTCATGAAATCTCCTCAAGATAAATACTTGATCTGTGCTAAGTATTGATTGATGTAAGTCTTTTATAAACTGATACAGGAAACATAACATGAAGCAGGAATTTTGATAAATTAAAGATGAACTTTGTCTTTCTCTCTGTAAAGAAAAAGAATCTTTGTATGAATATGTAATCATTCTGTACAAACCCAGTTTGATGACTGAAAGGTCAGAGCCACTCATGCCAGAGACAAATTGCTGTAAGATGCAGAACAGAATATGGGAAATTTGAGTCTAACCAATCTATCGTAATTTAAGCGGCGATCGCCACATACTTATTTTAATTTTTATAATAAAATGTGATATTTCTCAATATTTGTATAGGATTAAGTCCCGTTAATGCACTGAATTCTCCAGAATGGTGCGTTAGGCTGTTGCTAACACACCCTACTGTCAAGAATCACTGACTTTCTAGGTTGGTGAGTATGTCAAAAATAAAATCCCTAATAAATACATAGGGTGGACATTCCCCACCCTACCGTATTATTCCATCATCTGTGCTGAGTTCTGTTTATCCAACTTGAGCATTAATACACCCAAAGGAGGTAAACACAAATCTAAGGAATAAGGACGATTATGTAAAGACCAATTATCAGTCCACTTGCCACCTAAGTTACCCATATTACTACCGCCATACTGACGGGCATCACTATTGAACAACTCGGTATAAAAACCCTGTTCTGGAACACCTATGCGATAGTGGGAATGGGGTTGAGGAGTAAAGTTACAAACCACAATGATAAAATCACTGGAATTTTTGTCACGACGGATAAAAGAAACTACACTATGGCTGTTATCAGTACAGTCAATCCACTCGAACCCTGCTTGGTCAAAATCTTGACTGTATAAAGCAGGTTCAGAACGGTAAAAATAGTTAAGAGACTGGAAAAAATCTTTTAACTGTCGGTGTGGTTCATACTGTAATAAATGCCACTCTAAATCTGCCCAAACATTCCACTCACTCCATTGTGCAAATTCCATGCTCATAAACATGGTTTTCTTACCAGGGTGAGCAAACATATAAGTAAATAAACAACGGATATTAGCTAACTTTTGCCATTGATCACCCGGCATTTTACCGATCATATTACTCTTGCCATGGACGATTTCATCGTGGGACAGAGCTAACATGAAATTCTCGCTGTGGTTATACCACATACTAAAGGTAATGTTGTTTTGATGGAACTGACGAAACCACGGGTCCATACTGAAGTAATCCAGCATATCGTGCATCCAGCCCATATTCCACTTTAAATTAAAACCCAATCCCCCTGTATAGGTAGGCCAGGATACCATTGGCCAAGATGTGGATTCTTCCGCAATGGACAGTACACCCGGATAATAACTAAACAGCAGGTGATTAACTTGACGTAAAAAATCCGCAGCTTCTAAATTTTCTCTACCACCGTATTCGTTGGGCAACCATTCCCCTGCTTTCCGGCAATAATCAAGGTAGAGCATGGAAGCAACTGCATCAACACGAATGCCGTCAATGTGGTATTTATCAAACCAGAATAGGGCATTGGCCACCAAGAAATTACGGACTTCATGACGATTGTAGTTAAATACTAAAGTTCCCCATTCCTTATGTTCACCTTTGCGGGAATCAGCGTGTTCATACAAGTGACTACCATCAAAGAAGGCTAAACCGTGACCATCTTTAGGGAAGTGACCGGGAACCCAGTCTACAATTACACCAATGCCATTTTTATGACATTCATCCACAAAATACATAAAGTCTTCGGGAGTACCAAAGCGGGATGTAGGCGCAAAGTAACCAGTTACTTGATAACCCCAAGAACCATCAAAGGGGTGTTCGGCAATGGGTAGAAGTTCCAGGTGGGTATATCCTAATTCCTTGACGTAGGGAATGAGTTTAGCTGCTAATTCCCGATAAGTGAGAAACCGGGCGCCGGTTTTTAGTTCAGAAACCACAACTACAGCTTCATTTTCCCCATTGGGTAATTTTGCAGGTTCAGCACTAGCAGCGTGTAACCAAGACCCTAAATGGACTTCGTACACGGAAATAGGTTGGCTGAGGGGGTCAGTATGTCGGCGCTTTTCTATCCAGTCTTCGTCATTCCAGGTGTAGGAATTTAAGTCTGTAACAATAGATGCTGTTTTCGGACGTGGTTCTTGCTGAAAACCGTAAGGATCAGATTTTTCGTAAATATGTCCTTCAAAATTTTTGATTTCGTATTTGTAATGTTCTCCTACACCGATTTCGGGAATAAATAATTCCCAAACCCCTGTGTGTCCTTTCCGCATTTGATGTTTGCGTCCATCCCACAGGTTAAAATCTCCTAATACAGAGACGTTGCGGGCATTGGGTGCCCAAACCGCAAAATAAACGCCTTTAATACCATCTACTTCTGTAGTATGCGCTCCCAATTTCTCATAAATGCGGTGATGATTGCCTTCACTAAATAAATGCAGATCAAATTCTGTTAAGTGGGCAGAACGGAAGGCATAAGGATCATTCACAACCCGCTCATGTTCCCCTTCTTTAATCCGTAACTGATAATTTTTCAGTTCTGCGGTTTCAATGGTACATTCAAAAAAGTGAGGATCATGCACTGTGTCCATTGGGTATTCTTTCCGCTCTTCTGGAACTACCACCCACACAGCACTGGCATTTGGTAGGTATGCTCGCACTGCCCAAACAGTTTTACCATTTTGCTCGATGAGATGAGAACCCAGGATTTCAAACGGATCATGATGTTGATTATGAACGATGCGATTAACCTGTTCAGGGGCGACCGTGGTTATGGACATGAAGCTACCTATGTGATATACGATGATTAGCTAAATCTACTTTTTATCTCTTTATATTCTCGCATCTTTAGTCATTAGTCATTAGTCATTAGTTATTAGTCATTGAGTAGTGGTAATAATTATTACTTGTCGTTCATACCTTTTTCCTGACTAAATATTTAAAAATGGGAAAAGTTGTAGTAATGCCTTGCGTATTTGTAACAGAAAAAATCGATCGCGGATAGTAGCATTTAATCGTGGTGGCGGACTAATTTCCATTTGTGCTTGTAATTGGGCATATTCGGCCGGCGTAACCACTTTACCATCAATAGGCGATCGCGCTGCTAAAATAATTTCTGTTCGCAATATTTCTTCTGGTATATCTTCTTCTGGTGGTAATGCCATCACTGTTTGACCATAATGACCTACTAAAACGACTAAAATACTAGTAGTAACACTCAGAATAAAAAGAAGTATGGGTTTCATCTATCAAACTTCCCCTGCTTTAATTTCTCAAGTCCCGGTGGTAATGGTTCAGAGCATAATTGGTGGATATTGATAATTCGTGCAAAAACCTGTGGATATTGTTGACGATAATCGGGAATTAGTGCTAAAGGACTCAACAAAGCTGCTGCGGCAATATCAGCTATACTCAAACGGCCACCCACTAAATAATCGCTATTTTGCCAATACATAGATAATACTGACAAAGCATTGGCGAGTCTTTTCTGAGCTAATTCAACAGTAGTATCATTAATACCATATTGTTGTCTAACTATTTTAATCACCATTTGGCTAAATAGTGATGGGTCAATTGATTTACCCTCACCAGCGCGAAATTGATAATATACAAACCTAGTAGCCGTACCTATGCTTTCATCTAACCAATCTTCTAATATCAGAGCTTGACTTTGCTGTGCTGAATCGGGTAAGAATAGAGGAGGTTCAGATTGATAACTTTCTAAAAATTTGAAAATTTCCGTAGAATCAGCAATAGTTGCAGGTTGTCCTGGAATTTCGGGTAATAGAACAGGTAGTGTTGTTAACCCAGTTAACGATTTTACCCTCAAGATATGCAGCCCTGGAGTAAGATTTTCAGTTCGATAACTAATCCCCTTATAACCCAAGGCTAATCGAGCTTTCCGACAATAATGGGATGTACTAAATTGCAGTAGCAACATACACTGACATTATTATGATTACTGGCAAAACCAACAGGAAGAACTGACACTGGGCAAGAATTAAATCCAGCCCAGGAGTTAAGACTCACAATCCTATACTAAGGTTTTTTGGAGGGAGTCGCTGCAGGAGATGTTGTCGCTTTAGGAGATGTTGTCGCTGCAGGAGGTGTTGTCTCTTTAGGGGTAGCGCCAGTATCTGCTGGTTCACCACCTGTTGTTGCAGCTGGAGAACTAGGAGTAGCGGTTGGTCCACCGCCACCTTCACAAGCTCCAAGCATAGTAGCCAGACTTAACATGAGAGCCAAACCAAAAACTTTTGTCTTCATAACTCCTCTTTCACCAATTGTGGGCATAAAATATTTCGCCTGTTGAATAAGATACCTTATTTATTGATTTTTTTTAACGGTTTTTTGATTACATATTTCAACTTATTCTATTTCGTAACACTTCTGTGGGTTATATGTAATATGAACAAATCGTCATTTCAGCTTTCTGAAGGGGTTACAATAGCTCCAACCCGATTTGGAAATGTAACTTTAGGCAAAATCTCATAATCATCGAAGATACAGAATTTACCATCAGAAAAATTATGGTTGTTGAACGTAAATCAGCAGTTTTGGCAAAAAATACTTGGTTCTGGCCTAACTCTCCTTGGTCATTGAAAAGACGACGTTCTCGAAGTCTGGATAAAAAAACACAGAGTTCCTCCAGGCTTGGTAGTGAAACGGTAGCAGTTAAATCCTCTGGTACTCGCAATAACTGGATGAACTTTTCCTTTGCTCCCAGAAATAATACAGCAATAGGGAATTCAATCCCAGAATCAGGAAAAAAAACCACTACTTATGCCCATGAGCAATCAAGGACGAGTGTACACAACATTAGTGATACTGAAACTATACCTGTTTGGTTGCTACGTTTGTATATAGCCAATCGCTATTCGTCCGTTTTAGCATTTTTATTAGTGGTGGCGACATTAATAGTTTATGGTGGGACAGTATATTCCCAGGAGCTTTGGAGTCAGTCTTACCGCAAACTACAAAGTTTACAACGCCATGAGCGACAGTTAAATACTGCAAATGCAGCACTGACTAGCAAGATGGCAGAGGAAGCAGAAAAGCCTGGTACGGAACTGGTATCACCGACTTCCGAGAGAACAATTTTCTTACCACTGACCTCTAATAATTATCCGCACTCATTATTCTCAACTTCCCAACCAGATCCACAACCAGAACCTCCATCTCCACTGGGATATTAAAATAATTTAGGACTTACCCACGAGTGAGCATGGGTGGGAAAACTCCACCCATGAAGCAGAAACCGAGCGACTAACTTGCAAGATACTCATTCATGATGGCTTTAGATTTGCGAAGTTTGCTTAAGGCTTCGCGTTCAATTTGACGAACCCGTTCCCGGCTAATATTCAGGACTTCACCAATTTTAGCCAAAGTTAAGGATTGTCCATCTTTTAGTCCAAAGCGTAGACTAATTACATCCTGTTGTTGGGGGGTGAGTTCTGACATCATCCGCTCTAAGTCATAAGATAGGGAAGTTTGCATGACAAAATCTTCCGGTGTTGCACCTGTATCTTCTAACATTTCCCCAAGTTCAGTATCATAATTATCTCCTAAACGCAAATCTAGAGATAATGGCAGGCGAGCTTTTTCTAGATATTCTCGTACCTGTTTGGGTGTTAGATCCAATTCTTGGGATAATTCAGCTACCGTGGGTGCACGTCCCAATCCCTGGGATAGTTGACGCTGGGCTTTTTTAATTTTATTGAGTTTTTCGGTAATATGAATAGGTAGGCGAATAGTCCGGGCTTTTTCGGCAATAGCACGGGTAATAGCTTGACGAATCCACCAATAAGCATAAGTAGAAAATCTATAGCCTTTGGTAGGATCAAATTTTTCGACACCTCTTTGCATACCAATACTGCCCTCTTGAATGAGGTCAAGTAAATCAACATTGCGCTTAATGTACTTTTTGGCAACAGAAACGACTAGTCGGAGATTGGCTTCTACCATTTTTCGTTTAGCTGTTTCACCTTCGGAAATCGCCCGATTTAATTCTGATACTTCTAAATCAGATGCTGCTGCCCATGCTTCTAAACTTGGTGGATGACCCAACCGGGTAGCAAGACCTTCCCGGATCTCATGCAAGGCAGTAGATCGTTGCACCTGTTTACCATAAAAAATCTCTTCTTCGTGGGTGAGGAGTGGCACACGGCCAATCTCACGCAGGTAAGTCCGCACGAGGTCGGTAGCTGTTTTAGCGGTCTTCATGGCGCTACTCTTTGGTAATGGTGGGTTACACTATTGTGTGCTGTGTTTTGATAGACTCGTGAATCGAATCATCATATTGGGAGGTTGCTACCTAATTGGACTAGAAACCATGATGATGGTTGACAACAAAAGCGCCTAGTCAAAGACTGTTGCTCATCTTTTGGGAAATTAGGTATTTTACCGCTAAATACTACATTTATATCCTGATTTTTACAAGTATCTATGGCCTAGATACAGGGTAGCAAGTCAGATATTTTTTGCGTTTTTAGCGATATTAAGAATTGTAACATTTATGAGAATAATTTGACTACCGCAAAATCCGCACTTTCCCAGCCAACTGACATCACCTCAAAATCTCAAGTTGCTGAACATCTTACATTTAAAGGGTTTGAGCCAAATTCTTCCCGAAAAAAATTCCTTCCTCATATTTGTTAAAATATCTCAATAATAACCATAATTATTCTCTTATAATAATTGCTTAATGTTTGTGTTAATGGTCCATTGTCCATGGTTAGTGGTTAGTGGTTAAGAAAATAGGACTGGGGTAAAGGTAAAATCCGGTTAAAACCTTTTTCCTTCCTGTCCTATCCTTTGACAACACCTTCGCTGAACGCTTCTAGTTCTAGAATGTGGTTCATTCTCTCGTCACTGGGGCTGAAGTCCTAAAAAAATAACTGACAATTGACATTAACTTTGATGACAGTATTCTTGGATAACTTTGACATCTAAAGTAGTATTTTGCAGAGAACGGATAGCAGCGACTGTAGCCCTAGCGCCTGCAATGGTGGTAATAATGGGAATTTTGTAACCTAAAGCTGTGCGACGAATTAGCTTAGAATCTGCATGGGCTTCTTCTCCAGAGGGTGTATTGATAATGAGTTGAATGTTTCCATTTTTGATAGCATCAAGAACATGAGGACGACCTTCATGGAGTTTAAGAATTGATGTCACCTCTAACTCTGCTTTTTGCAGAATTTGGCGTGTACCTTGGGTGGCCATAATTGTAAAGCCTAATTTAATAAACTCTTTAATCACATCAGCGGCTAAAGGTTTATCTCTGTCACTCATAGATACAAATACAGTCCCCTGCAGCGGTAGTTTTTCCCCTGCACCTAATTCTGCTTTAGCGAAGGCACGGCCGAAATCCCTATCAATGCCCATTACTTCCCCTGTTGAGCGCATTTCTGGACCTAATATGGTATCTGTACCCGGAAATTTACTAAATGGTAAAACGGCTTCTTTAACGGCTATATGTGAGGGAATGACTTCTTTGGTGAATTTTAGTTCCTCTAAGGTTTTACCCGACATAACTAAGGAGGCTAGTTTGGCTAATTGTACGCCTGTAGCTTTAGATACGAAAGGAACAGTCCGTGATGCTCTGGGGTTAGCTTCCAGAATATACACCTGGGGAGAATAACTATTATTACCAACTATGGCGAACTGAATATTCATTAATCCCACTACGGATAGAGCTTGTGCTAGTTGTACTGTCCATAAACGGATTTGGTTTAGCACTGCTGGAGATAAGGAAATCGAGGGCAAGGTACAAGCGGAATCACCTGAGTGAATACCCGCTTGTTCGATATGTTCCATGATGCCACCGATAACAACGTTACCAGTGTGATCTGCGATCGCATCTACATCTACTTCAATGGCGTTTTCCAGGAATTTATCAATTAAAATGGGGTGTTCTGGTTCTACTTGAACTGCAAAGGTCATATACCTTTCCAATTCAGTATCAGAATAAACTATTTCCATCGCTCGTCCTCCTAGTACATAACTAGGACGCACCACCACTGGATACCCAATACGTTTGGCAACAATTAAAGCATCTTCATAACTTCTAGCCATACCATTAGGCGGTTGAGCGATATTTAATTCTTGAAGAATCTTTTCAAACCGTTCTCTGTTTTCCGCCATGTCTATAGAATCAGGTGATGTTCCCCAAATCTTTGTATTAATACTATTCCCTGTTCCTTGTAAATACTCTTGCAACGGTACAGCCAATTTTAATGGTGTTTGACCACCAAATTGGACTATTATCCCCTGGGGATTTTCCGCTTCAATGATATTGAGAACGTCCTCTTTTGTTAACGGTTCAAAATAGAGGCGATCGCTGGTATCATAGTCTGTAGAAACCGTTTCTGGGTTAGAATTGACCATAATAGTTTCATACCCGGCATCATGTAAAGAATACGCAGCATGACAACAACAATAATCAAACTCAATCCCTTGGCCAATACGGTTGGGACCACCTCCCAAAATCATCACCTTGGGTTTATCGCTAGGTAATACTTCCGTTTCTTCTTCGTAAGTAGAATAATAGTATGGAGTCAAGGCCTCAAATTCTGCCGCGCAGGTATCAACGGTTTTATAAACGGGGATAACTTCTAAGTATTTGCGATAGGCGCGAACTTCGTCCTCCTTAGTTTTAGTACAATATGCTATTTGGCGATCGCTAAAACCATTTCTTTTGACTGCATACATCTGTTCTTTTGTCAACTGCTTTAATGGAGTGCGTTTGAGAAACTTTTCTATTTCTAGCAGTTCTTGTAACTTATCTAAAAACCAGGGGTCAATAGCTGTTAATTCGTAAATTTCCTCATTACTAATTCCCAATTGCATAGCATGACGTACAGAGAAGATTCTTTCTGGGTTTGGTGTCCGCAACTGGGCGCGAATTTGTTCACCGCTGGGCAATTTTTCGGACTTATCAGCGCCCCAACCAGCGCGGCCTGTTTCCAGGGACCGCAAAGCCTTTTGAAAGGATTCATTAAATGTGCGGCCAATGGCCATGGCCTCACCCACTGACTTCATTTGTGTCGTGAGTACCGAGTCAGAACCAGGGAATTTTTCAAATGCAAACCGGGGAATTTTTGTGACAACATAGTCAATTGTCGGTTCAAAACAAGCGGGAGTTTTCTTGGTAATATCGTTTTGTAGTTCATTCAACGTATAACCCACCGCCAACTTAGCCGCAATTTTGGCGATAGGAAAACCCGTAGCTTTGGAAGATAAAGCCGAACTTCTAGATACACGGGGATTCATTTCAATTACGACTACATCACCATTTTCGGGATTTACTGCAAACTGGATATTAGAACCACCGGTTTCTACACCAATTTCCCGGATAATTTTAATGGCCATGTCCCGCAGCCGTTGATATTCCTTATCGGTGAGAGTTTGAGCGGGGGCAACCGTGATAGAATCTCCTGTATGAATCCCCATGGGGTCGAGATTTTCAATAGAACAGATAATAACAACATTATCGGCTAGATCTCGCATTACCTCTAATTCATACTCCTTCCAGCCCAATAAAGACTGGTCAATGAGAATTTGGGAAACCGGACTAGCGTCAATACCCACCTGGGCCATTTCTTCAAATTCTTCTTGATTATAGGCGATACCGCCCCCCGTCCCCCCCATTGTAAAGGCTGGACGGATAATTAGGGGATATGTACCGATTTCTAAAGCGATCGCTTTAGATTCTTCTAAAGTAGAAGCTGTACCGCTGGGACACACTGCTACGCCAATTTTCGCCATGGCCTCGTTAAACAGTTTCCTATCTTCGGCTTTTTCAATGGCTGGTAATTTCGCACCAATTAACTCGACATTGTACTTTTCCAAAACGCCATTTTTTGCCAAAGCCACAGCTAAATTCAACGCGGTTTGTCCACCCATAGTTGGTAACAAAGCATCTGGTCGTTCTTTGTCGATAACTTTTTCCACTATTTCCGGTGTCAGCGGTTCAATATAAGTGCGGTCTGCTGTTTCAGGGTCAGTCATAATTGTCGCTGGGTTGGAATTTACCAGCACTACTTCATAGCCTTCTTCTCGCAAGGCTTTACAGGCTTGAGTTCCAGAATAATCAAATTCACAGGCTTGGCCAATGACAATGGGACCTGAACCCAACAGGAGAATTTTTTTGAGGTCTTGACGACGGGGCATAGTTTTTACCTTAGATGACAAAAATACAAATCTTGGACTATTTTAAAGGTCTTTACCCCCCATCATGCCATTCATTATCAACTTTTCCGGGTAGCAATTGCTAACAGGGGAAAGAATTATGGATATGGAGGATTTTTCTGACTAGTTTTCATATTTTTTGTTCACGCAGAGGCGCAAAGACGCAGAGAGGTTAAGTGTTTATTTATTGGTTATAAGTTATAATAATTAAGTTGTTGCTAAATATTTTTATTTGCTTAATTATTCTTTTTGAAATAGATTATCAATAAGTTATTTTTAGATATATGTGAAATATTTGAGAAATTGCATTTATATTTACATGGATAAATGAGAATATTTTTAATTAGCTAAATATAGAAAATATGCAATTATAAAAAATGGCAGAAAGGATAATTTACACTTTTCTGCCAAAAGGATTAATTTTGTAAAATTCTCAATTACTAAAAATTTTTACCATTTAAGTTTAGTTGAGTTGAGATTACGAAAAGTTTAGTTTTCAGCCCGTTGGACAAAACCCAAGGTTAAACTATCTTTAGCTAAGAAGTGAGCTAAATGATAAGCTCTTTCTTCAGTTTTTAAGAGGATTTTTTCGTACAAATACCTTGTACCTCTATCACCCAAACTCTCAGCCTGTGAAGCTTGACGGCGAATTACACCAATTAATGCTTGTTCGGCTACTAGATCATTTTCTACCATCTTCCGCGCCGAAAATACACCATCTGCTTCTGTTTCAAAACAGCATAATTCAGCTAATTTACTAAAACTTGCTGCTGGTATTCCACCCAAACCATTTAAACGTTCACCGATTTCATGAATGTGATCTTGTACTTCTTTGTAGCTGGAATTGAAAAATTCATGCAGGGAATTAAATTCTGCACCTTCAACTACAAAATGATGTTTTTGATATTGTAGATACAATGCCTGAAAACTAGCTAATACGACATTGAATCCTTCAACAACTGGTGCGGTTACACTGTGATCTAATAATACAGGATTGTCATAAACCTGACCAAAATTGTGTAATATAGTTTGCGTATCAGACATGGTTTTCCTCTCTTTTTAAGAGTTATGGTTTTTAACTGCTTACCTTTAACATCTTAGCATTTTTAAAATAAAAACAAGGCTACTAAATATTAAAAAATTTGACATTACTAGTAATTGCAATCATCAATTTTTGTAATATATCTACCTTTGTAGCTATATATATTGACTTAAATTGCAAAATGTGCATATCCCCCAATTTAAAAACGATGAGATTTTTTCTCAAAATTAATGACAATATTTTGCACTTAGTGTATTCTGGAGAAAGAGGCTAAACTCCCACTAAGTTGTAAATTTAGGCTGTGAGTTTCTAGTTTAACTGCAATTTTATGGCATTTTGGGGGCTATCCACTTGAAATCTTCTAGCTCAGAAACAGACAAAAAGCACGTTATTGATATAGATTGGGCAGACCGTTGGCAGGTTTATCAACGCTTACAAGAATTAGATATAATTTGTATTTGTGAGACTAACCAGCCCTTAATGGTAGAAATAAATAACCCCACCGCAGCTATTCAACTCTGGAGTGTAATTCAACAATTCAGTGCTTCTCGTCAAGACTTGATTGAAAACATCGAAAATAGTTGGCGTATTCGTTACCAAAAATTTTAGTTAGATAGGGGAAAAATGAGTATATATACTAATTCACAAGTGACAGAATTTTGTTTTGAGGGCAGATTTTTGGATTTTGTCATCAAGGATGGATATAAGCTAAAAGGCTTGTTATTATGGACTTCCGAAGGTGAATGTTATATAAAATTAGCCAAACATTTACGGAGTGCTTTTGATTTGCGTTTACCTCAAGGGACTTGGTTACAAGTTGTGGGGACAAAACAATACAACGCCAAAAAAGATCAGGTAACATTGGTAGCGGAACGAGTTATGGCTGCAAGTGCTGATATGGGAACAGTTACAGCCCAAAATCTAGCTAAGACGAAACCGGACAAAGTGCAAACAATTCTAGTTTGTCAAAAATCTGATTGTATGAAGCGCGGAGGTAAAGCTTTGTGTCAAGCTTTGGAGTCAGAATTAACAAATTATGGTTTAGAAAATTCAGTCGCTATTAAAGGTACTGGCTGTATGAAAAACTGTAAAGCTGGTCCTAATTTAGTTATGCCTGATAAAACTCGTTATAGTAAAGTTAAAGCCGAACAGGTTGCAGATTTAATAGATAAGCATTTTTCTGGGGAAATTCGGGAGAAAAGGGAGGATTTAATGGTAAATATTCCCAGCTTTGTTGAAGTTTAGTTTAGATCCGTAGGGTGCGTTAGCGACAGCGTAACGCACCCTAAACTTGATTAAGAAAACAATCATTACTTTTAATTATTTATTATCATTAATTCTACGTTACGCTGTTATTGGTTATTGTTGGGTTTCCTTGCGTCAACCCAACCTACGTTCTTTTAATTATTTATTATCATTAATTCTACGTTACGCCGTTATTGATTATTGTTGGGTTTCCTTGCGTCAACCCAACCTACGTTCATAATTGTAAATCCTCATCTAATATTGTTCCGATATCTCTTGCACTATGAATAACTCGCAAAATATCAATTTCTGATTCAAAAATGCGATAGAAAATCAGATATTTTCTAAATCCTTTAATTGATTGTTGTCGAATATCTGTTAAATTAGGATGAGAAAATTGACAGATTTTTCCCATAGCTGGAGTTTTAGCTAATTGTTTAAATGTTGTTTCTGCTGCTATTAAAAAACGGTCAGAAACATCTAAATTATCTTCTGCTATGTAGGTTGCTAAATCTATCAAGTCACGGATAACTTGAGGTCTTTTTTTAATTTCAAACATCACAGCTAAATTGCACCTTGACGGTTGTTAATTTTGTCTCTGACTGCTTGACGAATATCTTCCCATTCTTGTGCTGTCATTTCTGTAGCTTCTCCAGAATTTAATCCTTCTAAAAGCATGGTCTGTAGTTGTTCTTTTGCTCTTTGTTTTTGGTCTTGTCGTACTAATTCCCGAAAGTATTCGCTAACACTGCTGTAACCACCTTGTGCTACCAGTTGTTCTACGTAAGCTCGCATGGTGTCAGGTAAGGAAATATTCATACTTTTCATGAGGTGATTTCCGTGAATGTTATTTTCTATATTATGGCAGGTTTTGTCATTTTCTGCCATTACTAGAAAAAACGATTGATTATAGTTGGTGTTGTTGGGTTTCCTTGCGTCAACCCAACCTACAAATATATGGTTAGTTAATTGCAACAGAAGATACATTAAGGGATGATAGGAAAATCATTATTTCTTGTATTAATGGATGTTGTTGTAATATCTTAATTTCTTCATCATTGATATTGCTAAATATTTTCTCGTTGATTGATTTTTCTGTGCCTAAAACTATCTCTAAAAATTCTTTAGGTTTACTTTGCGCTAGTTGCCATTCTAAATCATTAAATTCACGTTGGGCTATTTTTTCAATTAATGGTTTATTTTGGAGAAATATAATTTCCATTTCGGGAATAGCTAAAGATACTTGAAAAGGGGTTTTAGCCGCAGCACGACGTAATAAATAATTAATTAAATCCGTTTTTTGAAATATTTGAGATTCGTTATCTGTATGTGTATCTAACATTAATATTACAGGAATATGTCTAGTAGCAATGAGGGAACTTGCTAATGATCTTACTTCATACTGACTTTCACCTACTACTATTTTCACATCTTGAATTAAATTTTTAGGCAGTAATTTTTCTAAGATTTCTTGGTTTTTATTACCTTCTAATACTATATAAGATAAAGTCATAATACAGCCTCAGTTTTAATATTGAAAGTTAGAGTCAAAATAAATATGGCTCTACCGTTTCCTTTATGTGAAACAACATTTATTGTAGGTTGGGTTGAGGTACGAAACCCAACACTCCTTACTATCCTATCACTAATGTTGGGTTTCCTTGCGTCAACCCAACCTACTTTGATTATTTTAGGTTAATTTGATTTTAAAAAGTTTGGTTTGAAATGTTTAAAATGCTTAAAATCAGAAAGTCTACTTTCTAAACTTTCTATTGCTTTTATAACATCATTTAAAGTTCCATTTACTGAAACTGCTTCAACATCATCAATCCATATAGCTAATTCAAGAGCAAGTTTTTTATTTTCGTTTTTCCTGTAGTTAACCTGTCCTCGTTCTCTTATATATTGATAAGCCTCACTAATACTTTTTGGCTCGGTTTCTGTTATCTCATGACTATACATTTCAAGTAACAGATGATCAGCACATTTCCGAAATAGCAGCATTTCTTGATTTTCACGATGTATACTGCCATATATCCACATTGTTCCTGGATTGGGGTGAATCTTGTAGTGATCATGTATCCTATTAACTTCTGATTTTAGTTGTTCTACTAAATGCTCAATGTCTTTCTCAAATTGAGTCGGTTCTTTTTGTGAGGCAATACTAAATGGGTTATTGAACATAATTAAGATTCAGAACAATTTATAGCCTAATATTATATTAGTATATCATAGCTTTTTTGTCTATAATTAATATCAAAATTACGTAAGGCGTAAAATATTTTAAGTGATGAACAAAAATAATATTTACGCCTTAACGCATAATTATTTGGATGCCAAAAACCTAATTACCAAGTAATTCTCTTCTCCGTCTCTCCTGTTCCTGCTGCCAAACCCTTGCGCGTGTTTCCTGATATTCTCCTACTGCTTTTTGGGATTCATTCTTTAGTGATTGCCTCAATACACGAGCTTCATCTTCATCTCCTAAAAGAGAAATCACTTCTCTTCTTTGTGGTTTATCAAGTTTAATAAACCATTGGATAAAAGCTTTTAAAATTGCCTCTCTTGAACCTGATACTTCGTCATTAGCCATAACACAAGAAGGACAAACGTATGGTAAGTAGGATGAAAGCCAAGATGATATTAAAGCCGAATAAGACCTATATTTTTGGCCGTCGGAAATACTTAGTTTGCTCTTGTTGCATACGTCACCAGAGATATTTTTAGCAATAATACAGTCTAACAACTTGGAACCGTAGTGTGGATTCTCATAGTTATTAAAGTTATTTGCTAATCTTCCAACAGCTACAGAACCAGGATACCCTGGTAGTATTTCTCCTGTTGAAGCGAGTTCAGGGAGTTTATCCAAAATTAAGGAGTAATGATATCGGGAGTAGATACATTCGTTTAAATTTTCGTTATCTATCCGAGAAATATCCAAGAGCATTTGTTGATAGTATTTTTTAGAAGGAACATCTTCCTGACAACTATCAGCCACCTCAGCCAGTGATTTCATATTAACCTGAGCATCACTTTTCATTGGCGTTAAAAACAAAGCCGAGCTAGTTACAAATAAAGCAATTAAACCTTTAAAACTTTAACTGTGAATTTCATTATTGATTACCCTCTTTGATTACCTGTTCTAATTCATCGGAAGCTTTAGGAATGAGATGTGTATTTTCCGAAGGTTTAGTCACATCAACTACATTATCATGTGAACGTGGTGTATTTTCCTGTTTTTCCCTCGCTTTTTGTGGTTTAGGTGGTAATTGTCGTTTCTTTGGAGTTAACACAATTGTTTTTTGTGATTTTCTTCGCAAAGCCTGGTTAGCCTTTTCAGCTTGTATTGCTGCTTGTTGTCTTTGTTTCTCTCGCAGTGCTGCTTGTTCTTAAGGAAAGGGATTTAGAGGAGCAACTGGGAAAATTGGAAATTTGCACAATACCCACCCCTTCATCTCCCCAGATGTGTCAAAATAAGAAATTGTCATCCGAAATATTATAAGGTAATTTAGTGACTTCAACTGCTCAAGCTAGTGCGAGTGCGCGTCGTGCGGTCTTTCCATTTACAGCCATTGTCGGTCAAGAAGAAATGAAACTGGCGCTACTGCTAAACGTAATTGACCCAAAAATTGGTGGTGTAATGATTATGGGCGATCGCGGCACCGGAAAATCTACAACTATCCGCGCATTGGCGGACTTATTACCGGAAATACCTGTTGTTGCCAATGACCCCTTCAACAGCGACCCCAACGACCCGGACTTAATGAGTGATGAAGTGCGTCAACAAGTAGCCCAAGGGTTAGAAGTTCCCATTGCTCATAAAAAGGTGCAAATGGTAGATTTACCATTAGGCGCAACAGAAGACCGGGTTTGTGGCACAATTGACATTGAAAAGGCTTTATCTGAGGGTGTGAAGGCTTTTGAACCAGGACTACTAGCTAAAGCCAACAGGGGGATTTTGTACGTTGATGAGGTCAATTTGTTAGATGACCACTTAGTAGACGTTCTTCTGGATTCCGCAGCTAGTGGTTGGAATACCGTTGAACGGGAAGGAATTTCTATTCGTCACCCCGCGCGGTTTGTGCTTGTTGGTTCAGGAAACCCGGAAGAAGGGGAACTGCGTCCTCAATTACTCGACCGTTTTGGAATGCACGCAGAAATTCACACAGTTAAAGAACCAGCTTTGCGAGTGCAAATTGTGGAAGAAAGAGGGGAATTTGACCAAAATCCTGCTGTGTATTTGGAAAAACACCAAACCCCCCAAGTAGCATTACAACAGCAAATTGTCAATGCTCAGGAATTATTACCACAAGTTAATTTAGACTATGATTTTCGGGTGAAAATTTCCGAAGTTTGTTCAGAATTAGATGTGGATGGTTTGCGGGGTGATATTGTTACTAACCGCGCTGCTAAAGCCTTAACCGCTTTTGAAGGCCGGACAGAGGTTACAGTTGACGATATCCGTCGGGTAATTACTTTATGTCTGCGTCACCGCTTGCGGAAAGATCCCTTGGAATCTATTGATACTGGCTATAAGGTGGAAAAGGTCTTTTGTCGGGTTTTTGGTGTGGAACTTCCAGAAGATTCCTCACATAAAAACGGTACAGGTATAAAAGCAGGCACTCGTTAGTTAGTTGGCGTTGCTGAATGAAAGTGTGAATTTGTCTCACGCAGAGACGCTCCAGGGATAAAGACTAAGAGTTTGAGAAAGGTAATTCTTGATTTTTATGCCTCAATTCAGCCAGACCTAATTAGTTAATATAGTACTGGTGGTTAGTGCAGTAGCTACTAACAACTGACCACTAACCACTAACAAATAACAAATAAATTATGAGAACTTGGAATTTTTGGTTAAATAGCTTGATTTTATCTAGTCAATATCATCCACCAAGATTTGTGGAATTTTTAATGTTGACATTAGCGATCGCTATGCTAACAATTTCTATCATTGTACCAGATAAACCTTACACCATACTAGGTTTAAGTTTTGTAATTGGGTCATCAACTTCTATTTTAGTCCGGGAAGCAATGTCTTCTCATGGTAACAGCCGCACAGTTTTAAATCAACAACGCATGACCCAATTAACAGCATTACTATTATTAGGAATTAGCATTTACGGTTTTGCAGATTTAATCCAGACTCTGTAATCAAATAGGATTCCTATAAGATTCCCATATCAATCCTATCTAATGGTTGCAGTAATTCATCAAAGGGAAATAACTCCAAATTATTTTCTTCATTATCAGGTAATGTTTCGGAGTTAATTGTCTCTAGTTGTTGAAGTAATTCCCAAACTTGATTTTGTAAGACATCCCGTTCCTGTTGTAAAAGGGATATTTGATTTTGTAGTTGATTAATTTCAGATTTTTGTACTGATATTTTGCTTTCTAGATCATTAATGGTATTTTCTAGATTATTTCTTGTTGTGGTTATCTGTTCTAATAAATCATTTTGTTTGTTAATTTCCAGTTCTTGATTTTTAATTTCTATCCGCAGTTCATAAAGTTTTTCTTCTAGTTTTGGTTTGAGTCTTTCTAACAAAATCAGATCATTTTCTATTTCTTTCTTCTCTTGTTTAAGTGTATCAAGTTGAGTTTGAATTTGGTTGATTTCCGAGCGAGATACGTTACAATTTAGTTCTAATCGTCGCTTTTCTATGATCAGATTATTGTGGCTATTACTCAGTTCTATATGACTGCTTTCTAATTGGTTAAATTGATTTGTAAGATTATCAACTTCCGATTCAAGTTGCTTTTTTTGAGCAGCAAATGTACCTATATCTCGATGTAAACTATCCCTTTGACTACGACAATCTCCAATTTGTTTTTCTAGTTGTTGAGTTTCTGTATACAATAAATTTCTATATTCTTCTAATTGCTCTATTTCTCGGAAAATGCGGGATTTCAATCCTTCTAAATCCCGAATACGTTTCTGAAGTGAACCAATAATTCTCAGTTCATCATTTCTCCGTCTTTTATCAACAATAAATGCGGCTGAATATGTTGATAAAACTGTTATTATCCCGGTGAGGAAGGCTTTAGAAAAATCCCAGTTAGGGACAAGACTTAAACCAAAACTTACACTAAAGGCGGTTATTCCTAGCAGGAATTGATGACTGACTGCTGGAGGCATTTTGCGAGGTCTTAGTATAGTCAAATTGTTAGAATGATTAGTAATTAAAGTCATTATTCCTCACATTTTAATTTGTAATTATGCAATTCTAATTATGCCTAGATGAAATGGTAAGTAACTTTGATTATGACTCTGTAGTGATATTTTTATTTTCACCAAATACGGCCAAATCTGCTTTTAAAAAGTCAATAAACTGTCTTGCTGTTCTGCCAGAACGTCCATGATGACGGGTTGCCCATTGTAAAGCTTTATATTCTAAATCTCCCGGAGCAATACTGATGTTTTTTGCTAGGTGCTGGACAATTTGTAAATAGGTTTTTTGATCTGCTGCTTCAAAGGTTAATGTTAGACCAAAGCGATCGCTAAAAGACAACTTTTCCTCCATTGTATCCCATCCATGAACTTCATTGTTATCCTTGGGGGCCGATCTATCCGTGAAAAATTCTCGGATTAAGTGCCGACGGTTAGAGGTAGCATATACAACTACATTTTCTGGTCTAGCCGTTATATTCCCTTCTAAAACTACTTTCATCATTTTAAAGGCATCATCATCTTCTTCAAATGATAGATCATCGACAAAGATAATGAATTTTTGGGGAACTCCTCGCAACTGTTCAACAATTTTCGGTAAATCTGGTAATTCTGACTTAGACACTTCTATTAAGCGCAGCTTTCTATGACTATACTCATTTAATAAAGCTTTGACCAAAGAAGATTTGCCCGATCCACGACTCCCATAAAGTAATACGTGCAGCGCCGTTTCTCCTGACAATAAAAACTCTGTATTTTTCACTAAAGCGTCTTTTTGCCATTCGTAACCTACCAAGGTAGACAGTCTCACTGTATCCGCATAAACAATGCCCACTAACTGCCCATTTTGCCAACGAAAAGCATGGTATTGAGCAAATAAACCGGTTCCATGTTGCCCATAATAAGTGGCTAAATCTTCTACAGCATCACCCCAATTTTCTAACTGGGAAATAAACGCCATTATATCCGTTTCTATGGCTACTGTTTCCGGTTCTCGATACCAGACTACAGGGGAAATGGGTAAATGAGTCGCCATTTGCACCCACTCGCTCAAAACTGCACTATTACATTCATAGAAACTTTGTAATACTTGTAAATCATGGCGGACAGCAGCGACTAAAGCCGGAGGTAATTTGCTAAATTCCTGCTGTTGTGCCAATCTGCTAAAAGGATTATCCGCTGTGAGAATTTGCCTAATTAGGTATTCTTCCCAGGTTTGATGCCTACCTGCTAAAGCGTGGAAATAACTACCGTAGGCTTGGAGGCAATCCCGCCCGTCTGCATCAGTATAACGGATGGTTTGTAATAAATTCAGAAAACTTTTGCCTACATCGCCTTGTAGTACAGATTGGTACAGTAAAAGGGAGGCGGCTTGACGTTGCAGAAATTGAACTGGTGTATAGGATGTATTGCTTGCCGTCAGCATTGCTAGATGATTCATCAATCAACTGGGTAAATTGTCTCTAACCATGAATTTAAGTATAATGGCGACTTTTGACTATGGCATTTTTATCTGAGTTCATGGCATTATTGATTACCATAACTTACGCTAATACTGTGTCGAAATGGCATCACAATTGCTCCACTGTTAATGTGTAATTGCGTTTTAATCCTCGTTCAGATATCCCTACCCAAATTTGATATGTTCCTTTTGTCCATTCTTTATCGCTTACACTCGCATCTTTGCTTCTACCAGTATCATCACCACAACGAACTGTTTCCTTATCTGGACCTTTGATAAGCAAAGTTGTGTCCGTGTCCTTGTCACTACTGTTAACTAAGATTGTTAAGTTATTAAAGTTCTCTTCTAAAACCAGAATATAATCAGGATTGGACTCAGCAAAACCAATACAAACGTTTTTATTTTTGTCACGGCCTCTGATAATGGACAATGAATAAATACCGCCTGTAACACCTGATACTTTTTGTTCCATTGGTTTCATACCTGATGACAGTTTTAAAGTCCCAAAATTTGGTGTTTGTCCTGATGCTAATCTAGTATTTGCAAGTATAATTACGGCAAATAGCCATGCTAATTGAGACTGAAATCGGAGATGAGGATATTTCATATTAAGGTTAATTAGAGGGAACAGGGAAGAAATAAATGAAAATTAACCGCAGATTAAAATTTATGAGTGTTAGTCAGGATTTAATTCTCTAATGCAGTTTTAATAATACTCCACCTGTGAGTCTTCCTGGTTGAGTATGATAACTGCTGAATGTAAGTGATTGCAAATTATTAAAGAGTGGTTTATCTAGTAATTCCACGAATTTAAGCATAGGTATTTGACGTTCAAGAATATTTCGACTAGTTTCCCAGTCTAAATAAATATATCCTTGATTTGGCTGAGGAATTACACCAAGACTACTTTTAAATTTGGGATTCTCCAGTAAAGATCTTTGCTTTTGACTCAAAATTTCTTTTAGTATGTTTAAGTCGGAAGTGAAAATCTCGTAATTATTCAAAGTTGTATGTACTCCTTTGACTTTCGTTTCCAAATTGATAGATTGATTATTCTGGTTTGTGGTTATAATTTGTGTCCAAGCTGATACTTTCTGTCCATTTAAGGTCAGGGAAATAACATTAAAACCACTACTATTAGCAATATTATCTAAATGTGCTATACCTGCTGCTAATTGTGGCTTTTTTTCGACCACAAATACCCAATTAGGAGTTGTGTTTTCTGAATTGGGTAATAAAGCTAAAGCATATTCTCCTGTTACCCAACTGAAAATATCTTGACTAAAGTTTAAATTCAAGTTTTGCTGGATTTTTATCAAAGGTTGTATTAGTCGAGAAATACCATCTTCACTAGAACCGTAAATAGTTGCTGTTCCTTGTTTCCACAGTTTTGCTAAATCACTATTACCTAAATTACTCAAATTCGCTCCAGAAATTGCCAAATTTGTTGATTCGGGAATATACTGTAATGCTGCAACAGGTTGAGATAATGGCAAAGATGGAGGTACAATTTGGGAGTTTGTTAAAAAGGTACTTTCTGCTAACAATCCTTGAGAATTTAAGGCTAAAGATAGAATTTGGCTATGATAAGTTGACTCTGCTAATTCTAATTTCTGCCATTTGCTAATTTCGGGTAAATTAAAGAAGCTGACAGCTAGAGAATTTTTGGGTATTTGTTGACTAGCTTTTTGATATTCAAGAGAACTAACTAAGTTTAAATCTGGTGCTTGTAAATTATTAATTGCTGCTTTGATGACTTGGGGATGATTTGCAAATAGAACAAAATTATTAACAATTGCACCAGCTAAACTATTTGATATTTGGGACGCTGAATATTCTTGATGATCATAAATAACTTTGACACCTTTATATCGTTCGACCTCTAAATTATTTCCTGCAAAAGCTCGTTTAGAAAATAATAATTCTAAAAATTCGCGGCTTTTTACTGGGTTTTTGGTTGCAAGTGCCATTAAATACCCTGTTTGTAGTCCGTTGTCTGGGTCGCGGTCTATATCTAGGGTTGTGACAGCTAGGGTAATTTCATGATTCAGCCAGGGTTGAATATCATCTTGGTAATCTATATTACTTTTGGCTAATAGACTATTTTTGATTTGAGACAATTCCCTTTTTTGTGCTATTTTCTGTAAAGCGTCGGGATTTACCAATAATGAAACCATTGCTGGTGAGAATTTCGGGACGAATATGGCCGCTCTGGGTTGAGAATTGGGAACTAGAAAGCTGGGGGAATTTTTGCCGAAAACCCAGTAAAATACCGCAAGACTAACTATTAATAGCGTTACGAAAGCAACTACAAGGAAATTTAAAGGTGAGGGTTTATTATTCAGATTATTATTCACACTAGTTATATTTTCCAGTTTTTTCTGCCAACATAAATAGTATAGGATTTTTTAGAAAAACTGCATGACGGATAAATCATTTGCTCAACCCTTTACTCAAATTAGTGTTGAATACCTAGCACAATGCCTTAGGGCGGATGAAGGCACGATTCAGTTAATAGATGTGCGTGAACCCCAAGAACTGGCCATATCACGAATAGAGGGATTTGTCAATCTTCCTTTAAGTGAATATGAGCAATGGAGTCAACAAATATCTACTCGCTTTGATCCTTCTATGGAAACTCTAGTTCTTTGCCATCATGGTATACGCTCCGCTCAGATGTGTCAATGGTTAGTTGGTCAAGGATTTACAAATGTTAAAAACATTATGGGTGGTATTGATGCTTACTCAATTTTAGTTGATCCTTCAGTTCCGCAATATTAGGGAAGAGGGAAGAGGGAAGAGGGAGTTTAGCTAGTTAAATATTTGCCAACTAATACTAACTAATGCTATGCTTTTCTTATGGCATACATACCACTTAGAAAAGCGGTCGAATTTCTGGGATTGCATCCAAACACCTTGAGGAGATATGCAGATGAGGGGAAAATCAAAAGCATTAAAAACCCGGCAGGACAAAGATTATACGATGTCGAATCATACATCACGGGCGATTCAATTAGAACTCCCACTATTTGCTACTGCCGGGTCAGTTCCTCAAAACAGCGAGATGACCTTGATAGACAAATCGCCTATATGCAATCCCTGTACCCAGACGCAGAAATCATCAAAGATATTGGCTCAGGACTCAACTTCAAAAGAAAAGGTCTGCGCTCCCTACTGGACAGACTTTTGCAAGGAAATAAATTCATCCTTGTTGTTGCCTGTCGGAAACATTCTCTCCTTCTACTCTTCTAGTTTATCAGTTTGCATATTCACAAAGAAATATTAATATTTTGTAACTAAAACCACAGCTTGTGTTAGGTTGCTATGAGATACTACTGAAAAAGTTGGGAATTTACCTTATGTTCTGTTTTCAGCTATGTGTTGATAACAAATACAGCAAATAAATGCGGAAGGTAAATTTTGTGTTTAATGAACACAATATGTGTATATAATTTGCTATCTTATATTAATTAATAATTAATTCTTTTTTGGGGTTTTGGTGGTGGAAACCACTCATTTTTTCAACTTTTGATTAAAATTTGCCTACAGTAAAAATATCAGCTATGCAAGTCCATTTGACTAATCGCCAACAAAATATACTTTCGGCCACTGTACGTCATTATATCGCTACAGCAGAGCCAGTGGGATCTAAAGCCCTAATTGATGGTTTTGATTTAGGTGTTAGCTCGGCTACTATTCGCAATGTCATGGGGGGCTTGGAAAAATCAGGGTTACTTTATCAACCGCATACCTCTGCGGGGAGAATTCCTTCTGATTCTGGTTATCGGATTTATGTAGATCAATTAATTGTACCATCAGAGACGTTAGTGAAAGAAGTAGAAGCGGTATTACAAAAACGTCTACACTGGGAAGATTGGAGTTTAGAAGCTTTGCTACAAGGTGCGGGACAAATTTTAGCAACATTAAGCGGCTGTATTAGCTTAATTACGATGCCGCAAACGACAATAGCAAAATTACGCCATTTACAATTGGTGCAAATTGAAGCTAGTAGGATTATGTTGATTGTGGTCACTGATAGTTATGAAACCCATTCTAAGGTAATGGATTTATTCTCAGAATCATCAGTAATTAAACCGAATGAGGAGGTAATTGATCATCAATTGCAGATTGTTTCTAATTTTTTAAATAGTCACTTACGAGGACAAAGTTTATTAGAAATAGGCTATCTTGATTGGAATGAATTGGATCAAGAATTTCGAGTTTATGGTGAATTATTGAAAAGTTCTCTGGTAGAATTAACTAATCGCGCTCTTGCACCCACAGCTACACAAATTATGGTAAGGGGTATCGGAGAGGTTTTACGACAACCAGAATTTTCTCAAGTACAACAGGTGCAAACAATTATGCAATTGTTGGAAGAAGAACAAGACCAACTTTGGCATTTAATTTGTGAAGAGCCAGAAATAGATGATACTAGTAAATCGAAGGTAACGGTAAGAATTGGTGCAGAAAATCCTCTCAAACCTATTCGCACTTGTACTTTGATTTCTGCTATTTATCGTCGGGGTTCTGTGCCGGTGGGAAGTGTGGGGGTTTTGGGTCCAACTAGGTTAGACTATGAAAGTGCGATCGCTGTGGTCGCCGCAGCAGCAGATTATCTCTCAGAAGCTTTTAGTTAGTTAATTTCCATGAAATTGGTCTGAAAAATTGCCATGATCACAAGGGAATAGGGAACTGGTTTTTTGGTGACTTTAGCTATTTTTAAATGCTTTTGTTTTTTCAATTTTTTATATTTCAATCATGATGAGAAAAATCACTTTTGGTCTATTATGGCTAGGATTTATTTCCTATGCCTTTTTCTTTGCTCCTCCTGAACAACCTGATACTTTTGAGTTAATAAAAAGTCTCTCTACAGGAAATTGGCAAGAAATTAATCCCCTGATTATATGTTTATTTAATATTATGGGGATTTGGCCTTTTATATATAGTGCAGTAGTCTTTTTTGATGGTAGAGGTCAAAAAATCCACGCTTGGCCTTTTGCTATTGGTGCTTTTGCTTTAGGTGCATTTGCACTTTTACCATACTTGGCTTTAAGAGAACCTAATCAAAAGTTTATAGGTGAAAAAAATTCATTTTTGAAAATACTGGATTCCCGCATTTTGGGAATTTTATTAACTTTAGCTGCAACGGTTTTATTTACCTTTAGTTTACAAGGAAATTGGAGTAATTTTGTCGAACAGTGGCAAAATAACAGGTTTATTCATGTCATGAGTTTAGACTTTATCATGTTGAGTTTATTATTTCCGACCTTATTAGGAGATGATATGATGAGACGAGGTTGGCAAAATCATCAATTATTTTGGTTATTTACAATTCCTTTATTTGGATCTTTAATATATTTGTGTGTCCGGCCACCTGTAGAATGCTGAGAGGATGTTTGAAAAGTATTAAAGGAAGTACGCCGGCGCGAACTAACAGAAAATCAAGCTTTTCAAAACCACGCAGGTGGGTTTTGCCTGTGTAGCCGCGATTTAGAATCGCCCGAGTTAGTATGAATTTAGACTTTTCAAACAACCTCTTAACAGCTTAGTATTTTTATCATTGAAAAAAATATCGACGACGAGTTAAATTGCGTAAATAGCGATAAATTAACCAAGCTAAAACTCCTAAACAGAGATTGAGAGCAATATCCCTAATTATAAACCAAAAAATCGCTGGCTCAAACCAAAGTTCCCACCGCAAAGGACTAATTTTTCTATACAAAATCAAAAATCTAAATATAGAATTTCCACCCAAGAAAAAAATTAATAATACTAAACCCTTTTGCCAATTACGTGCTGAGGATCTATGTCCACCAATTAACACTAAAGGACCTTTACCCTGTAATTTTCTCAGTAATTTTTCCCACCTCCAAAACATCCATAACAGCAAGGGAAATAAACCATAAGTAAGTAAGTATAAGGGCTGTGGAAACCTGCCAGCAATAGATAAAATATTAACTAAAGCATGAAAAAAGACAGAATTTAACCAAGCGGTAAAAATTAAATTCCGATCTCGATCGCACCTGGTCTTAGTACCAAAATATACCGCCAAAGCGTAACCCCAAGGAGCGGAAAACATGACATGAACTGGTGTACCAATAGTCCTTTCTAAAATTGAGGATGTACCATTAAATAGATAAATCCAGGTTTCTTCTGCTGCAAACCCTAACCCTACTGCTATAGTAAACAAAAATACGGTAGTACATCGCAAATAATACTGGCGTTGTAAATAGCAAATGGGCAGAATAACTGCTACTAGTTTACAACCTTCCTCAATTGGTGCTATTGCTAATATTTGCCGAAATATTATACCAGAAAAATGACGCTGTATCTGTTGCCAGTTTAAAAGCCAGTTAGCAGTGTTTTCCAGAGCAAATTCCAGCCCAAGGGCAACAAAACCAGATACAGCACCGATAATGAACAATATGAGTAAATTTAACAGAGGTGGGGCAGCGGGGGTTCTGCGGTAGTAAAACCACAAAAACAGCAAGGGGGGAATCACTGCCCATAGCACTAGTAATAAATTATTCACTCACCTGGGCAATTACAGTACGATGACGAGGACTATTGCTAGTAATAGTAGGAGCGTTAAAACCGGCTTTAATTAAAGCCTGTTCAATGTCCAAACTAAAATATTCGTCTAAATAAGGTTCGGTGCTTTTGAGCAGCGTCAAAATATAAGGTGGCATTTTTTTGTAATTTTCTGCTTTGGGGTTCATGTCCATAATTGCTAAGTGGCCACCTGGACTTAAGATACGTCTAGCTTCAGCAAAAATCCTGTGAGTTGCTGATTGTGGTAATTCATGACACATCAGGAAGATGGAAACTAAATCAAAGGAAGCATTTGTAAAACCTGTAGATTCTGCTTGAGCGTGAACCCAGTTAATTTGAGTTTGATGTTCTTGACTACGATAATTAGCTACAGCTAAAAAGTAAGGAGATAAATCTAAACCGATAATTTTGGCTTGAGGATAAGCTGCTTGTAAGGCAAAGGTACTTAATCCTACCGCACATCCTAAGTCTAATATATTTTGTGGTTGGGGATAAATTTTTTCTTTGAGAATATTGTGGTAACTTTGACGCAGTTTGGTGTCACCTTGAGAACCGGCTTCAGTCCAGATACTAGCATGAACGGTGCGAGCAGCTACTTCTAATTCAAAAGCTGCTGGCCAACCTAAATTTCCTTGTTCGTAGGCATGAAATGTCCGCAAATAGTATTCTGGGTAATTAACTTGGGGATTTTCAACTTTTGATAGGTCCTTTACCCAGTCACGCTGTTGCAGTTTTTCCACTTCTTGAGTCCAGGGTACACCAAGTTTTTCAGCCCGTTTAATCATCATTTGTCGGGCTTGGTGTTTGGCCAGGTTTGCTAGGGGTTTAATCGCTAAAATGTCATTAATGAGGCGAGAAGCTAAATCAGGGGTATTGTTGATGGTAGTTGTCATAAATCAATTTTGGTAAGTAGCCTTTACATACATTAAATCCTAAGAATTTGATCAAATTCAATACTTACTTGCAATATTATCAAAATTATCAAAGTATCTGATAAACTTAATAAACTTTTAATGGGCGTGATTGATAATTCTTGATGTTTAAGGATGATTATTAGTTCTCAGCTTTTGGGCTGCCAGATAGATTTTAGTCCATTCACTTAGAACTTGATTGGTTTTACATTGTAGTTTTTGGGCTATTTCTTCCATGGAATTACCAGCTTTACACAAATTGAGAACTTCCTGGGCTAAAGGGGTTAATTGTTCTTGAAGTTGTTGCAATTCTGTTGCAGTTAACCCTAAATTATCTTGTTGTAAGGATGCAGAAAGCCAGTTATCTACTAATTCTGGTTGATGTTTAATCGCAAATATTCGCACAGCATGATAACTAATTTTTTCGCGGAGACGATATACTTCTTTAATAGGTTTATTAAGTTGTTTGGCAATTTGTTCTTGAGATTTACCTTGCAGATATAACTGCAACCAATCTACAGCTAGTTGTCCAATATTTGCTAACAAATATTCTGCAAATTCTTCTTGGACTAATTGACGGTTAGCTTGTTGTTCTTCTAAATATTGAATTTCTTCATATTGTGCGATCGCTTGATTATCAATTAAGCTAACAGGATTATCGTTATTTTCCGTTATAATCTCCTGGGAAACAAGTTTCACTAATTCGCTGGTAGGTACTTGTGTTAAGCCTCCTCTCTGGATTCTTCGTAGGTAATTAACAAACCTGTACATTAATATTGGTTGATTCCGAACTGGACGTAAACAATATTCTTCAATACTAGCAAATAACAACATATCCCGCAATCTTTTATCTGTTGTTAATGCGCTAATTTGGCTCATTTGTTGTTGAATATAGGAATCACTTTGTAATAATTCTTGAAGCACTTCTTGAAGTACATCAACAATACTACGCTGACGATCTCTGCTTAGAGATATCCAAGACTGAATTTTGTTTCTAATCGTAACTACGCTACTCAAACGACTAATAAGTTGACAATAAGCCCTTTCTCTGCTCATTCCTAAATAGCGTTTGTGCAAAATTCGCCACCGATATTCCATTGCTTGTTTAGCAATTTCTAATTCTTTGGGGTTAAGTAAATCAAACCGGTTTAAATCTATTCCCAACAGCCAGGAAATAATAGTTTCTTTATTAGCCTGACTTTGTTCTGGACATTCTGTAGCCAGTCGTTGTTGCCAATATTGAGCTATATTTGCCCCATTTTGTGTCATAGCAATATTGCTCTCCTCGAAATTAGATTTGGTGATTTAGTAGCAAATAATAATTCCTAATTGATCAGGACTTATGCAAAATATTCCTCAAACCCTCATTTCTCTGTGTTCTCTGTGGCTGGAGTGGTTCGTTATTCAGTGACTCGTGCGTAAGTCCTATTGATTTATTGTTAGAGATTGTTTGAAAAGTCTAATTTATTACTTGCTTTTGTGACTGGAAATTGCGGTTCATCTTGCACACAGACAAAAACCACTAAGATGGGTTTTGTCTGTGTAGCCGTGATTTCTAATGGCCGATTTTAGGGCGAATATAATTAATTCGCTACTAAACCAGCCAAGTTCACTTGGGTAGAGTCATGAAAAACCAAGGATTTCTAACCTGCTTATGCAGGTCTTATTTCTGTAGCCATGATTCCCCATGGCAAATCTTAGTATTAATTTAGACTTTTGTATTCATCTTCTTGCTCTTTACCCATTACCAGACAAAATATTAAATCAACCTCTGTTAGAGGCGGCAATGATGGGATTTTCTACGGAGTCTCTATACTGTTGTACTTCTGCTGTATAAGCGATTGGTAATACAGCCTCTACGTTTTCATGGGGACGGGGAATAATCACCCAAGATTCCAAAGTACCACCATAAACTTTTTCTACAGCATCTACACCAGCGGCCATAGCGGCTTTCACTTCGGAAACATCACCACGAATGTTAACTGTAAACCGGGCGCTACCAACTCTGATATAACCAACTAGGGTAACTCGTCCTGCTTTTACCATTGCGTCTGCTGCTGCGAGGACAGCGGGAAAACCCTTAGTTTCTAATGATCCAACGGCCTGTAATGACATTTCTCATCTCCTGTTTTGAATATAAAGTTATAGATGGCTACAAATTAATTGTATGAAGGAATACTTCAATTTTTGATAGCGCATTTACTTAGAAAATACGGAAAGGTTCGGATTTCGATGTGAAGTGAATGGGTAAGACCGTTTCTACGTTTTCCGGAGGGTTGGGAATAATGTAGTGGGTAATAACCTGACCACCATAGATTTCTTCACCCGCAGTAATACCTGCGGCCACGGCTGTTTGGACTTCGGCAACGTGTCCCCTGACGGCAACTATCAAGCGACCACCTTCGGCGATACCATAGTACACAATGGTGACACCCGCTGCTTTGACCATGGCATCTGCTGATGCTAAAACCGAGGGAAAACCTAATGTTTCAATTACGCCAACTGCCATTGGCATGGGCTGAATCTCCTACGTTAGGGATAATTGATTCTTATTTTACGAGGATTGTGTACCGATTTTTATTTTTGTGGAAATTTTCTTTTTTAATTAATTGCTGGGTATTGCTGCAAGTGGTACGCGCTGATGTAAACTGGGTTTTATGTTTCCAAGTTTTCTCCCCCCCGCAGTTGGGCAACTCACACAAACTACATCTATCGCTTTGGCCCAAAATATCCAACGTCAGGCGATCGCTGTTCCCTGTATAAATGCAACTATTGATACTACTTATGTCCATCAAGGTCAGGGTGGTACACCGATTTTATTAATTCATGGTTTTGATAGTTCTGTCCTTGAATATCGGCAAATTTTGCCTTTACTAGCTGAAAATAATCAAGTTTGGGCGGTGGATTTGTTAGGGTTTGGCTTTACGGATAGATTACCGGGAATTACTTATAGTCATGAATCAATTAAAACTCATCTTTTCTCTTTCTGGCAAACTTTAATTAATCGGCCTGTGATTTTGGTGGGTGCGTCTATGGGTGGTGCGACCGCTATAGATTTTACCCTTACTTATCCAGAAGCTGTAAAACAACTGGTATTAATTGATAGTGCTGGTTTGAAAGCTAATTCCCCATTAAGTAAGTATATATTTCCTCCTTTGGATTATTGGGCTACGGAATTTTTACGAAATCCGAAGGTACGCGATCGCATTTGTAGAACTGCTTATAAAAATCCTAGTCTAATCTCTGCTGATACTTTATGTTGCGGAGCCTTACATCTACAAATGCCGAATTGGACTCAAGCTTTAATTGCTTTTACGAAAAGTGGCGGTTATGGTGCTTTTAAATTTCCACAACTGGCCAAAATTGCACAACCAACTTTAATTTTATGGGGTGATAGCGATAAAATTTTAGGAACTGGGGACGCTAATAAATTCGCTAAAGCCATTCCTCAAAGTCAGCTAATTTGGATTAAAAATTGTGGTCATATTCCCCATTTAGAACAACCAGAAATTGTTGCCCAACTTATGTTAGAATTTCGGAAATAAAGGAAGGTTAAGTATATTAACCCAGCATTTTTCCGATTTAAGAAGATAATCAAACATCAATGATGATCAATACACAGTAAGAAAGATGGATAAAACAAAAATCAAATCTCTTATTTCTCATTTAGGATTTATAGAACAAGAATCGGATATTTTTCAACAAAATTACCTGAAAATCTATACCAACCATAAAAACTATGTAATTAAAGTTAATTTTGCCACTGAGAAAATTGATTATGGGGATAAAATTTCAGTAGAAGATGAAACTACCTCTAATTTTAGTCAACCTGAGAATTTCGTTGTTTTAGAATGTGTTAATAGATTATTAGAAAAAGGTTATGAACCTAAACATTTAGTCTTAGAACGTAAATTTCCTTTAGGACGAACTGGTAAAAGTGGAAAATCAGATATTTCTGTTTTTGATAGAGAGGAAAAATCTTTAATTATCATTGAGTGTAAAACCTGGGGTAAAGAATATGAAAAAGAAAAAAATCGGATGATAGAAAATGGTGGACAACTATTTTCTTATTTGCAACAAGATAAAAACACTCGCTTTCTTTGTCTTTATACCTCACAACTTAATGATGATGGTTTACTTATTTATGAAAATGCCATTATCCAAATTAAGGATAGAGAAGAAACTTTAAGATTATTAACAGAAAGTAAGGAAGAGATAAAAAGCTATAAAGAAGCTAAAACAGCAGAAGAATTATATACAGCTTGGAAAGAAAATTTTAACTGCTATTTTGCACCTAATGGAATTTTTGATCCAGAAGTGCAAGCTTATAATCCTGAATATATACCCATTAAGAAAAAAGATTTACAACCCTTTACTGAAGGAGAAGGACGTAAATTATTTAATCAATTTGAAGAAATCTTACGTCATAATAATATCAGTGATAAATCAAATGCTTTTAACCGAATTTTATCTTTAATTTTATGTAAGATTGTTGATGAGCAAAAAAATGAGAATGATATCACTGACTTTCAAATTATTGAAAGTAAAGATACACCTGAACAGATACAGGAAAGGTTACAAAAATTATATGCTAAAGGAATGAGAGAATTTCTGAAAGAAGAAATTGTTTATTATTCTGAGGAATATATTGATACATTAGTGAGTAATTTCTCCATACAAACGACTCAAGAAAGACTTAAACAAATATTACGGGAATTAAAATTTTATAGTAATAACGAATTTGCTTTTAAAGAAGTTCACAACGAGAAATTATTTTTGGAAAATGCTAAAGTATTAAATGAAATTATTACTTTATTGCAATATAAAAAATTTAGATATTTTTATAACGATAACAATGGCTTAAAATATCAAAAACAATATTTAGGGGATTTCTTTGAACAATTATTAGATGCAGGTTATAAACAGTCTGAAGGACAGTTTTTCACACCTTTACCTATTGCCAAGTTTATCGTTAAATCGCTGCCTTTGCGAGAAATAATTGAAGCTAAATTAAATCAAGAAAAAGTAGATTTTTTACCTTATTTAATTGACTATGCTTGTGGTAGTGGTCATTTTTTAGTAGAAGCAATTGAAGAAATACAAAATATTGTTGATATAATTAAACCTGAATTTACCAAAGATGTTAATAGATATATTAGACAATATCAAGAATCATCAGATTGGGCTGAAAAATTCATTTTTGGGATTGAAAAAGATTATCGTTTAGCCCGTACCGCAAAAGTAGCTTGTTTTATGAATGGAGACGGACAAGCTAATATTTTCTTTGGCGATGGTTTAGAAGATTATAATGAAAGAGAACGTCAACTTGCGCCTAGTTATGATGTAGTTATTGCTAATCCTCCTTATTCAATTCATGGATTTAAACCCCATGCTTTAAAATTAAAAGATAAATATACACTTTTTGAATCTTTAACTGATAGTTCATCAGAAATAGAAGCTTTATTTATCGAAAGAACTGCCCAATTATTACATACAGGAGGAAAAACTGGAATTATTTTACCAAGTTCTCTTTTAAATAATACAGGTATTTATGCTCGTGCTAGAGAGATTATATTACAAAATTTCCTGATTAAAGCTATAGTTGAATTAGGTTCAAATGCTTTTATGGCTACAGGAACAAATACTATAGTTTTATTTATGGAAAAGCGGGAATCTCGCTGGAAACAGGATTATAATTATGTAGCTGAAGATTATATTATTAATAACAGAGAACGTCCCCATGATTTTATAGATAGTGAATCTTTATTTAGAAGTTATGTTGATTATCTCGGTTTAGATTTTGATGATTATAAAACTTTTGTAGGACGTAGCAGTAATGATGCTATTAAAGCAACTGAATGGTATAAAGATTATCCTCATTGGTTTGACAATTTAACAGATGTTAAAAATTTACAAAAACGTAAAGATTTCAAATCTTTAACAAAAGAGGAACAACAGGAGAGAATTGAAAGATTATTTTATGAAAAAGTATTACCTATTGAAAAGGAAAAGTTTTATTATTATTTATTGAGTTATGAACAAGAGTTTATTATTGTCAAATCTGGTAATGATATTCAAAGTAATCGAGAATTTTTAGGTTATGAGTTTAAGAAAGGAAGACAAGCAGGAATGGTTGTTTATCAAGATAGTGAAGATAAAGATAAAACTGCTTTATATGATGAGGATAATCTATTTAATTCTGACAAGGTAAATTATTATATTTATCAGTCTTTTTTAGGTAATATAGAAAATCCGGCTGATGCTGTTAAGGATTATGTTTCTATTGTTGATCTAGTTGATTGTATTGATTTTAAAAGAGTTGAGTTTGACAAACAAATTAGTTTATCAACCAAGACAAAAATTAATTTTCAACAAATATGGCAATCAAAATTTAACTTAATTAAGCTGTCAGAAGTTGCCAATTTTGAAAGGGGAACTTCTATTACAAAAGCATCTGTTAAACAGGGTAATATTCCTGTAATTGCTGCTGGTATGCAACCAGCTTATTATCACAATGTATCAAATTTTGAAGGTAATATAATTACTATAAGTGCTTCGGGTGCAAATGCTGGATATGTAAACTATCATAATTATCCTATTTTTGCATCTGATTGTTTTGTAATTCAATCGAAAAATACAAATGAAATATTAACAAAAATAATTTTTTATTTTTTAAAACTAATTCAAGATATTATCTATCAATTACAAAGAGGACAAGCACAACCTCATGTTTATATTAGCGATTTGCAAAAAATACAAATCCCTCTACCCCCTAAAGAAGTACAAGAACAAATTATTCAAGAAATTGAAGTATTAGAAACTAGAGAACAGGAATTAAGAAATAATATTGAACAATTACAAACAAATATCCAAGAGAGATTAAATGACTCTTTTAATACTGCACCTAAAATAAAACTATCTCAAGCAGCATTTTTAGAAAGAGGTCGTTTTAGTCATCGTCCTAGAAATGCACCTCATTTATATCAAGATGGTACATATCCTTTTATTCAAACAGGAGATGTAGCTAAGGTCAAGGGAAGAAATATTATCTATTCTCAAACATTAAATGAGGAAGGATTAAAAGTTAGTAAGCTATTTGAACCAGAAACTATTTTAATTACAATTGCGGCTAATATTGGAAGTACAGCGATTTTAACTTATCCTGCTTGTTTTCCTGATAGTATTGTTAGTATTAAACCTAATGAACAAATGAATATTGATTACTTGGAATATTATTTAAGAACTCAACAACAATACTTAAATGATATTGCACCTCAAAAAGCACAAAAGAATATCAATTTAGAAATACTTCGTCCTTTATTGGTTGCTTGTCCTGAAAAAAATGAACAAGATAGAATTATTAATGAAGTGTTAGATATGGAGAAATATATCCAAAATTATGAACAAGAAATTCAAGCTATACCACAACAAAAAGAAGCAATATTACAAAAATATTTATAAAAATCAAGCCAGCTATCAGGAGTCAGCTTTATACATTCTGACTTCTGACTCGGTAACTCCTAACTTCAATCATATAACCAGGTATTTTTAGAAAAATCTTCATTATCTTGAGTTGGTTTTTCTTGAAGTCTTTCTATGGATCTATGGGATTTTTTGTATTGAATAGATTTGGAAATTTGACTAGATTGTTGACTAGATTGTTGACTAGTTTGTTGACTAGATTGTTTAAAAACCTTGATTTCTTCTAACAACTGAGAATTAGAATCTGCTAATTGTAATGCTGTTTGTTTCGTTTCATAAAGTTCTTCTGTCAAGCGTTCTGTTAATGCTTTCTTTTCAGAAATTACCATTTGTAAAGCACTAATTTTCTCAATGAGAGTAGATTCTTTTTGTTTTAATGTATCCACGGTTTTTTGCAATTCTTTTATAATTGCTTCCAGTTCCGACTGAGTTTTAATTGTGGTAATGGGAGTCTCAGGGGTTTGTATTTGTGGTTCTAATACTGGTTCAGCAATAATTTCAATTATTGGTTCACCTTGAAGGGGTATAAATTTCTTGCTTTCTTCCTGTGTTAAATTAGAGGTATTTTTTTTAGCCATGAGATTATGAACTCCAATTATATCGTTATTATTCCAGTATAAACCTGGAAGTGACAAAAAAACATAGATACCCAACTTCTTCCATAAATATGATATGAATTGATCTGGATTTATCTGACACAGAGTGGTTTCAGGTTGAAATCATGATGACTGTGAGTATCAGCAAGGTTAAATATCAAACTGTCTTGACTTCCAAGTTTTCTGGAGTGATTTCTAAAGTTGATAAAACTTCTTCCTCAAATAATTCTAAATCAAACCAAAAAGTAGTACCAATACCAACCTCACTGACTAAATTAACTTGACTGTGATGTCTGTCAATAATATTTCTGACAATTGATAAACCTAAACCTGTTCCTTCCAGGGTATGAACCCTATTTTCCACGCGAAAGAAGCGGTCAAAAATCGCTTGTTGATCTTCTGGTGCTATCCCAATTCCTGTATCACCGATTTCAATTCTCACTTTACCAGGTTGATGATAAGAATTAGAATTATCATCTAGTTGATAAGCTCTGATAACTACCTTACCACCTGCGGGAGTAAATTTGAGAGCATTACCAATTAAATTACCAAAAACTTGCAATAATAAATCGTAATTTCCTAAAACTAAAGGTAAATTAGGAGTTAATTCCTGGAATAGTTCCACACCTTTATCTTTAGCATTAAGTTGATAGGTACGTAATGTTTGTTCTAGTGCTTGTGGTAAATCTACCTTATCAAAATTGTAAGTCCTTCCAGATTCAAGTTTTGATAAATCCAAAACGTCATTAACCAAACGGGTAAGTCTGTCAGTTTCATTATTAACTGTTTGCAAAAATTCCTGTCGTTCTTCAATTCCTAAATCTTCACCATAATCATGTAAGGTTTCAATATAGGTTTTGATGTTAAATAATGGTGTTCGTAATTCGTGGGAAATATTGCTAATAAATTGGCTTTTGGCTTCATTTAATTCTACTTCACGGGTAATATCCTGGACGGTAATAGCGATACCTTTAATACTTTCCCGTTGTAGGTTCAAAACAGTTGTTAAAAGAATGCGAACTGTGCGTTGAGTTGGTTGGTTAAGTGGGATACGAAATTCAGCACTTTCACATTCACCAGCCGCCATTTCATATAAAGTCCGGGATATTTCCATTTGCACACTTTGGGGTAAATGGCGTAAAATATTATTACCAACAACATCCATATTTTCCCAATTAAAAATGCGTCTGGCCGTGGGATTAACTAATATCACCTGCATATTATTATCAATCAACACTGCACCATCAGCAATGGTAGAAACTAAGGTTTCTAACTTAGCTTTTTCTGCGGTTAATTCTTCAATATTTTGTTCTTCATAGCGTTCTAAACGTTCGGCCATTTCATTAAAACTAAGAATTAGTTCACCTAATTCACCTCCTAATGGTATATTTATGCGTTGTTTAAAATTACCAGCAGCAATTTGTTTCACACCTACGAGTAATTCCTTGATAGGTTTAGTAATGGTTAAAGCATTAATTACCCCCGCTAAAATTACCATTACCCAAATCGTGATAAAAACCGCCAGGGTAACATCACGGGTGAAATTAGTGGATATGACGGCGGTTTGGTTGGGATTAATACCCACTGCTAATACACCTAAGTATTTTTTATTGACTATCAAGGGAACAAATACATCTGTAACTATCCCGTCAGGAGTATTATGTTGTCTGACCAGAGGCTGATATTCATCACCAGGATAATCTTCTGGTAATTGTATCCGGCGCTTAATACTCAGGGAATCTTCTACCTCTGGCTCCCAAAAAGGAATACCAAAGAAGATTTCCCCAGTTTCGTCAGCGTAAAGCAGATAGCGGACGCTGGTGGTGGTACTATAAAAGCGTTCGGAAAATTGGGCTACCTCAGTCAAGTTATGATCAGCAATTAGGGGGGCGACATTAGCTGCTAACAATAACCCTAAATCACGGCCAAAGCGGGTATCATTAAAACGTGCATCTTGTTGAATTGTGTTCACGGCCCAGAAGGTCAAACCACTCATGACCAGGGAAACCGTCAAGGTAGCGACGGCCAGAAGTTTAGTCTGAAGGGTGAACTCTGACCACCAATTAGCGATCGCTTTTGATACACATGAAGCAAATTCATCTCGGAAATTTCTGAAAAAGTCCAGCATTTTAAAATCCACTTGTTAGTAGTTCCTTGTTTTCTATCCCAAAAACTCAAAATTAAGGGTTAATTTCCTGAAATTTCTAGGAATTGAGGCTGGGGACAGAATATATTTTTTCCTTTACCTCTTCTTTCTTTATTTAACTATGTTTTTAGCCTGATCATGAAAACTTTGATGTTTAGCTTCATTAAATTAAATACCCAAATCCCCGATTTCTATGAAAAGTCAGGGATCTATATCACTTTTTCACTTCTTTACTAAAATATAAGCATTTGTATATTCAGGTAATTTATGAATGTACTGTTGAAAATCTTTTTCACTCGCAAAAGTTCCCGCTAAAAAATCAAGTTGATAAAGGTTGGGTAAAAATGCTCCACCTGTATCCGCAATTACGCCCATTTTTAACCGTTTTTTCCCATTCTGATTATCTTCGATGACAATTATTCTCCCTAAACCAATATTCAGAACATCTCCAGCAAATGTTACTCCTGGTTTAATGGATATTTTGGCATCTATTTTATATCCATAGCCTTTAATTGCATCAACTTCTTTAAAATACCAGTACCGCTTTTGTGAAGTTGCTTTTACTCCCCGAATATAAGACATTCCATTATTTTTATCTACATTTAAAAATTCTTTAGTTCCATCAGTAAAATTAACTAATACTGTTCCCTGCATTAGTGCTGCTTCTAAACCGTTTCTGGTTAAATAAGCAATAGGTTTAACTTTACCAAATTCTTTACCTCCTGGTTCATAAATACCTGATAAAACATCTTGTTTTGTATATTTGGTGTAAAATTTATCCTGGCTTAATTCTTGTTTCAAGGCATAAACTGGTGTATTATATTTAGAGGTTTTTTTTCGAGAACCAGGATGGATAAAAGCCGCATATTTTGTGATTCTTAATTGTTTCTGTTGAGGATTTTCTGGGTTATGTGCTGACCATTTAATCACGCGAAAATTGGTGTTAATAAAATTTGGATCTTGTAACCTAGTTGTCTGTTTCTTAGCAATATCTTCTTCTAAAACTGCGATCATGAAATCTAATGTTTTCAGAATATCTTTAACTGTAACTCCCTGAGTTATTAATATTCCCGTCCTTTGAATATCTGGATCTTCTGAAGCATATTTTTGAAAATATTCTCTGGTATTTGTGAGTACAGATAATAAATCAGTCTGATTAAAATTTATTTGATTATTTGGTAGTTTTCCTGTTGTTAATACCTGATGAGAATTGATACTATATTGATATTGTTTCCATTCATTAATCACTGAATATAATATAGATTTATGAGATGGTTTTTGAGTCAATAAATTATTAGATAATCCTACAATTTGATAATCTACTATTGGGGACAATGATAAATTTTCTGTAGTCTGTTGTTTTTGAATTGGCTGTTTATTCATGAAACCGACTACCAATAAACTGGTAATAAATGCTGTAATTTTGAATTTTTGATTGAATAAGACCCGCATAATTTATCAAGATAAACAATGATTACCCTCTATTCTAACATTATTCCCTGTTATGGGTTAAGTATTCTCAAGCGTCGTAATAATCTCGTCAGTGGTGGTTCGGGTTTGAGTTTAAAGGCTAGAATTTGGGTCTGTTGTAACCTTCTGAAATTATTATCGCTGATCAGAATTAGGGATTGTTCTCCGCTGGGTAATTTTGCTCCCAAGGTTAATCCTTCAATATTATCTAATGATACATTCAAGTTCCGTAGATCTAATAATAGTTTTTTCTCTACTGGTTTAATTTCAGAGGTGTCAACTTTTGCAATGCTGTCGAAATTACGAATATCCGTAGCGTTGTTTAAGGAAATCTGAAATAGAAAAATTGTAAATCCCAAACCTGTAAAACTTCTTTCTATACTGATAAAATGACCTTGATTATCAAGTGCTAATAAATCTGATAAACCACTAGCAAACTTACCAGTAGGATTAAAGAAAGGTTTGACTGGTTGCGTCTGGTAGAGAAATTCCCGTTCTGGCTGCTTGGTTAAGAGGTTATATTCTAAAATCCGACAAGGAGTACCAATACCGCTTTTAGCTTCTTTACCATCTTGAATTAAAGCGTTTTCGGTGGCTGTAAACAGAAATTTTTCATCAGGTGTTATGGTGAGACTTTCAAAACCTAAGTTACTACGGATACCTTTTTTCTTTTGTGGATCTGGTAAAAATTTATCTGGTATGGGTAGGGTACTAATTGTTTGTCCAGAAGCCAAGGAAAATTCATCAATAAAGGGATTTACTTGATTGTATATATAAGCTTCAGATGAGACAAATATAGTATTTTTACTGGTGAATGCAATTCCTTCCGTATCACTAGTATTTGGTAAAAATAGTTGATTATTTGTATTTAATAAGTTTGTTACATTTACGGTAGTAACGCCATTATCCGTTAATTTACCTTGGCTGAGGTCAATTTTAAATGTATAAAAACGAGGAGGTGCTTTTTGCCCTGTATCATCGGATATCAAATAGTATAAATTATTTTTAGCGTCGTAAGTAATTCCCGATAAACCACCAACTTCAGTTTTTTGGAAAGATAAGCCTGTGGGTAAGGTCGCTTCTCCAATAAATTCTACACTACTGACGATTAAAGAGGAAGATGAGAAATGACTAAAGAAAGAACCGATAAGAATGATCACGAGGAAAAGTTTCTGGGGCTTGGGGAGACGTATCATAAACATAAAATAATAGAAGTAAAATTTTTTATAGGTTTATTACCAAATTACCACAATCACCTGGAAAAAAAACTAACTAGCCAATCTTTGACGGTACGGGTGGCGCGACAGTCATCTTCATTGTACTCTTGAATAATTGATAATAATGCGCGATCGCCTGTTTCTAACCATTGATCATACCAATAAATACATTTAGCTCCATTAGCTTCCTGTTCACGCCATTCAAAACCTAGCCAGCGAGCGATAGTTTTTAACGCGTAACTATCTATTGGTAAAACTACGCTTTGAGTTAATTGTTCATATATGTCAACAAACCGATTGAGGACAGGACGTATTTCGCTATAGGGTGTATGGTAAAGTTTCCCAAGTCGTTGAACTGTATCCACTTCATAAGCACAAAAATGATAAATTGGTGCTTGCGGGTATTGACTGACTAAAGCTAAAAATTGCTGCCAAATTAATTGTTCTTGATCTGGTGTTTCGGCTAAAAAGGAGTAAAATTGTTCAGTGTTGGCAATTCTATCCACAACTAAAACACCTAAAAGATAATTTAAATTTAAATCTGGCTGGGCTTCAATATCAAAATAAAGTTCAATAGGGGCTACAAAAGTCAGATATTCTGGAGAACAAGGATCAGGAAGGGTTAAAGGTTGTTTATTTAACACAGATTGGGCTTGAATAACTAATTTACCAGCTATATTACTATCAAACCCTGTCAGATTTTCTAAGTTGCTGGGTTGGGTACAAGCAAGTGCTTCTAAACTGGTAATATCCAGGTTTTGCAGTTGTGTGTAGCGAATAGGTGTTACACCTGGTAACAAAGAAAGGTGTTGTTGAGCTTGAGCGATTCCATAACAATGATTATACCAATGACAAAGGTTACATTTTTGCCGGGAAATAAAAACTTCCGGCGGATTTACCGAATCAATTACTTGAGTATATTCATCGAGAATATCCAGCATTTGTGGTATCCATTTATCTAAATCCACCAAATGTGTTTTGTCTTTATTTCGCAATATCAGCCCTGCTTTTTCCAAAATTATATCCTGAACCGTGGCTAAAACTTGGGCATGAAAAGCAATCACTACTTGATATTCTTGTTTAGGACGTTTACCCAATTCAATATTCACCGGCACATAGTTCCAGTTTCCAAACCGGGACTTTCCCGGCTGTTTGACAAGTAAGTCCGGGCGACTAAGTAAGCTATATTTTTCATTATAAGTAGTTAATAGTACACCATGATGAATATAACTTACACCTCGCTGCATTAATTCTATAGTAGCTGCTGCTGCTGCTTGCCAATTTCCTGAAGGATAATCAGGCTCATAGTAACTTAATTTTGTGACTATCCGCTGATGATTCAGGTTTTTGTCTTGTTGTAACTTTAATACCAACTCATTGCGAATATCTCGCTGATGATAATCACCGTGAGTGTCTAAAAAAGAACGTCGCTGACAGCGTTGAAATTGTAGTAAAAGTTGAGCATTAATTAACATCCTTTTAAGCTAACAATAGTTCAGAAGATATGGAAGTAGCTGTAACCGCAAAATTAATTATATTTTCCATGATAAACTCAAAAATAGTAAAGCTGATTTTGTAGCCGCGCTAAAAATAATTAATAACCAAGTAGGTAGAGTAGAAAATTTATCAATATGTAACAATATGTAAATTCATGGTCTATCTTCTTATAAATAATGCTATGATAGAGGGCGTGCGCGGGTGTAATTCAGTGGTAGAATGTCATCTTCCCATGGTGAACGTCGTGGGTTCGAGTCCCATCGCCCGCTTTTTATGATTCCTATATAACCTATATTCTGCACCCCAGGTGTCAGAATTGGTAATTTCGGATTTTTGAGCACCTCAAAGGATAAATTTTAGATAGGGATAGCGAAGTGCTGCTACAAGCAGTTCTCAAGTCTCCAAAAGACCAATTTTCGTTATGTGACAGTTTAGGGTACGGAAGGTGGATTTTATGGCTACGCCATGTAAGCTATCAGCCAGCCCTATATAGTATTCATATAACTTTCTAAAGCTACTCCACCCATGAAAAAATTGCAAATTGATTTTAACCATCAAGCCATTTATAACAGTCGTGAAAATGGCTATCTTAAATTTCAACTTAATCAACAGACAGGTGCTATTTTATCCATCACTTATACTCAAGAGGCAATTGTTATACCAATTTCATTGGTTACATCTATTCCGAATATGCCTGCTTGTATATTAGGATTGATGAATTGGCGCAGTCATATAATTTGGGTAGTTGATTTACAGAAGATGTTTAATTTAGAACATCTTAATCATCAATTGCATCAGTATAATATCATTGTTATTCAAGTAGAAGCAATGATTTTAGGTTTAGTTGTCCAAGAAATTCAAGGGACAACTAAGTTTATTCCTGATGATATTCGTTCTCCTGTAGGACAAGTAGCATCTAGTTTAGTACCTTATTTATGTGGTTGCGTGGTGCAAGAAGAAGAAATATTATTAGTATTGGATGCGGTACATATTTTAGAGTCAGCTATTCTGTTCACTAATAATTAATGTGCTAATACGCACGAAATCGGGTTAAAATGTTTTTATTTTATGGATGCATTGTGAGGAGTGTATGTTTAATAAAACTAATATCAAAAAAAGTGGTGATTCTGAAAATCAAGCATCTTTAATGTCTCCAGCAAAAGTTATTGATAGTAGAGGGAAAAATTCTAGTTATCCGCAAGATTTGGAGCATAGAGTGAAATATTCACGCAAATTTAAATTGAGTATACAAGCTACAATTTTTTTTATAGCTATTGGGACTTTACCAGTATTCGGAATGGCCTCCATGGCTTATGTTTTTGGTAGCAAATTGATTAATAAACAAATTATTATATCCCAAGAAACTAAAGCAATTGGCTTAAGTGATGAGGTTAATAGTTTTATTAGACAACGCTATCAAGATATTCAGGTATTGTCTAATATAACATTTTTAAGTAATAAAAATACCAGAAAAAAACCAGGATCAGAAAAATTGATAAAAGTAATAAAATCGAGGAAAACAGACAAATTTGATGCTAGTATAATTAACATAAAAACACAAGCCGCTTTAGATAGCTTGATGAAAAATGGTAAGGTTTATGATAGCATTGCTGTATTTGATTTCCATGGAAAAGTGATTATGAAATCAGAAGGAGAATCTTTAAGTTCAGAAAAAGAACTTACCTATTTCCAAGAGGTAATTAAACAAGATGCTCCTATTATTAGTCCACCAGAAATAGTTGAAAATATAGGCGCGGTGATTTATGTAGCAGCACCAATAAAGGATGGATTTAATGGTAATACTATTGGTATAGTAAGAACCCGTACACCTTTAAAAGTTTTAGAAGAATTAGTCAGAAGTTATATAGATGATACTCAGGAATATTATCTTTTAGATAAAAAAGGGAGAATTTTAATTAGTTCCTATCAAAATTTATTTGGCCAAGATTTTCAGGGTATTTATCCTAGTTTAGCTAATGTTGTAAGTGCTAAAGATACTGCAATATTTACGGAGGTTTCCCAAAATAATCAAAGTCAGCAATTAAAATTAATTACTTATTTACCATTAGGGAAATTATCAGTTTTGCAGGATATAAATTGGCAGTTAATTGTCGAAAAGGATACAGGGATCGCCTTAAAGCCACAAAGAGAATTTTTGCTATTAATTGTTATTACAACATCAGGAATTGCGTTATTGACGACATTATTTGCAGCTTGGTTAGCCCAGAGAAATATAGAGATAAAAAATGTAGAAGTAAATAGTGAATCTAACACTGATAAAGAGACTGTAAACCGGCAATATTTATCAAATAATCTTCAGGATATTGTGAATCAAATGCAACAGGCTGTTAGTGAAGCTGAACAAACTAACCATAGCTTAGAAACTATTGAAAATATGACTATTGCAATGGAATCTATAGCTAATATAAGCAAGCAAACTATTACTATAGTCAATGATATTAATCATGGTGCTACTGAAACTGGAGCAGCGATAGATTTAACATTGCAAAACATTTTTTTATTCCAAGAAACAGTTACTGAAATAGCTAAAAAAGTGAGGCGTTTAGGAGAATCCTCTCAACAGATTTCCCGTGTAGTTTCTGTAATTAATCAAATTGCTATACAAACTAATTTATTAGCAATTAATGCGGGAATTGAAGCTGCAAGAGTCGGAGAAGAGGGACAAGGTTTCGCTGTAGTTGCTGAAGAGGTAGGAGAATTAGCCGCCAGAATTGCAGCTGCAACTCAAGAAACTGAGGAAATAATTGCAAAAATTCAACGAGAAACTGGCGAAGTAATACAAGGGATGACAATGGGAAATAATCAAGTATTTGCAAGTATCAATACTATTAAAAACGCCAGGGAAAATTTACAGCAAATTCTTGATGTATCAATACAAATGGATAATTTAGTGCAGTCAATTTTAAGTGCAACTACATCTCAGGTGCAAACATCACAAAATCCCGATCATTACCACCAAATTTCTCAATCTTTGGAAAAACAAATGGAAATTTCTCAGGAGTTAAAAGAGACTGTCGAAACTTTCCCAGTTAATTGATATTGTGATTCTGGAACTAATAACTAATGATTAAGGACTAATAACTAATGACAGAAGATAAAGAATTGGAAATCCAGATGCAATTTTTAGAAGAAGCAACTGATTATCTGAATATTTTAGAAGGGATATTACTAGAATTTGACACCTGTAAACCGATTGAATTAGAAAACATTAATACTGCAATGCGAGCCGCCCATTCTATTAAAGGTGGAGCGGCTATGATGGGATTTAGCGTATTAAGTGATTTAGCTCATCGTCTGGAAGATGCTTTTAAAGTTTTAAAAACTCAGAAAAATTCCCTACAACTTGATACTCATTTACAAAGTTTATTCCTATCCGGTGTTGATTGTCTACGGCGGATTGTTGAATTATTCTCAAAGGGTAAAAATCTAGATCATAGTTGGCTAATAGAATTTTGTTACCCAATTTTTGATCAACTTTATGAGCGTTTAGGTGAACCATCTTCAGAGAATATTACAACATTAATATCATCAGAAGATAATCAAGAAATTATCCCTTTATTGTTTGAAACTGAAGTTGAAGAGTATTTAAAAAATCTAGAATCTCGACTGAAAAATAGTAATAAATCGGGGTTAAGATCCGAATTGTTGATTATGTCCACTGAGTTAAGCGGGCTAGGAGAAATGCTAAATTTAAAAGCATTTACCCAACTATGTGAATCAGTTAGTCATTACTTAGAAAAGTATCCTGATTGCTGTGTAGAAATTGGCAATTTAGCATTAAAAGCTTGGAGACAATCTCAAGCTTTAGTATTAAGTAATCAAGGTAGTAATTTACCTACAAATATTGATTTTTGTGATGTTATTAATGATAGTAATCATCCAGATATATCATCAAATCCCCAAGGTAATTTGTTGAATAAAACGAAACTTATTAGTTATGATGAGCAATTATTTGTAGATATAGAACTACCTCCAGAAATTAAGTCCGTTGAATTTGTTGACTTGAATAGATTTTCGGTTTCAGAAAATCAGCTTAGAGATACAGACTATAAATATAGTGAACAGCGCAAAGCTGATATTAATTCACATACTAAAGAACGGGAAAATCAGGAAAATACAGTTAGAGTTCCTAGTAAAAATTTAGAGAAAATTCATGATTTGTTTGGAGAAATTATTATTCAAAAAAATGGGTTAAATGTCCAAATTCAAAGATTAAGTAAATTGGTTCGTAGTCTCAGTCAGCGAGTCGAAATTCTTGATCAAGAAAATCAAGAACTACGGACAGCTTATGCAAAAATGATGACTCATAATCATCTAAAAGAGAAGTTAGTCAATCATAGTAATCAAGAAATAGAAAATAACTTTTTGGAAGAAGATTGCTATCAAAAATTAAATTTGTTGTCTCAGGATGTCATGGAAACTATTGTTCAAGTTGCAGAACTTACCAGTGATATTCAATTAAGTGTGGACGATACAGACCAAATAGCGCGGAAACTGAATAAAACTTCTAAACAATTACAAAGACAATTAACTCAAGCGAGAATGCGTCCTTTCTCGGATTTGGTCGAGCGTTTTCCTAGAGCTATTAGAGATTTGAATGTGGAGTATGGAAAAAATGTGCAGTTAAAAATTGAAGGTGGTAATACTTTAATTGAAAGGAGTATTTTGGAATCATTAAATGAGCCTTTAATGCACTTATTACGCAATGCTTTTGATCATGGAATTGAAGATCCTGTTACCCGTCAAATTCAAGGAAAACCCGAACAAGGCTTGATTGAAATAAAGGCATTTTACCATAGTAATCGCACAATTATTACTATTCGTGATGATGGTCGAGGTATTTCTTTAGACAAAATTCGTCACCGCGCTTTAACAATGGGATTAGATGATTCTTTATTAGCAAATGCGAGTGATGAAGAAATACTATCATTAATTTTTGAAGCAGGTTTCAGTACATCAGAACAGATAACAGCTTTATCTGGTCGGGGTGTGGGAATGGATGTAGTGCGTAACAAACTCAAATTAGCGCGAGGTGATGTAAATGTTGATACTAAATTAGGAGTAGGGACTACCTTTACTTTATCAGTACCATTTACTTTGTCAGTAGGCCGGGTATTACTAGTAGAGAGCGATCGCCTATTGTTAGCATTTTATACAGATGTGGTAGAGGAAATTTTCTTACTAGAAAATCAGCAAATCTTTCTCCAGAATGATAAAGAATTTATCAAATGGCAAGATATGCAAATACCATTACTGCGTCTAAATAGTTACTTTGAGTTTAATTGTCCCCGCTCCAATAATTTAGAGTTAGAAACTCCGCCCATAATTAATGCTACAAGTGTATTAATAGTTAAAGATGATCATAAACACGTCGGAGTGCAGGTAGAACGCTGCTGGGGTGAACAGGAAGTGGCTATTCGTCAAGTAGAAGGCAATATTCCTTTACCGACCGGTTTTAATAACTGTACAATTCTGGGTGATGGTCGGGTAGTTCCCCTAGTTAATACTAATGATTTAGTATCATGGATTACTACTGGCAAACGTCCCCAGGTGAGTCATAAGTTACCCACAACAAGATTAAAAACTCCTTTCTTAAAACCGTCAAAAGTAGCAATTTCAAGTAAACCCCCCCGTCAAAAAGGGAAAATTTTGATTGTGGATGACTCCATTAATGTGCGTCGCTACTTAGCCCTAACCCTAGAAAAAGGTGGGTATCAAGTAGAACAAGGGAAAGATGGTCAAGATGGCTTAGAAAAGCTAGAAAATGGGTTACAAGTCCAAGGGGTAATCTGCGACATTGAAATGCCCAGAATGGATGGTTATAGCTTTTTAGAGCGAATTAATGCTAATAGAGACTTGAGAGATATTCCTGTAATTATGCTGACATCTCGCAGTAGTAATAAACATCGTCAACTAGCGATGAAATTAGGGGCAAAAGCCTATTTTTCCAAGCCTTATAATGAACAAGAACTATTACAGACATTAGCGGAGATAATTTTTCAGACAGCAGAAACAAAGTCATCAAATTAGGAAATTAATGTAAAGGTATTTCTATGTTAATTTGGTGAATATTGGGCAAAAATATTTGAAGAGTAAGCTTTATTTTTAGATGATACAGCACTTCCCGATGTTATGAGGTACAAGAACCCCACCCCCAACCCCCTCCAATATCAAAAATTTATCCTTTTCTTCCCCCCGCTGCGGGGGGATTGAGGGGGGTGCGAGGAGGGGGCTTAAGATGTACCTCATAAGAGCGGAAACCCCTGTAATATTTCTGTAGAAGGAAAAACAACAAATGGAATAACTACAGGTAAATATTCATGGGTATAATTCTCTCTTACTTTCGCTCGATAAAATTCTTCTATACTACCTACTAATATTTTAGAAATACTCACTCTCCAATCTTTGAAGTAGTCATCAGGATGGGAAAATGTATGTTCACTATCAGCAGTCACTAAAATAATGTCTCGATTAGAAATTAGTCGTAGTTCACTTTCAAAGTCTGCGAAAGCACCAAAAATAGTTCTTGTCACTGAGTTTTTCAACGCTGAAGCTTCTTTACCTGTTAGGTAGCAGCTATCTTTAATTTTATCAGCGTCTCGACTATATTTATCTACAGCATCATGAATATTTTGTCTGTTTAACTCAATATAGTTAAGAGTGACATTATTTTGATCTCCATCAGATAAAATACACTCAGAGATTTTTTTAAAAATTGCTATATCAGTCCCTCCATCTCCGATAATACCGATATTTCTTGTTAACATCACATTTTTCCTCATTACTCACCTGATTAACCAATTGTCCCTTCATACCACAATTCTGCTAACTGATATTTTGGTATCTCTACTGTCTTTTTACCTGTAGTTTCATCCTCTATAATTTCACCTTCTACACTACCTATACCTACAAGTGTTTCTAGAGATGTATTGAGATTTCTAACATCACTCTTTCTATTGCGTTTTTCTAACCGCACTGTATAAACATGATCTAAAGATTATGAAATTCGCGTAAAACAGAGGGACTATGGGAAGTAATGATAAATTGAGATGTAAAACCTTCTGAAGTTGGAGATGTCATTTGCCAAATCCAACGCATTAATTCTTGAATATTTCCAGGATTGACACCATTTTCAATTTCTTCTAAAAGTATCAAACTCGGTGTTCTATAAATAGAAGCAAGAAGACTGATAGCTGCTGCTTTCATAAATCCATCTGAAACCGCATCTGGTGGAAATTCTTGTAGTGAATTATTTTGCCCAAGATCGAAAATCCACGCAAGTTTTGAAATTTTATCATTATACCGAACACCGTGAAAGTTATGATCAAATCGCCTCATCAAAGCAGTAAATCTTGTAAATGTCCGTTCTTCTTTTTCTTTGATATATTTAATAACTGCTTGTAGTCCACGACCTGTACTACCTAATTCAGAAGGAATTTTAATAAAATCACTCTTGTTTCTTTCATCCTGAGCATCATCAATATCATGAATTTGATCATCTTTAACTAGACCTTTAAGAAAAGCTGGTTGGAAGTGATAACTATATGTGTTTGCAAAATCACCAAAAAAATCTCTACATAGTTTTTTTTCTGCTGTTTGCAAAGATGTGTTATCTTCAATATTTTGTCTTAAAGCAATTAAATTAGTTGGCTGATCATATCCACTGACAATTATTTTTTCATCATTATTATCTAGTTTAAATGTTATTTTTTCTTTGCAACTAGCAGATTCTGGAAAACTTTTATTCTCATGTAATTCTATTTCATAAATAATACTGCCATTGGAGTTATTCCAAGATATTTTAAATCCCATTGGTTCGCCATCAGCTAGTCTATAACGATGAGCATATAAGTCTCTGTGGACATTAACTGTTTTTCTAGCATTAGCATTTCCAGGGCGGCCTCTTCTGACAAGACTACAAAAATGTTGTATACCTGCTAGAAGATTAGACTTGCCTGAATTATTATTACCAATTAATAAGGTGACTGGATGAAGTTCTACAGTGGTCAGCTTATGGGTTTTAAAGTTTTTAAGTGTAACTTGTGTAAACATAATTGTTTTCTGGCAATAGCTTAAATTTTAATTACATTATTACTGTTGATAGCAATTTGAGAATTAACTTGCTAAAAATTAACTTTAACTAAAATTACCGTAGCGATGCCTACTAGCAAGGCATCGCGGATTTTAGATTTGTGATTGATCCGTAATCTAAAATCTAAAATCCAACAGGGGATTTAATGGTTTACCGCTGCTGCTTCCCGTGCTGCTGCTGCTTGATCTGGGTGAATATTCAAGCGTGTGAGGTTAATTCGACCTTTATTGTCAATTTCTCGCACTTTGACAATCACTTCATCACCAACAGCGACCTCATCTTCAACTTTACCAACGCGGTAGTCAGCGAGTTGAGAAATGTGAATCATGCCTTCTTTTCCGGGCAAAAATTCCACAAAAGCGCCAATAGGTATAATCCGGGTAACACGACCGATATAAACATCACCTTCATGGAGTTTACGAGTCATGCCTTGAACAATGTTCCGTGCTTTCTTAGCCCTATTTTCATCAACTGCGGAAATAGTGACAGTACCATCATCTTGGATGTCAATTTTTGCACCAGTTTCTTCAGTGATGCCCTTAATGGTTTTACCACCAGGTCCAATGACTAGACCAATCATGTCAGGATCGATCTTAATTGTCAACAGCCGAGGGGCAAAGGGTGAAGTTTCTTCCCTGGGGGTGTCAATAGTCTGGAGCATTTTTTCCAGGATGTGCAACCGCGCTGGTCTGGCTTGGTGAACAGCGTCGGCGATGACTTCTAAAGACAACCCGGATATTTTCATATCCATTTGCAAAGCGGTAATACCAGTATCAGTACCGGCAACTTTGAAATCCATATCACCTAAAAAGTCTTCAATGCCCTGAATATCGGTAAGGATTCGCACTTCGTCCCCTTCCTTAATCAAGCCCATAGCCGCACCGCTGACGGGTTTAGTAATTGGTACACCAGCATCCATCAAGGATAAACTAGAACCGCAAACTGAACCCATGGAAGTAGAACCGTTGGAAGAAAGCACCTCGGAAACTACGCGAATTACGTAGGGAAATTTATCTTTAGGTGGCAATACAGGCAACAATGCTCTTTCCGCTAATGCACCATGTCCGATTTCTCTTCTCCCGGGGGCGCGTAAGGGTTTGGTTTCGCCGACGGAGAAGGGTGGGAAGTTATAGTGATGTAGATAACGTTTAGCTTGGTCTAGTTGCAAGTCATCGTTAAGATTTTGAGCGTCTCCGGGAGTTCCCAGAGTACACATTGATAATACTTGAGTCAGTCCCCGGTTAAATAAACCACTGCCATGTACTCGTTTGGGTATTATACCAACTCGACAAGATATAGGACGGACTTCATCAAGTTTACGCCCATCAACGCGCACATTATCTTCGATAATTTGACGGCGCATGAAGTATTTGGTAATGCTTTTAAAAGTATTACTAAGGGCGTTGGAGTCTGCTGTTGCGGCGATGCGAATGGGGTCTTCTTCTGATAAAGCTTTGATTTCATCAGATATACTATCCTTAACTGCATCTAGGGCAATATCACGATCAGTTTTAGTTAACTCAAATTGCGCTAAGATTTTCTTAATCTCTTGATTAGCGCGATCGCGGATATAATTTTCTAAAGTCTGATCTGGTTCGGGTGGTGCTTCTTGCACAAGTTTTAAACCTAATTCATCCAGCAAATCTAATTGGGCTTGAATTAAATCCCGTACAGCTTCATAGCCAAAATCAATCGCTTCAATAATATCTCGCTCTGGCAATTGATTTGCACCGGCTTCCACCATGATCACCCCATCAGGTGAACCAGCCACGACTAAATCCAAATCTCCCGCTTCAATTTCTGCGTAGGTAGGGTTAATAATAAAATCATCACCCACTAAACCTACTCGCACAGCGGCCATTGGTCCATTAAATGGAATTTGGGCAATGAGGGTAGCAATTGAAGCACCTGTCACTGCTAACACATCGGGAGGGACCTGTTCATCCATGGACATAGTTAAGGCCACAACTTGCAAATCATCCCGTAACCAGGAAGGGAATAAAGGACGCAGCGGGCGGTCAATCAAACGACTGGTAAGAATGGCCTTTTCCGGTGGACGACCTTCCCGGCGCATGATTCCTCCGGGGATTCTTCCCGCCGCATACAGTCTTTCTTCATAATCTACCGTCAGTGGCAAAAAATCAACACCTTCGCGGGCTGCTGACCTTGTGGCTGTCACTAAAACAGTTGTATCCCCTGATTGTATCAAAACCGACCCACCTGCTTGGGGGGCTAGTAGGCCAACCGTCAGTCGAATATCCCGTCCATCAAAGGATATTGACTTTTCAAATTCTGCCATTCAGTTTTTTTTCCTTCTCTTACGCGTTTCTCACTCTGTGGCAATCCTAACATTTATGCAGTCTAGACGGCTTGTGTCATGAACAAACATAAAACAAAATTTCCTAAGTTAGCAGTACAGTAGGCTTTATATCTGGGTTTGTCATCTCAGCTATATTTTTCAGAAGGATTTCATCATAGTTCATCAATCAATTAAGATGTAATTAACTGTATGGTAATTCTCAAAAAAGGAATGGTAAACCCAAGCTATACAGCACTTCCCGATGTTATGAGGCACAAGAACCCCACCCCCAACCCCCTCCCCGCAAGCGATGAGGGGGCTTAAGATCTACCTCATTCAAGTGCATACCGCTATATATTAAATTGTATCAGGATCTATATTTAATTCCCGCAATTTTGCTGCTAAACGTTCTGACTTTCTCGCTTCTTTTTCTGCGGTTTCTTCAGGTGTGGGAACTAGCTCTCCTGTTGGTGTAAAATACCGTAATAGTCCTTGATCAATTCCTAAATATAAACCTAGCTGACGACTCCACAAATGTCCTTGCTGATTTTCTTCTAAAGGTTGATATTCTCCGTCTACTA
>NZ_JACJSB010000023.1 GCF_014697585.1 Dolichospermum sp. FACHB-1091 | reverse complement strand
GAAATGGTTGATAAAGTTATTTCTGTTGCTCTCGATTTGATGAATCCTCAACATTTAAAAAATTGGTTCACTAATTGTTGTTACTGTACCTCATAACACCGGGAAGTGCTGTATTAAATTACTGACGGGAAAAGCTGAAGCCTATTATCGTTTTTCTCAGCTTCATATTTCAATTTATTTTGCCAAAGTTGCTCTCCGTTTAGAACCTAATAATTTAGATTGTATTAGAAAAATTATTCCTCCCCTGCAAAAATTAGGACTAAATTATACTCAAGAGTCCATTCATTGGTCAAAAAAATATTTAGAACTTGGCCAAAAACCAATTGATAAAATTGTTGGTAATCACTATTTACTGGAAGCCTTATTAACTTCCTATGGGAGTTGGGAGAAATCAGTTCAAGCTTACCAAGAACATAAACTATTTCTATCTAATCTTGTCGCTAATAAAAGAGAAAGCGAAAGTTTAATTCAGATTTTACCTGTTGGCTCTTTTTTGCTATATATGGAAGATAATCCTGGTGAAAATAGATTAATTCGCAATGGATTAGCAGCATTATGTCAACAATTGGTATGGAAAGAATTTCCCGAAAATATCAACATTTATCAACAGCGTTTTAACACACCTCGTCCTGCTTTGAGTCAGCGTCCTTTAAGAATTGGCTATGTATCAGAGTGTTTTATTTCTCATTCTGTGGGTTTTTTAGCTTGGTGGTTATTAAAATATCATGATCGCCAACAATTTGATGTTCGTTTATATTCTTTAAGAGAGAGAATTTACGATCCACTACAACAAGCTTACAAAGACGAATTTGGAGATCGTTTTTATCAAGAATGTCTTTCAATGGTGAAAATGGCTGATAAAATTAATGAAGATGAAATAGATATTTTAGTTGATTTAGATAGTTTAACATCCTATGGAAATTGTGCTATTTTAGCCCTGAAACCTGCACCAATTCAAGTTAGTTGGTTAGGGTATGATGCAACTGGTTTTCCGACGGTTGATTATTTTATTGCTGATAATTATGTCTTACCTGAATCAGCACAAGATTATTATATAGAAAAGATTTGGCGACTACCGGAAAATTATATTGGTATTGATGGTTTTGCTGTAGGAACACCAACTATCAATAGAGAATCTTTAGATATTCCTAATGATGGAATTATTTATTTTAGTTCTCAAATAGGATTAAAACGTAATCCCCATAATATCCGGTTACAAATGCAAATTATTAAGCAAGTTCCTAATAGTTATTTTCTGCTGAAAAGTTTTCGCAGCAATCATGAGGATCTGCAAAATTTTATTGCTCCCCTTGCTGAAGCCGAAGGACTTGATTTAAAATGTTTTAGGTTTTTACCCACTGCACCTACAGAGATGGAACACCGGGCGAATCTAGCCATTGCAGATATCGTTTTAGATACCTATCCCTATAATGGTGCAACTACTACTTTAGAAACATTATGGATGGGTGTACCTATAGTGACAAGAGTGGGGGAACAATTTGCAGCCCGGAACAGCTATACAATGATGATGAATGTGGGTGTAACTGAAGGTATTGCTTGGAGTGATGAAGAATATGTAGAGTGGGGTGTGAAGTTGGGTAAAGACGAGAAATTAAGACAAGAAATTGTCTGGAAACTGCGAAAATCACGACAAACATCACCCCTATGGAATGGTCAGAAATTTGCGCGGGAAATGGAGAATGCTTACCAGCAAATGTGGCAAAAGTATGAAGAAAGATGCACTGGATTATAACCCACATTCCGCACCCCCCTCAATCCCCCCGCTGCGGGGGGAAGAAAAGGATAAACTTTTGATATTGGAGAGGGTTGGGGTTCTTGTACCTCATAACATCGGGAAGTGCTGTAAATGAACCACTCCAAATGAAGTCAGAATTAAGTAGGTTGGCGTTAAAAATTGTCGTTATGACAAGGGAACTCTTAACTGGGAAGAGGTTTTGGGTAACTTTACTTTTCGTTACTTATGTCGGTTTTTTTCGTTCACATACTTATATAAATTAAATGCAGTACAGCTTATGAACCAAACCATATTTCACCTTGCTTTCCCAGTGACCAATATCCCCCAAACTAAAGCCTTTTATGTTGACGGCTTGGGCTGTATTCCCGGAAGAGAAAACCGCCATGCTTTAATTCTCAATCTTTATGGACATCAATTAGTAGCCCACTTTACCCAGGATATTTTAACATCTCAAAAGGCTATTTATCCCCGGCATTTTGGCTTAATTTTTTCTCAGGAAAAAGATTGGCAAGAAATACTAGAAAGGGCAAAAAATAAAAATTTAGAATTTCGAGAAGAACCGAAAACCCGCTTTGTTGATTCCCTTCTAGAACATCGCACTTTCTTTTTAGAAGATCCTTTCTATAACTTGATAGAATTTAAGTATTATCGCCACCCAGAGGCGATTTTTGCTAGTGCTGAATCTAAGGAAATTGGTGATAGGATTTAAGGGATTTTGATCAAAATGATTCAGATCCCCGACTGACAAAATTGGGGATCTGAATCACGGTAAATTCATAAATTTAATGCTGATGTTAATGCCTCTGCTACTATTTCTAAACTCCTAGTATCTGTTAGCATTAAAGGATGTAATAACACTGGTAAAGTTACTTCCTTTCCTATTCCTAGCTGGGAACTTGTAGCAGGTAAAATCATTAAATCGTAGGGTGTCCAAATAGATGTAAAATTTATCTTTTTTAACATCTGAACATCGGAATTTAAATCTTCTAAAAAATGACTATTAGGACGCATTTGTACACATCCTGGTAGCCATGAACCATAAGCAATTACTGTTCCTTTATGGGGTGAAGAAATACTAATAAATCGCTGTACTCTTTCTATTCCCCCCAAACGTTGAATATAATAACGACTAACAATACCACCCATACTAAAACCAACTAAATCAAGCGGTTGTTCTGGTGTAAAAATAGCGTTTATGTAATTAGCTACCTGTTGCGCTAATTTATCCAGAACCTCAGCACCATTATTTGGGACTAAATCTACTGTATACACAGACAAACCTCTTTGTCTGAGATACAACGCCATTTTATCGAAAACCGCCCCAGTATCGTTAATACCATGGACTAATAAAACGGGATTTTGCTGTTTTGTAGTGATAATTTTCATTTTTTATGATTTTTAAGGATTTAACTCAGTATTATCATGAAGATTATATAGGACTCCTATTTGATTTTTGATAGCTTGCGTAGCGTAGCCATACAGAACTCGGTACATACTGAAATCCTTCTTCCCTGTTCCCTGTTCCCTGTTCCCTAACTCAACCGAAAATTCACAGAATCAAACCGGATTCTTATAGAAAATGTGACATGAGAATAAATCTAAATTATTAAGATTTGTTAAAAAATTTCTCATAATGTTATTTGTATATTAAAATTTAATAATTAATTTAATTTGTGTTATCTACCAGTTGCAACTGTTGACACCAAAAACCTGAAAATACTGATCAGTATCACGGTTTCCTAAGTGACAACCAGTAATTTTTATGACTGGCAGCAATTAACGGAATAAACCAGGAGTATTTTTTATGGGCTTTATCAAAAATCTGATTGCGGGTATTTTCGGTTTTATCACTGGCTTGTTTGGTAATAAGGGAAACAGCTACTACATGGAACTCAAGGAAGAATCTGAAGCTAATGTTACTCAAGTATCCTCACCAGTAACACCAGTAGCACCAACACCTGCCGCAGTAGCACCAGTAGCACCAGTAGCACCAGTAGCACCAGTAGCAGCAAAAGCCACCAAAGCTGAACCCGTTAAAATATCAGTTCCAACTGAAACCAACTTTGCCACCAAGTATCTCATTCCTAAAAATACTCCTCGTCGTCGTCCAGGAGTAAATATGAATAGCTTTTTAGACATGGCACGTCAGGTGAAAACCCCAGCCTAAATACCCGGTAAGCTCTTACCCATCTAAATTTTATTATTTTATTGTAGAGACGTTCCATGGAACATCTCTACAACATCCTTGATTGAGATATAATTAGCAAGAGCCATCCTTAGCGGTTCGCATTGCGCCTAATATAGTGGAAACAATAACACAACGCTTTGATGTGTCATCGGATTTACTAGATAGGGTGATTTTGCCGAGTGGAGGTGTCACACCACCAAGATCATCAAACCGGACTCGTCTTACACCGTTATCCAATTCTAATGTTGAATTGGCATCTAACTGCACACTGTTATGTAAATTATTCCAGATAGCATTATTTAGGTCAGAGTCCTTGTGAACAGCCCATTGTACAATATTATTCTGTGTGCGGAAACTAGCTTGGTATTTCACTTTTTCTTTTTTTGCTTGACTTTGGGCTTGGCGCTTGGCTTGATAAACTTGGTCTTGGGCAATATTTAACTGACGAGTATTCATAAAACTTAACCAGCTTGGTAGGGCGATCGCTGATAAGATACCAATAATCAATAGCACCATCATCATTTCTATCAAGGTAAAACCACCGCTAGAAAAATTATTCATCTGGTGATTCATCTGGTGATTCATCCTTACTAAACTTAGTAAATACAGCCGATTTTTCATGACCAGTTGTTTTCAAAGACAAAATAGGATAACCAAATTATAATCGTTTAAAACCCACATTCAGCACCCATAACTGTCACACTCCAAGGAAACGGATGTATTTAGTACATCAATACCTTGCCCATTTTTTGTAGGTCGGGTTAAGCAACAGCGCAACCCGAAGCTCATGTTGGGTTATGGCTTCTCTACACTTCGTGAACGTACCTCAACCCAACCTACAAATCAAGACTTTTTTCAATAATGTAGATGAAACCGGCAATAGGGACTAAAAAGGAGCGATTTTTACCAATCCACAAGGGTTTGAGGCTCATTTACAGCACCTTGTGTAACACTTTTGTAAAATAGTTGAGAAGATAAAAGCAAATCCTAACCAATTCGTGGAAATTTTCGCTTTAGTAGTAGAATAACAATGTTAAGTTTTATGTGCTGACCTTGAGGATATAAAACAAGACCATACAAAACCTGTAATTTCCGAAGCTTCTTTCATAGCTTTTAACAAGACAACAGTAAAGAGAGGATTTCACAACATGGCATTTACACAACCCCCGTTACCTTTTGCTTCTGACGCTTTAGAGTCTTACGGCATGAAAGCTGAAACCTTTGAGTATCATTATGGTAAACATCATAAAGCTTATGTAGATAATTTGAACAAGCTAGTTGATGGTACAGAATTAGCTCACAAGTCTTTGGAAGAAGTAATTCAAATCGCTTTTGGTGACTCTGCTAAAGCTGGAATCTTCAACAACGCGGCTCAAGTTTGGAATCACTCTTTTTTCTGGAATTGCTTAAAACCCGCAGGTGGTGGCGCTCCTACAGGTGCGTTAGCTGCTAAAATTGCACAGGATTTTGGTAGCTTTGACAAATTCAAAGAAGAATTTTCTACCGCTGCTGCTACTCAATTCGGTAGTGGTTGGGCTTGGTTAGTTGATGATGGTGGTACACTAAAAATCATGAAAACACCAAACGCCGAAAACCCCCTCGCTCATGGTAAAAAAGCGCTGTTGACCATTGACGTTTGGGAACACGCATATTACATTGATTTCAAAAATGCTCGTCCTGCATTCATCAAGAATTTCCTAGATAATTTGGTGAATTGGGATTTTGTCGCTGCAAATTTCGCTGCTTAGATTTTAATTGATAATTGATAATTGATAATTTTTTAGTTGTCAATTATCAATTTTAAATTACTCAAACCAATGGTATTTAATTTTTTTAAAGGTTCTCAGTCTGGTTCAGAAAACATCAAATTTAACCCTAGTTGGTGTGTAGCTTACGGAAAACTAGATAATTTCACCAGGGATATAATTTGGCAAGATCAGCAATTTGCAGTTATTTCTAAATCAGATAAATTTGCAATCAGTGATAGTCAAAGATTTGTAATAGTTGGAGATATTTCATAACTATTGCACCACAAAAGTTTCTTCACTAATTTTCCGACCTTCCAGCAACATTTGTACTTGCCAATTTCCCACGGCTGTAGTAGGATTAATACTATAACGACAAAAAGTATCCCAAACTGAAGTTTTTATTTCACGAGTTTGATAATTATTTTGTTTAACAACTTGACCATTTGAGTCAATCTAATTACAAGAAAGATTGAGTTTTTTACCTATAGGTGCATTTTTCAAAGTCACACGATAAACAAGTTCTGAATTAGCTTGACGGGAAATATTTTCTAATATCTCATTGTTTGATTTTAGAGTAATTTTGTCCTGTTGTGTGGAAACATTAGCGAGTAAAGAACTTTTTTGTTGATTAAAAAATACCGTTAATTCTATGGCGATAATTACAGCGGTAGCTACTCCTAAACCAATTACAGCACTTCCCGATGTTATGAGGTACAAGAACCCCACCCCCAACCCCCTCCAATATCAAAAGTTTATCCTTTTCTTCCCCCCGCAGCGGGGGGATTGAGGGGGGTGCGAGGAGGGGCTTAAGATGTACCTCATAAGAGAGGAGGGGGCTTAAGATGTACCTCATAAGAGCGGAAACCCTTGTAATTTATGACGGCGTTCTTGGACTTGTAAAGCTTGTTTACGTCGAATTTGAATCAAGGCCTCATCTAATAATTCAGGTGGTAAATTCAGGTCTTGTAAAATTTCTCTAACCTGTTGGTGATCAAGTTCTGCTTCTTGACGTAATTGCACTGTTTGAACTTCAGCAATTATTTGGTTTAATTGTTCTTGGTTTAGTGATTGGTTCATAATTTTAAATTGTTCATATCAGTTCGGAAATAGCTGTAATTAATTCAAATATATCTATGGGTTTAGAAAGATACTTTTGAAAACCGGCGTTTAATACTTGATTGATGACTTCATTTCCAGTATAACCTGTAAGTGCGATCGCAGGTATTTGTCTTTTTTCGGTGGATTCTGAAGACCTGATTTGGTCAAGTAAATTATAACCATTTTCCTTTGGCATTCCAATATCACTGATTAAGATATCTGCTGGAAATTGTTCCAGACATTTTAATGCTTCCTTAACAGAATCCGTAGCCATGACTACCGCTCCATACTCTTCCAATGCAAAAACCAAAAAATCGCAGACATCAATATTATCATCAACAACCAACACTTTTACCCCATCAATATTTGGATTTGGGAAATTATTTAGCGACTCCCTCAGGGGGTTTAGCTCTGGCTGTGAATGGAGTAATGGTATTCTGATTGTAAAAGTTGCTCCTTGTCCTTTACCTAAACTTTTAGCCCAAATATTTCCCCCATGTAATTCTACCAAGTGACGGACAATTGCTAAACCCACTCCCAGTCCGCCATAATTTCGGGTATTGGAAGCATCAGCTTGACGAAAATAGTCGAAAATATAAGGCATAAAATCAGGACTGATACCAGACCCTGTATCAATTACTTGAATTTGTGCTTCTGATCCTAGTGTTTTTAGTCCGATTTCAACTTGTCCTCCGGGGGATGTAAACTTAATCGCATTAGTGAGCAAATTCCAGACAATTTGTTGTAAACGAATTGGATCACCTAATACCATCACATCATCAGATTCAATTGTCAACAATATTTTAATTGATTTAGCTTTGGCGGCTAAATACATAGTATTAATTGCGGTTTCAATTGGTGATACTAAGTTGACTGGCTGAATATTGAGGCTGATATTACCTCGAACCATTCGAGAAATATCTACTAGATCTTCAATTAATTGGGTTTGTGATTTGGCGTTGCGTTCAATAGTTTCTAAAGCTATTGCTGTTTTTTCGGAACTTAATTTCCCATATTTCAGCATTTGTGACCAACCAACTATAGAAGTCAGCGGCGATCTTAATTCATGAGAAAGTATGGCTAAAAACTCATCTTTAATACGATTAGCTCGTTGAGATTCTTCGTAAAGATGGGCATTATTCATGGCTAATAATAGCATTTGCGCTAACTGCACTAAAATAGCTTCATCATCTTCTGTAAAATCACCTTCATATTTATCAGAAAGGTGCATAAAACCAATGTGTTTACCTTTAATATCAATCAGTGGTGCTACCAGCCAACCGCGCAGGGGTAAATTGTTATTAACTCCGGCTGGATGTGCTTCTAGTTCGGTCTGAGTCATTCGCATTGAATTTTGGATTTGACAACCTAACCTATAGAAATCAGATTCATCAAACTTTTCATAATTTTCTCGCCACTGTTCATATTTATCTGCAAGATGAACTGTATGCACTGCTTTTGTGCAACTTTCATCTATTTTAATACTAATGATTGATTGGTGCGCTCCGATAATTTCCGCAGCTTGCTGTGTAACCAATTGCAGTATATTATTAGTTGATAGTGTTGAATTAATAGTCAGAGATAAATCAGCTAACTTTTGCAAACGATTAGTGATTTTGAGAGTCATAGCATATTCTTCTAATTGTTGATTAGCTTGTTTAAGGCTGTCTGCTTGTTCTGATAAATTGGTATATAACTGAGCATTTTCTAGGGAAATAGCAGTTTGGGTCATTAGCAAGTTTAAAACTTCAATTCTATTATATGTAAACGCGCCTACAGTTAGCTGATTTTCTAAATATAGAATACCCATAAATTTACCTTTATGAATAATAGGAAGACATAACAAACTTTTAGGTTGCTGGGAGACAATATAAGAATCAGCAGCTATTAAAAGATTAGTTTTAATATCATCTGTGACGAATATTTTCGCCGTATTATAAACATAATTAATCACATTTATAGGAATATCTTTACTTAAATTAACCGGGGTTGATTCCTGGATAACAGTTGCATTATTTATTTTTATGGCTTCGACAAATAGATGATTATTTTTAACTAAAATTAAAACAGATTTAGTTGCACCGCTATTTTCCATCATCACTTGCATTAATGTTGATAGCAATTTATCTATGTGGATTTCACTAGCAATTACTTGAGAGAATTTTATAACTGTTTTCAAATCAATAGCCTCCGAAATACTATTATTTTTAGAAATCATCATTGATACAGGTTTTTTTCCTGCTTGTAGGGTCTTAGCAAGTAATTGGGGATAGGATTTTTCTAAATGGTCTACCTTAGCTTTTCCTCCCCAACGTAAATAGCCATAATATGCCTTTGTCATATATAATGAAGCAATTTCATTTCTACCTAAAGATAAATAAAACTCTGCCGCTAATTCATAAGATAAGGCCTCTTCATGAAGATATTCATAATTATTTGCACCTTCAATAGCTCGGTCATAATATTCCATAGCTAAGAGCATTTGCCCTAAAACTCTGGCTTTTTCAGCTTCTATCAGGTCATATTTATGTTGATAATTCATGGGTGCATTAACAGCCCAATACTGCATCTTTTCCTGATTTGCCAAAACTTGTTTCATGGACTCCATTTGTTCATGTTCTGACTGATAATTATATGCAGCCAAAAGAGACAAAGAATAGTAAAAATTATGTTGGCTGACAGTAATTTGTCCTGGCACAGATGTTATATATTCTTTAGCCAAAACAGCACTATCAAGGGCTTTTTTATATTCTTTAAACAAATAAAATTGTATGGTTTTAGTTAGATAAAATCCAAAGAGAGAGTGATAATTTTTATTATTAACTAAAAATATAAACAAGTCTTGAGTAAAAAAGTCACCATTAAATTGGCATTGATCCTGATTTATTGCTTGCAAATTAAATATTATTTGTTGCCAAGTTTTGATGTTTTGAGTATGCCAATCGAGTTTTCTATGAGAGATTAAAGCAGCACAATTTTCTAGATATTCAGATACAGTTATTAAACTTTCCCCAGCAAATAACATCATGAACATATTAAATGTATAAGCAAAACCTAAAAAGTCTGTTTCACCTATTTTCCAGCCATATTCAGCAATTTCTTGTAAAGGAACTATAGATCCTCGAAAATGCTGTTTCCAATAAATAATATGAGAATACCATAATATTAAAATTCTGAATCTGATCACTTGATTGTCAAACTGCTCTGATAAATTAAGAGCTAATTTTCCATAACTATATCCAGTATTAATATCCGAAAACCTATCGCAGACTATCAAGCCATAACAAATATAAGTATAAGCAGACTCCACAGAATTGCCATATTTAATAGCCAGATTTATTATAGTAAGTATAATCGGCAATTCCATCTCCAATTGTGAGAAATAAGCTATAAAACCAAGAGCCATTAGTATCCCCATTGCTGCAAGTTTATAAGGATCTGTCATTTTTGGTAAATGGATTAAGTCCTCAACGTTAACATTTATCAGGGGTGCTTCTTTTACAGTAACTTCTAGTTTCTCTAATAATTTTATCCCCGTATTAAAGGTTAATTCCATGTCATACATTAGCATTTGCTTTTTGTAGACTTTAACTTCATCTAATACACTAATTACATTTTTATTAACTATTTCTATATAAGTTATTGCTTGGTCAGGATGAATATTTAAATATGCTGCCTCCACTGCTTCTATATAAAGATTCAATGTTAAGTTATATTCATGCTGCCAACTATCTGCTGCAAGTAATGATAAACCTTTTTTTAAATACCTAAAAGCAGCATCATAAGCTGTAGCTGCTTTGGCTTTAGAACCGGCAATTAAATTTAGTTGAGCTACTGCATATTTTTCTGACTGAACTGTAATTAAATCCATACCAATATTCAACTGATTCACAATTTCAAATATATTTTCTTCTATGTCTTTTTCTGAGGTATTTTTTAATAGTAATTGCCCAACTTTTAAATGGGTAGATTGTTTTTCCTGGTCAGGAATCAAAGCATAAGCAGCTTGCTGTACACGGTCATGTAAAAATCTGTAACTAAATTTCTGTTCTTCGTAGTTATGAACCGCTGATAACTGTTGATTATTAAGTAAATCAGATTGAAAGAAGTTGTAAATTTTTGTTGTGGGAATGATAAATTCTTCTAACAATGCTTTCCACAAATCTACCGCTGTTTCTATCTGAGATTTTTGATTAATTTTTGCTAATGTATCTAAATTAAATTGGTTGCCAATACAAGCGGCCAGCTTTAATACTGATTGAGTTGATTCGGGTAATTTTTGTAATTGCAGTGCCATAAATTCTACCACATCATTAGTGATAGCTAAAGCTTGAATTTGTGCGATATCACACTGCCAATAACGACAATCAAAGTTAAAGCGAATTAAACCATCTTCATAGAGAGATTTAATAAATTGGTGGCTGAAAAATGGATTTCCCTGGGTTTTTAGATAGACTACTTCAGTAAAAGGTAAAGCTACTGTAGTCGGACAATTGAGAGTATCAGCAATGAGTTGATTGAGGTCAGATTCATTGAGAGAATTTAGGGTAATAGTATTAATTATAGATGCAGTTTTGCGGATATTCTCAATAGTTAATATTAAAGGATGTGTAGCAGACACTTCATTATCCCGGTAAGCACCAATTAACAATAAATAACTAATTTCATTTGTAGTCATTAGTAATTGCATCAATTTAAGAGAAGCCAAATCTACCCATTGTAAATCATCTAGGAATATCACTAAAGGATGTTTTTGAGTAGTAAAAACATGAATAAATTTCTCAAATAGCAAATTAAAACGATTTTCTGTGGCCATGGTGGACAATTCTGGAACAGGAGGCTGTTTACCAATAATTTGTTCTAATTCTGGGATAACAGTAATAATAACCTGAGCATTTTCTCCTAATGCAGACAGAATTTTAGTTTTCCATTCTTGCAATTGAGCATCACTTTCAGTTAATAGTTGATCTATTAAATTTCGGAAAGCTTGTATAAATGCAAAAAAAGGAATATTACGTTGAAATTGGTCAAATTTTCCTTTAATAAAATAACCCCTAGCACAAACTATGGGTTTATGAACTTCATTAACTACAGCGGTTTTACCAATTCCCGAATACCCAACCACCAGGATCATTTCCTTATTATTAGCACAAATACGCTCAAAAGCTGTGAGCAGAGTTTTTACTTCTACTTCTCTACCATACAGTTTTTCAGGAATAGTTAGGCGATCGCTAATATCTCTTTTTCCTAATTCAAAAGTCTGAATATTTTCAGTTTCTTCTCCAGCTTTTATACACATTTCTAAATCATACTTAATCCCATGGGCAGACTGATAGCGATATTCAGCATTTTTCGCCATCAATTTATGAATAATTGCCGATAAAATCGGGGGGATATGACTATGAATATCATGTAATAATGGAGGTTGTTTAGCAATATGGTAATGTATCAATTCTAGGGGATCATTACTAGCAAAAGGTAATTCTCCAGTCAAAAGTTCAAAAAATGTCACACCTAAAGAATAAAAATCTGTGCGATAATCAACCAAGCGGTTAATACGTCCAGTTTGTTCTGGAGACAAATATGATAAAGTTCCTTCCAGAACATGAGGACTAGCGAGAGTTTGAGTTTCTCTGTTAAGTAAGCAAGCAATACTAAAGTCAATTAGCTTAACTTCTAAGGTGCTAGGTTTAATCAGAATATTAGCGGCTTTTATATCTTTGTGAATCACCCTTTGATGATGCAATTCTTCTAAAATAGAAACTATTTGTAAAGCAATAGTGAAAAATTCTTTTAATCCTACTGCGCTGTTTCCCATACCTCCTTCCCCCCATTCTTTAATTTTTTCCTGGAGAGAAATACCCCCAAAATCCTCCATTATTAAAGCATAGCCGTTTTCATAATTTTCCAGTCCATAGGTTTTAACAATGCCGGCAATATTCAGATTTTTGATAATAGTATATTCATTACGAAACTGTACCAATTTCTCGAATTTTGGGTACTCATGACGTAAAAACTTGATAACTACTGATATTTGGTCTTTTTCTCTTATGCCTCGAAAGACCAAAGTTTCGCTACTAGAATAAATTTTTTCAAGTATTTTATAACCTGTTAATCTCAGCATTTGCATATCCCATAAAATTGTTTTTCACCAAATGTTTGTCACAATAGCGAAATAAAATTGCTTTTGATAATGGCTGCTATTTTTTCATAATGCTCGCCGTAAAATAAATGGACGATATCAAAACTGTTTCCATAATTCAAAATCAAAAATATCATAACTTAAAAGTTGCCATATTGCCAATAACCACAGAATTTTATTAATACCTCATTCTTGAATTGCAGTGTTTAATTCATTTCTAACAATTTGTCAAGCAATAGCACGGAGGCTTGGAAACCCCTATTAAAAGTTTTTGCTTCAGGACTTACACAACTGGCACATTGGTAGGGTGCGTCAGATATCAACAATCTGTTTATTTGCAGGATTTATGCAGTAGTAAAGCACCCTACAATAGATTTTTGGTGTGACACTTGCGGAAGTCCTATCCTTTTCCCTCTCCTCTTAGGAAAGGGTGAGGGAGAAGTTGGGTAGGGAGGTGAGGTTTTTATGTTTTAGGACTTACGCAAAATATCTCTACAACCTCCTCTCCTTCGTTTTCTTTGCTACTTCGTGGTTCATTAGTTCGTAATTTTATTATTTATTTTATCCCTGAACATCAGCTTTTGTGGATTTGAATTAGGAAATACTCACTTGATTTTGTAAAACAATTCACTGATTTTTATAATCAAATTGACCTTGTTTATTCTGATATGATTTCCTGTAACATTCTCAGTAATTATCTAATAAATTAAATATCCAATAATCAACAACAAAAAATTTGGTTCTTAGTTAGGACTTACGCAAGATTCATGGAATAACGAACCACTCCAGGCACAGAGGTCACGGAGAAATGAGGATTTGAGAGATATTTTGCGTAAGTCCTGTTAGTTACTTACTATTAGTTCATATCCCCAACTTTCTTAATAAGTCAGGGATATGAATTTTAGAGAGTATTAATATCAATACCTTTAGCTTCTAATTTTGCTAATAGGTCTTGATAATTTTGACGTTCTTGTTCGGCACGTTTATATTCTTGTTCGGCACGTTTATATTCTTGTTCAGCACGTTGATTTAATTCTAGAAATGTGAGAAACTTTTTTCCATCAGGATAATAAATTTCTAAATTACTTGATGTTATTTCAAACCGTATTCCTAAACGCGGACTTACCCAATTATTGATTTCCTCAATATCTTCTAACCACTGTTTTTGAAGAATAAATCCAGTTAACTCAATTTTTTCTGGATGATAAACATAATATTCTTCCACACCATGACGTTGATAAAAAAGGAGTTTCTTGGCCATTTCTTGGCTGCGATTTCCTGGAGATAAAATTTCAAAGACTACTTGAGGAGGAATATTATTTTCTTCCCATTGTTTATAAGAACCGCGTTTACCTTTTGGTCTACCGAAAATAACCATGACATCAGGTGCTTGACGGGTTTTTACACTTCCCTCCACCGGATACCACAGTAAATCACCAGCGATAAACACATCTTTTTCTGAAGCAAATAATAGCTCTAAATTTTCTTTGATTTTAACTATCCATTCATAATGTTCTGTATTATCAGCCATGGGATTTCCATCACTATCAGGATAGATGATTTCTAATTTGGTTTCTGGTGTGAGTTGTTGTACCATATCTGTAGCTCCATTTTACCCAAGGTAAATAAATTTTTAACTTGACAGTGGTGCTGAACCTATTGATAATTATATGTTATTTATGAATCATTTGTCAAAAAATTCAGATATCTAATGCGGAGGAAATACTTTACTTAAATCTAGGGATAAATCGGGAAAACAAGGTAGAGATATCGCTTGATTTGGTAAGACAATTCGTCTATTTGCATAACCAAATTCACCTGATTTATTTTGATATGGTTCACTGTAACATTCTAAGCAATTATCTAATAAATTAAATATCCAATAATCAACAATTCCGGCTTTTGCATACAGAGGTATTTTCACCTTTTGGTCATAATCTATCGAAGAATCTGCAACTTCTAGGAAGTTCCCGCAATAAATTACGTAAACAAGTTTCATGCGCTCTACCTTTTGATACCATTTCTATTAATTCTCCGTTAATTAATTGAATGTGATGCCTACGGCGAGCGCAGCTATCATCTTCTTTGAAAAAGCCGATTTCGGTGAGTTGGTGATATTCTTCCAGAGTAAAACTTTTAACCTGAATCCTAGTCATATATCTTGCTCCTTGAGGAATTGCCATTACATATATTCTAAAATGTGCCAAGAATTGCTATCCTAGAATCATAATAACTATTAAGGAAACAATGCGATCGCCTACTCTTACCCCGACAATGACTGCTTTTCCCTTGGCCGCTGTAGTCGGCCAAGAAGCAATTAAAATAGCTTTGCTGTTGACAGCAGTAGACCCCGTTTTGGGGGGTGTGGTAATTGCAGGTCGTCGCGGTACTGCTAAATCTGTAATGGCGCGTGCCATTCACGCTTTATTACCACCTATTGAAGTTGTGAAAGCTTCTGTTAGCAACTGTTACCCCAATCATCCAGAAGAATGGGATGATAAACTCTTAGCTGAACAAAGACAGGAGATAGAAACGGAAATTATCCCCGCACCTTTTGTGCAAATTCCTCTGGGTGTGACAGAGGACCGGCTTTTGGGTTCTGTGGATGTGGAACAGTCGGTTAAGCAGGGTGATACAGTATTTCAACCGGGATTACTCGCTACAGCTAATCGAGGTGTGCTGTATGTAGATGAAATCAATTTATTAGATGACCAAATTAGTAACCAACTTTTATCGGTATTATCGGACGGACGTAACCAAATTGAACGGGAAGGAATCAGTTTTCAACATCCTTGTAAACCGTTGTTTATTGCCACCTATAATCCAGAAGAAGGGGCATTAAGAGAACATTTACTTGATAGAATAGCGATCGCTTTATCAGCAGACGGAGTTCTGGGTATAGATCAAAGAGTACAGGCAGTTGCACAAGCGATCGCTTATTCCAAGTCTCCCACAGAATTTCTGCAACAGTACAGCGAAGACATAGACTCCCTGAAAACCCAAATCATCCTGGCACGGGAATGGTTAAAGGAAGTCACCATTACCCCAGAACAAATTACCTACCTCGTCAATGAAGCCATTCGCGGGGGTGTGGAAGGACATCGTGCAGAACTATTTGCGGTGCGTGTAGCCAAAGCCGCAGCAGCTTTAGAAGGACGTAATACCGTAACAGCGGATGATTTACGTCGCGCGGTGGAATTGGTCATAGTTCCCAGAACCACCATCATCCAAACACCACCAGACGAACAGCAACCACCTCCACCCCCACCCCCACCACCAGAAAATCAAGACGAGTCGGAACAAGAAGAAGAACAGGAAGAGGAACAGGAAGAGGAAAAAGAAGAAGACCAAGAACAGCAAGAACCTCCAGACATTCCCGAAGAGTTTATTTTTGACCCAGAAGGGGTAATTCTTGACCCAGAAGTGCTTTATTTTACTCAAATGGCACAACGTCAAGGTAAATCGGGAAGTCGCAGTATTATCTTCTCAGACGACCGGGGACGGTATATCAAGCCAATGATTCCCAAAGGTAAAGCCCGACGCATCGCCGTAGATGCCACATTGCGAGCCGCAGCACCGTATCAAAAAGCACGGCGAGCTAGACAGCCAGATAAAAAAGTCATTGTTGAACAGGGAGATATTCGTTCTAAGCGGTTAGTGAGAAAAGCCGGGGCTTTAGTCGTATTTGTTGTAGATGCTTCTGGTTCAATGGCTTTAAATCGGATGCAATCTGCTAAGGGTGCAGTCATGCAGCTTTTAACAGAAGCCTATCAAAATCGTGACCAAGTATCTTTAATCCCCTTTAGAGGAGAACAGGCCGAAGTATTATTACCCCCTACCCGTTCCATTGCTTTAGCTAAAAATCGGTTAGAAAGATTACCCTGTGGTGGTGGTTCTCCCTTAGCACATGGTTTAACTCAAGCTGTGCGGGTGGGGATAAATGCCCAAATGGGTGGCGATATTGGGCAGGTTGTTATCGTGGCAATTACTGATGGACGCGGTAATATTCCGTTAGCTCGTTCTTTAGGTGAACCCATGGAACCAGGAGAAAAACCAGATATCAAAGCCGAATTATTAGACATTGCGGGCAGAATTAGAGCTTCGGGAATGCAATTGTTAGTCATTGATACGGAAAGTAAATTCGTATCAACTGGTTTTGCGAAGGAATTATCGAAAACCGCTGGAGGTAAATATTATCACCTACCAAAAGCCACCGATAAAGCGATCGCTGCCATGACTAGAGGTGCTATAGCTGACATGAAAGCAAAATAGTAATTAGACCTATCTGTAAATTCTGTTTTAATCCTTAACTGATCAGGTTTATAAGCTAAGTTGTAGATAGGTTTATTTATTTTTATCATCATTGAAGGAGAATGTACTCAATGCAACTTCTAACTCCAACTGAAGAAAAGATGTGGGAAAAAACACCATCTCTAAACCACATCACTATGTCTGATCAAGAAATAAATGATAAATATGAAAAAGGTGAACAAAGAATATTAACGGAAATGAACCGGGAAAAGCTACCTGCTTTCGTAAATGCGTTGAAAAAACCCGGTTATATGGATCTTAGACCTTTTTATCAAAGAAGAAATAGATGGGATAAGAAAAAACAGTCCCAACTAATAGAATCTTTTTTAATCAATATTCCTGTACCGTCAATTATTCTTTATGAGAAAAAATATAATGTTTATGAAGTAATGGATGGCCAACAGAGAATTAATGCTCTTAAAGAGTTTTATGAAAATCGTCTTACCTTGACAGGATTAACACTTTGGCCAGAACTGAATGGACGCACATATAATACACTCCCTGGCAATATTAAAGCAGGAATTGATCGCCGTTCAATATCCTATGTGGTTTTGATTACAGAATCAGCATCTAGTCCAGAAGACGCACTATTTTTAAAACAGCTTGCTTTTGAACGTCTGAACACTGGAGGAGAAAAACTTAGTCGTCAGGAAATACGTAATTGTTCATTTTATAGTCCTTTTAATCAATTATTGCTTGAGTTAGCAGGTAATCAAATTTTTGCAGATGCTTGGAATATTCCTATTGATGATGAAGAAGAAGAACTTCAAAAAAATAACCTCTACAAAAAAATGGAAGATGCAGAATTAGTGCTGCGTTTTTTTGCATTGCGTAATACAGATAAATTCCGTAATGGTATGCAAAAATTTCTCAATCTATATATGATGAAAAGTGTATCACTTCCTGATGATGAGATAGAATTTCTGAGAAATAGTTTTATCCAAACTATCAATCTAGCTTACCAAATTTATGAAGACAAATTATTCAAGCCTTTTGATCCTCAGTCTGACACTTGGGAAAATAAAGCATTTAAAGATTATTATGATGCTGTGATGGTTGGTTTTAGCAGACATTTAGCAGATTCAGATGCAAATATTTTACTGGAACGTAAGCCAAGAGTTATTGAGAAAACTAAAATTTTGTTTAGGGAAGATAAATCAAAGCTATTTACTGGTGGTGGAAAAACTAAGGCTGATATCCAAGAAAGAATCAGACTTTTTGATGATATGCTGTCTCAAGTCATAGCAGAGTAAAAAGCAATGTTTGATAACCTGCTCATAGCTGTAAAAGCTAATATTTCTACAATTCGTTCCATCATTAAAACTAATGAGAAAATGCGAGAGATTGATTTTGAAAACGTTTCTCTATATACAGAAGAGACAAAAACAATTCTCATGAATATATTTCAAGATATTCCTGATAAAAATAATTCGCGTGTTTATGATCAATGCGCTGTTGTCACTCGTTTATATGCTATTTATGAAAGCTTTGTAGAAGACTTAATTCGAGATTGGTTAATTCTTTTACCCAGCTTATATCCAGATTATTCGGATTTAGACAGTAAAATTCGTAATACCCATAAAAATGGAGTAGGAAGATTACTACAAGAAATACAAGACGAAGAAGAAAATGATGAGGATAAAAGCCAGGAGAATAAAAGATATTCTCACCTGTCTATTGAAAAGGTTGTGCAGGGTTTATTTGATGGAAAAACTGGTAAACATAATTATCAATTATTGCCAGATGCTTTCCTATTTCATCAACAAAATTTACGCGAGGGTACATTAGGTAAATTATTAGCTGATGCAGGTATTGATAAGACGGGGAGTTGGCTAGTCAATCATAGAGATATAAAGAATTTTTTAAAGGAGATTAGAGGAAATCAAACCACTTTAGAAAAAGAACTGAATATATTAATTAGTTATCGCAACGATGCTGCACATAGTACAAAGACAGAAGATTGGTTAGGATTTAAACCACTGTTAGAATTATGTGATTTTGTGGAAAGTTTATGTCAAGCACTAACTGAGTTAGTTACTCATCAGGTTCTTGATCATAAGAAATTAATCGGCCAAGCTCAAGAAATTGGTAGAATTACAAGATGGTATGACCAAATTCAAGTGGCAGTTTTAAAACCATCTGATAACTGTTTATTGTCAGTTGGAGGTAGCCTTTTTCTAGTAGGTGATTCATACTGTCAGTTAGCCAAAATTGAGAGTATTCGTAATCAGGATAATGAGTCAATTAATGAGATAGAAACAACCCCAGGAATGGAGGTAAAGTTAAAATTTGATATTGATGCCAGGAAAAATTTATGTTTATATCAATTAATAACTTGAATTTGTACTCTTGTACTCAAAATTAATTTTACAGCACTTCCCGATGTTATGAGGTACAAGAACCCCACCCCCAACCCCCTCCCCGCTTGCGGGGAGGGGGCTTAAGATGTACCTCATAAGAGCGGAAACCGCTGTAAAACATCCTTAAATTCTGTAAATCCTATAGCAGGGAACAGGGAACAGAGTTGAAAGTCCTTTGGTGTATGGTTTTTTAGGTAAATTCTGTATCTCATTCAAGTGCATACCGCTATAATGCTGATAATAAAAAACAGCCGGAGGTAAATATTATCACTTACCAAAAGCCACCGATAAAGCGATCGCGGCCATGACTAGAGGTGCTATAGCTGACATGAAAGCAAAGTAAATTGATGGAAATCAATGATTCATAGTTTTATTTTATCAGAAAACGCCGTAATACCCCATCCCTCTACGGGGTGGGGATGTAAGGCGGGTAAAAATTAAACACCCTCGAAGCGATATTAAGCGCAGCTTAATCCTGAGAAAGGGTAGTTTCATTTTTACCAATCTTAGAAATTGACTAATTCCCTAAAGTATTTTATACTTAAAACAGGTCGAATTAGTAATAAAAAAATGATTGTTTTTGAATTTAAAGCCAAAGGCACAAAACAGCAATATCAAAAAATTGCTCAGGCTATACGGATAACCCAATTCATCCGTAATAAGTGCTTGCGCTTTTGGATGGACAATCAAAATGTTAAATATTACGATCTGAATAAATACACTGCGGTATTAGCTAATGAATTTGATTTTGCTGATAAATTAAATTCCATGGCTAGACAGAGTGCAGCCGAGAGAACTGCTTTTGCAATTAAAAGATTTTTTGATAATTGTCAGGACTTACGCAAAATATCTCTCAAATCCTCATTTCTCCGTGACCTCTGTGCCTGGAGTGGTTCGTTATTCCATGAATCTTGCGTAAGTCCTAAATTGTAAGGCAGTGGATTTTGGATTTACGATTTTGGATTTTGGATTGACTCCACCCTCAAGTGTGGAGCTTGGGGATTTTAGATTAGCAATTTTGGATTAGTTCCGCCCTGAAATTGTAGGGGGCAACGGCCGTTGACCCCTACTTGTACCGAAAATTCCCAATCTAAAAGCTAAAATCTAAAATCTAAAATTTCTTGGTCATTGTTTACTCAATGGTTAGAATATTTTGGTAAAGTCTATGGTCGTGTAATTGTATCAGTTGCACCACAATATACTTCTCAAAATTGTTATAATTGTGGAGAAATAGTTAGAAAATCACTTTCAGTTAGAACTCATGTTTGTAAATGTGGGTGTATTCTTGACCGTGATTACAATGCTGCAATTAACATTCTAGCAAAAGCACTAAAACAAACTGGCTATGATTTAAGTACGGTGGGGCGCACCGAAACTTCTAACGCTTGTGGAGAGATGACCCTCTGCTCAGACTTAGTAACAATTGAAACAAGAATCCCCGTCCCTCTATAGGGCGGGGAGCGTCAATAATTACCCCAACAATTTACCAAATTATAATGCTCCGGCCGCAGTTTTATCAAGAACACTATTACTTAAATGTCCAGTAATATTCATTGCTTGCAGAACCGGATAACCTTGACTACCAGCAGGATAATCAATCACGCTTACAGCCCCATTACCTTGACGGAAATTCCAGAAATTTTCTCCAGATAAACCCAGAATATGGCATAATAGAGTTTTATTAGTAGCATCATGGGCGACTACTAAGCCTAATTGTAATTGCTGAGATTCGGCGTTTTTAATTATAGTATTCCAGTCATTAACACTGCGTTCTCTTACCTGTTCTAAATTTTCTCCTTCTGGCATTTGTACTTCTGCGGGTATTGTCCGCCACCTTTCTAATTCTCCGGGAAATTCCTGTTCAATTTCCGATTCAAATTTACCTTCCCAGAGTCCATGGCTAATTTCTCTTAAACCAGCAAACAGTTGCAAGTTTAAACTAGGATGATATTTTAAGATAATTTCCGCTGTTTCCTTGGGACGGGACATAGTGCTACTAACCGCAAAATCAATCTTCACATCTTTGAGAAATTCTGCGGCTTTTGCAGCTTGATTTCTGCCATTATCATTGAGGGGAATATCAATTTGTCCTTGAAACTTACCTTGACGATTCCATTCAGTTTCACCATGACGTACCAACAATAATCTTACCCCTTGATGACCAGGACGCAAAGAAGGGAAAGTTTCACCCAGATGTTGGGTTTGATTCATAGATTCTAACTGTACTGGTTCACCCAAACCACCAGCAAAATTTAAAACACTAATTCCGCAGTTAGACTGTTGTAAACAATGGTAACGACTGGGGGAAATACCCAAAGCCGTACTAATTAAGGCGCGGTTAATGCCATTATGACCAACAATGAGAATAGTTTCACCTTGGTGCTGGGGAAGAATCTCTTGCCAAAATTGTTTAGCTTGGGCATATAAAGCTAAAACTGGGAAATGTTCTCTAGTTTCGGAATCTTCATCTAAAACCATGCGAAATTCATGGGGACGTTCCTTCCAAATGCGGTAATCTTCTGTTAACTGTTCCTTGACTTCACTCGTCGTCATTCCTGTCCACAGAGGTAAATCAACCTCCATTAACTGTTCATCAATTTGAATCACAGGAGCTTGTGTAGCTAATTGACTGCGGATAATTTCGGCAGTTGATTTTGCGCGTTGCAGGGGACTACTATAAATAGCTTGAAATGAAATACTACTGAGGGCTTTACCTGCTTGACTGGCATCATCACAGCCCTTTGGGGTTAAAGATGACGCATCAGTACGCCCTTGAATACGTTTTTCTATATTGTAGGTACTTTGACCATGACGCACGATGATCACACGGGTCATTTTTTTACTTTCCTCTCAAATAGGACTAATCTTACTACAAAATGCCCCAGGAAGTCACTAATGACAGGTAGTAAATGAGGAATAGTACAGAAATTTATATTCAGACTGAAGGTGATACTATTAAATAAGTGTTCTCGAAATCACTGTTTTACAAGACTAAAATTTGTTAATTGGGGTTAAAAACCGCTGGTTTATTTATGAAAGTATTGAGTTAAGTAAATTTTGTATAGCATTTGATACAAAAAAATATGCAGAAAAAATAATGAAACTAAAATATAGTTATAATTTACACAAAACTAGGCGTATCACAAAATGGCAATTTTAGCAATCTTTGACCATATAACTAGTTGGCGTTATAGTCTTAATTTGTGAGTCAGCAACAAAACCTTATTATGGTTCGAGAACTTGAACGTCAACGTCAGGGTGTAACTTTCCCAGAAGCCGCGCCAGCAGCAAATCCCGTGTTTTTTAGGACTTACAGCCGTCGCACAGAAGCTGGTTTAAGAGAAACATGGGATCAGGTATGCGATCGCACATTACGCGGTTTAGTGGAACTAGGAAAACTCACCCGTCAAGAAGCTGCAATTTTAGATAAGATGCAGCGGAACATGAAATCTCTCCCCAGTGGGCGCTGGATGTGGGTTGGTGGCACAGCTTGGTTAACCAAGCCCAAAAACTTCTCCGGTGCTTATAACTGCACCTCCACGAACCTTGTAGACTGGAAAGCCTTCGGGTTAATGATGGACTTAGCGATGATGGGCTGTGGCACAGGCGCTATCATTGAAGCGCAGTATATTAATCAACTTCCTTTTATCCGTAATCATCTTGATGTCAGCATTTGCGGGGAAATTGGCAGTACACCCAAAGAACAGCGTCGTGAATTTACACAAACCCATATAGAAGGTAACAACGTTATTATTCACGTTGGAGACAGTCGAGAAGGTTGGGTAAAATCTTATCAAACCCTTTTAGAACTTTCCACCGATGAATGCTTTACAGGTAAGGTTCAGGTAATTGTTGATATTAGTGATGTGCGTCAATCGGGGGAAACTCTCAAAGGTTTTGGCGGTATGGCTAATCCTGTCAAATTACCAGAATTGTATCGGCGCTGCGCTTCGATTCTGAATAAGGCAATAGGGAGACAATTAAACTCAGTTGAATGTTGCTTATTAATTGATGAAGCTGCCATAACAATTGTTGCCGGTAATATCCGAAGAAGTGCGGGCATAAGACAGTTCCTTTCTGAAGACGAACAAGGCGCGACTGCTAAAGACAACTTATGGCAACAAGACGCAGAAGGCAACTGGCGTATAGATCCAGAGCGCGATTCTTTACGGATGGCCAACCATAGCCGAGTCTTTCACCATAAACCAACCTTAGAAGAATCTATTGCTGCTGTACGTAAACAATATTACAGTGGTGAAGGGGCAATTCAATGGGCTGGTGAAGCAGTCGCTAGGGCTAATGCTGATTTATTAAATACACCAGAACTTAAAAAAGACTTTTTGCAAGCTTACGAGCAAGGAAAAGCTAAAGAATGGATAAAAAAATACCATCCAGAAATTGATTCTCAAGAATTAGAGCATCGTTTGGGTAGATATGGCTTAAACCCGTGTGGTATTTTATAATACTTGCCTCACGTAAAAAACCCCGCAAATACGGGGAAAGCTGAGAAGCTAATCCCGTGGTAATCAATGGAACTAAAAAGCTATTGACACCGTACAGCGTAGAGAGTGAAACTAGATGACAATGGAAATTGTTTTCTAGAATATAAATCTCCAAGAGTGTGGGGGTACGTATGACTAGCAGCTTCTATGGCTATTTGTGGTTTTTAGAGATAAAATTAGTGCTAAGGCAAAAGCTAGATTTACAGATCCTGAATTTAAGGAAAAGTTTCTCAATAGTCCCAAGCGAAAAGCTTCTTTCAGCCTTTGTGGGATTCAATTCAAAAGGAACATAACATTTTGGACATTAGAACTATCTACCAAATTGTTGTGGGAAAACCCTGTAGTCGAAAAGAATTTCTCTATCATTTACAGTCATACGTATAAAAGGTACGCGGAGCTACAGGGAATATAGAACCTGTAGAACTAGAGGATAAAAAGCCTCTAGGGTAACAAAACTGGAGATTATTGGTGCTAACTTCCACTGTAACTTATCGGAAGTACACTTAAACCGACTTGATCCTGACAACTATAAAGAACAAGAAGAAGCGTTTACCGCTGGTGCGCTTTCCGTTGTCGCCCTGTTAAATCACCAATTCCTTGAACCCCGTTATCAATATAGCCGGGAATTAGATCCTATTGTCGGTGTGTCATTTACCGGTTTATTTGACTTTTTTGTTCATGCTTTTGGTACAGATTGGTTGCGCTGGTGGGAAGCAGGAAGACCACAAACCCCCCAAGGATTGATTTTTAAAAGTCGTGAACAAAAATATCTTAACTTCTGGAAAGATGTAGTCCATAAAGTAGTATGGGAATATTGCGATCGCCACAAGCTTAAACGACCTAACCGTTGTACTACAGTTCAACCAGCCGGCACCAAATCCCTTTTAACAGGGGCTTCACCGGGCTGGCATCCCCCTAAAGCCCAAAGATTCATTCGTCGGATTACTTTCCGTAAAAATGACCCTGTAGCCCTAGCCTGTATAGATTATGGTTACAACGTCATCCCCTCTCAATCTGACAAGGATGAAAACGGTAACTTACTTAATGATCCTTTTGATCCTCGGTGTACAGAATGGTTAGTAGAAATCCCCGTCGCTGTGTCTTGGGCTGATTTACCCGGTGCTGATGAAATAGAAGTTTCTCGGTTTTCCGTCTTAGCGCAATTAGATTTTGTTATGGAAGTTCAGAATCATTATGTCACCCATAACACCTCAGCTACCCTAGAACTCCGTTCTGAGGAAGTTGAATTACTGGGGACACGCATCTATGAAGCTATCCAAAATGATGAAGGATATATTTCTGCTGCGTTATTAGCACGGTTTGACGATTTGCAATCATTTCCCCGTTTACCCTTTGAACCCATAGACAACGCCACATACAAACGCTTATCTCAAGAAGTCAAAGCCCGACGGAAAACAGATGATTTCTGCGGAGCCTTAAGTCGTTACGATTTGGGAGAATTATCAGAAGCAGGACCTAGCGGTTGTGACTCTGACAAATGTATGTTCCCAGAACAGCCACCCACATCATAAAATCCCTGTCATAGTCAGTTTAACTCCTGTGGGGTGGGCTTCTAGCCCACCCATAGATTTTAGACCTTAGATTTCTTCAAAATTTAGATGCGTTTTCTTTGCCAAGATATATTAAGATTAATAAAGAATTAATAATTTTTTACAGCGATAGCAATACTTGGAGAGTGTTATGTTTATTAGTGAATTATCCCCCCTAGTTAAAGAATTTGCCCAAAATCCAGTTTCATTTATGGGTGGTTTCGTTTCCGGTGTCCTCCGACTCAACCTGAATGAAGAACCCGTCAAAAGTTGGCTAGATAAAAAATGTTGTGCAAAAAGTTCTAGCATCCTGAATACAGATGTCCACAACGGTAAAGCCAATACCCCTCAACAAATCACAATTGATTAAATCACTCAAGTTAGCCCGCTAAGTGCTAAATTTAGCTGGCTAATGCGTAATTAGTCAAAATTTTGCCTTTAACCTATTGATATATCAATCTAGAATATGCTATAAAAAAACGACAGGTTGCTGAATGGCTCTTTATTCAGAAAATTATAAATAAATAATTAAGAGTGCCATTAACTATCGCAGTGATCATTCTCAAGCTGGCGATAAGGATCACAATAGGATAAAAGTAATTGGAGTAATTGGAAGAAATTTTTCAGGTTGGCATATCCATGGGTTTAGTAGTATATTTCGCCACTGTGTAAATTAAAGGAAATAGTTCGTGGGTGAAAATGACCGGAAACCTGTTGAATGGGGATATTGCCAGAGAATGATTTTAATGATAGGGTAGATTGAGATTTATGTTTTTGAGAAAAAACCCCCAGTGGATGTTAGCCAGGGGAGTTTAGTTATCAGGGTGCATCTACCAATTGAATGTTCTCAGGTGTATAACTATCTTCCGGATAAATTTATTTTTAACAAGTTTGTTTTGATTTCGGGAGTCAACTGCCTAGCACTTATGAGAAAGAGCGGGAACAGAAAAAACCCCCAGTGGTGTTAGCCAGCTAGGGGAAGTTAGTTATCAGGGTGCATCTACTTGTTAAGTGTTCTAGGGTTATGTGTCATGTTCCGGAAAAAAATGAGTATATGGTAATGATTAAGTGGCGCTAACCATAAACAAGAAAAAACCCCCAGTGGTGTTAGCCAGCTAGGGGAGGTTAGTTATCAGGGTGCATCTACTTGTTAGGTGTTCTAGGGTTATGTGTCATGTTCCGGAAAAGAATGAGTATATGGTAATGATTAAGTGGCACTAACCATAAACAAGAAAAAACCCCCAGTGGTGTTAGCCAGCTAGGGGAGGTTAGTTATCAGGGTGCATCTACTTGTTAAGTGTTCTAGGGTTATGTGTCATGTTCCGGAAAAAATGAGTATATGGTAATGATTAAGTGGCGCTAACCATAAACAAGAAAAAACCCCCAGTGGTGTTAGCCAGCTAGGGGAAGTTAGTTATCAGGGTGCATCTACCAATCAACTGTTCATTGTTTTTAACTTATGCTCCGGAAAAAATTACCCAAAGATTGCTGTTTGTCACATACTGAAAAAATTCCTGTGGCTGGTAACTGGGTAGGGGAGTTGGTTATGAGAATCCCATCTACTTAAGCACTGATTTAGAAATGCTTACAAACGCTCTTGGTTAGCAAGAGCGTTTTTTATTTGCCAGGATTAGGGCTGATTAAAAAAGGTAGGAGGAATAAGACTTTACAGCGAATTTCAGGTAAATGAACCACGGTTTTTGTTTCGCGCAATCTCTCTTAGAGATCCCGAAGGGTAGGCGCAAAGTAGGGAAGGCGCAAAGGAAGAAGGTAATCAAAGTCTGGTTTAAATCGCCGAAAACTGCTGTAAGGGCGACAGCAGGATATGCAAAGATACCGCTACTCACTAAAACGGTTTAAAGCTGAACCTGGGAACGGTCAAAATCAATTTTTCCAAGCTCAAGCTAAAGTTATTCAAAATACTGTCACCTGTTAGCTGTGGGGACAGATAACTTATTCAGCTTCAGTAAACGCGAATAAAAAAAAGAAACCCCCTAGTGAGTTTTAGGCAACTAGGGGAATTAAAGATCAAGGTGCATCTACCAATAAAGAGTTCTCGATAGGGATCAACTAATCCGGATAAACTTTTAGAAGGGAAATAGGCAGAAAACCGTGTTAAAAACTAGATTAAGATCAATGGATCAGCAACGCCTATCTGAAACATGAGAATAGCAAAATACATCTACACCATCCTGTGCTATCGGGATTGTCTAAGTTTTATGGAGCAGAAGTTGTGACCCAGGAATTTCACCTTTCGGCAACGCCAGTAGGGCAAAATGACTATTTGGTGCGGACTGAACAAGTAGCATCTGGGGTACCGTTGGCAGAAGAACTGGTACATTGGCCTGTGGCTGAATGGTTAGCTGCCGCCGGACAATTGATGGATGACCCTTTGCAGTTAGTTTTGCAGGGGGAGATGATTCCCAGAAACTCTGTTAACTTGGTGGCTTTGGGTCAGGAGTTGTATAATGCACTATTTCAGGGAACTCTCAGAGATAGTTGGATTACCGCCCAAGGTATTGCCCAAAATCACCAACAAGTGCTGCGGCTAAGATTGGGACTTAAAGACCCCAGATTAGCACGGCTGCCATGGGAAATCATGCACGCAGGTGATCGCCCTTTAGCTACGGGTCCTTATATTACCTTTGCCCGTTACCAAAGTGGTATGGACCCAGTAAATGCATACTGTAGAAGATCTCCGACGCGTTTACAGACTCATAATATCCCCACGCCAGTGGAAGAAAGGGGGCTGAAAGTGTTGATGGTGATTTCTTCGCCTGCGGACTTGGTGCAGTTGGATTTACTCAAGCAAGAAGCTATCAATCTGAAAGCAGAACTGCACCGCCAAGCATTAAAATTGGCAGATGGTAATCATAATCTACCAGAAATTGAATTGACCGTTCTTGACGAACCAGGTAGGGAAGAACTGACCCAAGCTTTAGAACAGGGAAATTACCATATTCTCCATTATTCCGGTCATAGCAACTTGGGCGTGAATGGTGGGCAAATTTATCTAGTCAATAAAAAAACTGGTTTAACAGAAACTCTCAGCGGCGATGATTTAGCTGGGTTACTGATTAATAATAATATTCAAATGGTAGTGCTTAACTCCTGTTTTGGAGCATATAGAGCTAAAGCCGACGGTGGAGAACTCTCAGGAGAACGGAATTTAACAGAAAGTTTGGTCAAGTGGGGAATTAGAAGTGTACTGGCAATGTCAGAACGCATACCCGACGAGGTGGCACTGACGTTGACGCAACTATTTTACCGGAACTTAAGCCAGGGCTATCCTTTAGATCTGTGTGTGAGTCGGGTTCGTCAGGGCTTAATTTCTGCTTATGGTTCTCAACAAATGTACTGGGCTTTACCGATTTTGTACCTCCGGCGAGAATTTGATGGTTGTTTGACACCAAAAGTTAACTTATCTAGTTATATGTCTACGCCGGAGGTGCTATCGGAGTTATTAAACGAATATCAGCTACCCCTGCGGACTGATAATAATCCCTATTCTGGTGTGATAAATAATCCAGAGGGCTTGATGGCTATTGATGATCTCCTTAATACAAATTTGGAAGAGGAGACAACGGAGGTAGATTGGCTCTTGGGAGATACCTGGGGCGATCTTGTAGATGAAATTGAGTATGATTACCCCAACTATGATCAGGATTCAGCAATAGTTTCTGATTTGTTTCGTCAGCTTGGCAATGGGTTAGCTACAAGCGAGGAACAAAGTATGAAAGCGGAACTCATCCAAAAGGATCATCATTTGTCGGAAATACAGGTTTCTGAAGTCGAGGAAAATTTAGACTGGGGAAATGTAGCAAATTCGATGACACCAACTTCCTCAAATATTCAAAAGCGACGGGTAAATCACCCTTTATCACAGTCTCCTTTAGCGACCCCAGGTAATCGCTATCACAGGAGAAAATCATTATTGCTGTTGGGCATTTTCGCTGCAAGTGCGATTACCATGATCCTTGGTGTTGCTTGGTGGTGGCATCAACGACAGTCTCAGCAGCATCTTCTACCTGATATCCCGCCCATTCCCGGACAAAAGATCACTAACAATCAGTATCAAAGTATTAATTTATTTAACTCTGCTACGGAGATTGTCACTGCTACAGCCACGGCACAATTGAGTCAAGGCAATTTAAAGGATGGATTGAGCGCTATTCATGAATTATTAAATCGTGGTGCTTTCACGGCTGCGGAAACGGCTTTAAGTTTGATTCCTGTTCAGGATACCCAAAATCCATCTGTGAACTTTGTCTGGGGGCGATTAGCTTGGCAATGGGTACAAACGGGAAATAATAAGTACAGTGTTGATGATGCACGCCGTTACTGGGCTAGGGCTGTACAGAATCAGCCGGATTCTATTTTGTATAATAATGCTTTGGGATTTGCCTATTATGCGGAGAATAAGCTCAATTATGCTAATGATGCTTGGTTCAAGTCCCTGAGTTTAGCATTAAAACCCCAGGAGAATGAAGGTGCAAATTTGGGAGAAACAAAGTATCCAGAAGTAGCTGGAGAACCGGAGGCTTTGACTGCTTATGCTGGGTTAGCTTTGGGGTTATATAAAAGCGCTCAGAATCAACCCGCTGATAAACGTCAACAATATTTACGGGAAGCGATTAAACTTCGACAAATGGTGATTCAAAATGCACCCGCAGATTTTACTATGGAGAAATTATCACGAAATTGGCTGTGGACTCGACAGGCGATCGCAGATTGGCAAAGTCTGGGACAAGTTAAGCTACCGCTTTTGTAATAAAATAGTCCATAATTGGAGAGAATGACCCTGAAGTTAAATAACTAGTGCTATACTTACAGCGTGAGACAAGGGATCTGGTTAGATATATAAACGACGCTATTAGAAGTCAGGAATCAAAAAAATGAAAAAAGTAGAAGCCATTATCCGTCCATTTAAGCTTGATGAAGTGAAAATTGCTCTGGTTAATGCGGGCATTGTGGGGATGACTGTTTCTGAAGTCCGGGGTTTTGGCAGACAAAAGGGTCAAACTGAACGCTATCGCGGTTCGGAATATACTGTAGAGTTTCTGCAAAAACTGAAGGTGGAAATTGTCGTTGAGGATTCCCAAGTTGACACGGTTGTGGATAAAATTATCTCCGCAGCCCGTACTGGTGAAATTGGTGATGGTAAAATCTTTATTTCTCCTGTTGAACAAGTTGTACGAATTAGAACGGGAGAAAAAAATATAGAAGCGGTATAAATATTAGATATTGAATCCTACATATCTACAAGAGATGCGTTGCTGAGTCTGTGAAAATAAAAACAGGAAGATCAAAAACAGTCAGCAACGCGCCCTTCGGGAAGTCAAAAGTGAAAGGTCAAAAGTCAAAAAGTACAGAATTTGTATTCTATTTTTATTTTAGAGATCACCCAGGGTAGACACAAAGGAGTAAAGTGGAGATATTTAATCTTCTAATTCTCACAATGAAATCTTTGTTTTTAAATTTAGATTTTTAATTCTCCCGTTGTATTGTATTTTTGCAAAATTCCAATCACAACCGCTGGTATTTCTAAATGGGGAATAATTCCTGTATCTGGTATTTCCTCAAAACCTTGAATTACCGCAGGATTTAAACCAGCTAAACGTCGTCCTAATTCAATATTTGTAAACTGTGCTTTTTCACCCCAGAAAATGACACTGGGAACTTGAATTTGCTGAATATATAAACTCAAATCAAAGTAAAGATTCCCCTTTAAAAAAGACAAAGCCGCAAACTTAGCCTGATATTGTTGTGCAGAAGTTAAATAAGCTGCTACCATTTCCTGTGTCACCCTTTCTGGTTTAGCAAAAAGAAAACTTTGTAAAAAATTCCTAACTGCAATTTCATTTTCTGCACCCAAAGCATAAATTAAATTATCTACCAAAGGTGTATTAATCAAAGAAAGTGGTAATCTCCGTCCCGCACCTTGTCCAAAATCATTGAACCCCGAAGGACAAACTAAAAACAAAGCTTTGAATAAATGGGGATAAGTAATAGCCAGACGAATAGCAAAAGCCGCAGTTAAAGAAGATGCTATTACAGTTACACTTTGGTGACAAGTTTGATGAATAAACTCAATAATTGTGGTTAAATAATCTTCAATTTGATAATCTCGCACGGGGTGAGCAGATTTTCCCCAACCAATTAAATCTGGGGCTAAAATTCGATATTTTGCAGCATAAGCTGGATAAATTTTAGACCATTCATAAGCGGACGCACCACCACCAAAATTATGTAAAAATAACAATGGTGGTAAATCTTGATCCACTGCATTTTCCCAAGGGGCGCTAACTTGGGTATAGTAAACCATTGTCCCCAAAGATGTATGAATGAACTTACTACCAAAACCCGGAGGTTGAAACTGAATCATAACCATGAAGCTCAATCTTTACTAAGGACAAGTTGATTTATATTGTCACTACTAATATTATAAGCAGCACCAAACCCAATTACAAAACGTCCGTTTTTGGGTGTGAGTTGAAAAATCCGAAAATCTGGTAAACTGCGTAATGTGGAAATCAATTCTCCAAAACGAATCTGAAATTTATCAACAATTTGTTGCCATTTTTCACTTTCTCTCTCTAGCAAATTTGCGGTACAATTAAAATTTAAACGCCGACGAGCGAAAATTTGTTTAGTTTTAACTTCGTCCTCAATAAATAAAACACTCACAAAAGGATGATTATGAATATTTTGGGTGTGAGTAGCTAGTCCACTAACATAAATGTAGATTTTTTTATCATCGTCGCTAACAAAAGGAGCGTAACTAGCGTCAGGAATCCCCTCTTTGTTAACTGTACTCATGATAATGCTGGTAAATTCTGTGGGAAATTTCTCGTATTCGGCTTGGGCTTTTTTAAGTTGATCGATCATGATTGATAATTATTTATTTTAACGAACCACTCCAGATACAGAGGACACGGAGGAAAAAATTTATTTGGGGACTTTTATATTATATCAATAAGTTGATATTTTACAGCACTTCCCGATGTTATGAGGTACAAGAACCCCACCCCCAACCCCCTCCAATATCAAAAGTTTATCCTTTTCTTCCCCCCGCTGCGGGGGGATTGAGGGGGGTGCGAGGAGGGGGCTTAAGATGTACTTCATAAGAGCGAAAACCGCTGTATCTACTATATACACAAAAAGTTGATACAATAAGAGTAAAATATAGTGGTTACATAGTAGTTATGAATAACAACAATCGTTCACAATGGGATTTATGCAGGTTCATTAAAACTCTCACCTACTTTGAAGTATTTCCGGTTCTGAACTGGATACAAAAACTTTTTCAAGGTAGTCCTAAAGATCATCAAAATATATCAAAAGTAGGAATAAATATGGGTGTAATTCTGGTAGCTGGTGCGACTGGTGGTGTGGGTAAACGAGTTGTGAAAAAATTGGTAGCGCAGGGTTATCAGATCCGTTGTTTGGTTCGAGATATTGACAAAGCGCGGCCAATTCTCGGTGATGATATTGATTTGGTGGTTGGAGATATTACAAAGCCAGAAACTTTGACAAATTTAATTTTGGCTAATATTCAAGCTGTAATTTGTTGTACAGCAGTTCGTGTACAACCAGTGGAAGGAGATACACCAGATAGAGCAAAATATAATCAAGGTGTGAAATTTTATCTACCGGAAATTGTTGGAGATACACCAGAAAATGTTGAATATCAAGGTGTGAAGAATTTAGTTGAAGCAGCAAAAAAATATCTGGTTGCTGTTGGTGAAAAACCAATATTTGATTTTACTAAACCATCAGATCAAATCAAAAATATCTGGGGTGCTTTGGATGATGTTGTCATGGGTGGTGTCAGTTCTAGTAGTTTCCAAATTAGGGAAAATAACGCAGTATTTACAGGTAATGTTTCTACTGCTAATTCTGGCGGTTTTGCTTCGGTAAGAACTAAGAATTTTTCACCTTTATGTGATTTATCAGGTTATCAAGGTGTGAAATTGCGGGTTAAAGGTGATGGCCAACGTTATAAAATATTTTTACGCACAGAGTCAACTTGGGACGGAATTGGTTATAGCTATTCCTTTGATACTGTTGCTAATAATTGGCTAGATATTCAGATCCCTTTTACAGATTTGTTCGGTGTATTTCGTGCCAAAGTTGTTAAGGATTGTCCACCAATTGATGTTAGTAAGATTTGTTCTTTACAACTAATGTTGAGTAAGTTTGAATATGATGGTGCTTTAAATCCTAAGTTCAATCCTGGGGTTTTCTCGCTGGAAGTTTCATCAATTCAAGCCTATGGTGGGGAAACTTTACCTCAATTTATATTAATTAGTTCCGCTGGGGTGACTCGTCCCGGAAGACCAGGAATTAATTTAGATGAAGAACCACCCGCAGTCAGATTAAATGACCAATTAGGAGGTATTTTGACCTGGAAATTACGAGGTGAAGAATGTTTGAAAGCTAGTGGAATACCTTATACAATTATCAGACCTTGTGCTTTAACAGAAACAGCGGGAGGAAAGGAATTAATATTTGCACAAGGTGATAATATCAGAGGAAAAGTTAGTCGTGATGATGTGGCAGAAATTTGTGTACAAGCAATTAAAGAACCAAAAGCGAAAAATCTAACTTTTGAAGTCAAGGAAAGCGAAATGGTTGCTAATAATCCAAATTGGCAAAATCTATTTTCTTCCTTACGAGTTGATAAATAAGAATTTGAATAATTAACAAGTTTGTTGGGTTGCTTTTATCAACCCAACCTACGGTTTTCATTTAATTAGTTGATAATATGATGTTAAATAGAGATGAATTTGTTGCTTATGAAGGTGGTTGTCATTGTGGTGCTGTGCGATTTCGTGTGTTAGTTAATAATCATCAAGTTGATGATTGTAATTGTTCAATATGTTCTAAAAAAGGATTTTTACATTTAATTATCCGGCGAGAACAATTTACTTTATTACAAGGGGAAGATGTATTAAAAACTTACAAATTTAATACAGAAGTAGCACAACATAAATTTTGCGGAATTTGTGGTATTCATTCTTTTTATATTCCCCGTAGTCACCCTGATTCTATTGATGTTAATGTACGGTGTTTAGATGGCAATGTCATTGACAATTTTCAAATTGTGCCTTTTGATGGTATAAACTGGGAAGAAAATATTCATAAACTCAAGAGAGGTTAAATATCTTTAGGACTTACGTAAGTGTCACACCAAACAGTTGCGTAAGTCCTGTAGAATTTTGTGTAAAATTATGAAATTTCGTGGTTCAATCACTACCCACCCTCAACACTAACAGGAAATATATGACTAAAAATAACTTATTTACCCGCAAAAAACCCATACTATTATTACCAATTCTCACTTTTATTACTACTTCCTTTTTCCCGATTCTCCCATCAAAATCCCAAAATATCCCCCTACCTTCTCAAGCACCTTTAGAATTAGATCTACTCACCCAACCCAAAGATAATATCATCACGGCTAAAACTATTCATCCCCAAAAATTGACAGTTCCTAGTTTATGGTGGGCTAAGGAAAACTCGGAAAACAAACTTTTAGATAATTGGATAGCTTACCCAGCTTTAAAAAACGAACCCCCACGAGTAGATTTAATTGTCAATCAGCAAATGTGGACTGTATTAGATTATCTAGAAAAGTATGTTTTTGTCAATCGTTTGGGTAGTATAGCCAGTAAATCTGGTTACAATATTCGATTTTTTGATAATCAAAGAGAACCCCTAGCAACTTACACATGTAATTTTACTCAAAGTCCCGTTTCCTGTAGTATTCAGATGAATAATGAAAGCAAATTGGGGTTACGTCCCTCTTTCTAAAATTACGATTTTTTCATCTTCATAAATAAATCTTCATACTCTTTTATTACTTCCGGGGGTAGAGGACGTAAAAATTCACTTTTGGTGAAAATTTCCGAATTATTTAATAACAAGTTCTGTAGGGGCTTCTGGACATCACCCAGAGTGATATTATTGTCAATGGGAGAATTGCTTTTAGTTAGTAAAGCAATTTGCTTAGATGTATTCGGTTGTAAACAAAAATCTAGCCATTTATATGCTAGAGTATCATTACTAACTCCTGTAGGACTTACCCATAAATCTGCCCAAATTGCTGTTCCTGACTGGGGAACAATTGCGGCAAATTTTTGATAACGACTGATCATGGGGATGATATCATTTGACCATCCTACTGCTAACCAAGTATCCCCAATAATTAATGGTTCTAAATAGTTTGTAGAATCATAAAATTTAACTTGTTTATTTAATGCTTGTAATTCTGATTCTAAGGAGGAGATTTGATTAATATTTTCGGTATTATAAGATTTTCCTAATTTTTTCAACACTAAACCAATTACTTCTCGCGGATGATTAAGTAAAGATATCCGATTTTCTAATTCACTGCGCCATAAATCACTCCAATCTCTCGGTTTCCATCCTAATTTTTGAAACTTTTCTTGATTATAAACAATGACTGTATTCCCCCAGCGGTAAGGAATACCCCAAATTTTCCCTTCCTGATCATGCTTAACTAATTGTTGCCATTTTTCATCTAGTTTAGCTAAATTCTCGATCTTTCCTGTTTCCAAGGGTTGAATTAATTTCTGATTAATTGCTGCTTGTAACCAATAATCTCCCAATGTTACCAAATTGGCTGGAAATGAGCTTTGATTTTTATTACTTGGTGGTTTTTGCCAATTTTGCAATAATTTAAATAATTCCTCAATCTGATCAATTGGGGTAAATTTCAATTTACCCCCTGACTCTACACTTTTCCGAAACTGATTAACTACCTGACCGGGAATGGAATTTTTTAATAGCTGTACATTCAGAGGCGCTTGCTTTGTCTCGCACCCAATTATGATTTGAGAAAGTGCTAAAGTAGTTGTACCTAATAAAAAAGATCGTCTGTCCATGGATTTTGCATTTAAGGCAAGAGACAAGAGGCAAAAGGCAAGAGTAAAGAAGTTTTCAGCGATTTTACGTTTCTTGACACAGTTTGGTTTGATTATGTTAACCTAACTTTTGTCGCTACTACATAAACAAAGTCCACCTGCGTGGACTTTAGGTCAATCGCTAATTAATTTATAATTGATTGGGCTTCTTGATACATAATCTCCTGAAAATGAATCAAATCTTTTTGCGGGTCAGCCAAACTAACTTTTACTAATAAATTTTCTCCCAAACTAACAGAACGCCGGAAGGACATAGGCAATTGTAAACCTAGATCTTCTAATAAAATCAGTGCTAAATTACTATCTTCACGCAACCACATCAATACTGTCACCTGCCAAACTTCTTCAGGATGACGACGTAAATATTCTAAAGCATAATATCTATTAGTTTGTCGTTCTACCATCGTTGCTTCTTGGGTGGCGCTGCTGACTGTCATCATCACTTCTTTGAGTTGTTCCGCAGAGAATGGTAAACCTTCACCGCGTAAATGTGCTTTCAATTGGAAATGAGTCAGTAAGTCGCTATAACGGCGAATAGGAGAAGTAGCTTGTGTATAGGTATCTAAACCTAAGCCAGCATGACGTACAGGTGTAATACTCATTTCGCTCTTAGGCATACAGCGGCGCATAGCACAGGAACGAACAAAACCGGCTGGGAGTAGGAGCAGTTCTTCGTCTGGAGGTAATTCCGGTTGAGGTTGACCGCGAAAAGGGAGGGGGATATTATGGGTTTGTCCATAACGGGCTGCTACTTCTCCCGCCAGAATCATCATTTCTGCTACTAGTTGCCTGGACAAGGAATCATCTAATATATCAATATTTATATCATCGTCCTTGACTTTGATCATCGCTTCTGGCATATTGATACTAATAGCCCCTTGACCATAACGCCAATTTTTGCGTATTTTTGCCCAATTAGCGATCGCTTCAATTTCTGGTTCTGCTTGTACTCCCAATTCCAACATCTCATCTACATCTTCATAAGTGAGACGATAGGTAGGCTTAATTAACCCAGTATGGATAGAATAATCTTCTACAGCCCCAACTTGATCTAAAATCACCCCAAAGCTGAGGGCGCAACAGACTTTCCCCTGCACCAAACTCATGGGACCTGTAGCTAACACCTCTGGAAACATGGGAATCATCCCCGTAGGTAAATAAACCGTACTCCCCCGTTTTCTCGCTTCCAAATCTAATTCATCATCTGGCATTAATAACCTAGTAGGATCGGCTATATGTACCCATAACCGTTCTTTTCCATCTGGTAATATCTCCCAACTTAAACCATCGTCTATTTCCGTCGTGCTTTCGTCATCAATGGTGTATACCTTAAGATGTGTAAGATCGAGACGGTTTGTGTCTAAATCTGTGGGAGGGAAATCCAAACGTTCTTGCGCCACTTCTAATACCTGATGAGGAAATTGAACAGAAATTGATGAACGACGCAGAAACAGGTTTTCATGGGGACTCCACCAACCCAAATCTATCAACAGTTGAAAAGCACCCTGGGGCGTAGCAGAACGCCCCAGCATATTCATAGTTTCTAATACTGGGGCTGAAGGTGGACAAGCACGAGCTAAAGAGTCGTAATTCACCTTGAGCATGATCACATCTGCCAGCAGAGTCGCATACTTTTCTAACGCTTCTAAACGCTGGCGATCCATTCTTTGCCATTCTACCACTTCGCCCTGAAGAGCCTGTTCTACACGGGCTAAAAATTCCTGCTGTCCCTTTGCTTTTTGTGATTCTACAGCCATCTGGTGCTTGCGTTCTGCTACCTGGGCTGCGCTACGTGGTTCGTAAGCCTCCCCTTTTTGCTTAAAATAGAGTTTATCCTCTGATAGCAAACAATGGGCTGCATAACACTGGGGAGGGGCTGATTCCGAAAACAGTAGATTAGCCATTTCCTTGGGGGTGACAGTTTCCCCCTCTTCAATCAGTAGTTCCCACGCTACTTCCAAACTCGACGGATCTAAATAAGGCTGGACTTGATTTAAAAATTCAGCAATTTCGCCCGGTTTATAGATTTGTCCGTTAACTGTGTACGTAAATTGGCGCGGTGCGAGACTGTGAGATTGACCCCGTTCATCTAATACAAACCAACGAGTTTTCCCGTCTGGACGATCTACCACCCCCAGACGGCGATCGCTTTGAACCCTAAATTCAACTAACGTCCCCTTATCCACAACTGTCGCACTTTAATATTTTTAGATTTTTACACTGGAGATTCGGGATTAAATAACTGGTATCTAATCCTTTTTTTCCATTATCCCATTAATTCAATATTAAATTTTAGATTTTGGACTCAAAGTAACCGCGCAATACCTATGCAACCGCCACTTTTCTTGGATGATGTTCCAAAATCCAAAATCCAAAATCTTCTTAACCTTCGGCGTTAATGAAGGGTAACAAAGCCACGATCCGGGCCCGTTTAATAGCTAGAGTTAGCACCCGTTGTTGCTGACAAGTCAACCCAGTAATTCTCCGAGGTAGTATTTTACCACGTTCTGTGAGAAACTTCCGCAACAAATCTACATCTTTATAATCAATGGCTTCTCCGGGCTTAATGGGAGAAAGACGACGACGATAGTAACTCATTCTTACTTAATTTCCTTGTGAACTGTGTGTTTGTTACAGTGGGTACAGAACTTTTTCAGTTCTAAACGGTTGGTTGTGTTCCGACGGTTTTTAGTGCTGGTATAGCGGGATACACCAGGGGAACGTTTATCTGGATTTGTCCGACACTCGGTGCATTCTAGTGTCACTATTATTCGCGCACCTTTACTCTTAGCCATAAACTTACAAACTGTAAAGCTTGGAGACAATTAACACAAATGGCCATTATCTCACATTTCGCTGAAATTTTTCAACTAGTCTTTTAATTTTTAGATCTAAAGAATAACCACGTTGGGAGGAAATTATAATGGTCTGAAAAAAGCGGTCATGGAAAGCCTGACGCATTTGAGTATCGGATAAAGCAGCACCGCCGTCAATGATTAGGGGAAGCAATAACACGACAGCAGAGGGATTGAGGATGATATTAGTCAAGAAAATGGATAATAATAAGCTAGAAAAACAAATAATCCCTTCTCGCAGCAATAACGTCTGAAATTGGGGGATTCTATTCACTATTTCCCCATTTACGACTTCTAGCAGTTTTAAATCAAATGCCCAACGTCCTAAACTTTGTCCCTGATTATTGTAAACTATGACAACGCGGAAAATTAACCAAGCAAAAATAAAAACAAAGATTTGGGTAAATTGTACACCGATTTGATTATTTCTGACGATAGAACTGAGAAACCATACAGTCAAGAAGTCAAGAGCTAAGGCCATACCCCGACGGGTAATGTCTCCTTTCTGGTAGTGTCTTTGATTTGCTTTAACAAGAGTCATACCCTTTACCTCACAGGTGGCGCTTTTGTTATGGTATTCAATATTTCTGGTAGTTTCATTAGCCTATTAACTTTATAGTAAACAGACTTCCAGATGGAAACGGAAAAAATGCTAGTATTTTTGTAGAGTAATTATAGTTGTGGACTTCACAAAACTATACAGATAATTTTTCTAAAAGGCACTAGGACTCCATAACTAAATATGACTCCAGATGAACTCACACAACTCATAGCTAATGGTGAAACTTTGACTGTAGAGTTTAAGAGTGATTCTGCTTGGCTTAGTGATAAACATTCATTAAGTGATAAAGATTTATTAGAAGCAGTGGTTTGTCTGGCAAATACAAGTGGTGGTATATTGTTAATTGGCGTAGAAAATGATGGCAAGATTACAGGGTTACATAAAAAACACTTAAAACATTCTTCTTCTTTATCTGCAATGATAGGAAATAAAACTGTACCGCCATTAGGTGTATATACAGAAATAATTAATTTCCCAGAAATGTCTATAGCAATAATAAAAGTACCACCAGCTACACAATTAGTAGCAACCAGTGATGGAAGAACTTTAAAGCGCATTTTAAATACTAAGGGTGAACCCGAATGTAGACCATTATATCCCAGTGAAATAAATAGTTGGTTAGCAGATAGAGGTCAACGTGATGTATCAGCGAGGGTAATGACTGGTACTACTTGGAATGATTTAGACCCCTTAGAATTTGCACGGTTAAGAAGATTATTAACTGAATATCCGGGTGATACATCCCTGCAAAATTTAACTGATTTAGAATTGGCAAAAGCATTAAATTTAGTCCGTGGAGATGATGCTATTCCCACGCTTTCAGGTTTATTAATTGTTGGCAAAGAAGCGGTTATAAATGAGCAAATTCCTACCCATGAAGTAGCTTTTCAAGTTTTGCGAGGTCAAGATGTTGCTGTTAATGAATTTTACCGTTGGCCATTATTACGCATTTTTGAAAGGTTGATGGAGGCATTTAGTTTAAGAAATGAAGAACATGAATTAACTGTGGATTTATTTAGGGTTGGAGTTCCAGCTTATGACCACCGCGCATTTCGTGAAGCTGTGAATAATGCTCTTACCCATCGGGATTATAATCGCATGGGAGCAGTTCATATTCAAATTCATAATGATTGTCTAATTATTAGAAATCCAGGGGGGTTTGTCGAAGGAATTAGATTAGATTCTTTATTAATTAGTGGACCATTACCAAGAAATCCATCTCTTGCGGATATATTTAAGAGAATAGGTTTAGTAGAACGGACTGGACGAGGTATAGGACTTATTTATGCTGGTCAATTAAGAACTGGACATCAATTACCAGATTATTCAGAAACTACTAATACAAGTGTTGTTGTGCGTTTACCAGGTGGGGATGCTGATTTAGAGCTTGTAAAAATAATATTATCTGAGGAAAAACGCCAAAAACGGGTGCTGAATTTAGATGAATTAATATTACTGAATTATTTGTGGAAGGAACGAGAAATAAATCCTAATGAAGCTGGAAAGCTGATACAAAAAGGAGAAATTCAAGCTCGTCATTTACTGGAACAATTAAGTGAAAATGGTTTAGTAGAACGCATCAAAAATGCGCGACAGAGAGAGTATCATCTAAGTGCATCTGTTTATCGTCAAATGGGTCGTTCATCTGCATATATTCGTCGTCGTGGTTTTGATGAATTACAAAATCAACAAATGATTGTACAGTATATTAAGACTAATGGTAAAATCACACGAGGACAAACAGCAGAATTATGCCGTATTAATGTTGAACAAGCGAGATACTTATTACGTAAGCTTATTGGTCAAGGAATTTTAAAACAGATGGGAATAGGAGGACGTAGCGGATATTATATTTTAAATGGAGATGAAAATATACCTAATAACTTACTAGAAAATACTCCAGAAATTGAAAAAGATAATCAGAAAAATAAGAAAATTACATCTTCTAATATCCAAGATAAATCTAAACAGATAAAGGAGACAAAACCTGAACAATCAATACAGCTTGAAATTGATTTATTTAAAAATTTTGATGATCAAAATTCTAGCACAACTAATTTGTAAATATTAGCTGTTGCTCATCACTATCCATGCTAAATTTTATCCCGCGCAGGTGGCACAATACCAAACCTATTTAACCCCACGTAAATTGTCTGATGTAGCTAAAAGCTTGCGAATCCTACTTTTCAAAGTAGCCCAACACTTTTCAATCCGATTGAGATCGGGTGAATAAGGAGGTAGGTAAATTAACTGACACCCTGCCTCTTCAATTAATTGAGCAATCCGACCACCACGATGAAACTTTATATTCCGATGCAATCAGTTGAAGAGCTTGTTCAGAATTTGGATTAGTGTATAGAGCGCTTGCTCTCTTTTTTGTTATAGCTGTTGACTTGCTTCACACTTCTTGAGACCGTCTAACTCGATCCCTTGCATTACCTTTTGCCGGAAATCATCACTATAGGGTTTAGCCATTGATATGTAGATGCTATGCTATGGGAACTCTTATAGTTTATGTCCTAATCTTGATGGCTACAGCTATATATGCAAAACCAAATTGTTTTGATTACTGGTGCAAGTAGCGGTATAGGCGCTGCTTGTGCCAAAATTTTTGCTCATGCTGGTGCAAAACTGATTTTAGCGGCACGACGGTGGGAACGGTTACAACAATTAGCTGATTCCTTGGATATCCCATCTGATAAAATCCATTTATTAGCACTTGACGTGTGCGATCGCTTGGCGGTAGAATCAGCTATTAATAATTTACCCCCTTCCTGGTCAAATATTGATATTTTGATTAATAATGCCGGTTTAAGTCGCGGTTTAGACAAATTACATCAAGGTGACTTTCAAGACTGGGAAGAAATGATTGATACTAATATCAAAGGTTTACTTTACCTCACCCGCTACATAGTCCCAGGAATGGTGGAACGGAATTTTGGTCATGTTATCAATATCGGTTCTATAGCCGGACATCAAACCTATCCTGGAGGTAATGTCTATTGTGGGACAAAAGCAGCCGTTAAAGCCATTTCTGAAGGCTTAAAACAAGACCTTTTAGGAACTGCTGTGCGAGTAACTTCTGTAGACCCTGGAATGGTAGAAACAGAATTTAGTCAAGTGCGTTTTCATGGTGACACAGAACGGGCTAAAAAGGTATATCAAGGCCTTAAACCCCTAACTCCTGATGATGTGGCTGATGTGATCTTTTTCTGTGCCACTAGGCCAAGTCATGTTAATATTAGTGAGGTCTTGCTGATGCCCGTTGACCAAGCCAGCGCGACTTTAGTAAATCGTCAAGTGTAACTCTCGTTCCCAGACTCCGGCTGGGAACTAGTTGACAGCTTCAGATTTGTGTGTTATAGTGAATGAAACCAAAGACCTGAAAGTTTCTATCAAATTAAATAGCTCGAATTTCTCAAAAGTCACAAAATAAAAAAAGATCGCTCCACTCCGTTACCCTTGGCAAGGGTAAAGAAGAAAAGAGCAGAGAGCAAAAGAGCAAGAGTATAAAGGGCTACTAAGTCCTCGCCGCACCACTACATACAACCCGAAAACCAACAATGTTGAGGTCGTAGTCGAGGTTGATGTTGAAGCGATAAGCAGAACGGCAAAGCTCAGGAAAGGAGTCCCACGAACCACCGCGCAGCAGCCTAGCGTTTTGATTAGTTTCGCTTATCCATGCACTTCCATCATTAGGCGCATCATCATAGTTACCATGCCAAGTATCAGCGCACCATTCCCAGACATTGCCGTGCATATCATATAAACCAAAGGCGTTGGGCTGAAAGGTTTCTACTGGAGTTGTTCTTGCTCGATATTCTCCCTTGGAGGCATTACCATAGGTGTAGTTACCATTATAGTTTACCACATCTGTGGTGATCGTGTCACCAAAAGCAAAAGGTTTTGCAGAACCGGCACGACAGGCATATTCCCATTCAGCTTCACTGGGTAAACGGTATTTTTGTCCTGTCTTCTGAGATAGTCTAGCACAAAACTCAACCGCATCGTGCCAAGATACTCGTTCTACAGGTAGTTTATCACCTTGGAAGTAAGCAGGACGAGAATTTAATTCTCTAGCAACTGGAGGACAGGAATAAACGACTTTTTCCCATTGTTCTTGAGTAATAGTGTATTTCCCCATGTAGAAGGGCTTCACCTTTACATAGTGTTGGGGACGTTCATCATCTAAACTCTTTTCTTCTGTTTTTGGTGCGCCCATTAAAAATGTGTCACCAGGAATATAAACCATCTCTAATTTTACACCAAGACCCAAATCTTGGCTAAAAGATTGATTTGAAGATGAATTTGGAGAAGTGATAGGTAATTTATTTAATTCTTCTTGTAATTCTTCTTCAAGCTTTTTTATTTCTTGTTTGATTAACTGAATGTTAGTCTCCCACTTATTAAGAAGTCGTGGATCATTTTCATTACGTTTCTGATTTTCATAGTCTTTAAGAAGTTGAAAATCTTTTTTTAATTCTTCTTCAAGGTGCTGACGCAAATCCATAATTTACTTTCTCCCTAATTTTTTGATCACGAACTCACAAGCAGACTTGATATTAAAACCAGTTCCCAATTCTAATTCACCTTCATAATTAATTAAAAAAGGAACAATTGGTAAAGTCACTGTAATTTTATGTCTAGTATCTAATTCAGGAGATTTGATAATTTCGGCAATTTCTGCTTGCTTACTGGCAGGTAAAGAAGGTATACGTGATTCTAGAACCGCCAACATTTGCAGCATTTCTGACTCAGATACTTGATTAGCTGCTACTGCATTTAACATATTTTCTGTCAAAGCTAATTGAGTCTGATTTAGCTGTTCAATAATAACCCTCAAAATTGCTTGTTCAGAAGCTTGATAACGACTTAAAAGTGAGTCTTGCTTAATAAGAACAATATTTAATTTTGTGTCTAGTTGCTGTAATTAGTTTTCTATTATTTGCAGTTGATTTCCTACTACCTGGATTTGCGGTGTAGATATACAAGTTAACTGTTGTTTTAGTTCTGTATATTCTTGTGTATAATTCTTAATAGATTCCTTTTGTCGTTTGATTTCTTGTTGATATCTTCTCAGTGTCCGAGGGTTGTCTTCAACAGTTAAGGCTTCCTCAAATTCTTTCAGTAATTTTTGGTCTTGGGTAATATGATCTAGTAAATCTGTCAGTCTTTGTTGGAAAATCTGGCAAAGCATGAGTTAAATGCCTTAATTTAGCTATTGTTGAGGTTTTAGGGAATTATTGAGGCTAGTGTATCATAAATCCCGGCTAAATTGGTATCCCGTCATTTCAAACTTTTGCGCTATGCTAAGTAGGTTGGCGTTAAAAATTGTCGTTATGACAAGGGAACAGGGAACAGGGAACAGGGAACAGGGAACAGGTTTTGGGCAACTTTTCGTTACTTATGTTGGTTTTTTTCCGTTCACCTACTTATCAAATAGATAAATACAGATTATACTTAGCTGATGCACCCTGCCAATATGTAACTTGCGTAGATTCTACCAGAAATTGTCCAGAGGATAAAATTAAATGTCTAAACAATTGATTGAGTTAATGACACTAGCGGACGCACTTACACCAGATGAACAATTAAGTTTAATATCACACCTCGTCCAAAGACTCAGCTGTTGTGAAATATCACCTAAGCCACGTCGTAATCTCACCGAACTTGAAGGAATTGCACCGAATTTATTAGGTGGTATGGATGCTCAAGAATATGTTACACGCATGAGACGTGGTGAGTTTCCAGATTTAGAACTTGAGGAAATGAACACAAGGAAACCAGCGTGAAAATTGAAGAAAGTTTACAGGGTGTAACGCGCATATTTTTGGATACTGCACCAGTTATTTATTTTGTTGAGCGCAATCTACAATACTTAGCAATTGTCAGGGAGGTTTTTAATCAAATTCGTGACGGTTCGCTAATAGCTGTCACTTCCCCAGTGACTTTAGCAGAATGTTTAGTGTATCCCTATCGTTTAAGACAGACTCAATTAGCGCAAGAATTTATTGACACAATTGTTTATGGAAATAACACTACTCTTGTGCCAATTAATAACCCAAATATAGCTATAAATGCTGCCCAAATACGCGCTAGATATAATTTAGAACTACCTGATGCTTTGCAAATTGCTGTGGCTTTAAATGCAGAATGTGAAGCTTTTTTGACTAATGATCTCACCTTTAAACGAATTACAGAATTGCGTGTGTTGGTGCTGAATGATTTTAACAATCCTGCATAATCGAGATTTTGAGGTGGTGCGCTAAACTGTGTCAATTTACATTAACGCACCTGATAGTTAATTAAGGAACAATCAAAACAGGACAGGGAGAAAGATTGATTACTCGCGTAGTAACGCTATCAGTCGAGCCTTCTTCCGTTAAGCCTAGTCCTCGACAACCCATAATAATTAAACTGGCCTCAATTTCATCAGCAACATCACAGATAGTAAAAGCTGGTTTACCTTGTCTTTCTAGTAATTCCGCTGTAATTCCCTGTTCAGAAAATAGGTTGCGGGCATTTTCTAGAAGTTGGGCAACTATTTCTGGAGATACCATAGGACTAGTGGTAGGTGCTTCTGCGGTTGGTTCTTCAATAACAGAAAGCAGAATTAAGCGGCTATTATATTTTTGCACGATATTGGCAACTATATCAGCGGCCTCTCTGGCTTCTCGACTTTGATCAATGGGAAATAAAACTGTTTTAAACATATCTCACCTCTGCGCCCCTCACTCCGGTAAAATTTTGATGGTCATATTTTCAAGACAATAACAAAAAAGTAATCAGGAGAGTTGTACTGTGTCTAAAAAAAGTTTAGCAAGTTTATCTGCGGCTGATATATCTGGAAAACGCGCTTTAGTACGGGTTGATTTTAATGTGCCTGTGGATGATCAAGGCAACATTACTGATGATACTCGGATTCGGGCGGCGCTACCAACTATCCAAGATTTGACCCAAAAGGGCGCTAAGGTCATTTTAACAAGCCATTTCGGTCGTCCCAAGGGTGTAGATGAAAAATTGCGTTTAACTCCCGTCGCTAAACGTCTTTCTGCGTTGTTGGGACAGGAAGTTATCAAAACTGATGACTGTATTGGTGATGATGTTGCTGCTAAAGTTGCAGCTTTGGACAATGGCCAAGTGCTATTGTTAGAAAATGTCCGCTTTTACAAGGAAGAAGAAAAGAACGACCCCGAATTTGCTCAAAAATTGGCTGCAAACGCTGATTTTTATGTAAATGATGCTTTTGGAACTGCACACCGCGCCCACGCTTCTACTGAGGGTGTAACTAAGTTTTTAAGCCCTTCTGTAGCTGGTTATTTGGTTGAGAAGGAATTGCAATACTTACAAAGTGCCATTGAAGCTCCTCAACGTCCTTTAGCGGCTATTGTCGGCGGTTCTAAGGTTTCTAGCAAAATCGGTGTAATTGAAACTTTGTTAGAAAAATGCGATAAGTTGATCATTGGTGGGGGGATGATTTTCACCTTCTACAAAGCCCGTGGTTTGAGTGTTGGTAAGTCCTTGGTGGAAGAAGATAAACTGGAATTAGCGAAGTCTTTGGAAGCAAAAGCTAAAGAACGGGGTGTGGCTTTGTTGCTACCTACAGATATTGTTTCTGCTGATAAGTTTGCGCCTGATGCTAATGCTACCACTGTGAGCATTGAAAATATCCCTGCTGATGGGATGGGTTTAGATATTGGTCCTGATTCTGTAAAGGTTTTCCAAGCGGCTTTGGCTGATTGTAAGACTGTAATTTGGAATGGTCCAATGGGCGTGTTTGAGTTTGATAAATTTGCTGCGGGTACAGAAGCGATCGCTCATACTCTAGCAGATATCAGCAAAACCGGCGCAATTACTATTATCGGTGGTGGTGACTCTGTAGCCGCTGTAGAAAAAGTAGGTTTGGCTGATCAAATGAGCCATATTTCTACTGGTGGTGGTGCGAGTTTGGAGTTGTTGGAAGGTAAGATTTTACCTGGTATTGCAGCTTTAGATGAAGCATAATTAACGTCAGATTCCCGGCTTCTTAGATAAGTCGGGAATGTAGATATTTGAGTTAGATAAGTGATTATGTAATGGCAACAAATGGTTAGGAAGTGTTAGTTGAATCATGTCTGGCAGATGGTAAAACCCTTCCCGAACTGCAACTTTTAGGCAAGTTTTTGAAAGTGGCGTAAATTTTACAGTGATTAATTTTTGTTGGATTGCACTTGATTAATTCAAGTAATTTTATTGATTTTATTTTTGATATTCGGTACAATCGCTTGTATATTTTTTTATTTTAATTTTAAAAACCATGACTCAAATCGGTGGTAGCAGTAAACTAAAAACACTAAGTCAAGCTTTGGGTGGATCTGACGCGCCAAAGGCTGTAAAACCCAGTCAAAAATTAGATGTTACGCTGACTTTTGATACAACTGGGAGTATGTACGGTTATTTGGAAGATGTGCGAAATCAACTCAACCATTTGTCTCAGGAAATTCGCCAAGCCGTTCCTCAAGCAAAAATGGGAGTGGTTGCCTATGGGGATTATTGTGATGCCCAGACAACTTATGTAACCAAGGTTTTAGATTTAACTGAGAATTATCAACTGATTAGCAATTTCATCACACAGGTAGAGAAAACTGACGGCGGAGATTTTCCTGAAGCAGTTGAAGAAGCTTTATACCAAACTAATCAGTTAGCTTGGAGATTGGGAAGTCGGAGAGCGATGGTATTGGTGGGAGATGCGCCGCCGCATGGGGTAATTGATTCTTTACAAGCCTGTCAATATGGACATAATTGGCGAGATGAAACTCAATCTTTAGGCAAAAAAGGGATTAAGATTTACACGGTTCAATGCGGTTCTAATCCTGACACTAAAAGAGTGTTTCAAGAAATATCTCAGATCACTAATGGCATTTACTTGAATTTAGAAAATATGTCTGATTTGGTCGATCTATTGATTAGTATTTGTATGAAGGAAGTAGGATTGTTGGCAGAATATGAGCAAAAGCTAAAAACAAATAATTCTCTTAATCCGTCGAAGGAGAAGTTGTTGAGGCAGTTAGGCTCTGCTTCTGATAAATAGGATAAGCTTGGAGGAATTTAACAATGAATTACTATGAAGTTTTAGGCGTGGAATCGACGGCAACAGCAGAAGAGATTAAGGAAGCATATCGCAACAAAGCGAAGGAATTGCATCCTGACACTTTGCCGAGAGATGTCAATGAAACTGTGAGAAAGTTGGCAGAAGAGAAGTTTAAAGAATTAAATCACGCTTATGAAATTTTATCTGATGCTGACAAAAAGAGAGAATATGACGCGGAGTTAATTCATCTTCAAAGGACTGATTTAATCAAGAAAATCGGAGACTTTTTTGATAAAGGACAATTAAGCGAAGCGGTAGAATGTGCTAAACAACTTTATGTTTTACTTCCAGAAGATGCAGAATGTTGTGATATTTATGCGGAGGTTCTACAGGCTTTAGCGATCGCATTGGCAGAAACCAATACCGCAGAAAATTTAACACAGGCAAAAGAATATTTAACAACCGCATTAGAAGTAGTTAAATCGGCAGAGATTAAGAATCAAATTACAGCTAATTTGGAATTGTTAAAGTCTCGTACAGGTACATCAGGAGGGCGTGAAACAATGGAAGGTGAAACCCAAACAATCAAAATTACAACTGAGAGAGCTTTGCAAATGCTACGCGGTGGTGAAGCAGGAATTAAAGCTTGGAATCAGTTTAGGAAGATGGAAAGCTATATTCCTAGTCTTGAGGGAGTTGATTTGAGTGGACAAAATTTAAGAAATGCTAACTTGTCAGAAGCAAATTTAAAAAATTCTAATTTTAAACAAGCTGTGCTTGGTGTTGTTATTTTTAGTAATTCAAATCTTGTTGAATGTGATTTTACTGACGCTAAACTTTATAATACTAATTTTAATAATTCTGATTTGAAAAATTCTAAATTCATACAAGCTAGTTTTACCGAAGTTAATTTTAATAGTGCTGATCTTGAGTCAGCAGACTTAACATCAGTATTATGCTACAGTTCATCTTTCGCAAATGCAAATCTTCAAAACGCTATTTTAAACCAGAGTCGAGGTTTTATACTTACATTTTATAAACACAGATACTCTGAGGATATAAGATTTATAGCTGCTGTGGATTACGTAACGAACACAAGTGAAAATGGACGTGATTCTAGATTTATAGACAGATACCAAGAATATATAAAAACTGATTTTCAGGGAGCAAATTTATCAGGAGCATTTGTTATTGGCGCAAATTTACAGGAATGTAACCTAGAAGGGGCAAATTTAACCAACACTAACTTTAGTAATGCCAATTTGTATCGAGCAAATCTTAAAAACACAACAATTGCCAATACCGATTTTAGAGGAACTGATTTAAGAAAAGCTGATTTAACGGGAGCTAATGCCTATTACTTTGCTTATCATAATGAAAATACCAAAATAAATGAAACAAACGGAATTGATTAATGCGAAATAAACAAAATAGTGCGGTCTGTTTCGCAGTGCCTTCGGCAACGTCTTCTTATTGATTAAACTTTAAAAACGCAATGTCTTTGGGGAAGTGTTAAAATGCAAGAGAGGCGATCGCACAAAGAATCATGAACAATAATGTATAGCGATCGCAACGTTTGGTCAAATCTAATTTTGGAGCTTTTTTCTAACATTCAACACTGGTGAAAAATTATTAATCATGTCCAGACGAGACGATTTACACTTATCATTACGTCATACCCTAGAAAAGGATGGTTGGACAATTACCGATGATCCCTTAGTTTTAACACTAGAAAAAACACTACTCAAAGCTGATTTAGGAGCAGAGAAGTTTTTTAGTGCTGAAAAAGAAGATCGTAAAATTGCCGTTGAAATTAAAGACTTTGATGCACCTTCAGTCATCAGTGAATTAGAGAAAACCATAGGACAACTTCAATTATACAAATGGGCTTTAGAATTACAAGAACCTGAACGACAGCTTTTCCTCGGAATTAGTCAGGCTGTTTATTTAAAACACTTTCAAAAGCCTATTTTTCAAATGGTTATTAAACGAAACAAAATCAATTTAATTGTTTATGATCCTAAAAAAGAGGTAATTCTACAATGGATAACACACTAAGGTATGCTGATATTTTAACCCAAGTTTTAAGAAAAGAATCTAGCCTACAACCCCGATTACAAAAACTTAAAATTAGTCCAGTTTGTGACAAAGAATCAGGCCAGTTTTTGATTATTATGACAGGTTGGGAAAAGGAAAATTGGACTAATACTATTTTATTTCATGCTCGTTTATTAGATGGTAAAATTGTTATCGAAGATGATAACTTTGAGGAAGGATTAATCCCTGTTTTGATTCAAGCTGGAATCCCTCCAGAAGATATTATTAATGGACTTATTCTGGAATCTGATTGATTAAACTTTAAAAATGCGATCGCCTTTATTCTTGGCAATAGATTGCTTTAGCATTTTTCATCAACCTCCAGTGGTAATATCAATTTCTTTTAAGGTAGAATTTAACTAAACTGAGCCTTATTGTAGCATACATCCTGATTAAGAGAACTTAATAAAACGTTTGGTAGCGTATAACCACCTATTCCCACAGGATTATGGAGATGGTATTCTTGATCTGCTAATATGGGAAATTAACCAAATTAAGGAAAACAATATGCAAGTACAAACTCGCAAACATATTTACACCCCTGAAGAGTATTTAGAACTAGAAGAAAAAGCACTTTATAAAAGCGAATATCGCAATGGAGAAATTATACCTATGACTGGTGGCACGACAAATCATAATCAAATCGCGCTTAATTTTGCATCATCTTTATTATATGTTATTAGAGGAAAAAAATATCGTGTTTTTATTGGAGATGTGCGTTTATGGATTCCTGAATATAGAGAATATACTTATCCTGATGTGATTGTAACTGATGGGAAACCTATTTATGCAGGTAAAAATAATACTACTGTGACTAATCCTTTGTTAATTGTTGAGGTTTTATCTAAATCTACAAAAAATTATGACCAGGGTGAGAAATTTACTTTTTATCGTTCTATTCCCCAATTTAAAGAATATGTTTTAGTAGAACAAAATCAATATCAAGTCATGCACTATAGCAAAACTAATGAGGGTGAATGGATTTTTAGAGAATATAAATCGGAAAATGATCTTGTTAAGTTGCAATATCTTGATTTTGAAATTAGTTTAGTAGACATTTATCAAGATGTGAATTTTGAGGATAAGGAATAATATCAAGTTCGGATAATTACTGACGATATAAAAGGTCAAATCATGGAAACCCAAGAACTAAAAGCCTTGATTAAGGAGATAGTTCAAGAAGTATTGCAAGAAGAAAGACTAACACTTTATAATACCCTGTTCTCATCTAGGAATAATACAGAAAATCAAGAATGGAATCAATTTTCTCTTGAACAGGCCATGAGAGGTTTAGAAAATGATCATCTTCCCGAATACGAAGATTCATAAGCAGCTATTTCTGCATCTAATTCACGGCGATTTGCAGCCATATCTTCTACAAATTGATCAAAAAGTGGGTCATCTTTAAAAATACCATCAAATTGAACAAAGGGATTAGAATTTTCAATATCTTCTGGCAAGATATGTATGTTTTGAACAATCTCAGTTTGTTCTATTTTGTGATCTTGATCAAGATAGATTTGATTAATTTTTTCGTCAACAAGTCTATTAATTAAAGATTCTAAATCCTGTAAAGTCATGCCGGCAATAGATTGGTTTAGCATATTTGATCAACCTTGAGTGGTAATATCAGGTTTGTTTTAACTACAATTTATATAATATCAAAATTGTCTGTTAACTAAACTGGTTTAATTCTAGCATACTTACTTACTGGGGAAAAAATCAGTCAATTGTCAATTTAAGTCTATTTCGTATATATTAGTAGATATTTAATCATAAACGTATCTACCACCCCACAACCATGAATCAGATATGTTGTCTTAACCCAGGGTGTCATAACCCCTCAGTTCCCGAACACACCCAATTGTGTTCTAGCTGTGGAGTTACCCTAATTAAATTGAGAAACCGCTATCGTCCGATTAAATCATTAGGTAGTGGGGGATTTGGCAAAACCTATTTAGCGGAAGATATTGACAAACTAAATGAAAAGTGTGTTATTAAACAATTTGCACCTCAAATCCAAGGAACAGCAGGACGAAAAAAAGCCACAGAATTATTTTTACAAGAAGCGCTACAATTACAACAACTCGGTGAACATTCACAAATTCCCACTCTGTTAGCTTATTTTGAAGAAAATAGCCGTCTGTATTTAGTACAACAATTCATTGACGGTGAAAATTTATTACAAGAATTAGAAAAACAGGGAATATTCTCAGAATCAAAAATCCGCGCTTTGTTACAAGATTTATTACCCATCTTGAAAGTAGTTCACGAGTATGGTGTAATTCATCGAGATATTAAACCAGAAAATATTATGCGTCGTCGTAGTGATGGCAAATTAATATTAATTGATTTTGGGGCATCAAAACAACTCCAGGGAACAGTTACAACAGGAACATTAATTGGTACTTTTGGTTATGCACCTTTAGAACAAATGCGGGATGGGAAAGTATATCCTGCCAGTGATTTATATAGTTTGGGTGCGACTTGTTTTCATTTGCTAACAGAAGTTCATCCTTGGGATCTTTGGAAAAAATATGGATACGGTTGGGTGAAAATTTGGCGACGATATTTAAACCAACCTATTAGTAAAGAATTAGGTGAGATTTTAGATAAGTTATTAGAAGTGGAATATCAAGATCGTTATCAATCTGCTGAAGACGTTTTAAAAGATTTAAAAACTTCACAATTAACAACTAAAACAGCTTATCAGTCTTCAAGCAAATCTTCTCAGGTAACATCTCAGCAACAAAAGTCACCATCACAAACATCATCTACTCAAATTAAATCAAAGCAAAATTCAATTATTCCAAAGCGGCGTATTTCTCAGCCAAATAACTCACTTGGGATAATCACCTGGAGTTCCATAGGAATTTTCGTACTGGGAACAGTTTTTTTAGGAACTCAATCGGAGCATATTCCTATTATTTGTAAACCACTAGATAACTGTGCTATTGATGAGGAATTTAGTTCTAAATACAAACAAGCAAAAGATATAGCTGTTACTGCTCAAAAGTTGTCCGAGAGTGCCAAGAATGTGGAAGAATTACGAGCATCTCAACAACAGCTACAAGATGCGATCGCTCAAATAAAAACTATACCAACATCTGCTAAGATATACAATACTGCCCAAAAGGAACTTTCAGATTATCAAAGTCAATTAACCAAGATACAACGTCGTTTAGATAAAGAAAATCAAGCGATTGACTCCATTAACGAAGCCGGACAACAAGCTCAAGATGCAGAAGAACAGATGGGAAAGGCGCGAACGGTTAGTGAATATGAAGCGGTTAAGGAGAAATGGGATAAGGCACTGGCGATTTTAAATGATATCCCTTCTGATGTTTTTATTTCAGTTACTAATTTGAAAAACAGTTATGAGTCAAAAAAGGAAGAAGTAGTTATTATAATTGGAGATTTGAACAAGCCAACACCATCACCTGAACCAACACCTACATCAACTCCTACACCTGATCCCACTCCAACACCAACTCCTACTTCTGAACGGACTCCAAGTTTATCAGATCCAAAATGGGATTATAGTGTTTTTAATTCTAGAAAAACTTACAGCGATCGAGAAATACAATATATTTTGAAATCAGGAGCTAGATATGATGATTCTAATAAACAGGTAGAGTGGATTGTTGATGAGAAAATTAACTGTTTTGGAGGTTCTCAAATTTTTGATGGCAGCAGAGTTTGCTTCAATTTTAAACTAGGAGTAGAGTTTAGTGCTGTATTTAAGGATGTAGATGGAGTCCCTATTGGTTCTCAGGTTCTTTTTGAAGATGGAGGGAATAATCCAAAGCGAGAAGGAAATATAACTACATATCGCTATAGATATATACTAACAATTCCTGATTCAGTATGGTCAGGATGGTCAAAAGTTAGTCAAGTTATTATTGAAAAACAGTAAGTTAGTAGGGTCCGTCAGTATGAGTAATTTATCGGTGTGGTTGGGATTTATAGCGCTGACGCACTCCAAGTTGAGATAAAAGTGCTGATTTTCTCATTCAACTTTCTAATTCAAGCATAATTGTAGAATGTAAAAATAGTCTCATGTCTCTTGATACAAGTAAATATTTCCATCCTCCAGGAATTGGAGAACTTTGTGCGATCGCTCATACTTAAATCCAATCTTTTATCAGTTGAATATTTTGTATTTTTGGATAAATAGCATTGTACAATTTTGCATCAGCAGTGATAAATTTACAGTTTTCTCTGATGCTTAAAGCTAGGTAAAGGCTATCGTAGACAGTTCTTTGATAATTCACGGCAAACTGATAGGCATCTTTTAATAATTCATCGGCAGGGAATATTTTTAATTGTATTTGTTGAAATAAATCAATTATCATCTCAGCTTCGTGATTTGTTAAACCTTGAAATCGCTGTATTTTCCAAACAATATTACCAATTTCTGCATAAATTAAGTCTGGTGCAATCAAGGTAATTTGTTGTGCTTGATAAGCATCAAGAATTTTATTTGCTTCTAATGAATAATCTTGAGCAATAAACCATTTAATGGCTACACTGCTATCAATGACAATTTTATCTGTGATCATCTCTCTCTATCTTCTCGTAATAATTCTGTCAAATCAGAAAATTCTCCATATTTTTGCTTTAAGTTTTCTTGCAGGGTATGTATTTTTTGAACAATTTCAGTTTTTTCTATGTTGTTGCGTTTACCAAGATTAACCTGATTAATTCTTTCATCAACAATTCTATTAATTAAGGATTCTAAATCCTGTAAAGTCATTTTGGCAATAGATTGGTTTAGCATTTTTGGTCAATCTCCAGTGGTAACACAAGGGTTTTCTTAACTACAATTTATATACTATACCAGTAGTTTACTCAATCAACTTAGCTTTATTATAGCATACATATTTACTAAGATGATTTGATTACAAAAATGAGACAGTTTATTCTTGATATTTGAATGGGCGTTTTTCTATTTCTTCAATGGGTAATAGTAGGGTTTCTTCGATATAAGAGCGAACTTAGGTTGACTTCCTGATTTCTATACCTAACTAAGATCGGAAATGCTATAAACTTTTCAATTATTCTCAGGGTTTGGGGTTTCTGTCGGGGTTTCTATGGGTGTAGGTTCTTCTGTTGGTGTTTCTATGGGTGTTGGCTCTGGTTCTGGGGGATTTTCTGCTATGATAGTTAGTTGATAATCTACGGTTTCTGAGGCTGTGGAAACAACTACAAATTCATAAAATCCTGTTTCTGGTAATGTATTAGATATACTTCTTTCTTGAGAATCTTCTAAAAATTTGATTTTTCCAGTAGGAGAATAAATTGATATTAAAACTTTTGAATTTGCTTCTAGTTTAACTTCTAAATTTTGATTTTTGGCTAGTCCAGCAATGAAAACTTTACCTCTTCCTGGTTTGAGACTTCCACTCACTGTTTTACCGCTAGCACCTTCAGGAAAGACTAATCTTTGAAATGCGCTTCTATCAAGAATGGCGTTAAGTTGATCATTAACAAATCCATACCAAACTTGTCCGATGGGTTGTTTAATAAAATTTTTACTTCTTTGTTCAGGAAATTTACTGAAAAAAGCTACATCTGCCAAATCATACAAAGAACGACTAGCAACGTTAATTTTATTAACTTCGGCTTTCCAGTTAGTGAGGACTGATAATGTATAAGTTCCTAGTTGACTACGGGATTCAAAACTGAGTTCTGACAGCTTTTCTAGAACTTCAGCGGCGGTTTGATCCCATTTTGCGCGTAAACTTTCATCTTCTGGACTATCGCTGAGAATACGCCCTTTTAAACTGGGGTATTTTGCCCAAAATAGATCATTTGTAATTGTAACATAGAAGTTATAATTTATATCTAATTCTTCACGGCGATCGCTTAATTTTTGTTTACGTTGTTTTTCCGCTGGTGAAAAATTAACTTCTGGTTTTACTGATTCCCTAGAATTGGAGTTAGATGTAATTATTGGGTGACTTGCGTTGAAATTATAACTGCGGTTTTTGAATCCCCACGTAAGTAATCCACCGCTGATAATTACAGTAAAAGTAATTATAAAAACATTTGTTCCCGTCCAAATACTTGGTTTGGGAGCAGTGGGAGTAATTTTAGGTGGGGAAACTGGGGTTTTCGGGGGAGAAAAAGGGATAGTTGCGGCGGTGGAGGGTTGAGTTTGCGGATAGTTAACAGGTTGAGGGTTAAGGGCTTGGAGAACTTGACTGGCGGTTTGATAGCGATTACTGGCAATTGGTGATAACATTTTATCAATAATTTGCCCCAATGTAACACTTAAGCTAACTTCCCGTCGCCACTGCCAACTCAAATTATAAGTATCAATTAATTCTTGTGGTTGTTTACCTGTCAGTAAAACTAACATAGTAGCAGCTAAAGCATATAAGTCACTTTGGGCAGACACCATGCCCGTTTGCATTTGTTCTGGCGGGGCAAATCCGATTTTTCCCAACAAAGTTTCACTAGGAGAAGGTGTTTTTGCCCCTGTTTGATAATATTGAGAAGCGACATTTGCGGCTACTTGTTTCACGCCACCAAAATCAATTAAAACAGGTAATTGATCACTATTTCTCAACATTAAATTATCAGGAGAAATATCACGATGAATAACACCAAGAGAGTGAATATATTCCAGAACTGGTAAAATTTGCTGTAATAGTTGACGAATTTCTGTTTCTGTAAATTTTAAACCGCGTTGTTGACGATGTTTTAATAAAGAATTATAAGTTTCACCATCTACATAATCTTGAATTAAAAAAAGACTTTCTTTACCTGGTAAATTAATTGGTAATAATTCCCGAAATCTAGGAATTTGGGAATGTTGTAATTTATAAAGAACACTTGCTTCTCGTTGAAAAAGTTCCGCTGCTTTTTGGACAACATCAGGAGTTTGTATTTGGGGAGAAAATTCTTTTAAAACACAATTTTCTTGAAAGCGGTTAATATCTGCGGCTAAATAAGTCCGGCCAAATCCTCCTTGGCCAATTTGCCGAATTATAGCATAGCGATCGCCTAAAATTTGACCTGGTTGAATATGATGATTTACAGATGTTGGTATATTAGCAATTTTCTCTCCACATTGACGACAAAAGTTACTACCAGGGGGATTTTGATGTCCTTGAGAACAATAAAGATTAGTCATCTGTCATTAGTCATTTATCAGTTGTCAACTTAGAGACTTAGCGATTAGAAGTCGCAGCTATACAAACAAAGTCCACCGCTGCGGACTCAGGAGAAATTAGGACTTTGAAACCAATTTAGGTGATTTTTGCCTGTGTAAAGCGGTTTTAGAACCCAATTTCACTAGCAATTTTATCAGATGCGATCGCATACCAAATCTGTAAAAAAGTTTTTTGATTTAGTTGACCGCGTTTTTGACCAGGAAACAAGGGTTCAAAGGTTCGATATGTGTCCGTGCGTAAATCTGGGAAAGATTTATATTTACCCAGTTTACCAGCTTTAGCCAGTTGTTCCCACCGTTGGGAATCTTGTTGACTATAACTACCTATTTTCCGTCTAGCTGTCTGACTTAAATTTGCTTTTTCCAAGTTATTTAATAACTGATTAGCAATGTTATTCCATTGTTCCCGTAAAGCAGCATCTTCTGGTTTTTCTGTTAATTTCCGTCCCCTCAAATTCGGATTTTGCATATAGAAAATCTCATTAACTGTATGGGTGAAAAATACCCCAGAAATTTCTAATTCTTGGACACGACTCAAAACCTGTTGAATACTGCGGTTACTATTTTTTCCACCCCCAGAATTATTAATAGCAGGTATCTTAGGAACTGCAAATTCAGGAAATGCAATTGATGATATTTCCTTAACTGCAAAATTTCCCAAAGCGAACATACGCACACTCGTTAATAACACCCCCGTTGTCATCATAAAGCTAACAGTAAAAGGACGTAACCATAGGGGCATAGGTATTTTCTGTACAAATAATGTCGTCTTATTGTGGAATCTACCACCAATAGTACGAACTTTTTTTATACCTGGTGCGACCATTTGGGTTTTTAGCTTAGTCACATAAGGATTGGGATGATTGTGAGAATTTATCATAGTTTGCCCCCCAGATGCCATAGATGCCAAAGGTAGATCTTTAATAATTTGTTCAGCCTTTTGATAGCGATCGCTGTCCTTATGGGCTAACATCTTTCTTAACACAGTCTCTAACTTGGGACTCACCTTAATTTCCTTACCCCAAAGCCAAACCCCATGAAAACCATCATAAAGTAAATTTGGTTGTTTCCCCGTAATTAGCACTAAAGCTGTTACCGCCAAAGAGTAAAAATCACTACTTTTATATACCTTTCCTTGAAGTAACTGTTCCTCTGGTGCGTAGCCTTTTTTACCTAACAATGTTCTATTTGCCGCCAAGTTTGTCCGCAAAAACCCTTGATAAGCTGGTAATTGTTTCACGCCACCGAAATCAATCAACACGGGTAAATTATCACTTTGGCGTAAAATCAAATTATCCGGGGAAATATCGCGGTGAACAATATCTAAACTATGAATATAAGCCAGCACAGGGAGAATATTGTGCAGTAAATTAATAACTTCTTCCTCACTAAAAGATTTTCCCTGATTTTGACGCTGTGCCAATAATTGGTCATAATTATCACCCTCAATATAATCTTGTACCAAAAAGAAAAAATCCTTAGTACCAATTTTAGCTTGAAAGGAAGAGTGAAAATGAGGAATTTGGGGATGTTGAATTTTTTCCAGGACACTGGCTTCCCGTACAAACAACTCCTTGGCCTTTTGTAAATCCTGGGGTTTGAGAACTTGAGGCGCAAATTCCTTTAAAACGCAGATTTTCCGAGATTTTTGCCTATCAACCGCCAGATAACTGCGTCCAAAGCCACCTTGTCCCAATATACGCCCAATTTCATAACGATTATCAATAACTTGCCCCACAGTCAAGGGTAGTGATTCACCGCAGACAGTACAAAAATGGTGATTAGCATTATTTGCGTGTTTTTGACTGCAATATACTTGCATAATACTACGAGATAAATTAAGTCTAATCAAGTTATACAACATCACCAGAAGCATTTACGCAATATTGGCTCACGGAGTATGAAAATAAAAAATCCATTATAAATATTAACAATTAGCAATATTCCGTAATTTTGAGTAAATATCTATTTTCAGGGTTGACATTTCAAGATTTTTGTTCTATTTTAATTATAATCATTGGGTCTAGCTGTCTAAATCAGGACTTACGCAAAATATCTCTCAAATCCTCATTTCTCCGTGACCTCTGTGCCTCTGTGGTTCGTTATTCCATGAATCTTGCGTAAGTCCTATAAATATCAAAAACTTAATACTAATTAAAATTACCCGAAAATTACCCGCGTTCTTTGGTCTTTATTTAAAGATATAAAATATATTGGAAATTTAAGATCAACGAACCACAGAGGACACAGAGGACACAAAGACAGAAAAGAAAATTTCCAAAAAATTTGACGCAGTTTTACGGGAAGATGGTATGATTACCAGTCTATTTTCGAGATAATAAAGATAAATTAAATAAATCTAGTCAACAGCATAGTTTTTACCTGAGATAAATTATGAAATCCCCAACAGAAACCCAAAATATAATTCAAGAACTCACCAATTTTATATCTCTTCCTGTAGAGGAAAAACTTCAACTTTATCCCGATCATGATCTAGAAATAACTGTGATCAAATTATTTCAGAAAGTCGCAGCTAATGTACCTGCATATCAAGAATTTTTGGCAAAAGCCGGAATTAAACCAGATACTATTCAGACTTTGGCAGATTTTCAAAAAATACCGAAAATTAATAAGGAGAATTATATAGCAAAATATCCTGTATCTGAGTTGTGTTATCACGGAAAAATAGAAAACTGTGATTTTATAGCCGCTTCCTCCGGTTCTACAGGAAAATCAACATTTTGGCCGCGTTTTTTAACAGATGAATTACACATAGCAACCCGCTTTGAGCAAATTTTTCATAATAGTTTCTACGCAGATTCTCAAACTACTTTAGCCGTAATTTGTTTTTCCTTGGGAACTTGGGTAGGAGGAATGTTTACTACTAATTGTTGTCGTTATTTAGCTGCTAAAGGTTATCCCCTTACTGTCATTACTCCAGGTAATAATAAACCGGAAATTTTACGAATTGTCCAGGAATTAGGAACTAACTTTCAGCAAGTTGTATTATTAGGATATCCACCATTTTTAAAAGATGTCATTGATACGGGTCTTGCTCAAGGAATGCAATGGAAACAATATAATATTAAATTGGTAATGGCCGGAGAAGTATTTAGTGAAGAATGGCGAAATTTAGTCGCTGAAAGAATGGGTTCTGAAAATCCCTGTGATGATTTTGCTTCTTTGTATGGAACAGCAGACGCGGGAGTTTTAGGAAATGAAACCCCTTTAAGTATATGTATTCGACGGTTTTTAGCGCGTACTCCCGCAGCAGCCAAAGCATTATTTGGAGAGTCCCGTTTACCTACTTTAGTCCAATATGATCCTAGCAGTCGTTTTTTTGAAGTTGAAGAGGGAAATCTCCTATTTTCTGGGGATAATGGAGTTCCTTTAATTAGATATAGTATTCTTGATCATGGTGGTTTAATTTCCTATTCAGAAATGCTGGAATTTTTAGCAAATTGGGGTTTTAATCCTCTCACAGAATTAGAAAATCATCGCGGAATTAATCAGTTACCTTTTGTCTATGTTTTCGGACGTTCTAACTTTACAGTTTCCTATTTTGGCGCAAATATCTACCCAGAAAATATTACAGTAGGTTTAGAACAACCAATTATTAGAGAATGGGTAACGGGTAAATTTGTATTACAAATAAAAGAAGATTTGGACAAAAACCGCTTTTTATCTGTAGTCGTCGAACTAGCAGCAGGAATAGAAGATCAAGAACAGAAAAAATCATCTATTACTAACTCTATTCTGACCCAATTATTACGTCTGAATAGTGAATTTGCTAATTATGTTCCCCCCCAATATCAAACCCCCTTGGTAGAATTAAAACCCATTGGTGATCTTGAATATTTTCCCATAGGAGTCAAACACAGATATACTCGTTCATGAATTGTTGAATTGTGGGGAGATATTTGTGATTTGATTATATTTGGGGTTGGAGGCAGAAACACAAAAGAACGGATTGAAGTTCCAGTGATCAATGAACGACAAGAACAAACTTATTTCGGCATACAAAGGAACACTAGTTCCATTCGATCTTCGAGATCGGGGACTTCTACTAGGTGATGGGTTATTTGAGACAATAGCGATCTTCAATCATGTTCCATTTCAGCTAGAAGCGCATCTTGTCCGACTAGAACAAGGTGGTCATAAGCTAAAATTGCCAATTGACCGCGATCGCATTAATGAAGCCATTGCTACAGTTATTGCGGAGTCTCCCATATCTCATGCTATTCTCAGGATTACCGTAACACGAGGATCAGGAGATCGGGGGCTGCTACTACCTGCTGTACCCACACCAACCATCATTGCCAGTATTACTCCTTGGACTCCCCTGAATAATAAACCTATAACTCTTGTACGTTCTTCAATCAAGCGTAATGAAAGCTCCCCCATCTCGCAAATCAAGAGTCTATGTTATCTGGATCAAATTATGGCATTGCAAGAAGCGGTGGAGGCAGGTTACGATGATGCAGTCATGCTTAACACAAATAATAAGGTAGCTTGTGCTAGTTCTGCCAATATTATCTGCCTCTATGGGAACAGGCTTGTCACACCCCCAGTCTCCGATGGCGTATTACCAGGTATAATGCGTGACTTAGTTTTGCAGGATGCCGGATCACTTGGCTTTGAGGCTTGTGAAGCATCACTGACTTGGGGTGAGCTATTGGCTGCCGATACGGTTTTTCTTACCAACAGCGTGAAGCTAGTTCGCCATGTAACATCTATCAACCTTCACCAATGGACTAGGGAAGCAGATTATGTAGCAATAAGTATACGCAGTAAGCTGATCGAAAGGATTGTGGCAGAATGCGGCGCTGATCCAGTAAATTTCTTATGTTTCTAAAATTCGGCTCATGCAACATCCCCAGATTGACTAGGAAGGCAAGAGGATTCGAGAATATAAATAGGTGAACGGAAAAAACCGACATAAGTAACGAAAAGTAAAGTTGCCCAAAACCTCTTCCCAGTTAAGAGTTAAGAGTTCCCTTGTCATAACGACAATTTTTAACGCCAATCTACTTACTAAATACAGCACTTCCCGATGTTATGAGGTACAAGAACCCCACCCCCAACCCCCTCCAATATCAAAAGTTTATCCTTTTCTTCCCCCCGCTGCGGGGATTGAGGGGGGTGCGAGGATGGGACAAATGAAGTACCTCATAAGAGCGGAAACCCCTGTATGATTACTTTTTCGGTATTTCTGAATTGAGGTATGAAAATCAAAAATTCCCTTTCTGAAACTCTTAATCTTTGCGTCTTTGCGCCAAGGCGCCTTGGCGCAAAGACTAATTTAACTTTCATTCACCAAGGCCGCTTTTTCCTTCTAACTAACTTTCTCCACTCCCGCTAAATCCAAAATCGGCGCAATCAAATCTTCCCGCTTTACCGCCATAATATGCACACCCTGACACAATTCTCTAGCAATTTGTACTTGTTCAGATGCAATTTTTATTCCTTCTTCCAGGGGATATTTTGCTGTTGCTAACCTCTCAATAATGTGTTCAGGAATATTCACACCGGGAACGGCCTTATTAATAAATTGGGCATTTTTTGCTGATTTCAACAGAAAAATTCCTGCTAAAATTGGTTTATTGTAACCAGAGGCAATTTTATCCATGAACTTTTTTAATATTTCAAAATCAGTAATTAATTGACTTTGAAAAAATTGCGCTCCGGCTGCTATTTTCTTTTCAAACCGACTTTGTAAACCAGACCAACTGGGAGATTGAGGATCTACCGCCGCCCCTGCAAATAAATCTAATTTACCATCAGTTAAAGGTTTTTCATTAAAATCAACTCCCAGATTCATGTTTCTAATTAACTGCAATAATCGCACAGCTTCTAAATCAAAAACAGCTTTGGCTTGAGGATGATCACCTGCTTTTACCGGGTCGCCAGTTAAAGCTAAAATGTTGTGGATACCCAAAGCATGAGCGCCCATTAAATCAGCTTGTAATCCTATTCTATTGCGATCGCGGCAAGCAAGTTGACAAATCGGCTCAATCCCATTTTGCAGTAAAATTGCTGAAGCTACCAAGGAAGACATCCGCATCACAGCGCGGCTACCGTCAGTAATATTGACAGCATGAACTCTCCCCTTAAGAGTCGCCGCCATTTCTATGGTATGGGTAATATCTCCCCCTTTCGGAGGTGCAACTTCAGCGGTAATGAGAAAATCTCCTGCTGCTACGGCGGTGCGGAAGTTGTTTAATGTACTGGTGCTATAGCTATTCTGCATGATGCAAATTTAATTTTGAGGTTTTCTTAAAGGTAAACTGAATTACACTTTCTAGTTTAAACCTTAGTATGAGTCAGATCCCTGACTGGTCAAAGAGGTAGGGAATCTAACATCTATACAACTCTAATTATAATGGCACTGTATAACCTAGTGCTGCTTTTACATCTGCTAAGGTTTGATTAGCTATAGCCTCGGCTTTTTCTTTACCATCTTTTAAAACTGACTCTAAATAGCCTTTATCTGCCATTACCTCCTTATATTTATCCTGAATTGGTTTTAAAGCATTAATCGCTGTTTCTGTTAACAAAGGTTTGAATTGTCCCCAACCCATATCTGCACATTCGACCGCTACGGCTTCCTTCGTTTTTCCCGCTAATAGGGTATACAGGGTTAATAAATTATGACATTCGGGACGTTCTACATCATCAAAGGTTAAACCGCGAACTGGATCAGTTTTACAGCGTTTAATTTTATTGAAAATTTGCTCAGGTGAATCTAAAACATTAATCCTGCTTAATTCCGAAGGATCTGATTTTGACATTTTCCGTGTTCCATCTGTCAAACTCATTACCCTTGCCCCTTCCTTTCTAATCAAAGGATCTGGCAACTTTAATACAGGTTTATTTTTAGCAAATTGATGGTTAAACCTGTTAACAATATCCCGCGCTAGTTCTAAATGTTGCTTTTGATCTTCACCGACAGGAACTTTATCCGCTTGATAAAGCAAAATATCCGCAGCCATTAATACTGGATATGTCAATAAACCAGCGCTGACATTTTCACCTTGTTTAAGTGCCTTTTCCTTAAATTGAATCATGTCCTGTAGCCAATTTAAGGGAGTAATGCAGTTGAGTAACCAACAAAGTTCACTGTGGGCAGAAACATGAGATTGTACAAAAATGTGAGAATATTGTAAATCAATACCACAGGCTAGATATAAAGCCGCAATGGTGTAGGTATCAGCCGCTAAAGTGGCGGGATTATGTGGTACAGTGATGGCGTGTAAATCTACCACACAAAAGAAATTTTCATACTGATCTTGAATTTCTACCCAGTTACGAATTGCACCTAAATAGTTACCTAAGTGTAAATTACCAGTTGGTTGAACGCCCGACAGAACGCGCTGCTTACCCATAATTATCCGTTATTTATCTCCTCTTCCCCGCTTTGTCAATGGGGCGGTTACAAGACTCATTTTAGCCGTCATTGGGGATTAGTTATTGGTGTTTGCAAAAATTTTTTTAACATGATTATCTTATGGAATTATTTTCTAGATATAAAACTAAAAAATCTGTACCTCCAGAGAGATAAAAAGTAACGAACCCAGCTTTTATAGTTCAGACTAAATGGGCTTGAATAGGAAAATAAATCAGGGGGATATGCTTGATGAAAGCTTTATTAATCTGGCCGATAATGCCTAATTCTTTTTGGTCTTATCAGGAAACTCTTGATTTAGCAAATCTGCGGGCTACTAATCCCCCATTGGGTTTAATTACGGTAGCAGCAATGTTACCAAGTGATTGGGAATTGCGATTGAGCGATCGCAATGTTCGTCTAGAAAATGATGTAGATTGGGAATGGTGTGATCTTGTCATTATCTCGGCCATGATAATTCAAAAACAGGATTTTAGTGAATTAATTAAAAAAGGTAAAAGATTAGGTAAAAAAGTGGCAGTTGGCGGACCATTTGCCACATCTGTTCCAGAATTTGCTTTAGAAGCGGGGGCAGATTATTTAATCTTAGATGAAGGAGAAATCACTATTCCCATGTTTTTAGAAGCTTTAGAAAAGGGAGAAGAAAAAGGAATTTTCCGGGCTACAGAAAAACCAGATGTCACCACAACTCCTTTACCCAGATTTGATTTATTAGATTTGAATGCTTATATAGCAATGACTGTGCAATTTTCCCGTGGTTGTCCATTCCAATGTGAATTTTGCGATATTATTACTCTTTTTGGTCGTAAACCCCGCACGAAAACACCTGAACAAATTCTAGCAGAATTGGATGTTTTATATAATATGGGTTGGTGGCGTTATGTGTTTATAGTTGATGATAATTTTATTGGCAATAAACGTAATGCTAAGGTCTTTTTAAGAGAGTTAATTCCTTGGATGGAAAAACGTAATTACCCTTTTGCTTTATTGACGGAAGCTTCTTTAAATTTAGCAGAAGATGATGAATTACTAGAATTAATGGTAAAAGCTGGTTTTGTCAAGGTATTTATGGGCATTGAAACCCCTGATGTAGATAGTCTGGTAGGAATTAATAAACCACAAAATACTCGCAGTTCTCTAGTTGAATCCTGCCATAAAATTACTAAAGCGGGATTACAAATTATGTCTGGTTTTATCTTAGGATTTGATCATGAAAAACCAGGTGCAGGTAAACGGATTCAAGAATTTGTAGAAGAAACTTGTATTCCCCAAGCGCATTTAAATTTACTGCAAGCTTTACCCAATACAGCTATGTGGACTCGCTTACAAACAGAGGGAAGATTAAGGGATGGTTTGGGTGAATTTGTTGGTTCTCAAAAAGCTTTAATGAATTTTGTTCCGACTCGGCCTATGTCGGAAATTGCTCAGGAATTTATTGATACTTTTTGGAATTTATATGAACCTATGCCATACCTGAAACGGACTTTTAAACATTTTATGATGATAGAAGGTTGGCGGGCTAAATATCAACGAATTTTAACTAAATCAGAGTTAAAATTTTTAATATCTATTTGTTGGCGACAAGGTGTATTACGTTCTACTCGTTTTGTTTTTTGGCAGCAATTAATTACAATGATACGGCGTAAACCTCATCTATTATATGATTATTTAATTGCTTTAGGTGTGGGTGAACATTTTTTTAAGTTCCGTCATGAAGTAAAGGCCGAAATAGAATCAGAATTAGCAGAATTTCAGCAGCACGAAGAGGATAAAAAAGCAATAAGTTTACAATTAGAAACTGTGAGTTAAGTTGCTCAATTTAAAATAATGAATACTCATATTACCGACTTTTTAGGGAACACCAAAAAATAAATTACCCAATTTTGTGGGATGGGCATCCTGCCCGTCCTTGATGATTAGCGGGCAATTCGTCGCGCACCACAAGAAATTTTTGGGTATTTTTTTAATTGGAAGTCCCTTAGAGAAATCGGGGATCTATTTCTATTTATCATATTAAAATATTTGCCGAAATAGGTTATAACACCACCAAATGTAAATTATATCTAGTATCTGCTTGCAAATAAAGTTGTTGTAGTGGTTGCCATTCTTGCCACAATTGATAACGATTTGCTGCTAATAGCGTCTTTAAACCCGGTAATTCCTTATCAAGTTCTGATTTGAAAATGTTCTTTAACCACTCATGTAAAACCATATTATCTTGGATCATTCCCAAGATCTCTTGGATATTTTTAACATCATGAACATGAGCAGTAAAAGACTCACCGTATAATTCGGTAAATAACTCCATTTGGTAGCGGAGACGTTTAGCTTGTTTCCGCAAACTATGGAGAGTTTCACATTCCGTTTGCATAAGTTCTTCTAATTGAATTGGTGTCCATTGTGTTTGTATTACTATTGCTGATTCAATAATTTTAGTCCCAATTAACCATCCTGGGTGTAAGCAAAATTCACTAACTTCTGGTGAGAGTAAATCTGGTAATACGTGATAAATTGGTACAGATGAAAAACTTTGATAACTGGGATTTTTTAACCAATATTCACATTCATTTTTAAAAGATTTATAATTTTTATCTTTAAATGTTTTCTGAACATGAGAAATTGCACTTTCTCGTTGTTTATCTAATTCGGTAAAAGCTGTTTTTAGAAAGTCCTGTTCTTTGACAACTAAATGGGGTTTGTAATTTTTTTCCAAAATTTCTTCCAGTACATCTAAATCCCTAAGACCACCTAAAATCCGAGCAAATTTACCAATATTTTCATCACTAACTGATTTTGGTAAAATTAAATATCTTTCAAATCTACTCACAGCAGTTCGTAACCGTCGCATTCCCACCCGCATTTGATGTACTGCTTCTGGATCTTCATCTTTTTTAACTGCTTTTTCCCATTTTATAGTTTTTTCAAAGTGCTTTTCAATGGCTTGGTGTGCAGTTTCGGCGAGAGTTTTGATTGATGTTTCTGTGCAGATTTTCATAAATAAAAACAATTAGTAATATAGCAATTTAAAATAAGAATCAGGAAGTTCACCGCAGATAAACGCAGATAAGTTTATATATCAGTAAACTAGGAAATAGTAATAGTATAGGTTTTTCCTCCTTATATTTAAAGATTAGTTGAAATAGCTTGTACAGGACAAGTAGGAATACATTGTTCACAAACAATACAACGCGATCGCACAAAAGTAAGTTTATACGTTTCTGGATTAATAGCAAGAGCTTCCGTCGGACAAACACCCGTACATAAACCACAATGAACGCATACATCCTCATCAATGACAATTTCACCTAAACCCAGGGAAACATGAATATGTTGGGATCTCATCCATTCAATTGCTGCATCTAACTGATCAATATCTCCCAGTAATTCTACCACCAGTTTACCGATTTGATTAGGCGCAACTTGGGCGCGGATAATATTCGCAGCCACATTAAAATCCTTTGCTAGTCGGTAAGTCACTGGCATTTGAATTGCTCGTTTGGGAAAAGTTAGGGTAACTCTTTTTTTCATTAGACAAAAAAAATAGTAGACTAGATGATGAACTCAATTAATAAGTCTTAATAAGATCATGAGTGCCGAAGCCCCTGTAAATTCTAGTAATCGCGTCAGAAACTTCTTAATTACCATTGTAGCTACCCTGCTGGGAATTGCGCTGTTTTTGGGACTTAAGACAGATTCTACCTCAGTTTCCCTGGCAGAATTAGACCAAACTTCTATTCCTTTAGAATTAGCCGTCAACAACGGTAAACCCTCCCTCGTCGAATTTTACGCTGATTGGTGTACAGTTTGTCAAAAAATGACACCGGACATGGCTAAACTCAGACAACAGTATGATAAAAACCTGAATTTTGTCATGTTGAATGTTGATAATACCAAATGGTTGCCAGAAATGCTTAAATATCGCGTAGATGGGATTCCTCATTTTGTATTTTTGGATAAACAAGGGGAAACCATAGCCGAAACCATTGGTGATATTCCCCGCAGCATTATGGCCAGTAATTTAGAAGCTTTAATTATCGGCACTACCCTTCCCCACGTTCAAAGTAATGGCAAAACTTCCCAATTTTCCGCCCCAGCCGCAATAGACACTAATCAAAATGATCCTCGTAGTCACGGTAGCCAAGTGATAAATAAGACTTAATCATTGACAAAGGGGTAAAATAGTGTATTGATAAAATGTCCAATTTGTATGATCAAATAGTAGAATTGACAAGGGTTAAAAGACTGATAAGTAATATTTCTCACTCATGACAAAAGAACTATTAAAACAAGTAAGAGTAATTGATCCTCTCCAAAAAACTGACAGGGTAGCAGATGTATTAATTATTGATGGTTATATTCAAGATGTCGCCTCACAAATTACAAATTTTACTACAGATACTTCTGTCCGCGATTGTCAAGGTTTGTTTATTGGTCATGGATTGGTTGATTTATATAGTCGTTCCGGTGAACCTGGTTTTGAAGAACGGGAAACTTTAATTTCTCTTTTAGAAGCTGCCACTGGTGGTGGTTTTACTAGAATATGTGTTTTACCGGATACATTACCAGTTATTGATCAACCTGCTTTGGTAACACAGTTAAAACAACACGGAAGTCGGGAAAAAGTCTCCCCCAGTCTTCACATTTGGGGAGCAATTACTTTAGATTTGGCGGGTAAACAATTAACAGAAGTAGCAGATTTAACCGCTGCGGGAGTTGTGGGTTTTACTGATGGTAAACCTTGGGAAAATTTGGGGATAGTTAGACGGGTTTTGGAGTATCTTCAACCTTTTGGTAAACCTGTAGCTTTTTGGCCGTGCGATCGCCATTTAGCAGCTAATGGTATGATACGAGAAGGTGCAGAGGCCATGCGTTTAGGTTTACCCCCGATGCCATCTAGTGCGGAAACAACGGCTATTGCAGCTTTATTAGAATTAGTCGCAGATATCGGTACACCAGTCCATATCATGCGTGTTTCTACCGCCCGTAGTGTACAATTAATTGCCGATGCTAAATCTAAAGGTGTTCCTATTACCGCTAGTACAACCTGGATGCACGTTTTACTTGATACAACATCCATGAGAAGTTACCACACTTCCTTACATTTAGATCCGCCTTTGGGAAATTACCAAGATATGCTATGCTTACGGGAAGGTTTACGAATAGGTATAATAGATGCGATCGCAATTGATCACGCACCCTATACTTACGAGGAAAAAGTTCAAGCCTTTGCGGAATCGCCACCGGGAGCAATTGGTTTAGAATTGGCATTACCCCTATTATGGCAAAATCTTGTGGCTACTGGAGAATTTACACCTTTGGAATTATGGCGGGTTTTGAGTCATCAACCAGCGACTTGTTTACAACAGGAGGTTAAAGCCATTCAACCGGGTGAAAAAGCTGAATTGACATTATTTGATCCTCAGCAAATTTGGAACGTAAATCAGGTAAATCTCCAAACGCTTTCTTGTAATACTCCTTGGTTTGGTCAAGAAATTATGGGTCGGGTTGTACAAGTTTTTTGTTAAAATCTATTTTGATTTTTGTTAAGGAATCACAGAGATCACAGAGGTAGAGGAAAAACAGATTTTATCGGGTAGTTTACAGAAACATCTTTATTATTAAATGTCTGATTTAATTTTGTTTTGGCATCGTCGAGATTTACGCATTTCTGATCATACAGGACTAGCTGCGGCCAGGAAAAAAAGTCCCAAGGTTGTGGGTGTATTTTGTCTAGATCCCCAAATTCTTGAAGGTGATGATATTGCACCTGCTAGGGTAGAATATATGATTGGTTGTTTACAATCCCTTCAAGAAAGATACCGACAAGCAGGTAGTCAATTATTAATTTTACAACATGATCCCGTTGTCGCAATTCCTCAATTAGCAGTGGCTTTAAATGCTAAAGCAGTATTTTGGAATTGGGATGTTGAACCTTATTCACAAATTCGGGATTTAGCGGTAATTGATGTTTTGAAAACCGCAGGAATTGAGTTTCTTAACCACAATTGGGATCAGTTACTTCACTCTCCAACGGAAATATTTAGTGGCGGGAAAACTCCCTATACTGTTTATACTCCTTTCTGGAAAAATTGGTATAGTAAAACAAAATCTCAACCAGTTAAAACTTTAGAAAATCTGCAAAATCTCACAGCAGAAGAACAAGAAATAGCCGAAAAATCTGGAATAATCAATTTACCTACTGCGGAAGATTTAGGTTTTATTTGGGATAGGGAATTAATCATTAATCCTGGAGAGTTAGCAGCACAAGAAAAATTAGAAAATTTTACCCAGTATCTTATTAATGAATATCAAGAACAACGCAATTTCCCGGCTATTGAGGGAACATCTCAATTAAGTGCTGCTTTGAAGTTCGGTGTGATTGGTATTAGAACTATTTGGCAAAGTACAATAGAAGCCTTAGCAAATAGTAATAGTGAGGAGGTAAATGCTAGTATCCAAACATGGCAAAAGGAACTAGCATGGAGGGAATTTTATCAACACGCTATGTACCATTTCCCCACATTAGCTAATGGTGCATATAGAGATAATTTTAAAACGTTTCCTTGGCGAAATAACGAAACTTATTTTCAAGCTTGGTGTGAGGGTAAAACGGGTTATCCTATAGTTGATGCTGCTATGCGTCAATTAAATGAAACTGGTTGGATGCACAATAGATGTAGGATGATAGTTGCCAGTTTTTTGACTAAGGATTTAATAATTAATCCTCAATGGGGAGAAAAATATTTTATGCAGAAACTCATTGATGGTGATTTATCTGCTAATAATGGAGGTTGGCAATGGAGTGCTTCTAGTGGTATGGACCCTCAACCATTACGCATTTTTAATCCAGCTAGTCAAACCCAAAAATTCGACGCAGAAGCAGCTTATGTTCGTCAATGGCTACCAGAATTGCGTTCTATAGATACAGGATATTTAGTAACTGGAAAAATTCCCCCTTTAGAATGTCATCGAGTTAATTACCCTAAACCAATTGTTGATCATCAAAAACAGCAAGCTTTATTTAAGCAGTTATATCAGCAACAAAAAGCTGTTAGTTAATTTGGTAAATAAAACCTGATCTTTTATAGCGTTTCCTACTCTCATGAGGTACAAAATCATCTGCGTTTATCTGCGTTTAATTCTGACCTCTTTTACCTCACTTGAATGGGAAATACTATATGGCCTCAAAAACTATAACTATTCTCAATTTGGAAAAAATTACCCGTCCTTGGTTACATTAATTGTCTCTCACATTCAAAGCGTATTGTTTAAACCGTTCTAAATCCGCCTGAATTGTGGACTCTACCACCTTTCCTAAAAACAAATTATCCATGAGTTTACCAATTAAGCCGGGAATTGCATAGGAAACCGTCATTTTCACGATACTATTATCATAGCGATTATAAAAGCGAATTGCTCCTTGATTTGGTAAACCGTCCACAGACTCCCATTGAATTATTTGATGAGGAATTATTTTAGTAATTCGGGATTTCCACGTAAATTCTAACCCCCCTGTATTCAGTTTCCATAGGGAAATTTCCGGGCTATCTGGGAGAATTTGCACAGAATCAATCCATTTCATCCATTTAGGCATTTGTTCTAAATCAGACCAAAGCCCCCATACTAATTCTATGGGAACTTCTACCTCTACCTGTACACTATGTTCTAGCCATTCACTCATAGGATTTTAGATTGGTCGGTGGTCACTTGTCTGTACTCTGTGGTCATTACCCATTACCCATTACCCATTACCCATTACCCATTACCCATTACCCATTACCCATTACCCATTACCCATTACCCATTACCCATTACCCATTACCCATTACCCATTACCCATTACCCATTACCCATTACCCATTACCCATTACCTACTTCTTCAAACTTTCCAGAATTGCTTTAGCTGCACGTTGTCCAGAAATTGTTGCTCCTTCCATGCTATCAATATAATCCTGTTGGGTGTAACTTCCAGCTAGGAAAAAGTTAGGTATAGGTGTTTTTTGATCTGGACGGTATTCATCCATGCCCGGTGCTTCTCTATACAAAGATTGAGCCAATTTAACCACGCTGTACCAAGTCATGTTTAAATCCTTTGAGGAAGGAAATAGCTCATGGACTTGTTTAAGCACATGGTGAGCGATCGCTTCATTGCTTTGTTTAATAAAGGGATCTCCCGGTGTTAACACCAATTGTAATAATGAACCTTCCCCAGGACGATAATAATCTGCGGGGCTAGTCAAGGCCAAATCAGCAAAACAGGAAAAATCAGCATCACCAGTGTACAATAGATTGTCTATTCCCACGGCTGCGGAAAGCTGTTTACGTTTTTCCTGATCTTCTAGTTCTGTCACCCAACCATCAAAACGTAGCTGCACTGTAGCGACGGGGACAGCATCTAACTTATAAATGTTATCAAATTCTGGCCATTTCCGCCAGGCTTGGGGTAAAACTCGTTGGATTCCGGGAACATCACAAGCGCAAAGATAAGCATCAGCGGTGATCAATTCTTCTGTATCACCTTGAGCAACTAATATACCAGTTACCTGGGTTTCTGCTTCCCCAACCACCTTAGACTCAGTAAACTGAATTTCTCGCACTTGACGACGAGTGTATATTTTTGTGCCTCTTTCTTCTAAATATTTAACAATAGGTTTATGTAAATATTCGGAGGGTGAACCTGCCAACATTCGCAAAATTGAAGCTTCGGTTCTGACAGCAAAAAACTGGAAAATTGTCAACATACACCGGGCAGAAATATTGTCACAATCTATAAATCCCAGTGCGTAAGCAATAGGATTCCATAGTCGTTTAATACTACCTTTACTTCCTCCGTGACTATAAAACCAATCGGAAAAGCTGATTTTATCTAATTTGCGGATAGTTTTCATGGCTCCGTCAAAGTCTACTAAACCCTGTACTATTGGGCTAGTGCCTAAAGCGATCGCATTTTGTAGTTTATCCTGTAAAGACAGTTGAGAAGTGGTGAAAAACGCTTTTAATCCGTTAAAAGGCGCACCTGTGAAAAAGCGAAAATCTAAAGCTCCTGTTTTTCCGCCTTTATTGATAAAAGTATGACTATGTTCTTTGATGAGTAAGTTTTCCCCAGCGCCAACCTTCTCCATTAATGCAAACAGATTGTAGTAGCAGCCGAAAAAAACGTGCAGCCCCATTTCAATATGATTACCATCATTATCTACCCAACTGCTGACTTTGCCACCCACAAAGGGACGAGACTCGAAAATTTCTACTTCACAGCCCCTATCTACTAAGTCTACCGCAGTTGATAACCCAGCAAGTCCCGCACCCACAATTGCAACGCGCATTCCCTCGTTCCTTGTTCAATTTCTTTACAAATTGTAACTGAATTAGTGTGGGAATTTGCTGGGAATTGATAATTTTTAATTGTTTGCCACCTCTTCCCCCTGGGGTAAACTTCTAATTAGTTCCCGAATTACATCTGTTGCTGGTCTCCCTGTCTGTTGACAATATTTTTCTAGTTTTTCTGCCTCTTGTGTTGCTAGATTAACTGTTATCCGTTTAACGGCCCATTTTTTATTTGTCATTATCATGCACTTAGCTGTATGTTAACTTGATTTCGAGAGTCTGGTAACTCAGAACAAAAATGATAATATGAGAGTAAGTCTTAATTAACAAAGTAACAAAAAAATTAATTTTATTAAAGATCTTCAGTTTGTCAACTAGTTACCAAAATAAACTTAGGATCACCGGGCCTGAATACCAGGGGGTTTTCATTTTCTAAATTCTAGCAGAAGAAAGAGCCAAACTTTTACTATTATTCGCTCTTTTTTCCGTTGATAATCTATTGAGCAATTATTTTATTTTATCATTAAGTGTTCCCTAGTTATTTTGACAGCAAAAAAACTCTCATTGCTTGATATACAATGAGTTCAGGTCTTTTTTATTTTTCTGTATTCGATATTTTTGGCAATAAATGTTTTCTAACTACCATCAAAACCGTCAACTAACAACATTTTTTCCCAGTTTTTTCCTAACCATGACTGTCCATCTTTTATTGATATAAAACCACAACTTCTGTAAACATTCAAAATTAGTGTTACTAATAAGGAGAACTTTCCGGCTACTTCTTTATTTTTTATCCTTGATTTATCT
>NZ_JACJSB010000022.1 GCF_014697585.1 Dolichospermum sp. FACHB-1091 | reverse complement strand
ACGGTCAGGTTATTTTTTTCTGACGCAGGGTACTTGTCGTATTCTGGCTTTCAAACTATAATATTTTCAAGGTTCGGTGCGCTGTTCGGCGTTGCCTCTCTTGGCTTCGCTGTTCGGCACTTATTCAATATATCTAATCTATTTGGGTTTGTCAACTACTTTTTCCATCTTTTTGGAAAAAAATTTTCACTTTCTCTACAATCGTTGTGTGGTAAGGATTGCAGTCGTTAAAATTTTCTGGATTCTTGCTTTATGCAGTTGTGTTTTTGATTTGGCTGAGTTGATGGGGATTTTTTTGGGTAATTATTTGGGTAATTATTTGGGTAATTATTATGGAAGGGGTTAATCAACTCAATTGCTGATAGTGTTGAGTGGATATAGGAATTAGGGATGATATGAAGAGTTTGGCTGTACTACCACCGTTTTTGGTGCTGGATCAATTGTTGCAAGGTTGGTTGCTGGAAGATATTGGTAGAGGTGATCGTACTACTCAATCTCTATTATCCCAAAATCCCACCAACAAAGAAGCGAAGTGGATAGCGAAAGCACCGGGAATAATTGCTGGTTTACCAATTGCAGCCAGGGTGTTTCAGCTTTTGAATCATCAGGTCAATTTTGTAAATATTACCGCTGAGGGGGCAAAATGTGAACCAGGACAGGTAATAGCGGAAATTGATGGTCCCTTAGATGCTCTGTTAATGGGGGAAAGGGTGGCTTTAAATTTGACCATGCGATTAAGTGGAATTGCGAGTTTAACTAACGTATATGTGGAGAAAATAGCTGATTTACCTGCTCAATTGGTGGATACGCGCAAAACTACACCAGGGTTGAGAATTTTGGAAAAGTACGCGACTGCTTTAGGTGGTGCTATAAATCACCGGATGGGTTTGGATGATGCGGTGATGATTAAGGATAATCATATTGTAGCGGCTGGGGGAATTGGGGAGGCTATTACCCGTGTTCGTTCTCACATTCCCTATCCTCTGACAATTGAGGTGGAAACGGAAACTTTGGCACAGGTACGGGAAGCGTTAGAGTATAAAGCGGATATTATTATGTTGGATAATATGCCTTTAGAAATGATGAGTCAAGCTGTGTCGCTGATTCGTCAGGAAGGTAGTCGGGTGAAAATTGAGGCTTCGGGAAATGTCAATTTAGAGACTATTCGCGCTGTGGCGGAAACTGGTGTTGATTATATTTCTACTAGTGCGCCTATTACTCAGTCTAAATGGTTGGATCTAAGTATGAGAATGGTTTAATCGGCTAAAATAGTATCTATATTATAGATTTGGGCGGGCTAGAAGCCCACCCCACAAGATGAAAATTTTTTATTTTTAAACGGTTTTTGTGTAGATTACAGCGATTTTGCTGGTAAACGAACCAAGGTTTTTGTTTCGCGGGCGGGCTAGAAGCCCACCCCACAAGATGAAAATTTTTTATTGTTATACGTTTTAAATGCGGCTTCAATGGTGAGAATTTGAAAAATTATGGGTTAATATAATAACAGTGTGTGTTATGTTTCGCGCAAAGACGCGAAGGCGCAAAGTTGCGATTTTGAATTTGCACAAGTTTGTGTTTTAATTCATAAACTTAGAAATTCTCTTTACAGCAGTTGCTAGAATTTCTGGTTCTTGCACTAATGCGAAGCGAACGTATCCTTCACCAGATTTACCAAATCCGATACCTGGAGAAGCTGCTACACCTGTTTTTTTGACTAATTCGGTGCAAAATTCTCTTGAATTATGACTCCATTGTGTAGGTAGTTTTGCCCAAATGTACATCGTGGCCTCCGGTGTGGGAACGTTCCAGTCTATGCTGTGTAAGGCTTTGATGAATGTGTCACGGCGTTGACGGAAAATGGCTAAGGCTGATTTTACACCATTTTGCGGTCCGGTCAGGGCTGCGATCGCTCCGTTCAAAATTCCCAAATATTGGTTAAAATCAATGGTGGCTTTGATTTGTTTCAGGGCTTGAATCAATTCTGGATTCCCAATTGCATAACCAATGCGGAAACCTCCCATATTATAAGACTTGGACAGGGTAAAAAATTCAATAGAGACGCTTTTTTCTGGGTCAGCTTGTAAAATCGAGGGGACTGGAGATTTTAGATTTTGGATTTTGGATTTTGGATTTTGGGTTTCTTCTGTGAAAACTAAATCTACATAGGGGAAATCGTGAACCAAAACAATGTTATGGTGTTGACAAAAGGCTACAGCTTCTTGAAAAAAGGATAAAGGGGCGATCGCACTGGTAGGATTATGAGGATAGCTTAAAACCATCAATCGTGACTGAGCTAAAATAGTGAGGGGAATATCACTAAAAACTGGTAAAAAATTATTTTCTGGTTTTAATGCCATGGGATAAATCTGACCATTAGCCAAGTATACCCCACCAGCATGGGAAGGATAACCAGGATCTAATAATAGAGCAAAATCGCCGGGATTAAGTATGGCTAAGGGTAAATGGGCTGTTCCTTCTTGAGAACCAATTAGGGGTAAAACTTCGGTTTCTGGGTTAACTGGGATACCGAATTTCTGTTCATACCATTGGGCTGCGGCTTGACGAAAATTTTGAGTACCACGAAATAATAAATAACCATGGGTGCTAGGATCATGGACAGATTGAGCGATCGCTTCTAGGATATGATTCTGGGTAGGTAAATCTGAAGATCCTAAAGACAAATCAATTAATTCCTTTCCCTCAGCCAAAGCTATGGTCTTGGCTGTGTCCATGTCCGCAAATACGTTAGATCTTAAGGGTTGTAACCTGGTTGCAAATTGCATTTTAATTATTTATCATTGGTCATTAGTTACGAGTATGTGATCAGAAACTCTAGAGTTTTGATCACTAACTGACCACTAATTACTCTGTAAATGGTTATCTAAAAGACTGAGTAATTTATCTTTAGAAATTGCTCCTTCCGTAGATTCTAATACTTCTTCTCCTTTCATTAACCTGAGAGCGGGAAGACCTTCTACATTATATTGCTTGACAGCCACTGGATTAGGGTCAGCCTCTATTTTAACAATTTTTAAGCGATCGCTATAAGTTGTTGCGGCTAAATTAATCAATGGTGACATTAAGCGACAAGGACCACACCAGGAAGCCCAAAAATATACTAATACGGGCTGCTCGGCTTTTAAAACTTCTTTCTCAAAATCAGCGTCAGTAATATTTATTACACTATTGCCCATGATAGTCTCCATAAAGTAGCATTAGTTAATCAAGTTCATTTACAAAATACTTTATCCCAATTTGAGAGTTAGTTGTTATCCTGTTTTGGACTTAGGCTTTACTCGGTCGAAGGATTTTCAATTATAAAATGCTTACTATCTAAGCTTTTTATTTAGTAGTCTATCATCATCATTGGGAAAAATAAAGTAAAATCCCACATATTTGTGGGATTAACTGAATTAAATAAATTATCTGCAAGAACTAGAGTTTATCTAATTGTCTTTTAAGTTCTTCTAATTCAGCATCAACTGGTTGAATCGCTTTAGCTGTATTAGTTGGTTGTGCTGGAGTTGTAGTGCTTGGTTGTGCTGGAGGTAGTGCTGGAGGTAGTGTATTTTGTTTAGATCCTTCTATCAACACAGCTAATTCATCATCAATATCACTACTAGATTCTAATCTTGCAAATTGGCTATTTAAATCTGTACTGACTAACTCGGATACAGCCTGAGATTTAGCTTCTTGCATTAATACTTTTTCTTCCATGCGCTCAAAAGCGGACATGGCACTGTTGGTACTCATTCCGCTCACCATATTTCCCAATTGTTCTTGGGCTTTGGCTGCGGTAATTCGAGCTTTGAGCATTTCTTTCTTAGTTTTAGCTTCAGAAATTTTGCTCTCCAACTGTATTAAATTCTTTTTCAGACCTTCTACCTGAACGTTTTGTTGGTCTAGACTAGTTTTTAAAACTACACTTGTATCATTATAAGTTTTTTTGCGTTCTAAGGCTTGACGCGCTAGACTCTCATCACCTTTTTGAATAGCGAGTTGGGCGTTACGCTGCCATTTATTGACTTCATTCACAGCGTCTTGGTACTGTTTTTCAGTCCGTTTTTGAGATGCTATGGCTTGGGCTGCGCCTTGACGCAATTTTACCATGTCCTCTTGCATTTCCAAGAGGGCTTGTTCGAGCATTTTTTCTGGATCTTCGGCTTTACTGACTAAATCATTGAGATTAGCACCAACTACCCGTTTAAGACGATCAAATAATCCCATAAATTTATCTTTCCTTACAAGGTTTGGGTTTTTGGTTAAATAGTTAGCTTTTTTTGTTAATAGCTACCTATACCAATGTGATATTTCCAGTTTGGATCTTTTTTTCTATTCTGAATCATGAACCTATCATATAGAGAAAAATTCAGGAGTCAGAAGTCAGGAGACAAAAGAAGAGGAAAGGAGTAAAATTAAGTTTGCTGTATAGCGGTTTCCTAATTTTCGTACCTAATTCAAGTATATACGGCTATATTAACCCGTCAAACTTACTTATGGTTCTGGTGTTTTGGGTAAATTATGATCCGGATGCGGATTTTCTCCTTGATTGAGAATATAATTTTTCATAGCTGCTAGTTCTGTATCAATATGATTATGAGAGTCTAAGGATGCAATTTTTTTTTCCAAATCATCACCACTCAATTGATTAATAATCTCTGATCTTGCTTCTATCTGTAAAATTTTTTCTTCCATTCGTTCTAATGCGCTTAAACTAGATTGATGGGAAACTCCACTCAGCATTTCTTGAAGCCGATAGGAAGCTTCGGCCGAACGTGCGCGAGCGATATACATATCTTTTTTGGTTTTCACCTCAGCCAATTTTAATTCTAGAGTCCGCATATCCTGCTTCAACTTGGTCACTACATCTTTTTGCTGATTAATTTGGTTGATTAAGGTTGTGGCAGTTTCTTGGTAAAATTTACGTTTGGTAAGGGCTTCCCGTGCTAGAGATTCATTACCCTGCTGGAGGGATAATTGAGCGCGACGATACCATTCTTCGCTTTGGGATTCCGCTGCGGCTGCTTGGCGTTCTGTGCGCTTTTGTGTGGCGATCGCTTGAGCTACACCCTGACGTAATTGTACCAAATTATCTTGCATTTCCATGAAAGTTTTTTCCAGAATTTTTTCTGGATCTTCTGAATTGCTAATTAGACTATTAAAATCAGCACGAATTAGCCTCAGAATACGCTTGATAACTTCCATATTGGTTTTCCCTTGACCATTTACAGGACTATGAGACTGGTTTTTGTGGAAATGCGACAAATTTCAGGATTATGCTGGACAATGGCGATATATGGCAATATAAATTATGGTTCCTGCCAAGACGCAAAGATTGCTATCAGCAAGGCCACACTTTCTATAGTATCTTAATTTTGGGAATTGTTGCTGGTAATTTCCGGGGTTGGTTTGACTTTTGTCGTTAAATCTACTATGTCTTTGGTATCTTGCGAGTTGTCGAAATTCCTAAGTCGCTAAATTAGGATACTTGGGTATAGATGTGATTTTTGGTTTGGTAGTAGATTGAGAATTATGGTCTATTAATTGCGAATGCTACTACACAAACGAAGTCCGCCGGTGCCGACTAACAGAAAATCCATTTCAAACCCAAGCAAGTGGGTTTTGCCTGTGTAGCCGCGATTTAGAATCGCCCCAGTTAGTATGAATTTAGACTTTTAAAACAACCTCTTAATCAAGGATTAGGTCAGGACAAGCAAGATAATGTATATTTCCTAAGTAATTGAAATAGTAAAACTACTAACAAAATATGTCTTTAAAGTCAATTAATCAGGTTTTAGGGAATATCCAACGTTCAGCAGTATGGCAAGAACAATTATTTCCCCGGTTGCTGAATTGTTGGGTGGAAATTGTCGGTGCTGGGGTTGCGGTACAAACTCGTCCTTTGTCAATTCAACGTGATGTTGTGTGGGTAGCAACGTCTAGCGCTGCTTGGGCGCAAAATTTGACCTTTGAACGGAAAACCATACTCATGAAATTAAACCACAAGCTATCTACATCTTTGATAGATATTCGCTTTTCGACTGCGGGGTGGAAGAGTTTACCAAGGACGGAAACACAAATAACTATTTTTGCTTCAGAACACCCCAGTTATGTTGCTGATGATCTAGTTGCTGAGAAGTTAGTCACACCGAGTCTTGACAATGCTCTAGGTACTTTTAAGAATTGGGCTAGGCTGATGCAGGAGCGATCGCATTATCTCCCTTTATGTCCTGAATGTCAATGTCCTAGCCCACCAGGTGAACTGGAACGCTGGAATGTTTGTTCTCTGTGCTGTTCTAAGCGGTTGAGGTAAATAATCAGCCCTTGATTATGATATTGAACTATTGTCAGTTGATTGTAAATAATGGAGTCAACTAGATGCTAAAAACTGAGTTTAAATCTATCCAAAGTAGACTAAAAAAAATCGGAGTAAATCTAAAATCAGACTTTTAACCTTGATCCCTAATATGTTTTAGTTTAAATTGAGTATGTAGACACTCTAAGAATCATTTACAAATATAACAAAAATCTAAAGAGATAATAAAGTTTATTTATTGATAATAATGGCTATAACCCATATCCAATAATAACTTTTTGCCCTTCATCCCTATTTTGGTAAACAAGGAAAATATATAAGTATGTTGGCTAGTCCTATGGTACTGAAGATGAAGGCATATCAAGCAACTAAGCGTTTAACATCTACTTGTCGTTATTGTCGTTATTACCAGCCACAGGGTCGCCGTGGTGGTATGTGTGAAAAGTTGACCGCACCAGTCCAAGGTGTTTGGAAGGCTTGTCCTTTGGCGTTACCAGCTTTTTCACCCTCCTGGGAAAATTTAGAAGATGCCTGGGGTTTACCAATACCAAGGCCTATTTTTTCAACTTCTCAAACTCTTGCAGCGGATTTAGACCATCTTAAAATTAGTTGTGTTAAGAATAACCGTATTTATACCACGCAGGAGGCGGCAAATAATGGAGTAACAATTTAATCACGCACAATTATTGTCATCAATTTTCTCTCCACCTTAATCATCCACCTTCCGCAGATCAACTGTCACATAAGTAAAAAAAGGAAACAAGAATGAAAATAGACATCTGAAAACAAAAAAGAAATTTGAGTAATCATGAATCACCAAAAATGGCATCAAAACCTATTTTCAATCAATACCTTTGCCAATTTACAAAGCCATTGCAAGAGTGTTAGAATATCGAGTATGGTCTGTGCGTAGATTTTAAGTTGTTATTTTGAAAAACTATAACTCTACTACATCAGACCTCTGTTCATACTCTTGTTTTGGCTAAGGTATTGTTATGAAAGTCTATTTTTTCCGCATTAAATTGTATGGCTAATCCGAAATCTGACAAAGGCTTTGTCTACCAAGAATTTGGTAACGGTAGTTCACCCCCACTGGAACGCGCTGTAGAGCGGGGAATGCAGGATTTACCCCCAAATCAGCAAAATGTAAGAATCCAAGCCACTCGCGCTGGACGGAAAGGGAAAACTGTCACGGTTATTACTGGTTTTCAAACTAAACCGGAAACCTTGGCTACTTTATTAAAACAGTTAAAAGCCCAATGCGGTACTGGTGGGACGGTGAAAGATAACGAAATTGAAGTTCAGGGAGACCATAAACAGAAGATCTTAGAGATTTTGGTAAAATTAGGTTACAAGGCTAAAATCAGTGGTGGTTGAAGAGTGGGGTTTACCGAATCTTTTCAGGAATGATCATGACAGACGGTGATGTTAACTCTATAAATGTGGAACATTAACAAGAGAATATCATGAATATGGATGTAATTAGAATTGTAGTAGCGATTTTTTTCCCACCTTTGGGAGTATTTTTACAAGTAGGTTTTGGTCTAGACTTTTGGATTAATATCGTCTTGACGTTATTTGGTTATATCCCTGGAATTGTTCACGCAGTCTGGATAATTGCGAAGAAATAATGATGTCAGAGAGATAGAATAAACCGGACTGTCTCTCTATTTGTTTTCCTAACTTTATACCCTTTCATCAAAAAGCAGAATATGAAAATAAGGTCTAACATTTGCTATCTTATTAGGATTAATGGTTTTATACCACAATTTTACTATTGAAGCTTGGGTTTATCTTTCCTTTCACGGTACTTATACTTTTCTTTGGTTAATAAAAAAAAGATAGCATCTTTCCAGATAAGGAATGGGAGCAGGAAATTCCCACTTCATAATGTTAATGATTTTGCTTCCTAGTAAACACAAACCCAGATAACTTGAGATTTGTAAAGGAGAAGATTATGAACTATAAAGCCATCATTTTATCGGCAATTTTGGGAATTTCTACACCCGCAATGATTGATGTAGCTATTCCTAATCAAGCTATAGCTGTTAAAAAGTTTGACTATCCGGCAGGTGAATTTACGGATAAAGATTGGACTGTCACCTTAGCTTTTACCAATAATGCTTATTACTATTATGGTGAAAACCGTAATAGTAATTCCAATATTAGTTTATCTGGTGCTGTCGCTTCTGGAACTAAACAACGTCAACTATACACTTGGAATAATAATGGAACAAAATATCAAGTAATTTGGAAACCAAGTGATCCCAGATTTATTCGTGTTCAGGTAATTAGTCCCCAAGGCAAAATAATTTTAAATCGTCTACTTCAAAACTGAATAGATAGGAATAAACTAAGTAAGTGAACGGAAAAAACCGAAATATGTAACGAAAAGTAAAGGTGACCAAAACCTCCTTTCTGTTCCCTGTTCCCTCGCCACAATGACAATTTTTAACGCCAACCTACTTAATACACCCTAAACCTTCATCTTTTGGAGGATTATAATGATAGTCTTAATCCTAGTCCGCAAGCAAATACTTCTATTCTCAGATCCCGTTCTACTGAGACAAGAAAATATAATAGAAATAGAGAGGGAATCAAAAAAACCAAATTAAAGCACTCAGAAACAACAATAAAGGCGTTAACCAATCTCCCCAGCGTACATATAAAGTCTGAGTTTGACGGGGATAAATAGTTTCTGCGTGGGTTTCGTAGGTATTATATCCTGATTTCCATAAAGTTTCACCATGAGGATTAATAAATGCGGAATAGCCGGTATTTGTTGCCCTTACAGCCCATCTATCAGTTTCAATTGCCCGCATGATATCCTGGGCATGGTGTTGATTTGCCATTGCTGGCGTATAATGAGCATCATTAGAAGAACTGAGGATAAATTTCCCACCCATAGCAGCTTGATAACGGAAATTTTCCGCAAAAGCTGATTCATAACAAATACCAATAATCACCTTACCAAAAGGAGTATCAAAAATTTGATTAACTTGACCCGGAACTTGATGTGCTTCTAGTGGTGATAAACGTTGAATAATTCCTCCTAAAATATTTTCAAAAGGAATATATTCTCCCAATGGTACAAGTTTAGATTTATCGTAACGGCTGGTAATTTCTCCATTATTAATAACTGTAAATAAACTATTTGTATAACTACTTCCTTGTTCACCAAAAGCACCTATCCAAGCTATAACACCCCGTTCTCGAATAGCAGCTAACAGAGTAGTTTGGGGTAAGTCACGGGCAAAAATAGGTAGAGAAGCTTCTGGAGTAAGAACAGCTTGGACACCTTGATTAGTTAAATTTAAATATCCTTGAGTGTAAGCTGTCATAGCCTGACGCAAACCTTGAGGAAGAACCTTAATTTTATTAGGAATATTACCTTGAATAATGCCAATTTTCAAAGCTGTATTTGGGGTAAAATTCAGGGGGTTGCTATAGAGGATAAGGCCAATAAAATGGGAGGTAATTAATAGGGTGGTGGCTAGGATTAAGTGGGAATTAACGAACCACAGAGGCACAGAGGACACAGAGGTTTTTGGATGAGTTATTCTTTCTTCCTTTGCGTCTTTGCGCCTTTGCGTGAGATATTCAGCAATAAAGCCATTAAAAGCGACAATTACCGCAGTGACAGTATTGGGTCCTGAAAGTTGTCCTAAATGGAGAATTACGAGATTGTATGGTGATTGAGTGTAAGCTAGAGAACTCCACCATAAAGGCCCGGCACTCCAGAGGCTTTCTAAGCTACACCAAAGGATTGTACCAATGAGGACACGCAAATAAGGGTTTCCCCTGTCTAGACGCACCATTAAAGCCGCCCAAATAGAGACGAAAATTCCCCCCCAGAGGCTGATAAATGCCCAACAAAATAGGGTAATAGTTAAGCTCGGTAGCCAAGGGACACCCAGCCAGTCCATGGGATGAATACCTGTAATCCATGACAATGCGACACCGTGATAACCGATGCCCCAGATGAAGCCAAGAACAGGGGCAGATGGGTAATTTTTGTCTGTTTTTGGTGTAATTTTAATTAGTAGTATCCACAAGGGGGTTAGGGATACCCAGGCTAAGAACCATGCACCAATAGGGGCGACGGTTGTTCCCATGAATATGCCACTGAGGAGAGACAAGGTATAATAGATGATGGGACTGGATATCTTCTGGTGTCTGAGTTTTAGCATTTTGTTTAATTTTGGACGTTACTGATTAAGCAGTCTCACGCAAAGGCGCAAAGGCGCAAAGGTAAGAGTTTTTAAGTCAGCAACGTCTAATTTTAAATGGTTTATTCTGCGTCCTCTAGTTCTCCATGATCACCAGTGTCGGGGGGAACAATCGCAACTCCGGTAATGGCATCATCTTCATCTAAACGTTGCACTTTAACTCCAGTGGCTGATCTTGATTGAATAGAAATTGCATTGACGGCTTGACGTATAATAATACCACGATTGGTGGCCATCATGATTTCGTCGTCGCTGTTGACAATTCTTAAAGTGGCTAGTTTGTCTTTGGTTTTGCGGGTCTTGAATTTGGTGGCCATTAAACCTTGACCAGCCCGGTTTTGCAGTCGGAATTGAGAAACAGGCACACGCTTACCATAACCGCCTACGGTAATGACTAGTACCCATGGTCCGGTACTATTGCTGTTACTGGTTTCTGCTGTTTCTTCGGTATTTTCAATTTCAGCAATTTCTAAGGTTTCTTCTATTTCTGCTGTTTCTTCTATTTCCCCTTCTGTGCTAGTATCTAAGGTGTCGAGAATGGCCGCAGGTAGGATATCCATACCTATGAGTTCGTCTTTATCCTTGAGTTTCATGGATTTTACACCACGAGTGGCTCTTCCCAGAGGACGCAGTTGGTCATGAGTACAGCGGAAGTGAATGGCCATACCTTGACGTGAACCGATTATTATACTGTCTTCTACTCTGGCTCTTCTCACCCAGCGTAGTTGGTCACCTTCTTCTAAGGATATGGCAATTAGTCCGTTGGCGCGAATGTGGCTAAATGCTTCTAAGACGGTTTTTTTGATGTTACCGCCTTTGGTGAGCATCACCAGATATTCTTCGCTGCTAAATTCGTCTACGGGGACAATAGACGTAATTTTCTCTTCCTTGGGAATGGGTAACATTTGGACTATGGGTGTCCCTCGACTGGTGCGCGAACCTACGGGTATTTGATAGGCTTTGAGTGAGTAGACAACTCCGCGATCGCTAAAGAATAAGATGCTATCATGATCACAGCAAGTTAAGAAATGCTCGATGGTATCATCATCTTTAACTTTAGCACCAGCCTTACCCCTAGTAGCGCGGTTTTGAGATTCAAAGGTGTTGACGGGCATCCGTTTGATGTAACCTTGTTCTGTCACCAGAATCACTGCTTTTTCGTTAGCAATTAGGTCAATGTCATCTATATCTCCTTCTCCATGGGTGATAACCGTGCGCCGGGGTGTAGCAAAGCTGGCTTTAATTTGGGCGATTTCCGTTTCGATGATTTCTAAAACCCGTTCCCGTCTGGCTAAAATATCCTGTAAGTCGGTGATTTTAACTTGTAATTCTTCGTGTTCCAGGCGAATTTTATCCGCTTCTAGCGCCGTTAACCGTCGCAACTGCATTTGTAAAATTGCGTCTGCTTGCACTTCGGAAAGTCCGTAATTGGTAATTAACTCTCCTTTGGCTGTGGGTGCGTCCGGTGCATGACGAATTAAAACAATAATTGCATCTAATTGTGACAGAGCAATTAGTAATCCCTGCAATAAGTGATCCCTTTCTTCTGCTTTCCGTAATTCGTAGCGGGTACGGCGTTCTATGGAGAAAATGCGGAAGTCTAGGAAAACGCTGAGGAATCGTTTGAGGCTAAGGGTTTGAGGTTCGCTATTGACTAATGCCAACATATTCGCCCCAAAGTTAGCCTGTAGGGGAGTTTGCTTGTAAAGGTTGTTTAAAACGACACGGGGATAGGCATCACGTTTTAATTCGATGACGATTCTCATGCCGTCCCGATCGCTTTCATCACGGATATCTGCAATACCTTCGATTTTCTTATCATTCACCAATTCGGCAATTTTTTCGATTAATGCGGCTTTATTGGTTTGATAAGGTAATTCGGTAATGATAATTGCTTCCCGGTCTGGACGGTTGCGTTGTTCAATGGTTTCAATATTAGCTACACCCCGCATGGTGATTGAACCGCGACCTGTGGTATAAGCGTCTTTAATGCCACTTGTTCCCAATATCTGCGCCCCGGTGGGAAAATCGGGACCGTGAATATACTGCATTAATTGTATGTCAGTAATTTCAGGATTGTGAATTAATGCTACTAATCCATCAATCAATTCTCCCAAATTATGCGGAGGAATATTTGTCGCCATTCCCACTGCAATTCCCGAAGAACCATTTAACAAGAGTTGGGGAATGCGGGAGGGTAAAACCGTTGGTTCTTGTTGAGAACCATCGAAGTTATCAGCAAAGTCTACGGTTTCGGCTTCAATATCTTGGAGGAGGGCTACACTAGTTAAGGCGTGTAAACGACATTCTGTGTACCGCATTGCTGCCGGTGGATCATTGTCTACTGAACCAAAGTTACCATGTCCACTGATGAGAGGCGATCGCATGGAAAAATCCTGTGCCATCCGTACCAAAGCATCATACACTGCCGTGTCACCATGGGGGTGATATTTACCCAATACTTCCCCTACGACACGGGCGCATTTTCTAAAGGGGCGATCATGTAGCAAACCTAGTTCGTGCATAGCATAGAGGATGCGACGATGCACAGGTTTTAGACCATCCCTAGCATCTGGTAACGCCCGACCCACAATGACGCTCATAGCGTATTCTAGATAAGACCGCGACATTTCATTTCGCAAATCTGTCGGGATAATCCTCTCCTGTGAGGTTGTCATAGACTCCAAAACTCCAAAAAATGTAAATTTTAGCCTTCAACTTGACAAAATACAAAATTATGTCAAATAAACTTTGAATAGTTGTCATATTTTGCTATAATTCTAACATATTAGAACTCAATTTGCATAAATACTATCCAATCTGTCACAACAGCAAGTCAGAACCGGAAGATTAAAATTGATTCGGTGATTATTAACTAATATTAATATGAACTACCCGATCTTATTTCGTTGAAGATGTGGTTTCTACATCCCCACCAGTAAGTTGAGATTTTTGACCAGAACTTACGCAACTGCCACAAGCGATCACTAGTGAAGGCAGCCAAGTGGTCATTTAAATTAGACCAAATACATCCTAACATCTAGACGTTTTAGTTGCACCAATTAGATAATTAGAAACCAAACTATGCTTGATTTTATAAATAGTTTGACCTGTTTGATAGGCTAAATTTTTCAGTTTCAGCCAAACCAACATAGCACAAGTAATATGATTTCTTTGCAGGCGTGCCTTAGGACATTGACATGATTCAATGCCTGTTAATTGTTTAATTTCTCTGTGAAACTCCTCTATTTTCCAACGGATTTTACACACCGATTTTTATTTTTACCAAATTTAACAATTGAGAAAATCTGGTTTCCGATAATTGTTCTACAAATCTTTGTACAACTTACGTTAATAACCAATGACTACTGACCGAATATGTTCAGCTACGGCTTCCGGTTGCTCTAACATAGCCAAATGCCCACAATCAGGAATTTCAATCACATTATCACCAACACATCGGAAAAGCCAATGAAAACTGGCCAAATGGCGGACATATTTGGGTTCCATTACCTTATCGTCAGCACCCGCTAAAAAATATACTGGCTGCTTCAATTTTGATACTAACTGGGGTAAACAGTTAATTTCTTGTTCCGTAGTAGATGCGAAAAGAGTTCCCAGAGCAGCTTCTGGATCAGCTACAATAAAATCAATTAATCTTTGACGCGCCCAATAACGCTCTAAAGGACGCAATACACTAGCTTTAGTAAATAACAAATCAATTAAGGGCATTTGCGAAAGCCAACGGGGACGGACTTGTAAAAATTTCTGTCCTGCGGCACGGAATTGCTCAAATGCTTCTTTAAGATAAATTCCACCACCGGCATTAATACAAATTACACCTTGAATACAATCATGTAATTGAGTCGCTGTCCACAGAGCAATAGTACCACCCAGAGAATGACCTATGAGCCAAGCACTAGAAATATTCAGGTGCTGGAGAAGAACAGCTAAATCTTGAGCATAAGCGAATGGAGAATATAGAGAATCCAAGGACGAAGCAACCATGCTAGAGCCTGTGGGAGTCAGGTCTATATCTGAATCTGATGTTACCTGGGACTGTGATTCACCGAACCCTCGTAAATCGTAAGATAAACACTGTAAATCTAGTGATAGACGAGAAATTACGGGTTGCCAGTATATGCGGCTATTTAGCCAACCGTGGATAAATACTAAAGTATGGGGACATGATGTAGGAGCGGTTAGCTCATAAGTATGTGGAACACCTAAGATTTCTATTGTTGCCATAGTTAAACATCGTACCCATAAATTTGGGTGCGAATAAATACAACTAAATACAAACAGGAAAAGAATAATTCAAAAATTCAACAAAACAAAAATTAAATTTTGAACTAGCTGAATTATCTTATTCTACAGTGTATCAGTTAAATTACCTGTGATTCTTGTGTCATTGAATTGGATATTAATTAGCCGAATATAAGTTTAAGCTTGTCCATTGATATTCATTAAAGTAGTCCTAAGGAAATTTGTGGGAAAAATTTGGACTTTGGACGAGTTTTATAGAGTAGTACCAAAACAAAATGCTAAAGTTAAAGGTGATTGGTAAGAAACACCCGATAACTCGCTATGGTCATAGCGATGTTAAATGTGAATCAACACTCTTAAAAAGTGGTAACCAATTTCAGTCATACTAACCGAACTGCGTTGGCATGGGTTTTTGGAAAACTTGGTTTAGCACTCCTGAATCTTTAGCGACAAATAAAACTACTGCTGTTAATGAGTATACAGCAGCAGTTGGAAGTAATTCTAGTTTAGGTAAGGATCAAATCGTTTTCAGTACAGAAAGAGATATTGACCTCTATGAACTAGAAGAACTCTGTGACGCAGTTGGCTGGTCACGTCGCCCTCTCAGAAAAGTAAAAAAAGCGATTGAGCATAGTTTTCTCGTGGCCTCCATGTGGCAAGTACGAGGAAACAAGAAGCGGTTGATTGGTTTTGCCCGTGCTACCTCAGACCATGCTTTTAATGCCACCATTTGGGATGTAGTGGTTCATCCTGATTTTCAAAGTAGAGGACTAGGTAAGGCTTTAATGAAATATGTCCTCAAAAAACTAAGGAGCGAAGAAATTAGTAATGTGACTCTTTTTGCTGATGCCCATGTTGTAGATTTCTATAAAACTATGGGCTTTATGCCAGACCCTGAAGGTATCAAAGGAATGTTTTGGTATCCTCAGTAATTTGGTTATTGGGGATGAGGCATTGGGGAATAATGGGGGTAATTTAAGTGAAAATTCCGGGAAAATCCTGGTTTGTGCCTGATTTCTCCCAGGATGTTTTCCATAGTCTGATTTTTTATAGATTATTGGGTTTGCATTTATTCTTTTTTGTGATATGATGGGCAGGAAGAACCAAAAAACATAATTTAAGTTATGTGAAAATTGGCTTTGATAGATTTACGGGATGTAGCGCAGCTTGGTAGCGCGCCTGCTTTGGGAGCAGGATGCCGCAGGTTCGAATCCTGTCATCCCGATTTTATGGATATTTGACGGTGGTTGTATTTCCCTAACTCAGCAAAGTTGCAAATGGAAACATTACAGCATCCAGGCAGGTTATAATCTTTTTGCGGAGCAACTTTACAAAAATTTATGAGTAATACCCTTGTGCAAGCCTTTTTCGTAGGCAGAGCAGTAGCCGAAGTGATTAATGAGCGTGTAGAAGTCGCCTTGACTGATGCTTTGAGTGAACTGGGCAAATTTGATGCTGAAGCTAAAGAGCAGCTACGCCAGTTTACAGAAGAAGTGATGGCACGAGCTAATCGGGCAGCAGAATCATCTGCAACTGGAAAAACGACAAATAGTTCATCTGGTGCAGATTCTTTAGACTTACAGACCGAAATTGACGAATTAAGGGCGGAAATCGCTCTATTAAGAAGTGAATTGCAGAAGCATCGCAATGCTGCAAAATAGGTAATGGGTAATGGGTAATGGGTAATGGGTAATGGGTAATGGGAAAATTCCGCCCCAGCTGCCCCAGCCACCCATATCCCTTACCCTCCCAGCTTCTCCTGCTCCCTCTCAAGCCGACGGTATAAGAAAAATATGGAACAAGGTTACTCAGGCAAAGCATACCGTTGGAATCGGGAAGAATACTCTAGCAAACGCCGCTTTGTGGATATTTGGTCTTTTGTCTTGACCTTGATGTTCAAAATTTGGCGCTATAGCAAGCCCTGGAGTTACCCCGGTGGTATGACAGAAGCCAAGCAAGCAGCTAGACGCAAAGCCCAAGCAATCTGGATTAGAACTACATTCTTGGATTTGGGTCCGACTTTTATTAAGGTAGGACAGTTGTTTTCTACTCGTGCTGATATTTTCTCGACTGAATATGTGGAGGAGTTATCTAAGTTACAAGACAAAGTTCCCGCATTTAGTTATGAACAGGTGGAAGGAATTATTGAACAGGAGTTGGATAAACCAATTTCTTCACTTTTCCAAGATTTTGAACCTGTTCCCCTGGCTGCTGCTAGTTTAGGTCAAGTTCACAAGGCTACTCTGTACACTGGTGAGTCCGTTGTTGTCAAGGTACAAAGGCCTGGACTCAAGAAGCTATTTGAAATTGATTTAGACATTCTTAAAGGTATTGCCCGTTACTTTCAAAACCACCCCAAATGGGGACGGGGTAGAGATTGGATGGGTATATATGAGGAATGTTGTCGTATTCTCTGGGAAGAAATTGATTATCTAAATGAAGGTCGCAATGCCGATACTTTTCGCCGGAATTTCCGCACTTATGATTGGGTAAAAGTACCAAGAGTATATTGGCGTTATGCTACGTCTAGGGTAATTACTTTAGAGTATTTACCTGGAATTAAAGTTAGTCAGTATGAGGCCTTGGAGGCTGCGGGTGTAGACAGAAAAGCGATCGCTCGTTATGGCGCACAAGCTTACTTACATCAACTTCTAAATAATGGCTTCTTTCACGCTGATCCCCACCCTGGGAATCTGGCAGTTAGTCCCGAAGGGGCTTTGATTTTCTACGACTTCGGGATGATGGGTACAATTAAATCCAATGTCCGGGAAGGACTAATGGAAACTTTATTTGGTATCGCCCAAAAAGATGGCGATCGTGTGGTAAAATCCCTAATTGATTTAGGAGCGCTCGCCCCAGTTGAGGACATGGGGCCTGTCCGTCGTTCTGTCCAGTATATGCTGGATAACTTCATGGATAAGCCTTTTGAAAACCAATCGGTGGCAGCTATCAGTGAAGATCTGTACGAACTGGCCTATGATCAACCATTTAGATTTCCAGCAACCTTCACCTTTGTCATGCGTGCCTTTTCCACCCTGGAAGGAGTCGGTAAAGGTCTAGATCCAGAATTTAATTTTATGGAAGTTGCCCAGCCTTATGCAATGCAGCTTATGACAGATAACAGTAGTTCTGAGGGGAATAGCTTCTTGAATGAATTAAGTCGTCAAGCAGTCCAAGTTAGCAGCACTGCTTTAGGATTACCACGGAGATTAGAAGATACGTTGGATAAAATAGAACGCGGGGATATCCGTCTCCGCGTTCGGTCCGTAGAAACAGAACGCCTGATACGGCGACAGAGTAATATTCAACTGGGAATGAGTTATGCTGTGATCATTAGTGGTCTGACAATTGCAGCTACAATTCTCCTAGTTAGTCATTATGTATGGTTAGCCAGTCTGATTGGTTTAATCGCAGCATCAATGTCATTCCTACTGATTCGGTTGCTTTTGCGTCTCGACCGTTATGATCGAATGTATTAATTAGTCGCTTACGAAAAATCTATGAAACTTGACTCTACCGGTTTATCAGATCCGGGGCTTATTCGTGCTTATAATCAAGATGCCTACTATATTGATCCCACAGGGCGATTCTTTATAGTCGCTGACGGTATGGGTGGTCATGCAGGAGGAGAAGAGGCTAGTCGTATCGCTACTCAAGAAATTCGTTCATATTTAGAGCAAAATTGGCAATCCTCCGAATCAGCATCAAAACTACTACAACTTGCCCTATCTACCGCAAATCAAGCCATAATGCTAGATCAGCAAAATCATCCTCAACGTGCTGATATGGGAACAACAGCGGTAGTAGTTGTCATTCGTCCGGGAGAATCTCCTGTATGCGGTCATGTTGGTGATTCCCGTCTTTACCGTCTGCGAAAATCACAATTACAACAAATTACAGAAGACCATACCTGGATTGCCAAAGCACTGAAAATAGGCGATATTACTCCTGATGAAGCTAGAGTTCATCCCTATCGTCACGTTTTATCCAGTTGTTTGGGTAGAGAAGACCTGAATCAGATTTCAGTCCAACAACTAGATTTACAACATGGCGATCGCTTATTATTATGCAGTGATGGACTCACGGAAGAACTTGTAGACCATAAAATTACCAGCTACCTTCAAGACATACCTTCTTTAGAAGCAGCGGCCAAATCTCTTGTAGAAGCCGCAAAAGAAGAAGGTGGACACGACAACATTACCGTCGTCCTCGTCTCTGTAGAAACCTGATTTTCTAGTTAGGGCTTGCTGAAAAATTACCCATAGAAAACCTAGATACCAAACAGTGCGAAAAATGGTGGCTTTGAAGATTGGTTTCCAAATTCACCCCCTGATTTTCCTTAGAAATGCAAGGACTTTGACGCTCTAAATGCCATAGCCTTGCACTTTTTTATGCTAAAAATCCGCGAAGCCCTGATTCAGAATCGGTTGTACCTTTACTCAGCCAGCCCTATATATTGTCACCGTTGTTGATACATCTGACAGATTGGTTGATCAATAAGCTGTACTGCATTTAATTTGTATAAGTATGGCAGGCAAGATGCCCACCCCACAAGATTTAACCATTTTATGATTATACAACTTAGGTGGGTAACAGCTTAACCAATTTTCGGTTTTTGTAAATGCCAATTAGTTGATTGTTCATAAGCATAAGCTACTTGGAAAAGTTGCTCTTCTCCCAAGGCTTTGCCAACTATTTGTAGCCCAATTGGTAAACCTTGACTATCAAACCCACAAGGTAAACTAATTCCTGGTAAACCAGCTAAATTAGCGGGAATAGTCATTAAATCATTCAAATACATACTCAAAGGATCGGTAGTTTTTTCTCCCGCTGTAAATGCAGTGGTAGGTGCAGTGGGAGAAATCAAAACATCTACTGTTTCAAAAGCTTTTTCAAAGTCTTGTTTAATTAAAGTGCGGACTTTTTGCGCTTTCAAATAATAGGCATCATAATAACCAGCGGAAAGGGCATAAGTACCAATCATAATCCGGCGTTTCACTTCCGCCCCAAAGCCTTGAGAACGAGTCCGGGTATACATTGATAAAAGATTATCCGCATCAGGAGAACGTAAACCATATTTAACGCCATCATAACGGGCTAAATTAGCTGAAGCTTCCGAGGGGGCGATAATGTAGTAAGTTGGTAAACCGTAGCGGAAACTAGGACAGGAAATAGGATGAATTTCTGCACCTAATTCTTGCAGTTGTTCAATAGCTTTAGTAACAGCAGCTTCTACTTGAGGATCTAAACCTGCACCAAAGGTTTCTGTAATCACACCAATTCTCAATTTTTTGCCAACTTTGAGATCCGGTTTTAAACTAGCTGCATAGTTAGGAATTGGGACCTTGAGACTGGTAGAATCTTGGGGATCATAACCTGCGATCGCACTCAATAATATAGCTGCATCTTCTACACTGCGTCCAAATGGTCCAATTTGGTCGAGAGAAGAAGCATAGGCCACCAAACCATAACGGGAAACTAAGCCATAGGTCGGTTTCATTCCTACCACACCGCAGAAAGACGCAGGTTGACGAATTGAACCCCCCGTATCAGAACCCAGAGAAACCACACATTCATCTGCTGCTACTGCTGCTGCTGAACCACCAGAAGAACCACCCGGAACACGGGATAAATCCCAAGGATTAGCGGTAACTTGATAAGCGGAGTTTTCTGTAGAACTCCCCATAGCAAACTCATCTAAATTAGTTTTACCCACCATGACACCCCCAGCATCAGCTAGTTTTTGGGTAACGGTGGATTCGTAAGGGGGGACAAAATTTTCTAAAATCCGGGAAGCGCAGGTGGTAACAATCCCCTTGGTACACAAATTGTCTTTAATGCCGATGGGAATCCCCGCTAACAGTCCAATTTCTTCTCCCGCAGCGATTTTTGCATCCACAGCTTGAGCTTGTTTTAAAGCCTGTTCTGTCGTGACAGTGAGGAAACTGTGCAGTTTGGGTTCTAACTCTTGAATCCGATTTAATGCTTCTTGGGTAATTTCAACGGCAGAACGTTCTTTAGTGATTATCTGTTCGTGCAATTCGCGGATGGATGCCATAATTGTTATCTTTAAGGAATCAAGTCATTGATTTTAGCATTTCTAGGGCTAGGGATTGGGGAATTTGCGTCTCTACAGTAGATTTTTTGCCCCTCACCCAGAGGTGCAGAGACGCAAAGAGAGTTTTGAGAGTTTAGTTATAGTCCTAAAGCGATTATTGCCATAATTACAAAAAGTTGCTAACATTAAGGTATAACTAAAGTTATACCAAGTTATGAAAACAGCAATTTCCATTCCTGACCCTCTTTTTGAAGCTGCTGAACAATTTGCAAAACATAAAGGCTTATCCCGTAGTCAGCTTTATGCTGTAGCACTTCAAGAGTATTTGCGATCGCATAAACCGGATCAAATTACTGAACAGTTAGATGCTGTATATGCCGATCAAGATAGCAGTCTTGATCCATTGTTTGTCAGTCTACAAGCCCATACAATATCAGAGGAAAATTGGTGATGCAGCGAGGTGAAATTTGGTGGGCAGAACTGCCCATACCTGTTGCTTCTGAACCAGGATATCGTAGACCTGTTTTGATTATTCAATCAGATGAGTTTAATAGGAGTCGAATTAGAACTGTGATTGCTGCTGTTCTCACAACTAATCTGCGATTGGCCCAAGCTCCAGGAAATATTTTACTAACAACAGATGAAACTGGTTTATCCCAAGATTCCGTTGTGAATGTTTCCCAAGTAATTACTGTGGATAAGTCATTTTTAATAGAGCAGGTAGGACAGGTAGATAATAGCGCAATGTTGCTTATTAATGAAGGTCTTCGTTTAGTTCTAGCTTTATAGTCAGATTATTAGTAAACTATCAAGTCACTCTCTCAAATACAAATCATGAATATTAATGCCTCTATTATTGATCAACGTTTGCAATCAGTGATTGATGCCATTCGACAACGGGCTGCTGAAGAATTAAATATTAATGATGCTGGCAAACTTAAATCCTTGGCATTTGTATATTTTTGTGTGCAAACTATTCTAGATTTAGAAGACTCTAATACCTTTGATTGTTTGACCGAAGGTGGTGGAGATTTTGGTGTGGATGCCATGCACATTTCTGAAGAATATGATGGTGAGTTTACAGTTAGTTTATTTCAGGTAAAGTATGTAAATGATCTAGAAGGTAAGACTAATTTTCCTGAAAATGGTATCACGGCGCTCATTAATGCGATTCGATTTTTGTTTGATCCCACTGCAAAATTAGAGCATATTAATCAACGTTTACTGGCCAAAGTAGAAGAAGCCCGGAGTTTAATTCGGGATGGATATATTCCCCAGGTGCGGGCATTAGCTTGTAATAATGGCATAAAATGGAACGCATCATCTCAAGAAGCAATTGATCGATCTGGATTCGGTGATCAGGTGACATGGGAACACATCAATCATGAACATCTGATCAAAATTCTGCAAGCTTCTAAACCAGTTAAAGATACTTTGCAATTAAGTGGCAAAGCTATAGTTGAAGATATGAATTTTAGTCGGTTACTTGTGGGCAGAATTTCTATAACTGAAATTGCGGCTTTGATTGAGAGACACGGAGAACGCTTGTTAGAACGCAATATCCGCCGTTATTTAGGGCTACAAGGCAACCGGGTCAATGAGGGTATTCGGGATACTTTAAATAGCGATGAAAAAAACAATTTCTATTTTTACAATAATGGCATTACTTTAACTTGCGACAGTTTTTCCTATAACGCGCTGCAAAATGGTGATTATCAGGTACGAGTTGAGAACCTACAAATTATTAATGGTGGTCAAACTTGTATGACCATTTTTAAAACTCTTCAGCAGCCAAATTTCTTCGGGCAAAATACTCAAGCTTATGTTTTAGTTCGGCTTTATCAATTACCTACTAATAATGATGATTTAGTCCAAAAAATTACTTATGCTACCAATAGTCAAAACCCGGTGGATTTAAAGGATCTCCGAGCTAATGATAATCTACAGCAGCGGCTAGAAATGGATATCCAACAGTTAGGATTTAATTATCGCCGTAAACGCTCTGATACAGGCACTAAATCCACAGATATTACTTCGGGTGTAGCGGCTGAGGCGATACTAGCGGTTTGGCGACAAAAGCCTCATCAAGCTAAGTTTTTCACTCGTGAGCATTTTGGTAAACTGTATAATGTAATTTTTACTGAGCAGTTGAATGGCGCACAAGTCGTAATCGCTGTACAGTTGTATAGAATTGCTGAAAAGCAACGCAAACGACCAAACCCAAATGATCCTGCTTGTGTCCGTTATGCTTCGTGCTTTATTGCTATGCAAATGGGGCGAAGACTTCTCAAAAAAATGAATCTTCAAATGAAGGAAATTGACCACCGTAATTTTGAAGATGTAACTCAGTTAATTAATCAAAATGGGGAGAATTATTTCCATGATTCAGTGCGAGATGTTCAAAAGGCACTTCAGGCGCTTTACGGAAGCCAGGAAATTTCTTTACAACAACTTTCTGCGACTTTCCGACGCGGTGATTTGATAGAGAAACTTCAACAGATAGAAATTCATTAAATATATTCCTATGAATGACAAACTCCAGACCGAAAAAGACAATCTACAAGAAAACACTAATGTGGAAATAAGTCAAGAAACAAAACCAGAAAAGGTTTTATGTCCCCATTGTCAACGGACTGCTACAAATGGTATTAAATGTAAAGGCATTTGTGTGGCTGATAATGACTATTAAGAGGATGAATGGACAAGTCAACAAAGTCATAGAAAAACCTCTCTCCTACCTTTTGATAGGTGTATGTTTTTTACAAAGGGGACAGAAACAGGACTTACGCAAAATACCTCTCAAACCCTCTTTTCTTCGTTATCTTCGCTCCTTCGTGGTTCATTATTCCGTGACTTGTGCGTAAGTCCTAAGAAATTACCAAAAAAGTAAAAAAATGAAGCCTGAAAATAAAGGTGTATTGGCTGTAAACAAATGTGGTTAATAAATTGATTTAATATTTAATATCGTGAAATACTATCAGCAACATTCTAACGCCTTTTCTCCTCAATATCTCCAAGACTTGTGGGGAGAAATCCAAGCTTGTCCCTATTTTGCTATGAATAATCTCAATCGGGATTTTGTGAATACTAAGGGTTTTTCTGTAGTATTTCGGCATCATGGTTTAGTCGAAGTTATCCAAAAATTCCCTTATTTTAAGCCCTATTTAGATTTAGCACTTTTACCTAATTGTAATGCTTTTTATCTTAATCCTTTACTACTGAAAGCGGGTTCTCGTGTTGATCCGCATATTGATCGATCTTTGCGTTCCTATTGCAAAACCGTAGAACCACCTGCATTTGTTAGCGTTCTGTATGTTCGTGTACCAGAGGATATGCAGGGAGGAGAATTGGTGCTAAAATCGCAAAAACGCCAAGTTGGACAAATTAAACCCCAAACCAATTCTTTAATTTACTTTCAAGGTGATTTAACCCATTCTGTGAATGCAGTCACAACTGAGGGTAATCGCTTAAGTCTTGTTTGTGAACAGTATAGTTTAAGTGAAGCTGAACTTGAGGAAATACCACAGTTTACACTGGAGTCTAGGGTAAATCAAGGGAATAGGAAAAAACAAAAGAAGTAAGCTTGATCTGCTAATATAGGACTCATATTTGATTTTTTAGTGTCGTGAGCAAATATCAACTAACGCTATAATAAGTATTTGGGATTGTCCTTTGGTTCTATTACCAAATTCTGCATATCAACTTTGGATTGATCTCAAGTCCGAAATCTCAAATCTAAGATTGTGTTAACAAGTTTACAAAATTCCCTAGTTAAACAAATCCGCAAGTTGCACTCCACTAAGGAGAGAAATAAACAGCAGCTTTTTTTATTGGAAGGAACTCATTTGGTAGAAGAGGCTTGTACGGTTAGTTATGCTTTAAATGCGGTATGCTGTACCCCTCAATGGGAAATGGCTCATCCCCAATTATGGAAAGTTGTTTGTAATCAGTGCGATCGCGCAGAGGTTGTCAGCCCAGAAATCCTAGCAGCTATGGCCACAACTGTCAATCCTGACGGTATAGTAGCGATCGCCCAAAGAGACGGACAACCAAAAAAAATTCCTTTTACCGGTTTAGTTCTGGCTTTGGAAACTGTTCAAGATCCTGGTAATTTGGGAACTATCATTCGTACAGCCGCAGCCGCAGGGGCATCAGGTTTGTGGTTAAGCGAAGATAGTGTAGATCTAGATAATCCCAAGGTTTTACGGGCTTCTGCTGGTCAATGGTTTCGTTTACCTAAGGCTGTGAGTGAAGATTTGAAAGCCACAGTTTACCAAAGTCAACAAGCAGGAATGCAAATAGTAGCCACATTACCCAATGCCAATTTAACTTATTGGCAAGTAGACTGGCGTAAACCTAGTTTAATATTATTGGGTAATGAAGGAGCAGGATTATCAAAGGATTTAGCTGCTTTGGCGGATGTTAAAGTGAAAATTCCCCTCAGTCCTGGGGTGGAATCTTTAAATGTGGGAATTACTGCGGCTTTAATGTTATATGAAGCTAACAGACAAAGAATTTATGGGTAATAATGAAATTCTCTAAATACTGCTTATTTTTATGAGACAAGGGTTAATTTTGCTAGGTGCTGCTATGATCTCCATAAGCTTAATGGGGTGCAATAGTCTATTTACTCCTCAAGCTGATATAGTTGAACGGGTAAGTGATGGTGACACACTGGTATTAAAAATCGCCAATGAAAAAAAATTGACAGTGCGGTTTGCTTGTATTGATGCTCCAGAAATACCCCATTCTCAGACAGAAAAGAGGAGTAAAATTACTCAGGATGTGAATCAGTTTACTTGGGGCGTGAAAGCAAAAACACGGGTAGAGGAACTGATCAAACAAACAGACAATCGCGTTAAGTTAAATATTACAGATAGTGATCGCTATGGGAGAAAAATTGCCGAAGTGCGTTTAAAAGATGGCACGTTTTTACAGCAAGTATTGTTAAAAGAAGGATTAGCTAAAGTATATCGTCAGTATTTAAACAAATGTCCTAGCAGGAATATAGTACAAGAAGCCGAAGCGCAAGCGCAACAGCAAAAGATTGGTATTTGGGGTGATGGTAAATTTATTGACCCTTGGGATTATCGCAAAGCAAATAAGTGAATAAAGATGAAGTAGAAACTTAAAACCGTTTTAAGTATACTTACGCATGAGTTATGGGAATATTGCTAACTCAGTTTCCGGATCAAAAAAATGCAGCTTATCAGGTACAAGAGATAACCAAAGCTGCTCATCTATATTTATGAATCTATCTGAGGTAACTCTTACCTGTAAAGATTTTCCATCTGGATTGTGTAGCTCAGGATCAGAAATTGTCACAGATAAAAAAGTATCATTTCCTAAATTTTCTACCAAATCAACTTTTACTGGTAAATTCTTGGTAGCAGGTACACTCAAAGTTAAATGTTCTGGACGAATACCCAACATTAAGGTTTTTCCGTCATAAGGTTGTAAAGCATTTCCCCAAATATCTGGAAGAGTGAAACGAAAGTTAGCATGGATAATTAATAAAGGTGCGTGAAATTCCACTGGGATAAAATTCATGGGTGGAGAACCAATAAATTCAGCCACAAAGCGATTCGCAGGACGGTGATAAAGTTCTAAGGGAGGTGCGACTTGCTGGATCTTACCTTCTGACATAATAGCAATGCGATCGCCCATAGTCATCGCTTCAGTTTGATCATGGGTAACATAAATTGTCGTTGTTCCCAATTGATGTTGTAACTTGACAATTTGACTACGAGTTTCCGCGCGAAGTTTAGCATCCAAATTAGATAATGGTTCATCCATTAAGAATACTTGCGGATTACGAGCGATCGCTCTTCCTAATGCTACCCGTTGTCTCTGTCCTCCAGACAATTGTTTAGGTAAACGATTTAACAAAGCTTCAATTTGTAATAAAACCGCAACTTTTTCGACCCGTTCAGCGACAATTCTTTCCCTTGGGGAAATATAGCGTAGTTTTTTAGGTAACTTTTTCGTTAAACCTACCAATAGATTTTCACTCCATTGAGTAAATTTTGTTTTCCCTGCTTCCTGATCACCAAACTGACGACGTAAACCAAAAGCGATGTTATCATATACAGTCATGTGAGGGTAGAGAGCGTAATTTTGAAACACCATGGCGATATCTCTAGCTTTAGGGGGTAAATCGTTAATTAAGCGATCGCCCACAGAAATGTTACCACCAGTCATCACCTCCAAACCAGCGATTAACCTCAACAAAGTGCTTTTACCGCAACCAGAAGGACCCACCAACACCATAAATTCACCATCAGCAATAGTTAAATTAATGCGTCGTAAAACACTGACATCATCAGAACCGTCTGTGTGTCCCTTTGCAGATTCCCCACTGCGGGAGGGAAAGCTTTTATAAACGTTTTCTAATACAACTTTAGCCACGACAATTCACTTCACAACTTATTAATTTATAGAAGCGGAGAATTTCCACCCATACCCATAGTATACATTTTTTCTTAAAATCCAGATATCCGACTTCTCTAAGAAGTCGAGGATCTGAGTTCTGCTAAATAGGTGAACGGAAAAAAACTGACACAAGTAACGAACAGTAAAGTTGCTCGAAACCTCTTTTCTGTTCCCCGTACCCTGTTCCCTGACTATAACGACAATTTTTAACGCCAACCTACTTAAATTAATTTTAATAATTCTTGAATTTGCTGATTAATAATATTAACATCAAAACGTTGACTAGCAGTAATTTTAGCATGATTAGCAATCATCGCCGTTTTTGCAGAATCTTGAAGACAATTATTAATTACTTGCGCTAATTCTTCAGGTTTTCCAGGTGTGACTAAAAAACCATTAATACCATTTTCTACTAATTCTATTACACCTCCAGCTTCAGCAGCAATAACAGGTTTACCGCACAGCATAGCTTCAATAATAACCCTTCCAAAAGGTTCAGGTGCGGTAGAACTATGAGTAATTAAATCACACATAGTCATTAATTGGGGAATATCCGAGCGAAATCCCAAAAATTTGACTCGATTTTCTAACCCCAATGCAGTTACTTGGTGGTGAAGATTCTGCACATATTCCTGTTCACCAAATAAAGCATCACCAACTAAAATTACTATCACATTTTCTGGACATAGGGAAAGAGCATCAATTAAAATATGTTGTCCCTTCCAAGGAGAAAGACGGCTAAAATGTCCAATCACAAATTTATCTTCTAATTGGAGATTTTTCCTGAGATTGATAACTTCTAACTCATCAACATCGTAATTTTTTATATCAAAACCATTATAAACAACGTGAACTAAATTTGATTTTCCTCCAGCCTTTAAAAAAGCCATTTTACTAGCTTGAGAATTAGCAATTACCAAAGCCGCACAAACATTAATTAAATTAACAGCAACTTGTAGATTAGTTTGGCTAAAATGTTCTAAGGAAAGAATATCATGTAAATGATAAACCAGAGGACGACGAGCTAATAAACTAGATATTGCTCCGACAATTAAAGCCTTTTGGGTATTAGCATAGATTAAATCATAATTCTTTGCCCGTTGACAGACCTGATTAATTAAAGGTATGATTTGTCCTAAACTGCTTAATGCTTGTAATAAACCACTTTCTTTATTAACATTAATTGGTTGAGTTGTTAAAACCTCCACAGGAATTTGATGGTTTTCGAGTAACTTTCTAAAATCACCATCTGCAAATAAACCAACCAGAGCATTTTTACCATAAGGTTTAGCAATATCTGCTAAACACAATTCAGCACCACCAGGTTTACCACTTTGATCTAAAAATAGAATTTTCATACAATTTTCATGGAATTTATATAATCAATTTAAGCCAGGATAACTTGACGAACTTCTTGAGCGATATTGGTCCAATTATAATATTTAATTGTGTAATTACGACATTCTTCCCTAGAAGGTAAAGGAAGTTTACCTAACATAATTTGTGTTAACTTATCAGCGATACTTTCCACCGTGATTGATTCAGTAATTAAACCTGGAGAAAAGCCTTGTAAAATTTCTGGCATTCCCCCCACAGGGGTACATAAAACCGGAGTACCACAAGCTAAAGATTCAAGAATAGCTAATCCAAACCCCTCAAAAGATTGACTAGGCATTATAGTTAAATCAGCAGATTGATAAGCTAGAGGTAAATGTTCATCAGGTAGAAAACCCAGAAATTTGACATGATTTTCTAAACCTAATTCTTGAGTTTTTTGTTGAAGTAAAGCCTGAATATGACCACGGCCAGCTATTGCTAACCAAATGTCAGGAACTTGTATTTTAATCATAGCAATTGCTGCTAATAATTTATCAATTCCCATTCTATGAACTAAGCGACGGGAAGTAAATAATATTCTTCTATCACTTGGCCAACCTAGTTTTATTCTTGCTTCTTGACGTGATAAATTATTTTGAAAATGATCAATATCAACTCCACCAGGAATGATGTGAATTTTTTGCCAGGGAATTTGATATTTTTGATGTAATATCTGACCAAAAGCTTTACTAAGAACAATAAAGCGATCACACCGATTATAAGTGCTTTGTTCTATTAATTTTTGTTTTAGCCAAATACCAAATTTTTTATTAATTACTTCTTCTTGACTTTCGGAAGCCCAAGGACCATGAAAGTTAAAGGTAACAGGTATTCCCTTGGGTAAGATGTCTAAAATTGGAAAACTGTATAATGCAAAATGGAGATTAATTGCGTCAGGTTTGCCTAATCTTGTTTTTTTAAAGTTATCACGAATTGAGAATAGTCTAGAACTAATTTTACTATCTGGATTAGCTAAATTAGTTAACTTAATTTGTGTATTTTTTGCATCTGCTGGTAAACCAACTCCACACAATTCTATTTCATCTTTCTGTGCTGCTAATTTGTGAGTTAATTCATAAATATATCGTTCTAATCCTCCGGGGGTTTTAGGAAACCAACCCGTACCCAAGGTCAAAATCGCCGCAGATTGTGTATTGGATTTTGTATCTTTACGTTCCATTACCAAGATCATTTTTTCAGTATTATCTTCTCATACAAAGCTGGAAATTAAAATCAGCTTAAATCTGAAAAATATTTTATTTCTATAAGCAAAATATATCAAAAAAATATATTTAGAGTATTCCAGAACCTACCTAAGAGAATAAGAGTATTCCATAATGTAGTTATTTTTAAAGTATATTTTATTGATTTGATGAAGTTTCGATGAAATAATACACAGATTCATGTTTATTTGTTAGTTTATGAGTAAGAAATGTAAATTAGAAGTTTTTCAAGCAGATTACCTGGCTTTTGAAACATTTTTAATGGTTGATTAACTGATAATTAAAAAATTGCTATGAACAATAAATTATTTCAGCTTAGTGAAATTCGCCACAAGATTAACCAATATATTAATACTTTATTTCGGAGTAGATATTGGCGAAAAAAAATAATATTTAACATTTTTCTTGGTGTAACCTGTGGACTAATAGTCACATTCATAGGAATGAAAATGGATTTAGGAAATACGGCCAATACCAAAATTCAGCTAAAAAATAAAGTATCTAAAAGTTCTGAAATTACTTATACAACTTCCTGGTTAGGAAATACCATTGGTAATGGTAAATTGCGAGTACAAAATAATATTGAGGGAATGTATGTCAAGGATGATGGGACTATTTATACCAATAGTTATTGGGATGAAGCTGGTAGCGAAGCAGGAATTTATAAAGATGGTAAACCAATTTTTATCCTCGAAGATACACATGGTTGGAATCGTTTGGGAGGTAAAGCAATAACAGTAGATAACAAATATATTTATATTGCTATGTCTCAAGGGGGAATGGATCAAACCAAGGAAGATTATCCTCCCAAAGATCAAATTTGGTACTGTGTGAGACGTTATGATTTAAAAGGAAAACCTGCACCTTTTGAAAAAGGAAATGGCTGGGATAAAAGTATGTTAATTACCAGCAAAAGCAATCAAGTAACTGGACTAGCAACGGTAGATAATAAACTATTTGTTAGCAATGCTGGTGAAAACATTGTTCGGGTTTATAATACTGAAACCATGGAAGAATTAAATAGATTTACTCTAACTAATCCAGGACATATCACAGTTGATAAAAAAGGCAGTTTATGGATTATTGAAAATCAAAAAAGTGGGACATCTGGAAAAATTGTCAATTATTCTCAAACAGGCAAGAAATTACCCCAAGAAATTATAGATATTGATAAACCATCAGCATTAGCTATTGATAATCGAGGTAGATTGTTAGTAGGAGAAAATGGTATTAATCAACAATTGCTGATTTATAATATCAATAATCAACCAGTTCGTGTAGATAGTTTTGGCGATAAAAAAGGTATTTTTGGTGGTGTACCAGGAGAGGTAAAAACATCAAAACTCTACGGAATTACGGGAGTTGGTACAGATAGTAAAGGCAATATTTATATCAACAATAATGGTTTTAATAAATCAGGAACAGATTTAAGAAAATTCTCTCCATCAGGACAAATACAATGGCAATTACTAGGATTAATATTTGTAGATAATGCAGATACCGATCCACAAACAGATGGTGTTAATCTATTTACTAAACAAGAACAATATGTCATGGATTATAGTAAGCCGGCTGGTAAACAATGGACTTATAAAGCTTACACCGTTAATCCTTTTAAATATTCTCAAGATCCCCGTTTACATACATCACCAGATGGTACTTTTGTGCGTCGTATTCAAGGAAAACCTTTTTTATTTCTGACAGATATGTTCGGCGGTTTTTTACAAATTTATCGTTTTCAACCGAATACAGATGGGAAAATTGCTATTCCTGCGGGAATGTTTGTTGGTACTAATAATGAAGGTAAATCTATTACTGGAAATTGGCCACCCTATCAACCAGAAAAAGGAGAGTGGATTTGGCGTGATATTAATGGCAATGGTGCATTTGAAAAAAATGAGTATGATAGTAGCGAAGACTATCCTTATATGGGAGGTTGGTGGGTAGATAGTAAAGGTGATGTTTGGAAAACTTTGCGAATTAAAGATGGTATTCGTCGTTATCCTTTACAGGGAATAGATAATAAAGGAAACCCGATTTATAGCTATAGTTCGATGCAAAAAATTAAGACTCCTAGCATCTTTAATGACTTGCGAAGAATTGAATATTTTCCCGAAACAGATACTATGTATTTATCAGGTTTTACTATTGAACATCCTGCATTTGGTGACGACACTGGAGTAGTAGGATCGGAAATTGTGCGCTTTGATAATTGGAGTCGGGGAAATCCCACCCCAAAATGGCGAACTGTAGTTCCTTATGATACTACTGGTCAGCGAAAAGTCTCGACCGCAGCTATGAGTATAGCTGGTGATTATGTCTTTGCAGTAACAGTAAAAACCGCAGAGGTATATGTTTACAAAGCAGCAACGGGTGAATTAGTCAAAAAGATGAGTCCAGGTCCAGAAGTTGGTAATAAAAGTGGCTGGGTTGATATTCCCTACGGTATCCGTGCTTTTCGTCGTGCTAATGGTCAATATCTCGTGTTTGTGGAGGAAAATTGGCAAGGAAAGGTGCTTGTTTACCAATTAAACTTATGATATATAGCGTTTATTTTCTTGAATAAGTGACAATATCCCCGACTTCTCTAAGAAGTCGGGAATCTGAATTTATGTTAGTATTTTGACTTTTGATAAATTGATTATATCATGTCCGGTTGAAAACTTATCATATCTGTTGAGGCTGGTAATGGGTAATTGGTAATTGGGAAAAGGTAATACAATGATGAACTATATCGTAAGTGATTGGGCGGACATGATATTGATATTATTCATGAAAATAAAATTCAGGGAAAATATTGTGCAAAAACTTATTTGTATTTTTTTATCACCTTTATATTTTGATGATAATTTAATCGAAAAAATAAATAAGTTTCATAAAAGTTAATTATCATAATAATAGTTATTATCACAAACTAATTCCCGATAATAATCAATGGTTATCATAATTATTCTCGATGTACACAAATTAAATTTTGTCTTGAATTAAATTTAGAATTATGAATAGAAAGAAAGCATTAACCTCTTTAGAGAAAATTATGCCGAATAAACTGCTAAATCAGATGCAATATATTCATTGCAGTTTAGTTTCATGGTGGATTTTAAATTGGGGAAGTCAGCCTTTAAAATTTTCTGAAAAATCAGCAATGGTTTTTACTCCCCATCAAGATGATGAAACCTTTGGTTGTGGAGGTATGATTGCAAGGAAAAGGGAACAGGGAATACCAGTAGCTATAGCTTTTTTAACTGATGGTAGAGGTTCTCATGGTTTAGATACAGATACTCAAAATCTTATCCATATTCGTCAACAAGAATCTTTGACAGCGTTAAGTATTTTGGGAGTAAATAGTTCAGAGATTCATTTTTTGAATTACCAAGATGGTAGTTTATCAACGCTCAATTTAGAGATAAAAAAACAGATAATTACTGAAATTTCTCAACTGCTACAGTCTTACAAACCAGGAGAAGTTTATGTACCTCATCGTAAGGATTGTCATCGAGATCATGAAGCTACTTATAGCTTAGTAAAAGAGGCAATTAACCAAGCTGGAATTACAACAGAAATATTCCAATATCCTATTTGGATATTCTGGCGATCGCCATTATTTATTCTCTTAAAATTACAAGATATTGCCGCAGCTTATCGCTTTTCAATTACATCAGTAAAAGAGAAAAAACAAAGGGCTATTACTGCTTATCCTTCCCAAATTCAGATGTTACCCTATGGATTTATCAAGAGATTTTTAAATTCGGAAGAAATATTTTTTAAATCTGAATCCTAGTATTATCTCAAAAGAACATATTTTTCATATCTAATGCACTCTACTAATCTACTAGTTACCTCAGTAATGTTCAGATTAAATTAACCGTAAATAATTACAGTGGAGAAGAGTTAAATGCGGATTTTACATATTACTAATCATATTCAAAAAATCGGCAATGGTATTGTTAATGTAGCCATAGACTTAGCTTGTTTACAGGCAAAAAGTGGTCTGGATATTGCTGTAGCTTCTGTTGGTGGGGAATATGAAACATTATTAGCAGATTATGGTGTTGAACATTTTTATTTCAATCAATGTCGGACACCATTAAATCTGATTAAAGCTACTTGGAATTATCGCCAAATCATTAGAGAGTTTCAACCGGATATTGTTCATGTACACATGATGACAGGAGCAATTTTAGCGGGAATTTTTAGAAAAAATCGAGAATATCATTTAGTTTCTACTGTCCATAATGAATTTCAAGATAGTGCTATCCTCATGGGATTAGCTGACCAGGTAATTGCAGTTAGTAATGCAGTGGCTAATTCAATGATTAAACGGGGTATTCCACCTCAAAAGTTACGAGTAGTTAGTAATGGAACTTTAGGAAGTCCTCGACATAAAAAACTTCAAGATTATCAACCAGTAGAAATGCCACATCCATCTATAACTACTGTGGCTGGGATGTATACTCGCAAAGGTATTTATGAGTTAATTGAGGCATTTAAAATAGTTTCCATAGACTTTCCGCAAGCACATTTATATTTAGTAGGAGATGGACCAGATCGTCCTTTGTTTGAGGCTATGGTGAAAAATACAACCTTAAATAATCGCATTCATTTTGAAGGATTCCAACCAGAACCACAACGCTATATGTTAGCCACAGATATCTTTGTTCTGGCTTCACATTGTGAATCTTTTGGCTTGGTGCTAACGGAAGCGCGGGAAGCTGGTTGTGCGATTATAGCCAGTGATGTAGATGGTATTCCTGAGACTTTAGATCATAGTCAAGCGGGGATTTTAGTGCCACCCAAGGACATTCCAGCCTTAGCTAATACTTTGACACAATTATTGAGCGATCGCCAACGTTTAGATCGGTGGAAATTCCGCGCCCAACAAAATCTAGAAAGATTTAGTGCAGCAAGAGTCAATGAAGAAACACTAACCATATATCGTGAATTAATGAGAAAAGACAATATCATCAGAGTCATGGAAACCAGAGAATTAGCCAATCTTAATTAATTCTTTTTCGCTAATGTGCATCGCAATTCCTTTCTCATAATAGGCAGCTTCATTAATAAAGATCGGATAAACAGTAGAATTTCCTTGATAGAAAATTTCTTCTCCTGTGAAAGTCATAAAAATAGGATCACCAGGATGCAAAGGTTCATAATCCTGGAACTGAAGTTGGGGATGAATCATGGCCTGAATTTCCCCTACTTCATTTCTTGGATAATCAATCACACCAATTGATTTATAAACTGTTAGTGTATTATTTTTTGGCAAATCTTTTCCTTGATTATAGTCTTCAAAATAATCTAAAACACTATAAATAAGTTGTTCAGTCTGTTGAAATAATTCCGCATTTAAAATCCCTTGAGGTACAGCACCAACTTCAATTGCAAAACCCAAATCACACAAAGAACGTAGAAAACCACTACCTTGAGGTTGTTCATGAATATAAACCTTCACCAAAGGATTAATTGCACTCAAATCAGCAGCTAATTTGAGCAGGAAAGGATGCCAATTTCCCAGAATAATACATAATCCCATATTGGCAGTAGTTGTATGTAAGTCAATAATTGTATCTACAGATTCTTGATTTTCTGGTTGTAATATTTGTTGAATTTCTCGCGCCCTTAATTCTTCATAACTTGAGATATTTGAACTTGATAATTTATCTTGATTAAAGCAACGATTCAGATCCGTATCAATATATCTTGTCCGTGCAGCAATAGCTTTAGGATTACCAAGTAATGATAAAGTTTCAAAACTGCCTCGATGAATTAAATGGGGATATTGCTGAAACTTTTTCACCAAGTAAACTCCCATTAACTCATTACCGTGATTTCCGCCGACAATCGCCACCCGATGAATTTGATTCATAAATACCCCGTTTACAAGCAACTTAGCTATGAAAGTGAACACATTCTATCAGTCCATAGGCTTTTGTGCTGAGATGCTGCATAAATAATTTTCTCACAGTCCAGATGCCAATAGCAAGAGGAAGGGAGTATGATTAATGATGATAAATTCTTAGATATTCTTTAAAAACGGCAGAGAGAGTATATAGTTTTTGATCATTTTCTAATTTGGTTACTAAAAATCTTCTTGTTAATGATTGTAACCCTTTAATTATATCCATTGATGACAATGATAAAAGCTGTTTTATCTCATCTCTAGATATAGGTTGCTCATTTTGACTGATTTTTAATAATATCTCTTTTTCAAGGTTATCGAGAATAATTAAGCAGCGTTTTTGATTAAATAATTCTAGGGATTGATTTAATAAGCTGTTGGTATTTATATCTTGGCTATTTACGTTTAATTCAGTAAATATTTCTGTTTAAATAAAATTTAAAGAGTTAGATAATTTAAGATTTTTCCAGATATGTTCAGACCCAATAATTTGGTAAAAAACAGATTTCCTCTATCTTTTGAATAGTTTGAGAAAAAGATTGACTACGTTTTTCTTCTCTTTCTATCGCTACCAGAGTTTCCATTAAACAAATACTAGGAATAACAAATTTTAAGTTTTCTGAAGAATGATGGACAAAATCTTCTAATTCTTTGTTTCTTCCTTTGGCAATTGCCATAATTGAATTAGTTTCTAAATAAATAATCATAATAATTATAACTCCTCTGTTTTACCATCAAACAAAAGAGTAAATAAGCCAATTTCCTTCATTTCCTTAATGTAAGGGGGGGTTTCACTTTTCCAATGATAAGCTAAATCTCTTAACCATGATTGAGTTAAAGTTATTAAAGTAGATTGATAGATGATGCCTTCAATACGGCCTGCATCATAATGCTCTAAAACATTTTTAGTGTCCAATCTTGCTACTTCTGTAAAAGTCGGACTCTTAAAGATTCTCATGACATTAGAATTAACAAACATTAAAAAAGGAATATGCTGGTATTGTTCCATTTTTAAGATATTAATATTCGGGGAAGAATACATAGCGGAAAATCTCACATCTATCATCAAAATAGATTTATCATCTTTATCTTTAGCAGCAATTGCTGGTTGAAAATCAATTACAGTTGGAAGTTGTATTTTTAACATTGTATTTTACCTCTTGTTTAATAGTTCAACTACTTTTCAGACAGGAAATATTTGTACTAGATTTTATCACAATTTATCAAGAAAATGTGATCATAATAATTATAACTCCTCTGTGGTGTCATCGCACAAAGGAGCAAATAAGGCAATTTCTTTTATTTCCCCACCTTCAGGTTTTAATTCAACTATGTGGTCTGCTATAGTATTTATGACCTGCCATAGCCATTGCCAAAAATCCCCACATAATCATCCCTGCAATACTCAGCATCCCGCTATAAATAATTAACTGGGCGCAAGAACTGATACCAATAGCGCGGGCAGCACTGAGAAAACTATCAAAACGACCTTCTGTATAATTACTAACGGTAATTAGCATTAATACCAACCCACTAATATAGGGTATAGCACCAATCCAACCCAAGGTAAAAAACATATCTAAAATGCCGCTATCAATAACAACTACCTCTATTTGTCCAGTTTTTTCATTCACTTTCCAGATATTTCCAAAGCCGTTACCGACAACATTAGAAAGGGCTAAACCCAGGTTTCTGTCATAAGTTGCGGATCTATCTCTAAAACTACCATCTCGTTCGAGATTGGAAAAACTTTCAAATCGAGTGGTAATAACTTTAGAAAGCGGTTCGATAGTCACCAAGGGAATAACGCAGATTGACATTACTAAAATTATGGTAATTAATCGCATTTGAATTTTAGGTTTTACTGAACCAAAAATCATAATTATTCCTAGCAACCAGCCGCCCCAACTTGTCCGCACTTGGGAAAGTAAAAATGATAAATAACCCAGAGCAGAAGCAGGGAAAATTAACGGACCAGTGCTAGTAAATAATAATAGTAAACCAGCTTGCATTACAGTCCCAAATGGTCCGGGTGAGTGCAAGGTACTCCAAACTCGCATTCCAAAAGGGATAGGGTGTCCAGCGCTAGTAAACATTTTCGATTGGATTAGCCAATATCTATCCCATTCAGGAGCGACAACAAATTGATAGACACCGTAAGCACCAAGGATGAGTACACACCAAATAAATGTTCTTTGCAGATGTTGACGATAACTGGGATAATCTCGCCAATTAGAAAAGAGGTGAAAAGCAAAAATTATCGGACTTAACCAATCTAAGAAACTCCGAACTACAGGGAGTGGTTGATTGTAAATTAAACCTATTAAACATCCATAAGAAACTCCTATGGCTGCTAAGAGAAATGGCAGTCCCCCTTGACGAAGACTACTAGGTAGATGTTTTAAAAAGGTGAATATAGTCAGGAATACGACTAAATAAGGTGCAATTAACATTTGTCTGGTGGGGTCCCAGCCAATTTTATAGTCAACTAAACGAGTAATCAAGGGGGTGAGAAACCATATCCACCAGGTGAAGCCGATATAGTGGATGGGATGCCGTAAGTACAAAAACACGGCTACTAGAAAGGCACTGGCGGGATAAACGAGGCGCAAACTGCCTGTACTAGTAAAGTAGCAAGCTGCCATTAGAAAGATAAAACCAAGGATGATTATCCAACTTTGGGCTGATCGATCTTGGGGAGAAAATTGTTCTTTTAAAACAGTATTGAAAAGTAGTGGTTTAGAAATCATTTTTATCTGAATATTCTATAAAAAGTTTAGTTAGGAAATAGATCCCCAACTTCTTGAAGAAGTCGGGGATTTGGGTGGGATAGTTAATAGCCAAAATGTTGTTTTTTAATGTCAAATTTTTGAGAGTTCATTCTATATTTTTGATATCCTAGCCATCTTCCCTGCAAGGATGCAAGGAATTTTTTACTAGCAAGTTGCCCTTGTTTGGGAAATAATCTTAACCATTGACATATTCCTAAACTTTCCCTTGTCCCAACTAAAATTGACCAGGATAAAAATACAATTTGACGCAGGGGAGAAAAATGTTCTAATAAAATTAAGGTTTCGTTGTGAACTAAGTTAATTAATGCAAGGTCGTTGAAATTGTGGCGTTGATCTTCATCAAATCGTTGGGCTGGATAGTGATCTACTGCAATACTAGGATCATAAATCATTTTCCAACCGGCTCGTTTTAGGGTGAGAACAAAGGACATTTCAAAATGTACTTGTGCGCCTGTTCCTTTCATCCTGTCGTCAAAGCGTAATTCTCCAATCGCTTGGGTGCGAAAGCTCATATTCACACCTTTAAGAACATCAACCTCACGGGGTGCGCCAATTCCTAAATGATGGTTGCCTATAACGCGCCCAAACCATTGTAATTTACCAACAACTGGTTGGGATTTGTCTTCTAGTTTTCCCCCTTGATAAACCCAATCACGGCCACCAACGCCACCAATCTGAGGATCAGCCAAGAAATGGGTATTAATTTTAACTAACCAGTCTGGATGGGGGGCTGCATCGTCATCAGTAATGGAAACAATGTCTCCCTGTACTTGTGACAGTCCGGCGTTGAGGGCGGCGACGACTCCCGGCTGGGTAACGGTGACAATTTCTAACGGGAGGAGGTGGGGAGGGAATTGTCCGAGGAATTGCTGGGTTTCTGTGTCTGTATCTCTGACAACAACGATCGCCTGATCAACGGATTTAGTTTGCTGTTGCAGTGCTTTCAGACAGCGGGCTAGGTCTTGAGGACGGCGATAGGTGGGGATGAGAACTGTGTTTCTCATGGGTGATTAACTCCTCAAATATATTTAAATAGGTTTGTGCCATTGTTGACCAGCTATATTGTTCAGCAATAGTACGGGCAACTTTACCCATTTGTTGACGCAGTGAGCGATCGCTATTTAACAACCCAAGCGCATCAGCTAAAGCATTAACATCATCACAATCTTCTAAAACGATGCCACAGTCAGGATTGAGTAAATCAGCCGCACCAGTAGTAGTGGCAGTAATCACGGGCAAACCTGAAGCCATCGCTTCAATCACTACAAGTCCAAAGGGTTCATAACGGGACGGAAACACAAATAAATCTGATGCCCGTTGAATTTGGGGCATATCATGGCGATAACCTAAAAAATGCACTCGTTCACTAATATTTAATGCTTTTGCCATTGCCGGATAAGGGCTATCTTGAGTACCACCGACAACTGCTAAATGTAATTCGGGAACTTTTACCAAAGCATGAAGTACAGTATCTAAGTTCTTCCGGGAAATCCGAATATCGCCCGCAAATAAGGCCAAATTGACATTTTCAGGTAATCCTAATGCCGTCCGAGAACTGACACCGGGAGCAAATTCTTGTAAGTCTACACCATTAGCAACCACCCGAATTTGTGAACGAGGTATACCAATATTTACTAATTCTTGGGCAACTTTTTCTGAGACAGCAATAATAATTTTAGATTGGCAAAAAGCTTGTTTTTCCCAATAAGCATTAGCCGCAGTAAATAACCATTGATATAATCCGTACAAATCTTTACGGTTATGGGAAATATGCACAGGCGATTTTAACCATGAACCATGCACAAAATGTACAGCATTCACATCAGTTGCCCCCATAGTAATCGCGCCATTGACTTTAATTAAATCCAAATTAGCTCGATTTTTACGCAACCAATCGGCACTTTTTTTAGCAAAGATGAAATTGCGGAGAAATTCCGTAGGATAGCATTCTACTGGGATATAAATACAATTAACAGCACTATTTTCTGCTAACTCTGGAGCAATTTCACTAGCTAATAATGTCAGATGATGACCCCGACGAATTGCTTCTTGAGCTACTTCATAATTAACTCTTCCTTGACCATCACCTTTTTTAATTTTGTGAGTAACAATACAAATTTTCACTCATAACCTCTCTGCATTTACTAAATTATGAAATCTTCCAAATTTTATTCGTTAAATTGGTAGGAATAAAACTTATAGTTAAAGCTACTAAAGTTCGCAAATTGAATTTATTTTCACTTAAAGTTTGCCAAAAATAACGGCGAGCATCTGTGATTTTTTGATCGCGCAATAACCCAATTCCTAAAGTTGTATTAGCTTCTAACAATTTGGTTTTAAAGTAGGACTTAAATTCCTGTAACCGTTGATCTTCAATAAAGGTTTGATAACAGAATATCTCACTTTTACCTTTACGGATTTTTGCTTGAACATTGCGACTACCACTAAGCATAGTATCAGTTTGTTCATGCTCTCGATATTTGGTTAATTTTTCAGGAACATAGTAAACTCCATAGCCAGAAATACAACAAAGGTAAGTTAAATATAAATCCCACATTCCGTCAACTTCTACCGGAATATCATCCCAATTTAGGACACCATTTCTAATTACACAAGCAGCCGCAGTGGGAATACTTTTATCAATTAAGCCAATGTGAGTAAAATTTTCATGAACTCCGGGAGTGATTTTATCCCGTTTATAACTGCGGGTATTGTTTTCAGTTGCAGCTACATTAATTTTACTATCACCATCTATAATATATTGGTCACAAAATGCCAGAATTAAATGAGGATTTACTTCTAAATGTGGTACAAGTTTAGATAAAAAATCCTCATTCCACATATCATCATCATGGAGACTAGCTATATATTTACCTTGTGCAATTTTAAAACCATGAAACTGATTAGCTAACATCCCAATATTTTCTGGATGTCGGTGAAATTTGATGCGTGAGTCTTGAAATGATTCAACCAGTGCTTGAGGATTTTCAGAACTACAATTATCAGAAACGATAATTTCTAAATTTTGATAAGTTTGTTGAACAGCACTAGAAATTGCTTGTTTGAGATATTCTGGACGATTATAGGTAGGGATAATAACGCTTACCAGAGGTTCAGGAGAATTAATATTTAACATTAGCTCGAAAATGATAATTGCTGACAATTTGTAAACTCGTAACGGATTAATGATTGATTAACTAATATTAACTGTCAGATTTAGAACTTATTTTATACTGCATTTGGTGATATTGCCAAAGCTTACCTTTGAGTTCCAAAAGTTCTTGATATTTACCTTGTTCAACGATTCTTCCCTGTTCTAAAACTACAACTTTATCTGCTTTAGCAATAGTAGAAAGACGGTGAGCAATAGTAATTACTGTGCGGCCAACAGATAGCTTTTCTAGTGATTCTTGAATTAACCGCTCAGACATAGAATCTAAAGCACTTGTAGCTTCATCTAAAATCAGAATTTCGGGATTTTTTAGCAATGCGCGAGCGATCGCAATTCTTTGTTTTTGTCCTCCTGATAACCGCACACCTCTATCTCCTAATTGTGTATTAAAACCTTCAGACATTTCTAGAATAAATTCTAAAGCATTTGCCTGTTTAGCAGCTTCCTTAATTTCTGTTTCCGTTGCTGTTGGTGTACCATAGGCAATATTTTTCCCAACAGAAGTATTGAAAATAAATGTATTCTGACTAACAACTGCTATCTTGGAACGAAGAGAATTTATTTCAAATTTGCGAATATCAACTTCATCTATATAGATATAGCCGTCAGTTGCATCATGAAAGCGAGGAATTAAATCTGCAAGCGTAGTTTTTCCAGCCCCAGATGAACCAACAAGAGCCGTCACTTCACCCTGTTTAATTGAGAGAGTAATATTATGTAAAACTCGTTGATTAGAACTATAATCGAAATCTACAGATACTAAATCAATTGATCTTTTTAAACCTGGAAATCTCAATGTGCCATTTTGAAAGTAGATTTTATCATCAGTTTTTAACAAATTTTTGATATTTTCTACTGCTCCTGCTTGGGTACTTAAAAAAGCTACAACTCCATTCAAATCTTGAGTCATAGGGATAATGCGAAACAGTACAAAAAAGAAAGTTAATAAAGCCGAAACTTTCATTAAGCCTGTGACGAGAGCCACAATAATCATACTAATTAGAATTAGTGTAGATATACTCTCAGCCAAAGGCTTAACCATCAAAGAAATCCAATAAACACTTTTCCAAGTATTAACTATTTTTTCACTGGCTTGATAATACCGTTTTCGCTCAAATTCTTGAGTAGAGAAAGCATGAATTGTGCGAATACCTTCGATAAACTCTAGCACCCTAGCAGTAAAATTATCATTAGCCGTAGTAATAGCAAAACTACGTTCTCTAATTTGTTTATTGAGTGTGGATAATGCCACCGCTAAAAGACTAAATAGCAAAATAGAAACTATAGTAAGTTTCCATGAAAGAATAAATAAGGAAACAGAATAGACAATGAGTGTAAAACTTCTAGTAATTAAAAAAGCTAGTCCACCAAAAATCTGCCTAATTCTCTCCATTTCACTGGTAAGAATATTAACTAAATCTCCAGATTTTTTATGATTAAAATAACTGAGACTTTGAGCAGATAACTGTTGAAAAATTCGTTGTCGGAGATTATCTACTAAACTTATTTCACTAAACTGGATGCAAATCTGTCCTATATAATTAAAGGATGCTCGCATACAAGTTGTAACAACAATTAAAGCTGATATGCGATATAATCTTTCCGTTGCTGAAGCATTAATTCCTAAGATCAAAATATCAAACCAGTCCATTCCTGTTTTCACAGGTTCAGAGCCAGGAGTGGTTAAGCTTTGCAGAAATACCAGCAAAAATCCTAAACCAAACCCTTCAAAACTTGCAGCTAAAGCCGAAAATACTACAGCTAAAATTGCCACCAATCGAAAGTGTTTAAATTCTCGTAATATTAAGCGATTATTTTGCCAAAAATTTGTAGCCTGGAAGATTTTCACGGTTGAAGGTATGAATTTGGAAGTCATAAAAATTTTGGCCAATAATTTTGATAATTAAGCACAGAAGCATCAATTAGAAGAAAATACATCTTTACATAGGAACACGACGGATAAAACGACCAAGAGCAGAAGCACAGAGAATTTCAAATTTTTGCCATAATATTTTTGCCATTGAATACAGTTGAATAGGTGTTTGGCTATGTCGCCAATATAATTTATCAGTTATGGTGGGAGAACTACCATCTAAAGCACTGAAAAGCAATTTTTTGCGCCAAGGTTTAACATTTGGAACTGTAGCATGAGACATAATAGTACCACCAGGAATAAAATCCATTCCGTCTGGTCCAACGGTACTTAAAGGATAATTAGTCAGCATCAATGCTAAGTTTAAATAAGTCTGATCTCCATAAAGATATGGATAATGATTAAAGGTATTACCGTTATAAAGATCCTCTAAATTGGCATATCCTGCCATCTCACCCAATTCTTCTAATTTCTGCCACATTTCCAAGATAGATTTGTAGTTTTTATGAACTCCAATGAAGCCGCTATTGTAGTGATAATCTAACTCACGTTCACAAGCAAAACCATTATTTTCAGCAAATTCTTTCCATGCTAACCGTCGAGGATGGTTCGCCGAAACAAGATACCAAGAATCACCACAAAGAGCAATTCCTCGACTTACCCAATTTTCATAAAAATCCCACTCACATTTATTAACAATATCAGGATCAAAGTAAAATAATGCATCAATATCTGGGCAATAATTTTCCCATAATTGGCACATAAAATCAGGTTTATAAAAACCGAAATGCTTTGGTGTTGTTAGTTTAACAAATCGGATTTTACAACCTTCCGCCACAGAAAACTCTTGATAACCATTTTCTGTTTTCAGAGATTTAGCCCAATGGGGTAAATTTCCACGATAACCAGCCCAAAATATGCCTCGAAAACCGTGGTGATACAAGGAATTTACTAATGCACCTACACCGTAATGATAGTCTTTTTCAAATACAGTACAAATCGCTGTCTGCATGATTTTCCTTATTTTTTAATTACCTACATAATTCATGATCATAAATACGAAAACAGGAAAAAGTCATGATTTAGATAAATAATATTTGAGAATACACAACTATATATTCATCCTAGATCATAGGCTAGATCATAGGTGATTTTGTTCTTCATAAACTCCTGTTAATTTAACTGCATCTTCTAAAGGTAAACAACAGTTATTAATTAAGGAAAATTTTCCCTGCAATACATTTAATATATTAGATACAGTTTCTAAAAAGTATTGACCTATAGCAGGAAGAAAATTGGTGATCTCATATTTAACAGTTGAGCTAAACTTTATGGCTTTAATAATTCGCCCATTTTCTCCAACATACCACTGATAATCAAACAGTAATTCTGGAGAATATATTTGCATTGTAGTAAATAATCCCAAAATAAACGGACCCATAAAAATTAGCAAAAATAAGGCCAAAATCCAATCAATTACTCTTGATAATTTTCTGAAAAATTGATTACTTTTTTTTGGTAATTTACGATGTGCAGGAATGTTTATGAATATGGGTTTATCAGCTTTTTGACAAGCATCTGCCCAAATTTTTAATAGAGAATCTCCAATTTTTGGATCTATGCTTACTAGGGTAATTGGAGAATGTTTTAAGCACTCTATTAAAGAGTTTTCATTCTCTAGTGAAGCTAAATACTGTTGTGGTAATTTTCCAGAAGTTTTTACCAATAACTTTCCCCTGCGCCATTTTAATATACAGGATAGGGATCTAATATTTTCAGATTGCTCAGGTACAATAGGGTTTAGATTAGAAATGACTGAGGTTGGCATAATATTAGCAGTGATAAAGTAGTAAAAGAGTGAGTCTATCCCCCGGTAGAGAAAATTAGGATAAGTATTTTTCTGTCGTTCTCTCCACAGTAAAAACAGATATTAAATATAAGTGAAGTTCACTTTCATTGCTAACTAGTTTTTTCTGACAATATCTGTATATATCAAGATAGATAGCAAAAATTAACTAAGATAACTGGGAGTTAAGGATAATGATATTTCCTTTACCTTTGAAGATTTGGTATTTCAATCTCTAGGATATAATGTTTTTGATAAATAGATTCTGAATCAGCAAGTTCTTTATTCACTCTTTAGATAGATATTACTTTTTTCTGCAAAATATTAAGCCACGATAAAATGAATTAATTATAACCAAATAAAGTTAACCAATATTTTGTTTTTATCAAACATATTATTATTAAATATATAGAGATACTAAATAAAATAAGAGGTGAATACCTCTTTTTTCTCTACCTCTGTGTCCTCTGTAGTTCCTTCAGAAAAATCCGTTTTTTCAGCAAGCCTTACTTAGATAATTTCTTAGATAATTTATCGAGAATTTATTCAATGTAAAAACCCCCTTAAGTCCCTATTGGAATACGGGGGTTTTTGTAGAAGTCAAAGGTGAAATGATTTTGTCGTTTAAGAATGTCTTGACTAACTTGGTAGTTGCTATCGTATCGGGTTGAATGACTATCAAATATTTTAGTTTATTCTTCCATTGCTGGTTGCAATACCAACTTTTTAGGCTTCACATAAGGAACATAGGTGCTATCAGATGAAGATACACCATTAGCCACAACTCCAATCAAATTTAACTTACTCAACATCGCTGTAGCTTGATTAAGTTGGGTGCGTGTCACTTTACCAATACTTGCCATTATGATTACACTTCTGCAAGATGATGCTGTGAGCATAGCATCCACTAAACCAAGAACGGAAGGGGCATCTATGAGTACCAAATCATAATTTTCTTCAAATGCGGCCATCAATTGCTTCATGCGAGGAGAACTCAAAAGATGGGCAGGATCAGTCGGTATTGGTCCAGCGGTTAAAATGTCAATGTAAGATGAGCCAGAGTAGGGAACACTGATGTGATTAGGTAGGTTAACTTCACTTTCTAATAAAGTTGAAAGTCCTTGTTCATTAGGAAGATTTAGCTGTTTGTGCAGATTAGGATCGCGGAGGTTAGCATCAATGAGTAAGACCTTTTTATGCAGACGAGCCGCACTCATGGCTAGACCTAATGCCAAAGCTGATTTACCATCATCTGGTAATGCTGATGTCACCATTAAGGATCTCAAATCAGAGACATTATTGAGTAGTTCAATATTTTTGTAAATGAGATCAAGTGATTCCCAGCGGGGAGGAGATTGTAGTACCTGAATTGTCCAAGGAGCAAGAACTTCTGGTTTGCCAAATGGCAATTTAATCATTGATTCTCTGGGTTTAGCAGGTGGCAATTTAGCAGTTGTTCCTAATAAGGGCAGAGAAACCTGTTTTTCTAATTCAGCAGTAGTATGTACAGAATCATCAGAGGCTTCACGAATAAAGGCCGCAATACCTCCTAACATTAAACCAATTACTGCTCCTAATAATAGGTTTTGTCTGATATTAGGACCAGTTTGAACCCCTTCTTGCGGTTCTTCTACTACTTCCCAATTAAATCCACCTTTAGAAAGTTCTTGACGTAATTTTTGTTCAGATCTTAATAATTGCTCCAATCTTTCTCTGCTAAATTGTAATTGGGGAAGTATGCGATTGTAATAAGCCAATAGAGAAGGAAAACGCTTCAGATCCGTTTGTAATTGTTTCTCTTTTGCTGCTAAAGTTTGATCGCGGGCGCTGAGTGCAACTATGGTAGTTTGGGTTTCTACTAATTGACCCGTGAGATTAAGATCAATTTGTCCCAGTTGTCCCTGTTCTAGAAGATTTTCTCCAGAACTAAAAACAGGATTAATTCTTTCTCCTAAAGTTCTGCTAACTTCTGTTTGCAAAAGTTGTTTTTGACCTTGCAGTTGTTCTTGTAATTTTTGAACGCTGGGAGTATCTTCAGTGAAGCGTAAGCGTTCCTGTGCTAAAGCTAATTCTGTTTTTTGGATTTCGTTGAGTAAACCTTGGTAGCGGGTAGACTGACTCAAACGAGAAGAAACCAGAGCATTTTGTGGAGAACGGTTTAGTTGTGCTTGCAAAGATTTTTGCCTAGCTAAGGCTTCTTCATATTGAGAGCGAGTGGTTTGTCGTTCCTGTTGAACAGTATTTAAAGTTGTCTCTATGGTTTTAGCCTGACTTTCTGGATCAATTAAATTCTGATTTCTCCGAAATCGTTGTAGATTTGCTTCAGAAGCCGTTACTTCATCAGTAGCTTTTCTCAATTGATCTCTAATGACTTGTAACCCTTTTTGTAAGCGTGAATCTTGCTGTTGTTTGTTATATTCTAAATAAATTTGGCGAATGGTATTCAGAACTTTTTTAGTTTTCTCTGGATCGTTACTGCTATAATCAACCTGAAAAATTTTAGTCGCAATATTATCCTCTGTATTTTTAATCTGAGTTAATACTAAGGACTTTTTCAGATCCATAACTGTTAGGTTTGGATATTCGGATTTGAGTTGATCAACTGCTTTTTGAATCAGTCCAGAACTCTGCATTAAGTTCAATTGAGTAGCGGTATCTACCTCGACATTAGTATCGGTAAACTGACTTTCAGTGTTATCAGTTTCTTTTTTCCCTTGATAGTTAGGTTCTACTAACAATTGCATGGTGCTTTTGAAACTGGGTTCTGTTTTTAAGGCCATAATACCAGCAATAGCAGTAGAACTCAACAATACTAATAATAACCAGGGAAATCGTCGTAGAATTACAGCAAAGATTTGTCCATAACCTGGATCTGTTTCTGAAGCGGGATTTATATTTGGATTTAGACTAGTTTGAACCACTTTTATTATCCTTATTTATCTGCGATACACTACCCAAACACCTGAAAAATCAATTAACAATACACACCACTTTCTTGATCAATGATTTTCCCCACCTTACTAAAAAATGACTGTTCTGAAAAATTGCTAACCGCATGATTACGGATGTTTTCGTAATCCCAAGATATTCCGCCAGCTTCTAGTAAAGCTGCTTGTAAAGAACATGGTGTTTGTCTCTTAAAAAATACGCCTGTTTTACCTGGTATCTGAGTATCTAAGACACCACCTGCCCCATAAGCAATTACTGGTGTACCACTAGCATTTGCCTCAACTGGGACTAATCCATAATCTTCTAAAGCTGCAACAATAATTGATTTGGCTTTAGAAAATAAGTCTTTACGTTCCCTATCACTAACATGACCGAGAAATTGGATATTGGGTAATGCCCGAGCTTTTAATTTTTCTTGTTCTGGTCCATCACCTGATATTAATAAATTCCAGCCTAGCCAATTAAAAGCTTCCACTATTATATCAAGACGTTTATAACTTATCATCCGCGCCGATGCCAAGTAGTATTCCTCTTTAGTATCGGAAAAAACAAAGTTACTAGTATCAATTGGATAGTTAATAACCATAGCTTGTTTGTGATAAATATTTTGAATTCTGCTGGCAACAATGCTAGAGTTGGCAATGTAAATATCCGGCTCTTGAGAATATTTGAGGTCTATATTTCTCATGATCTTAAATACTTTTTCGATCAGAGGAGCAAAGTATCTATAGTCTCCGTATTCCCGTAAATAAGTTTCTGTATCCCATAAAAACCGGGTAACATTATGACAAAAACAAATATGTCTGGCTTGGGGTTTTTTCCGTACTGCTTTGGCAAAACTTGTGCTACTGCTAATAATCAAGTCATAGTCTTGTAGATCCAAAGACCGAAATGCTGGAAAATACAGAGGGGCTAACATCCGAAAATATTTTGTTGCACCAGGAATTTTTTGCAAAAATGTGGTATTGATAATTCTTTCCCCTAGATCAATACTCTTTTGTGCATCATATAATGAGGTGAAAATGTCGGCTTCGGGATAGCGTTTGCACAATAATTCAAATACGCGCTCTGCTCCACCGCGCTGAGTTAAGTAATCATGGACGAGAGCAATTTTCATAAGGGTTTACCTATAATTTTGTCATGGGTAATTGGTAATTACTGTTCTCTACTAATTGATTTTTATACCAATCTCTTGATAAATTTTTTGACCAATATTCCCCGGTTGTATCATCGGTTGATTATCAATTAATTTATCTTGTTTAATAGGAGTGTGAACCATAAAAAACCTCACGAATTTATGAAAATAATCCCCGCTAAAATACATCTTTCTATATCCAAGTCTTTCAGTTAGATATTTTCTCTTCCCTCCCTTTCCTCCGTGCTGGAAGTGGTTAGTTAAAAAAATAATTTTAGACTCAACAGAAGCCTCTGGAATTATACTGGAATTATATATGTAAATTCAGAGGTTAAATGAAAATATCAGGAAACCTCTGAATTATCTTGGCGCTGATTTGAAAACTATTTTGTTAATGCCAAAGTTTTCGCAGGAGCAAAATAAACTGATTGTTCAGCCCGTAATTTATCGCAAAGTCTACCTGCGGGTAATTCCACATCATCGTAAGTGAGAACTTGGTCTTTAGGAATATCGCGCTTCAAGCGACATCCTTCTGCAATACCCATTGGTAGTAAGTTTTGTTGTTGAACAATGGGGGAATTTTCACATTGTCCATAGGTCATGTAATAACCAATACCATCAAGGGTTTCTCCGGCTTGGAGGTCAATTTTGGCCGTGGTGACAACATCAACCACAGGACCTGCGATTGGTGTCAGTACAGCATCATGGAAGAGGACAGCACGGGCTACTGATAGGGGAACTTCAAAATGGCACAGGTGATAGGGGGTGTAGAAACTGTAGAGAGGTCCTTCACCTAGTTTATACAGGTTGAGATAATGACGTTGTTTGGGGTCTTCATGGGTAGCAAAAACGAATACTCCCGGACCTGGTTTAGTGCCAACTACGTAATCAACGATACCGCCTAGTTCTTGGAGTTGGTCAATATCATACATTTTGGTCATTTCATCAACGTGACCTGTATAGTCATATCCCAACATCCCCCGCTGGGCTACTTGCATCCCTGTACCATTGGCTACAATCGCTTGCTCAAAGGAAATTTTTGTACCATCAGCAAAACTTGTCACCATGGCGGGATTTTGACCCCAGCGTTGAGCGAAACCTGCTTGGGTGGTGGGGTTGCGGTAGGGGTCTTGTAAACCTTTGATATTGCCACACAGAAGGGGCTTTAAACCGATGCTTTTGACAAAACGGTAGAGATTCATCTCTACCCCCGGTTGGTCGCCGTCACAGGCGCTCAGGATGACTCCAGCGCGGTCTGCATGGACTTTGAGAATCGGTCCAATTGTGCCATCAAGTTCCGCATTCATCAAGATGATATGTTTATGATGAGCGATCGCAGACATGACCAAATGAGCCGCGTATTCAATTGTCCCGGTAACTTCAATAATTGCATCTATGCCCTCTGCTTCACATAAGAGCATAGCATCTTCCGTGATGGCATATTCATTTTGGGCTATGGCATCTTCCAAATCAGCTAAATTGGCAACAATTTTGATATTTTCAATTCCTGCTTCTAAATAAGCTCGTTTGGCTGTATCAATGTGACGATTAGAAATAGCCACTAACTCCATTCCTGGCACAGAATTGATAATTTGATTAGCAATGCCTCGACCCATAAAACCAGCGCCAATCATTGCCACTTTTACTGGTTTACCTAATGCAGCCCGTGCTTGTAAAGCCTTATCAACAATAATCATAATTAAACTCCTATCAAAATAGATTCTAGTAAAGGCCAATTCCGATCTTTATCAGACATTTCTGTAGCACTCAACGGCCAAGAAATTTCTAAAATTGGGTCGTCATAACGTAAACCTCGTTCATATCCAGGAGTGTAAAATTCACCCACTTGATATACAACTTCTGCACCATCTGTTAAAGCTTGATAACCATGAGCAAACATTTCTGGTACATAAAGAGCGCGACGATTTTCTGCACTCAGTTCTACACCAATATGCGCTAGATAAGTTGGAGATTCAGGACGCATATCAACAATTACATCATAAATAGCCCCTTGTGTGCAGCGAATTAATTTTGTTTCCGCTGCGGGGAGAGTTTGATAGTGCATTCCTCGCAATGTACCTTTTTTATAATTAAAAGAAAGGTTACATTGGGCAACTGTGGGTTTTAAACCATGAGCGATAAATTCATCAGCGCAGAAAGTCCGAGCAAAAAAGCCGCGAGAATCGGGCTTTTCTTCTAAGTCAATAATGAAAGCACCAGCAAGTTTAGTAGAGGTAAAAATCATGGCTGTTTAGAAAGTTTTTGTTGAGGATAATGGAATGGGTTTTGATTTTAGGTTTATACCTTTAATCCTAATTGTAATCCCAGTTGAGGATTTATTTTGGGAAAGGTATCATCATAATATTGTGTACAAAGTTCAGGTCGTTTAGGAGAGTTAGCCGTGTATGTGAAAAATAAGGTTGAACGCTCTTGGGTTCTGACAGTTCCGTGATGTAAAATATTTCTTACATCTGCAAAAATCACAGTTCCAGCTTTACCAGGACATGATTTCCAAGCTGATTTAGGAATGACTTTCATCATTTTATCATCGTTAATTCCTAAAAAATTAACACGCCATAATTCATAATCAACTCGATAATTATTTAATCGTTCTAGAGGATTTTTTGGTAGTCGGATATATTCAAATGGTCCATGTTCTTCAGTCACATCATTGAGATAGATAATGACTTTAATCATGCGTCTATCTTCAGAATCCTTATGCCATAGTAAAGTTTCCAATTGTTTTTCATTAGGAAAGTCTTTCCGCACATGAACACCATGAAAAGCGATAGGTAAACCTATATAATGCTCAATGATATTCTGTAGTCGGGTTTCAATTCCCCAATTAAAAAATTCCGGTAAATCTGTAACGGTATAAATTTGGGGTAATTTATATCCTGCATGAATATCTCTGGGATTTAGCATATTATCAGTACAAATATTAGCAGTAGCTAACATTTTAGAAGTAGATGAAAAGCCTAAATCTTCCAAAGATGTGATGTAAACACCTGATTTTTTGAGCGTATCAACAATCAATTTATCTGTTGAATTAATGGCAGGTAAATTTTTAGCATGATGCCGAAGTGACATTCGATAATCTAACTCAGAACTTAAAGTTGAGATTTTTTCTGGAATTTTTTGAAGCATCGTATACTTACCAATTAACACTAATCTTTATCCTCTATTGCTTCTGACTTCTAAAGTCGTTGTTCTCTCCAGTTCTGCTTCCGCTACTTTAAATTCTCTCATGGGTATTAATTCCAATGCAGCTACACTAGCTAAAGCCAAAAAAGGAACTACTGTCTTAATAGCTGATACAGGCCATCTTCTCATTGCTCCTAAAAAAACTTTCAAGTCTACTTCATGGTAGTTTTGTAAAAGCATCCGACAACAATATGCTTTAGAATAGCCAACTTGCTGAAGTTTTAAAATAACTTCGGGTATATGTTGGTATTGCATTAAAAGTGCAGACTTTGGTTGTTTTTGCCAATAACTAACACCCACAATACATTCTAAATAGATATCTTTAGTCACAATTACTTTGCCATTAGCAGCACAATAGCCGGCTAAATATGCTAGAGATATCCAATTATTACTAGCAGTTGGCCAAATTTCTAGGGCGCGTTTAATTAAATCAGCGCGATATACTGTAGCAGTTAGAAAAATTACTGCTCCTACACTTTTACTAAAACAATGTTCAAATATTGCTTTACCATCACCTTTACCATCTTCTGTATCGGCATCAAACCAGCGATTACCAACTATTTTTGGTGGATGTACTGCTTCACCAGTAATTTGATTTCGACCAGAAAAATTCAAAAACAATAATGATAAATTATCAATATTTTTAATTTTCTCCATCACATAAGTAACTGCTCTTTCCTGAATTGGATCATCATCACCAATTGTCCACACATATTTGGTTGTGGCAGCACTTAGGCAATGAAAAATATTTCGCATTACGCCTATGTTTTCAGGATTTTTATTTGATTTGAATGTGATGTTTTTGAGGATATTTTGCCATTTACTAATAATAGATTGAGTATGATCTGTAGAACAGTTATCAGAAACTAAAATTTCACACTCTGTTTCAAATCCTTTAATAGCTTTGGACAACCAAGTTAATTGTTTATCTAATAACTCGGCTCGATTGTAAGTAGGAATGGCAATAGTTAGTAATTTGTTCATAGTCTTTGATACAAAAAATATTTGAGAATGTTTATTAAGGTGGATTTGATATTTTATTTAATTGCTTAGGTGTGAGATATTTATTTCTGATTTTTTGGGACTAAAATTCAGTTTGTAGATGAATTTTACTATCAATTGCAAGTAGGTAATTATAATATTTGTGGCTAAAATCGGCCACCTTTTCAAAGCGCCGAATAATATTTTCCAATCACTAAGTTTGAAAATATTTTCTAGAATCATCCGTTGACAAAATTTAGAAGAATATCCTAAACTTAACAATTTTAGATAAATTTCTGGGATGTACACATATCGCATCATTAATGACCAACGAGGATTTTCTTCTAAGGAACTAGCGTGCATTGTACATTCCAAATAATTATCTTGAGTAACAATGATATTTCCATGAGCAGCACAAAATCCAGTCCAATAGGCTTGAGATGCTAAATTTTTATAAGAAGTAGCCCAGTTTTGTAAAGCTTGCTGTACAAGTTCAGTTTTATAAATGGTAGCTGTCATGAACAGTACCCCACCAAAACTATTCTGTAAATACCTTTGAAATACAGGTTTACTGTCAGCAATAATTTCATCACTATCACTAGTAAACCAGTGTTTTACCAAAACTTTATTTGTGTTTTTATCTCGTCCACAACAGTTGAGAAACATTAAATTTAAACTCTGATTTTGTTTAAGTTTAGTTATTACATAAGCCAGAGTTCTTTCTTGAATTGGATCATCATCACCTACAGTCCAAACATATTTACTACCAGCAGCCTGAAGACAAAAAACAATATTTGGCATTAATCCTATATTTTCCCGATTTCTATTCGCTATAAATACAGTATTATTAAAGGTAGATTGCCATTTTTTTACAGTTCCTGGTGTATTATCTGTTGAGCAATTATCAGAAATAATAATTTCACATTCTGATTCAAAACCTTTAATTGCTGTTGCTAACCAAGCTAGTTGTTTATCTAGCAATGCAGCACGATTGTAGGTAGGAATGGCAATGGTAAGTAGTTTTTGCATGATATGGTAATACCGATATGAGAAAATAGCCTGGTATATAAGAAATGTAGGTTGGGTTGACTCAAGGAAACTCAAGAAAATTATTAATCGTGTTGGGTTTTGCTGTCGCTCAAACCAACCTACAATATTTTCGGAATAAATTAATAATTTTCCTGTTTATTCCAGAAAAAATCCCGATCAATTTGTTCTGTGCGAATCAGATATTCTAATTGCTTTAATCTTGTAAAACCTCTAAATAAAAATGTATCTTCTGTCATGTCAATTTGTTTGAACAAATTAAATAGTTGTTCAGCCCCAAGTTGAGCATTCCAATCACATTTAAATCCTGGTAAAATACTGTTAATCTTCTCAAAACAAACTCGATAGCTGCGATTATCTGCACCATTATTACCAAAAGATAATTGACAACCAGGGAAAACATCAGCAACTATTTCTGCTATTTCTTTAACTCGATAATTATTCGCTGTATCACCAACGTTAAAGATTTGATTATGAATAATGTCTCTTGGTGCTTCCAAGGTACAAACAATGGCTTTACAAATATCTAAAGCGTGAACTAATGGCCGCCAAGGTGTGCCGTCACTGGTCATTTTAATTTCTTTTGTAGTCCAAGCTAACCCGGCTAAGTTGTTTAAAACTATATCAAATCGCATTCTGGGGGAAGCACCAAAAGCAGTAGCATTCCGCATGAAAGTAGGCGAAAAATCATCATCAGCTAATGGTTGAACGTCTCTTTCTACTAATGTTTTACATTCTGCGTAAGCTGTTTGCGGATTAACTGGTGATTCTTCTGTAATATCACCTTCACTAGCTACACCATAAACGCTACAAGAAGACATATAAACAAAACGACGAACACCAACTGATTTTGCCAAATTAGCTAGACGAACCGAACCTAAATGATTAATATCATAAGTAATAGTGGGGGATAACTGTCCAGTAGGATCGTTAGATAATTCTGCCATGTGAACAATGGCTTCTACCCCTTCTAAATCTTCGGGATTAATATCACGAATATCTTTATTTAGGGTTTTAGCTGTTAGGTTAGTTCCGTTATATAGCCAACCAACTTTATAAAAACCAGTATCAACACCAATAACTTCATGTCCTTTTTGCATTAATAAAGAAGGTAATAAAGAACCAAGATAACCTTCTGTTCCAGTTACTAAAATTTTCATGATTGTTAAAACTTTTGATGTGTGGAATTAACTTGTTTCTTGAAGAGTCCGCTGATAAAATTCTTTTGTAGGGTGCGTCAGACTTGATTTGTTAGTAAAGTTAGGCGATTTTTAGTATCTGACGCACCCTACTAACTTACTAAACTGTGTAAATGTGTTGGTTCTGGTATTTGCTTAACTATAGCTTTCCCAATTTCCAAGGAAGAAGTTGCAGCGGGTGAAGGTGCATTACAAACATGAATGGAATTGTCACCGTTAATGATTAAAAAGTCATCTACCAGAGAACCGTTATTCATTAATGCTTGTGCGCGAACTCCTGCATGGGTAGGAATTATATCTGCTGCTTGCACTTCGGGAATTAGTTTTTGCAAACTTTTCACAAAAGCTGCTTTACTAAAAGAACGAATTATTTCCTTAATTCCCTCATCAGCGTGTTTTGCTGCTAGTTTCCAAAACCCAGAATAAGTGATAACTTCGGCAAAATCTCGAAGGTCAAAATCGGTTTTTTTATAACCTTCACGTTTCAAACTCAAAACTGCATTTGGTCCTGCATGAACGCTGTTATCAATCATGCGGGTGAAATGCACGCCAAGAAAGGGAAAATCAGGGTTAGGAACTGGATAAATGAGAGTTTTCACCAAGTAGCGTTTTTCGGGGGTTAGTTCGTAATATTCGCCGCGAAAGGGAACGATCTTGGCTTCGGGGTTCGCCTTACCTAATTTTGCCATGCGATCGCTATGCAATCCGGCACAATTAATTATAAATCGAGTTTCAAAACTGCCACTGTTAGTTTCTAATATCTGATTTTTTCCCCTGCGGACAATTTTTAAAACTTGGGTATTGAGACGTAAATCTCCCCCTTGATTTCTAATTAATTCGGCATATTTTAAACAAACTTGTTTGTAGTTAACAATTCCTGTACTAAGTACCTGAACTCCACCAATACAACTAACATGAGGCTCAATTTCTTTAACTTCTTCTGGGCTAATTCTTTTAACAGGAATACCGTTTTCTAAACCGCGTTTGTAGAGATTTTCTAAGCGTGGTAATTCTTCTTCATTACTAGCCACAATCACCTTACCACAAACTTCATGATCAATGCCATATTTCTGGCAAAATTCTACCATAGAACGGCTACCATCACGGGAAAATTTAGCTTTAAAACTTCCCGGTTTATAGTAAATACCAGAATGAATTACACCGCTATTATTACCAGTTTGATGAAATGCCCATTGATTCTCTTTTTCTACTACTAATATTTTCCCATGGGGATAACGCTCTCCTAAAGCCATTGCGGTGGAAAGTCCAACTATTCCCCCACCAATAATCGCAAAATCATACATTAGTAATCTTTCCCTAATCCAATATCTAAAATCTCAAATTACTATTACCAAACTTGCCAAGGAGCTTTACCACTTTTCCAGAGATCCTCTAGATAGTTTTTATCTCTTAATGTGTCCATTGGTTGCCAAAAACCATGGTGTTTATAAGCCGATAATTGTTCTAAATCAGCTAACTTCTCTAATGGTTCTTTCTCCCACACAGTTGAGGTATCAGCAATAAAATCAATTACTTGTGGTTCTAGAACAAAATAACCACCATTAATCCAAGCACCATCACCTTCAGGTTTCTCTTTAAAACTAGTTATTTTAGTTTGTTCTTGTCCTAGAGAAATTGCTCCAAATCTTCCTGCTGGTTGCACTGCGCTGAGTGTTGCTAAGGTTTTTTGTTCTTGATGGAATTTAATTAATTCTGTAATATTGATATTACTTACACCATCACCATAGGTAAAACAAAAGGTTTCATTACCAATATGTTCACGAACTTGTTTTAAACGTCCACCTGTCATTGTATGATCACCTGTATTTACTAAGGTGACGCGCCAAGGTTCAGCATATCCAGAATGAACATTCATTTGATTAAATCGCATATCAAATGTCACGTCTGACATATGTAAGAAATAGTTGGCAAAATATTCTTTAATAATGTACCCTTTGTAGCCGCAACAAATGATGAAATCGTTAATACCGTGAGCAGAATAAATCTTCATAATGTGCCAGAGAATTGGCTTACCACCAACTTCAACCATGGGCTTGGGTCTGATACTGGTTTCTTCGCTTAACCTTGTACCCAAACCTCCCGCTAAAATCACTGCTTTCATATAATTGCTTGAAAGATTTGCTAATGGTTTCTAATTTCACAAATTTGAGATGAAGAGAATGCAGTATGATATGAGAGAAACTAAATAATTATTTCTTTCTCTTTGTTAGGTAGATAAACATAATTTAACCGTAAATTTCTAGAAAATGATGAAGAATAAGTAAATTAACATATTTTATCTGTAAAATCTTTATAGTAGGAATCCTCAATAATTTCTCAACAACAATATCCCCAACTTCTTAGATAAGTCGGGGATCTAAAACTATCAACATTCAAAAATCAAATAGGAATCCTGTATATCAATTATTTTGCCTCACTAGAGTTGATTTAGGTAATAAACTGTCACATTTGTCAGCTACAACAATACAAATGCTGCTCAATGCCTGTTGATAATTATCCATATCATCCCTCTCCAGGGAAACTTTTGCGGCTTTTTGTAAATCTGCAACTGCTTGGACATGCTTTTTATCATATCCATTTTCCCTATATTGTGCCAGTTCGTAGTAAGCCATACCGCGTTTGAGATAAACTTTGGCCAATCGGGGATTTATTTTTAATGCTTCTGTAAAATCAGCGATCGCTCGTTTATATTCTGCCACATAATTACTGCTATATTGAGCAATTTGATAACGAACTAGACCCCGTTGAAAGTAAGCTTCTACCTTGGATGAATTGAGTTTAATTGCTTCGGTAAAATCGGCAATTGATTTCTGATATTCCTGAAGAGAATTATTAATGTATTTGGTAATTTCAAATCTGACAATTCCCCTTCTGATATAAGCTTCAACATCATTTTTATCTATATTAATAGCAGTAGTAAAATCGGCGATCGCCTGTTTATATTCTTTCTCGGGATCCGTACTATAGTCGGCCATCATATAATAGGCATTCCCACGATTTACATAGGCCTTAACTTCTTGACGGTTTATCTTTAAGGCTTGGTTATAGTTTGCCAATGCACCTTCATAATCATTTAAATTATAGCGGGCATTACCCAAATTTACATAGCATTTAGCGTTTTGGGGATTCTTTTTGATAGCTTCGGTAAAGTTGACAACAGCCTCCTTATAATCTTGCCGTTGATAAGCAGTGTCACCAAGGCGATAGTAATCTATAAAAGAGAGATTTTTCGGTTCCAGAGTTTGATTATTTTGTTGAGATATCAAACTTTGTTGAGTATAAGAATTTTGGGAAACAAAAGGACGAGTAAATTTAATCATTAGGTCTAAATAACCCAAAATACCCAACCCCAGAACCCCCAGAATCCCACTGTAGACTTTCGAGTTTAACTTTTTAGAAGAAGGAGAATGATAAAAATGCGGACTAAATCCCCGCCGCCAACCACCGATTGGATAATTTGGTCTCGCTGGCTGGGTAATTCGTCGGTTAGGAATATGGCGCCGTTGAGATTTTGGACGAGGTTGGAGATGCTGATTACGACTAATTGCTGCTAGAGAAGGAAACGGGTCTCTTCCACCTAATCCCTCGGTCCGTTCACACCAAGGACATTTATGCAAATGATGATGATAGAGATGTTGGGGATTAGCAGCACAAGCGACCAAACTCTCTTCCGCCAAGGTCAAAGCGGACAACCAGGTTTGGGCATTAGGGCGCAACTGGGGATTGTCGTGACCATCTTCAAAACAACGTACGAATAAATCCCGCAGACTGGGATGAAGCAAATTCCAGGGAGGTGAAATAGGTGTTGGCAGGTATGGTACTTGTTTCTTTTGACTATAGGTAAAATGTCCCTCAAGAATTCTCCCTTGATAGGGCGGAGGTTCTATAGCACCTTGAAATATGCCGGAAAATGGGTGAGTTCCTTCCATTAACAACTGGAAGATCAACACTGCCAAACCAAATAAATCATGATAAATTTCCCGGTCATGGTCAGCAAAAGTTTTATTCTGTAATTCTGGAGGAGTGTATTCTGGTTTCCCTACGGCACAACGATAGACAAGATTCCCCGCCGGTTCTCGAACCTGGAAGGAGTCGGTGTCTACCAAGGTCACCAAAGCGGTATCACTAACCAGAATATTCGACTCATTCACATCACCAATGCAGTATTGGCTAGAGTGCAAGGCGGCAAAGGCGGCGGCCAGATTGCGGGCAGTCCGCATTAAATACTGATAATTGAATAATGGGCAATGTTGTCGGCGAGTCCCCGGATTGTAAAAATCCATGATTGGCCGCATTCCCCTAATTCGTGGCATGATAAAGCCAACAATCCTGCCACTACCATCTGCAGCTTCTAACAATTCCCGTGGCCAAGCGATGGAAATATGCCCTAAATTTGCTGTAGGATTGACGGGGGGATTGGCAAGCATGGACTGGAGTTTTTCGCCATGAGGGATTGTTGGTTTATGATAGATTTTAGCTACCAAATGTTCATCTGATGGCACTGCATAGATACAAGCTTCACCACCATGTCCCACACTGACAGAGAGCTTGAGAATTTCTCGGTTGGGAAGACGACGTAGTACCTGCATGGAAAATTTAAAAATATGTAAGTAGGTTGGCGTTAAAAATTGTCGTTATGACAAGGGAACTCTTAACTCTTAACAGGGAAGAGGTTTTGGGCAACTTTACTTTTCGTTACTTATGTCGGTTTTTTTCCGTTCACCTACTTAGAGTTAATTAACATCACGAAATCAGCACACTCTACCAGGAGACGAAGGAGAGGAGAAGGGAGTAAAACCTATTAGTCTTTCAATGCAGCCAGAACTAAGGTTAAATCGTCATCGGTCCGCTGGGTAATCCTCTCGGAGCTTAAAAACCGATGTAGCTGCTCTTTCGCCAATATTTTATCCTCAGCATTGTGGACAAATTCAAATAAAGGCATAAAGAAGGGTTTGTGAGGTATGGCAGTTACATTACCACTATCACCAACAATCATATTCAAAGCCAGCATTTGTAGTCCATCAGTCAGAACACCAACATTAGTGATTTCCTCTCGCCATAAATTGAGTTGTACGGTCTCTAAGCCATGGGGAGATGTCAAAAAAGTAGTTTCATTAATGTACTCACCATTATTAGGCATGGTTAAAGCCATCAGCTTACCTGCGCCATTCTTGGCCACGGCTAAACCATCTCCTATTTGAGCCACGGCCACAATCTCAGGTGTAGCTATCATCAGAATTAAGGTGGTTGCTAAATCATGAGGTTGGTTCTTACACTCATCTGCCTCGGTTTCTATGGCTTTGCGAGCGACTAAGATGGTATTAGTTAGTAGATTACGCAAAAAATCATCATTAGCAAGGGTATCACTGGTTATCTCCTGGAGGGAAAGATATTCTATTGCGGTTTCTACGGCAATCATTGATCCCACTTTTCCTAGTTTAGCAGAGCCAGCGCCGTCTGCTACTGCTATTACCAATACATTGTTTGCTAATAGTTGCCAATGGTGAGCATCCTGACAAAGTTGTTGGTTTTTGGCGTGACTAGTTCCACACACAGAGGCAGCTACTATCCGCCATTGAGAAATCTGTTTTGGTCTATTCATATAATTTGTTTTCCACAGCTAGTTCGGTTTGAAGATCAAGCTGTAATTTTAATTAAACAGTTAAACAGATCCCCAACCAATAGGTGGTAGTGCTACCTGTTCATGTACTTGAGAATGGGACACTGCTGACATACTGGCGGACAACCAAACAAACATCTCAATGAAGTTTAATCCTTTTAGCTTCAGTGGACTCCGCACAGCGATTTGGCTTAATCTGCTCATGTTCGCATTTTCTACACCCACCGTAAAGAAGGCTACACGCTTATTGGACTCATCCCCTTGCAGCCTTTGGGCTGCTTGTTCGACAACATGATCTAGTTCCCCCTGGGGTTCACCATCGGTAATCATCAATACCCAAGGACGGTAGTAAGCAATACCATTAGTCCGATACTGGGATTTGCGCTCTTGAATAATATCTAATGCTTTATGAATTGCTGACCCCATGATTGTTAAACCCTGGGCTGTTAAAATGGGAGGGTCAAATTGATCGGCAGTTACAAAGTCCTGCACGATATTCACACTACTATCAAAGGTAACGATCGCTATCTCTACCCTTCTGGCTGCTAAGGAATTTTTCACCAGTTCGTCCTTTAAACTCAGCAAACCTTGATTTAAAGCTTCGATTCGTTCCCCTTGCATTGAGCCAGATGTATCTAGCAATAGCACGCATGGACAACGTGGTTCAGGATTTTCCGCAAATTCTACAACTTCATCAAGGTTAAATGTATCAATCATAACTTTTTGTGTTATGTTATAATCCAAGGCTTTATTTTCCTTTTACTCAAAGTATATAGTTTATGGGGCTAATATGGCTAAAATTATGGTATTTTAAGGGGGATGTTTGAGTTTTTCAGCCCAGACATTGATTTGGGTAATATTTATCAAATACCTCTCCAACTCCTCATCACTATTTAGTCACTGTCTATTTCTCAGGATGTTTAATCTTACTTGTTATCGAGTCTCTACCATAATTGATTTTACCTAAAGTAACAGCGAGTTTGGGAATCACCAAGTTAGGATTTAGGAGTAAAATGGTCTGAATGACTGAGTTTTTACATAAATTTTCCAGTCTGTTTACCTGCAATCTGCTGTAATAATCAATATATACATTTACCTCCATAAATTTTTAAAGATTCTATGTGGGATTTCGTCTCTCTTAACATAAATAAATTCATCTTTGGCAAAATCGGTGCTAGAGAACTATTGAGATGAAATTTGATGAATTTGAATTATCAAGAAAATCTCAGCATAGTTCCTAGCATTACCATCTGATTTCTCAAGATAAAATTCAACAAATTCTCAAAACTCCGCACAAAAAACCAGAAAGTCTCTTAGGTCTAAATTAGATGGTTTTTAGAAGACGGTTATCATTGATATTCATAATCCAATAACTCTGATGACAACAACTTTTCAATGTGATATCATATTCCAACCTGATATTTAATCTTTTCCAATAGTATGTTGATGTATCCGCAAAAAAAATTGTGAAAATATGCAGAATACTGGCACGTTTACCAAACTATCCCCCCAGGGTTTATTAAGACAACTGACTAATTGTTATGAAAGTACCTGTTTACAAGCAGTTAGTAACTCTGTATCTTGGTTGATATATATAGAACAAGGAAAAATTATCTATGGCACTCATTCAATAGAACCCTTTGATAGACTAGAACGACATATACGTGGTCAAAATCAACAAATTCCTCTGCTAGATAATGAAGTGCGTACAGAAATGCGTCTCCTGTTTGAAAATCAGGATTCCAAAAATTTACTAACCCAACCTCCAGAATATGAAGCTATTAATTGGCTGGTAACTCAAAAACATCTTCTTCTTCCCCAAGCAGCATTACTTATTCAGGAATTAGTTAAAGAAGTAATTGAATCATTTATCCTGGTCAAAACAGGCACTTATAAACTTACACAAACGCCAAATAACCTCAGCATAATTTGTAAATTAGATGTCTCTTCTATCATAGAACAATGTCAAAATCAGTTACAAAACTGGCGTTATCTTGGTAGGTATATATCTTCTCCCTATCAGCGTCCATATTTATTGGTTAGCAGCAAATTTTATGACAAAAGACTACCACCATTACCAAAAAATATCACCAATTGGATGAAGGGTTTTAGCTTGCGTCATCTAGCGATTATTATGAATCAGGATGAATTACAATTAGCTTTAAGTTTATACCCATATATTGCCAAAGGTTCGATAGTCTTACATGAACCAGATCCCCCATTTGATAAATTACCAAAAACCTGTGGATATTCATTGTCGCCTCCTTATAATAGCACAGAATCAGCCGGGAGTAAATTATTTATTTCAGATGTAGCACCGATCACAAATCCTCCTGGAGAAACTTCAATTATTTCTCATATTCCTCAGGAAAATCTAGTGATTCCACAGATACTACCAGATATTTCTAACCTACCTCAAGAGGATTTTTTACCAGAAATAAATGGGGATTTACAAAAAGTAAATACAAATAGGATAACTACACACAAAACTTACAAAATTATTTCTGTAGATGATAGTCCCACGATTCTCAGGGAAATCAGCCGCTATTTAGAAGATGAAAATTTTGTTTTGGTGACTATTAATGAACCAGTTAAGGCCGTAATGTCAATTATTAGACATAAACCAGATCTAATTTTACTGGATTTGAATATGGCAGGAATTGATGGTTATGAACTATGTCGAATTATTCGCAATAATTCTATGTTTAAAAATATCCCCATCATTTTCGTGACTAGTAATAAAGGGATTATAGACAAAGTCAAAGCGAGATTTGTCGGTGCTTCTGGATATTTGACTAAACCCTTTACTCGCGCTGAACTGCTAAAAATTATTTTTATGCACTTGCCCTAATTTAGAAGTGAGGAGTTAAGCTGTTATGCACCTAAATGGTATAATATAGAATTAAGTAACTAAGATATCGCTTCTAAATTATGCCAGCCAAAAACCATCTAATCTGTACTGCATTTAATTTGTATAATTATAGCGGGCAGGATGCCCGCACCACAATATCTAGCCATATTAGGATTGTACAATTTAGCTGCCCCCTGGGGGGCGGGGGGTTAGGTTTCTGGAAATTATCAGTTTCATCTAATACTTTTCAAGCAACCTCTAACAGATAAAAAACTAATTTCTCAGTTGTACAGGCATAGCTAAATAAGTCATTTTTAACCCACCCAAGGGAGTGAAAATAACCGGAGTTAAACTTTGATTTAGGTGCATTTGAATTTCTGAAGATGGTAATTCTTTCAAGCCTTCCATGAGATATTTAACATTAAAAGCAATGTCTATATTTTCTCCCGAAATTTGCGCCGGTATTGATTCTGTTCCACTACCTACATCTTGCGCTTCACAAGATAAAGTAATTTCTTGATTAGCATTATCAATGCTAACTTTGACAATATTATTTTTCTGGTCTGCTAACACAGCAATTCGTTCTAAAGTGCTGATAAATTGCTTTCTTTCTAATGTTACTTGTCGTTCAAATTGTCGGGGGATTAATTGCCGATAAGCGGGATATTGTCCTTCTAATGTCCGGCTTGTTAAACGTTGAAATGCCCAAGCAAATACAACTTGACCTTGATCAAGATATACATCTACTGTTTCTTCAGATGCGGAATTATGCCCTAACATCCTTTGTAGTTCCCTTAATGCTTTCGCTGGTACTGTTACTTCTACTTGTTCGCTACCCTCAACAGAACGCTCATTTGTGGTTTCTAGAACTGCTAAACGGTGTCCATCGGTAGCAGCAAATTCTAATGTATCCTGTTTTAATGTTAAATGTACACCTGTGAGGACTTGCTTGGTTTCATCTGAACTAGTAGCAAACAAAGAACCTTTTAAGCCTTCAATAAGTGCAGCAGTGGTAAGGGTAATTGCTTCAGCGTTTTCAATTACGGGTAATTCAGGAAATTCTTCCGCACCCATAGCCCGCACTTGATAACGTCCACTTCTGGGTTTTAGTGTTACAAGTATACCTTCTCCACTACTGTCTCCTGATTGATCATCAAGGGTGATTTCCCCTTCTGGTAAACGAGAAGTGATATCTACAAGTAGTTTGGCCGGGAGAGCAATTTCCCCACCTTCTAATACCTCAGCACTAAAACTAGTACGGATACCTAAACTCAAATCAAAGGCTGTTAAACTAACTTGATTAGTTTGGGCATCGGCCTGTAATAATATATTAGCAAGAACCGGGTGAGTTGGTCGAGATGGAACTGCACGGCTGACAAGGGAAAGATTACTACTGAGATCACTTTGGGAACAAATTAATTTCATCTTTAAATTCAATAATGGGGGAATTGGTTATTGTAATTGGTAATGGGTAATTAGGTATTCACCAATTTTCCCATCACTACGTGATTCTAATTGCTTAAAGCTTTAATGAACCGCTGTAAACTCTTAAATAGACTGGGTTTTTTAGCAGGTGTCCCGTCGCTGGTGTTTTCCTTTTGTCCCCCCATAAGAATTGCGTCTAATTCGTCACCAGATGGTTTTTTAGGGAGTTCTGCAAGTTTTTGATATTCTCCCTCTGTTTCTAACCATACTTCCCATTGTCCAGGATAGCAACGAAATAGGGCAGATTGATCATCAACAGCACGGATATAGTAAGAAGATTCAATGGTACTAATAAAGCGACGACGGGTTTCCCTGGCTGTGTAACCAATACCGACGATACTAGAATCTTCCAACCGGGGAGTTAACATAATTACCGGGCGTTCCCCTATAATTTCACACAGCTTTTCTAATTGTGGTACTTCTACGGAAGTTGGGGCAATAAACAGAAAAATTTCATCTTCTGGCTGAATTTTGGCTTCTAAGGAAGCAGCCCTACCTGTACCGATATCTAAAATTCTCTCGCGTACAAGATTAATGCCTAAGTTAGACTCTGCTGATGTCCAGTCACGACGAGCTAAAGCAGCCGCACCCGCGTCAGCAAAGAAGACTTTTAGACCGGATTCATATTCAGTAAATAAAGGGAGAAACTGTTCTGCAACTGTCATGAATTTGAGTTCTGGAAATAATAACTCAACTTGAATCCGCATTATACCATCAGCTACAGCTGATTTTACCGCTTCACAGGACTGAGCGATCGCATCTTCTAGGGTTTTAGGTAGTTCAGCCATAATTTATAAAGTCTTACAAAGTCGCTGGGTGAATATTTAATTCTCTCACTATAGTTATTTAATTCTGCTATCATAGGGGATTATGGCATTTGCCCCTAGTCTTGGTGCTTGCTGCCCATTGAGTATTTTAAACCATTCGTCCGCCTAAGACTGAAGCCGTAATGGGCGACAGGCCGATGTTATTTCTGGAGTTATATGTCTTTTTCTCATCTCGGCTTGTCCCCTGAAATTGTCCGTGCTGTCACTGAGCGAGGATATAATCGGCCTACACCAATTCAAAAACAGGCTATCCCTGTGGTATTATCTGGTGGTGATATTTTAGCTGGAGCGCAAACGGGTACTGGTAAAACCGCCAGCTTTACTCTACCGCTGCTACATAAGTTATCTACTCACAAGGTTCAAAGCAATACTAACGGATTTTCACCAATTCGGGCATTAATTCTTACACCTACGCGAGAACTCGCAGCACAAGTACAAGAAAGCGTCCGCGACTATGGTAAATACTTAAATCTCAATTCCATGGTCATGTTTGGGGGAGTCAGTATTGGTCCCCAAAAACAGAAATTGAAAACCCGTGTAGATATTTTAGTATCAACCCCCGGACGACTGCTAGATCATGTTCAACAGGGAACTGTGAATTTATCCCGTGTGGAAGTGTTGGTATTAGATGAAGCGGACCGAATGCTAGATATGGGTTTTATTAATGATATCCGGCGCATTCTCTCGCTTTTACCCAAACAGCGGCAAAATTTGTTATTTTTCGCCACATTCTCCGATAAAATTAAAACTCTTGCAGCCGGGTTACTAAATAACCCGACAATGATTGAAGTAGCACGTCGGAATGTGACAGCGGCCACAGTATCACAAAAAGTTTATCATGTAGACCGGGAGCGGAAACGACAATTACTTTCCCATTTAATTCGAGAAAATAAATGGTATCAGGTATTAGTCTTTAGCCGCACTAAATATGGTGCTGATAGGTTAGTGAAGCAGTTGGGTGAAGACCGCATTCAAGCGCTGGCTATTCACGGTAATAAGAGTCAAGGAGCGCGAACCCACGCCCTAGGTAAGTTCAAAGCAGGGACACTACAGGTATTAGTAGCAACGGATATTGCTGCCCGTGGTCTTGATATTAGCGAATTACCTTATGTCATTAACTATGATTTACCGAATGTACCAGAAGATTATGTACATCGCATTGGACGGACTGGACGCGCTGGAGCAGAAGGTGAAGCGATTTCCCTTGTCTGTGTTGATGAACATCATTTATTAGCGGATATTGAGGAACTAATTCAGCAGCGTTTACCGAAAGAAGTTGTCGCTGGTTTTGCTGTTAACCCGGAAATTAAAGCTGAACCCATTCCTAACGGACGTAAAGCCCCTGCTGGTGGTGCTTCCCGCACTCCTCGTTCTGTTTCCCAAAAATCCCCTCAACAGCCTTCGTCACGGACAGCAGCAGGAGGTAAAAAGTCTGGTTCTGGTTCTGGTTCTTCAGCACCACGTCGTTCTGGTAAGGGTAGGTAATAACTGAATTGGCTGCATTGCTGAATATTATGAATGTATATCACCCAGAGGATATCTAGGCATAAAGAGGTCTTGCTGATAGCGTAGCGTGGCGTTAGCCATATAAACCTAAAACCATTTATTAACAAAGGGTTTCGCGGATTTTTACCACAAAAAAGTGCCAGGTTTTGGCTAATGGTGTCTCAAAATGAATTGCATTTTTCTTTGTCGGATTTGGAAAATTGAGGATATCCAGACAGTTAAAACTGTTCCCAGTTAAGAGTTCCCAGTTAAGAGTTCCCTCTTCCCTCCCCTCACAGACAAATTATTCAGCAAGCCCTAAAGAGTAACAGCTTGAGCAATAGAGTTTTGACTTTTTTTGGTTATTCTTAATTCAACCTCTGCAAAACCTGTTTCAAAACCATTGCTGTCCAGTCAATATCCGCTGCTGTTGTTTGTTTTCCTAAAGTTAATCTAATTCCCCCCAAAGCCGCCTTTTCAGAATATCCCATTGCTAATAAAATCGGACTGGGGCTTAATTTTCCGCTATGACAAGCAGCACCAGCACTAATACCAATACCTGCTAAATTTAACTGACGTACCAAAGTTTTTCCGCTGATTTTTTCCCCGTCCGCAGTTGCTAAATAAAAACTAAGATGGTGGGGTAATCGGTTAATTCTGTCTCCTGTGGGGATTAAACTGGGAATATCTGCTAAAATAGCAAATAAGCGATCGCGTAATTCCATTAATCTCACCCTTTCCGTCTCTAATTCCCGTGCTGCTAACTCCGCAGCTACCCCAAACCCAGCAATAGCCGGGGTTGCTTGCGTCCCTGAACGCAGTCCAGCCTCCTGTCCACCTCCAGCCAACAACGGTTTTAATTTCACCCCTGGACGTACATATAAAGCCCCCGCTCCCAAGCCACCATATAATTTATGACTAGATATACTTAATAAATCTACTGACAAACTCTGTACATCTATCGGTAAACGTCCAGCAACTTGCACCGCATCAGTGTGAAATAAAGTACCGTGCATTTCAGTTATTTTACTTAATTCATGAATGGGTTGGACTGTTCCTACCTCACTTTGTCCATAAATCACAGATACCAATACTGTATTATTTCGCAATACTGCTTTTAGCTCTTCGGGGTTGACTCTTCCTTGATGATTTACACCCAAACGGGTAATTTCCCAACCCCAATTTTCTAACATTTTCGCCGGTTCAGAAATAGCCGAATGTTCTACACTGGAAATAATTATATGCTGGGGATCATTGTAACATCCCGCCACCCCCATCATCGCTAAATTGTCCGCTTCCGTTCCCCCAGAAGTAAAAATAATCCCTTCAGGAACAGCGTTAATTAACCCCGCAACTTGCATTCTCGCTGTTTCCAAAACCAATGCGCCACGGTTGCCCCATTCATGTAAACTAGAAGGATTACCCCACTGTTGAGTTAAGATTGTCTGGATCATAGCGATCGCTTCTGGACGAGTGGGAGTAGTTGCACTATAGTCTAAATATACTTGCATAAAAATTAATCATTGAGTGGGAGTAATAATTTACTCATTGTCTTTTTTAGGTAAAAGTTTCGCGTCAAATCGCCAAGAAAAAAAGAAATTAATTCAGATTGTGATTTAATTATTATATTAAAATCGTATTCAAATCCCTGTAATTTACTTTAATTAGATTGCTGTGTCTATTTTCCCACAAATCCGCTATTTTTCCTGTATATTTTTGTTGCTATTCACCCTGACTATTTGTGAACGAGTCAAATCAGGAAACCAGCGTTTAGCACCATTACCACAAGATCCTTTAATTCAAGTTTACTTTAATAATTCTGAATCTTCCGAATATCGGGAAACCTATCGTCAAAAAACTCGCTTAGGGGACGATTTAGAAACGCAAATTGTTAATACTATTGCTCAAGCTAAATCTACTGTTGATATAGCTGTACAGGAATTGCGTTTACCAAAAGTTGCCCAAATATTAGCACAAAAACAAAAAGAAGGCGTAAAAATTAGGTTGATTTTAGAAAGTAACTATTCTCGTCCTTGGAGTAGTTTCACTTCCGCAGAAATAGCCAAATTAGGAAAAAGAGAACAAGAACGATATCAAGATTTTCAGAAATTTGTTGATATCAATCAAGATCATCAAATCACATCAGAAGAAATTAGTCAACGAGATGCTTTAGTAATTATTAAAGATGCCAAAATTCCTTTAATAGATGATACTGCTGATGGTTCAAAAGGTAGTAATTTAATGCACCATAAATTTGTGGTTGTTGATCATAGTTTTGTGATTATTACTTCTGCAAATTTTACCCTCAGTGATACCTCTGGAGATTTTGCAAATCCTAGTAGTTTAGGAAATAACAATAATTTACTAAAAATTGATAGTCCTGAATTAGCAAGTTTACTCACAGAAGAGTTTAATATTATGTGGGGTGACGGAATAGGAGGAAAACTAGATAGTAAATTCGGACTTCAAAAACCTCCCCGTCAACCCAAAACAATCACTTTAGGTAATAGCAAAATCACAGTTCATTTTTCCCCAATTTCTCCCACTCAACCCTGGAATATTAGCAGTAATGGGTTAATTGATCAAACTTTATCCGCAAGTACAAAAACCGTTGATTTAGCATTATTTGTATTTTCTGATCAACAACTTGCTAATACCCTAGAAAACCTTCATGATCAAAAAGTCCAAATTCGGGCTTTAATTGAACCACAATTTGCTTATCGTCCCTACAGTGAAGGTTTAGATATGATGGGATTTGCTTTAAGTGATAACTGTAAATATGAAGTTGATAACCGTCCTTGGAAAAATCCGATTTCTACTGTGGGAGTGCCAATTTTACCTAAAGGAGATTTATTACATGATAAATTTGCAGTTATTGATCATCAAACTGTTATTACAGGTTCACATAATTGGTCAGAAGCTGCTAATCATGGCAATGATGAAACATTAATTGTGATTGAAAATCCCACAGTAGCAGTACATTATCAAAGGGAATTTGACCGCCTTTATGGTAAAATTAAGCCAGGTTTACCAGCAAATATTCAAGCTAAAATTGATGGGGAATTTAAACAATGTTCCCAAATACAAAAACCATTATCTTCGAGAATTTCTACTACTAAAATTAACCTCAATACCGCAACTAAAGCAGAATTAGAAACTCTTCCTGGTGTGGGTGAAAAGTTAGCCGAAAGAATAATTATAGCCCGTCAAAAGCAAAAATTTACTTCTTTACAAGATGTTGATAAAGTACCAGGAATTAGTGCTAAAATGTTGGTAAAATGGGAAGGAGTGATCATATTTTAACGAACCACTCCAGGCACAGAAATAGAGAAAAAGGATATTTTTAAATTTTATGCTATATAATATTCATTTTGTAGTAGTCTGTTCATTATTTTCACGACCGCAAGAATTTTATTTATGATTCCAACTATTTCGAATATTCCACTTTTTAACTTGCTTTTTGTGATTTTATTCCTCTTTAGATATATTAATTTATTTACATTTTTGTATCGCTAAAGTAAAGTTGTTCTAGCTATAAATAAACTGTCTCTGGCTTGGCAAAAAAACAAATTTTTTTTAGTCTCTTAATTTTGTGAAGGTATTGATGGAGAAACAGCTATCACGTCTGGGCATTAGCGCATTTATAACATGAGGCTAGAATCAATATATTAGTATATTATAGCCCCCTCCTCGCTTGCGGGGAGGGGGTTGGGGGTGGGGTTCTCGTACCTCACTGAATTGAAAAACGCTATAAAAATTTACTGACAATATTGCCAAGATATTAACAATTCAGAACGATGAATTTTACAATCCCTCAAGAATATAACTTCCTATCTCGCTTTTACCGACTGGCATTTACGAATATTCTCTCTAGTATTGTTGTGCCGCTATCGGGTTTAATAGACCTAACCTACTTGGGACATTTACCTGATATCCGTTACCTAGCAGGAGTTTCTTTAGCTATAATTCTCTTTAGCTACTTATACTGAGTTTTGAATTTTTTACGTTCTTCCAGCAATGGTATGACGGCACAAGCTGTAGGAACAGATGATCCAGAAGCCATACTATTAGTATTACTGCGGAATGGTCTGATTGCTTTGGGGATAGGTACACTTATCCTGATTCTTCAGTACCCTTTACAACAAGTAGGGTTTACCTTCCTAGTGGGTGCAACAGAGGTAAAAGATGCCGGTCTTGACTATTTTCAAGCTTGTATTTGGGGCGCACCTGCGGTTTTACTTAACTTTGTCTTAGTTGGTTGGTTTTTTGGCCGAGAACTTAATATTTTTGTGGCGCTGATATCTGTAGTAGAAAGCCTAACTAATGTAGTGCTGGACTACTTACAGGGGTTTCCGCTCTTATGAGGTACATCTTAAGCCCCCTCCTCGCTTGCGGGGAGGGGGTTGGGGGTGGGGTTCTTGTACCTCATAACATCGGGAAGTGCTGTATTTATTATTCGCTACTGAAGTAACTGAAAACATTTCTTACTATGTCAGATGGTTGTTACCATTCCAAGGGTTTTTTGCAGTTACCGTAATCTTGGAAGGATTCTTCGGAGGTTTAACCGCAGGAAGAACGTTACGTAATTCTGCCGTCATTTCCTTTGCAGGAGGTTTCATGCCTATAGCTGGCTGGTATTTTCACAGTAACCATCTTTTATGGTTAGCAATGATATTATTTTCAATAACGGCTATTGTGGTATTTTCATTTAAACTATTAGATACATTTACAAATGAAATAAAAATTCCTACTATTTCACCTACAACTAATGAAAGTTATGATAACTTTGCTGTTACTTGAAAACCTTCATGGCAGGGTAGTTATTAACTCAATTTACATAATATAACACCGATTTAATAATCAGAATTAAGTCGTATAGTATTCAATATTTTTATCGAGATTCTGTTAACTAAGGAGAATTTTTCCTGGGGACTATGTAGTTTGTAATTAGAAGTATTTAATTTCCATGTTGATGATCAAAAATGAAATTACTATTCGTCCCATGAAAAATCATATCCATGATTATCAATTAATGGAAAAATGGCGTAGTGATGAAAAAGTATTACAATTTTATGGTGGTAGAGATAATCCTTTTGATTTAGAAAAAGTTATAGAAATTTATCAACCTAGAATTACAGGAGAAGAAGCTATGATTCCCTGTATTTTCTTGTATCAAAATCTGGAAGTTGGCTATTTACAATATTATGATTTAAATAAATTACCAGAAAATATTAAACAAATGTATTTGCTAGAAAACACTAATAATGTTTATGGTATTGACTTATTTATTGGTGAAACTCAATATTGGAATCAGGGAATTGGCACAAAAGTCCTTCTGTCAGCAATAAATTATCTTTTTAATCGCCTAAAAGCTGCTAAAATTGTCATTGATCCTAATGTGAAAAATTTCCGCGCTATTCGCTGTTATGAAAAATGTGGTTTTGTCAAAGTCAAGCTTTTATCAGGTCATGATCTACATGAAGGTAAATATCAGGATTGTTGGCTAATGGCAAGAGAACGCAATAAATCGTTACACTAAAATAAATATCTGACTGGAATTTAGTTGCTAAAAAAATTATGACTCAACCAACTACAAAAATTTGTATACTCGGTGGTGGCTTTGGTGGCCTCTATACCGCGCTACGCTTAAGCCAATTACCCTGGGAATCTACACCAAAACCTGAAATTATTTTAGTAGATCAAAGCGATCGCTTTGTCTTTTCCCCCCTACTTTACGAACTCCTGACCAGAGAACTCCAAACCTGGGAAATAGCCCCACCTTACTCTGAATTACTCCAAGGAACGGGTATTCAATTTTACCAATCCACCGTTTCCGCCATAGATATCAACCAGCAAACAGTCCAATTAGCAAATAAATCAGAACTCAATTATGACCGCTTAGTATTAGCATTAGGTGGCGAAACCCCCCTAGATTTAGTTCCTGGTGCTACTGAAAATGCCTACCCATTCCGTACTATTACTGATGCTTACCGATTGGAAGAACGGCTGCGAGTTTTAGAAGCAAAAAACTCAGAAAAAATCCGTGTTGCCATAGTTGGTGGGGGTTACAGTGGGGTAGAATTAGCTTGTAAATTAGCAGATAGAATTGGCCAAAAGGGACGTTTTCGCCTCATTGAGGTCGGTGATCAAATTTTACGAACTTCTCCAGAATTTAACCGCGAAGCCGCTAAAAAAGCCTTAGATAGCAAAGGCGTATTTATTGACTTAGAAACCAAAGTAGTCGCCATTGAGAAAGATAGTATCTCTTTGGAGTATAAAAGTCAAGTAGACACCATTCCCGTAGATTTAGTAATTTGGACAGTAGGAACAAAGGTTTCCCCAGTGGTGAAAAGTTTACCCCTCAAGCAAAATCAGCGCGGACAAATTACCACCACACCCCAATTACAAGTTCTGGAACATCCTGAGATCTTCGCGTTGGGAGATTTAGCAGACTGTCTCGACGCAGAAGGAAAACAAGTCCCCGCAACAGCCCAAGTCGCATTTCAACAAGCTGATTATACCGCCTGGAACATCTGGGCTGCTATTACCAATCGTCCTCTCCTTCCCTTCCGCTATCAACCATTAGGGGAAATGATGGCTTTAGGAATAGATAACGCTACCCTCACAGGTTTAGGTGTGCAATTAGACGGTTCTTTTGCGTATTTAGCCCGTCGTCTGGCTTATCTCTATCGTTTACCCACATTAAATCATCAGTTGAAAGTCGGTTTTAATTGGTTATTTAGCCCTATAATACAAGCCATTTCTCAATAATTTCAAAATTAAGATCAAGATCACCGATTTCTCGCAGAAGTCGGGGATCTGAAACGTAAGCCACACAAATTCAGATATGATTGCTATGTATTTACCGACTACTGAGGACTTAAATATTAATTATTATGAAAAAACCCAAAGTCATTTTTCTAGATGCTGTAGGTACATTGTTTGGTGTTAAAAGTAGTATAGGTGAAATTTACCGACAAATCGCCCAGGAATTTGGTGTGGAAGTTTCTGCTCAAATTTTGGATCAAAACTTTATTAAAAGCTTTAAAGCCGCACCACCACCTGTATTTCCTGATACAGATATTAAAGATATTCCCCAACGCGAATATGATTGGTGGCGTATTATTGCTTTAAATACTTTTGAAGGCGCGGGTGTTCTCAAAGATTTTGCTGATTTTTCCGCTTTTTTTAGTGAACTTTATATTCACTTTGGTACTCCTGAACCTTGGTATGTTTATCCTGATGTTCTCTTAGCTTTAATGAACTGGCGACGCTTAGGAGTTGAATTGGGTGTTTTATCTAATTTTGATTCCCGTTTATATTTAGTATTACAAGGTTTGGGTCTGAAAGAATATTTTACTTCTGTCACCATTTCTACTCAAGTCCGTGCCGCTAAACCAGATCCAGAAATTTTTAAAATCGCTTTAAAAAAGCACAATTGCTCCCCGGAAGACGCATGGCACATTGGTGACAGCATTAGGGATGACTATCAAGGTGCTAAAGCAGCAGGAATGAGGGGGATTTGGATTAACCGTAATCCCAGTCTGTAATACTATCCAGCATAATATTCTAGCTTGTAGTTTGCTTTTACAGACAATAAAAATATCATCTGTGAACTAGATTTTGAACCATCGGGTGAATGCGGAGGATAGGTGTTTTCAGTTGTTCAAACTGATATGATATAAAGATAGGAGTCGAGAGGCACAAAAAACCACAGTATGTAACGAAAAGTAAAATTTCCCCAATTCTCTTCCCTCTTGTCATAACGACAATTTTTTACGATAACCTACTTATTGAATATCTGTATTGTTTCAATCTACCGTTTGTTCTTGAATCTATGAAGTCTTATTTAGCCGCCGCTATTCAAATGACCAGTGTACCGGATTTACAAAAAAATTTGGACCAAGCAGAAGAATTAATTGATCTGGCCGTGCGTCAAGGTGCGGAATTGGTGGGTTTACCAGAAAATTTCTCTTTTATGGGTGAAGAAAAAGATAAAATAGCACAAGGAAGTGCGATCGCCCAAGCCACGGAAACATTTCTTCACCAAATGGCACAACGTTTTCAAGTTACCATTCTCGGCGGCGGCTTCCCTATCCCTGTAAATGGTAATGGTAAGGTCTATAATACAGCGTTACTTGTCAGTCCTAACGGTCAAGAACTCGCCCGTTACCAAAAAGTACACTTATTTGATGTCAATGTCCCTGATGGTAATACTTATCAAGAATCAAGTACCGTCAAAGCTGGACAAGAATTACCTTCTGTCTATTCTTCCCCTGATTTGGGCAAAATTGGCCTGTCTATTTGTTATGATGTCCGTTTCCCTGAATTATATCGCCATTTATCCAGTCACGGTGCAGATGTCTTATTTATACCCGCTGCTTTTACGGCTTTTACAGGGAAAGACCATTGGCAAGTATTATTACAATCTAGGGCAATAGAAAATACCTGCTATGTGATCGCCCCCGCTCAAACTGGTACTAATTATCACCGTCGCCAAACCCATGGACACGCTATGATTATAGACCCATGGGGTGTAATTTTAGCAGATGCCGGCGAAAAACCGGGAATAGCGATCGCCGAAATTAAACCTACTCGATTAGAACAAGTACGCAGACAAATGCCATCTTTACAACATCGCGTATTTTAATCTAGTGCGGGCATCTTGCCCGCGATCATTTCTACACAGGACTTACGCAAAATATCCCCCCCTAAACCCCCATATCTGTTGTCTGTGCCTGGAGTGGTATGTCTATAGCTCCTGCGTCGCTACGCAAGCTATCGACACGCTACGCGAACGTTATATTGAATTACAAATCACCGCCAAATAGAAGATTTAAAATATAATTAACTTAAACTAAATTTAGGTTTAGCTAATGACAATTAGACTAATTGAACCAAAAATAAAAATTAAATTTCCTCCTGACTCAGCAGTGTCATGATAAAATCAGAATTAATGACATCCAAAGGCTCAAAAGGAGAGTCAATAGGAAAAACCTGAATAGATAATTTAGTTTCCGTACTGGTAGCGCGAACAGCTTTTAAATAACAATCAGAAAATAGTTCTAAATAATAAGGTTTGAGACTAGGACTATCCTCCAATAAAGATTCAATTTGATAAAACTGTTCCCAAATTGTACTTACCCAACTAGAAGAACGTTTTTCAGATTGAAATTGATATTTAAGCAAGTGCATTAGTAAAACTATGAGTCGGTTTTTTAATTCACGTCGTTTTTCTTTCCCCATGTCCTCTATTTCTGCAATCAAATGCTCAAAATCAACTTGTTCTAGTTGGTGATTACGTAATAAATTAGCTGTAGTTTCTATCCACAAACAATAATCCTGATCATAAATATAACTACTTAATAATGTAGATTGTAAATTGGTAGTCATAAGAGATAGCCTTATTTACGCCATTGTCTTACTATATCACATTCATCACAGGGATGTTATTCTCAAGTAAATTTATAAGTAATTACAATTAATATAAAAAACCGGGAAACAGTAACGTTTCCCAGTTTATTTCTGTAAAGGCATAGCCTAGCTACACCTTAATTTGTTGCTAAGAAAGATTAAACCTTAGCAGCAGCCCTCATGACCAATTCACCCTTAGCATACTTAGCAGCAAAATCTTCCAAAGAAACTTGCTTAATCTTGCTTGCATTACCAGCAGTACCAAACTGTATATAACGGTCAGCGCAAACCTTCTGCATATATTTAATAGAAGGTTTGAGGAAGTGACGAGGATCAAATTCCTTGGGGTTAGCCGCCAAAGCTTCCCGCACAGCCGCAGTAATCGCTAAACGGTTATCAGTGTCAATATTTACCTTACGTACACCACTCTTAATACCTTTTTGAATTTCTTCTACAGGTACACCGTAGGTTTCAGGAATTTCGCCACCATATTGGTTAATTAGCGCCAACAAATCTTCAGGGACAGAAGAAGAACCGTGCATTACCAAATGGGTATTAGGTAAACGACGGTGAATTTCTTCAATGCGGCTAATAGCCAAAATTTCGCCAGTTGGTTTGCGGGTAAACTTATAAGCACCGTGACTAGTACCGATAGCTACAGCCAAAGCATCCACTTGAGTAGCTTCTACAAAGTCAACAGCTTCATCAGGATCAGTTAATAGTTGAGAATGGTCTAGTGTACCTTCAAAACCGTGACCGTCTTCAGCTTCACCAGCGCCGGTTTCTAGAGAACCCAAACAACCTAGTTCACCTTCAACGCTGACACCTAAAGAGTGAGCGACGTTGACAACTTCACTGGTAACTTTAACATTATATTCAAAGCTGGCAGGAGTTTTAGCATCAGCTTCCAAAGAACCATCCATCATTACACTGGTGAAGTTGTTCTTAATAGCTGAGTAGCAGGTAGAAGGAGCATTACCATGATCTTGGTGCATGACAATGGGAATCTGAGGATAAGTTTCTACCGCAGCTAAAATCAAGTGGCGGAGGAAATTTTCCCCTGCATAATTACGAGCGCCGCGAGAAGCTTGTAAAATCACAGGACTGTCTGTTTCAGTCGCTGCTTTCATGATTGCCTGAATCTGCTCCAAGTTGTTAACGTTAAAAGCGGGAATGCCATAACCGTGTTCAGCAGCGTGATCCAAAAGCAACCGCATAGGTACAAGCGCCATATATATTCCTCCTAATTTGGGTATCAGCCAGTCAATTTAATAGAAGCGTAATCTTTATTTTAATGTAATTTTTACGCTAATCTTAATGTTTTTTTCAACTTACAGAAAATTATATCTAGTAGTGGTTGCTTATGTTGAAAAATTTTCCTGGCTGATTTTCTCAATTTATGTATCATGAACGCATAAATAGATACTAAATACTAGTATCGTATTTAATCAAGTTTCAGTAACAACAAAAATATTTTAGGATTTACGTAAGTGTCACAAAAAATAAAATTCTAATCTTTTGTTTTTTTTCAATAAAAAACCCACCATAGAAATACTATAGTGGGTGAAATCAACAAATGCAGTTATGGTTAATCTTCAAATACAGCAATTATGCAAGCCATTCCAGAACAGCTT
>NZ_JACJSB010000021.1 GCF_014697585.1 Dolichospermum sp. FACHB-1091 | reverse complement strand
AACTATCAGTGGCAACAGAGCAGCAACGGTACTACCTGGACAAATATTACCGGAGCTACTAGCCAAAGACTGACTCTGGCTCAAGCACAGGTGAATCAGCAAGTACGAGTCAGGGCTACTTACACTGATGCTCTCGGCAGCAGTGAAAATCCCATCAGTACAGCTACTACTAACGTTGCTAACATCAATGACGTAAGTATCGTTTCTGTTAGCGGTTTAACATCACAGGGTAACACTCTGACAGCAAATGTTGCCGATGCCGATGGATTAACGGGTGTAACCATTAACTATCAGTGGCAACAGAGCAGCAACGGTACTACCTGGACAAATATTACCGGAGCTACTAGCCAAAGACTGACTCTGGCTCAAGCACAGGTGAATCAGCAAGTACGAGTCAGAGCTACTTACACCGATGCTCTCGGCAGCAGTGAAAATCCCATCAGTACAGCTACTACTACCGTTGCTAACATCAATGACGTAGGTATCGTTTCTGTTAGCGGTTTAACATCACAGGGTAACACTCTAACAGCAAATGTTGCCGATGCCGATGGATTAACGGGTGTAACTATTAACTATCAGTGGCAACAGAGCAGCAACGGTACTACCTGGACAAATATTACCGGAGCTACCAATCAAACATTGACATTAGACAGTAGCCTGGTAGGTCAACTGGTTAGAGTAAATACAACCTATACAGATGCCCTCGGTGGCAGCGAAAATATCTTGAGTTTGGCGAGTAGCCCGATTTCGGCTCTCCTAGAGAGCATTTTTACCTCGACGACAACGCCAACCCAACCCAACTTTACAGATGGACAGGGGGTGGACTATGAATTGGGAATGAAATTTACTAGTACCAAAGCCGGACGGATTCAAGCCATTCGTTACTACAAATCTCCCAGTGAAACCGGCACTCATGTAGGTCGCATTTGGTCAAGTACCGGCACTCTGCTGGCCAGCGTGACCTTTACGAATGAAACGGCTTCCGGTTGGCAACAACAGGCTTTGTCAACGCCTGTGACGATTCCAGCCAATACGACCTATGTAGTTTCAGTTAACACCAACGGCTATTATGCCCATACGCCAAATGGATTTCCTACTGCAATTACCAATGGCGACCTCACGGCACCCGTCGGGGCTGGAGTATATAATGAAACTATAAACGCATTCCCTACTCAGGTTTATCAGAACGGAAATTACTTCCGCGATATTGTCTTTGCTCCCACTGCCCCAAATCCCAATAACAAACCTGGTACAGTCAGCATCAGTGGCACGGCAACGCAAAACCAAACCCTGACAGCAAATGTTGCCGATGCCGATGGATTAACGGGTGTAACCATTAATTATCAGTGGCAACAGAGCAGCAACGGTACTACCTGGACAAATATTACCGGAGCTACTAGCCAAAGACTGACTCTGGCTCAAGCACAGGTGAATCAGCAAGTACGAGTTAGGGCTACCTACACCGATGCTCTCGGCAGCAGTGAGAATCCCCTCAGCACAGCTACCTCTGCTGTGGTTAACGTTAATGACCCCGGTACGGTGATCCTGAAGGGTAGTGCAACAATTGGTTATACTCTAGACGAAACGGTTTTTGATAACGATGGGTTGACGGGAGTAGCGATTAACTATCAGTGGCAGCAGTTTTTCAACAGTAGCTGGACAAATATTGCTGGATCAATAGCAAAGTCTCTGACGCTAACAACGGCTCTTTTAGGACAGCAAGTCCGGGTGTTGGCAAGTTACATTGATAACCTGGGCAGTAGTGAAAATGTTGCCAGTGCAGGGGTAACTGTTGCTGCTCAAAATGCGATCGTTGTAGAAAACCAAAAGACAGGAACAACCGCTTGGCAAATTCCTAGCACTAGTCAAGCAACCACTGAGATTGTTGGTTATGGTGACGCAACAAGCATCAATAAAGGACAAGCCATTAATTTTAAAGTCTCCCTTGCCCAAGCTGGACAGTACCGGATTGATGTCTATCGGTTGGGCTACTATGGTGGTACAGGAGGTCGGCTCATTACTAGTATTACCGGGCTTAATGGTGTCGTGCAAGCCGGTCCAACGATTGATTCAAATACTAGATTAGTTGAGTACAAATGGAATACCTCCTATACTTTGCAAACTGGTAATGACTGGACCAGTGGGCTTTACTTTGCTAAGTTGACTGATAGTAGAACGGGTAGGCAGAATTACATCCAGTTTGTGTTGCGGGATGATAATCGTCCGGCTGATATTGGTTTCCAGGATGCCATTGCCACAGCGGCAGCCTATAACAACTATGGTGGTTACAGCCTTTATGGCTTCAATAGTTCCGGTGGACAACGCGCCTATCAGGTCTCCTTTGACCGACCATTCCAGTACAATACCTCTTCTGCCTCAGAACAGTTCAACAATACGTTGACCTGGGAGTACAACATGACACGCTGGCTGGAATCTCAGGGCTATGATGTCTCCTACTACACTAACCTGGATGTGAGTATCAATCCCTTGCAATTGTATTCTCAGAAGACATTCCTCTCTGTGGGTCACGATGAGTATTGGTCAATGGAACAGCGTAATTATGTTGAACAAGCGCGAGATAATGGCACTAACTTGGCATTTTTCTCAGCTAATACTGCCTATTGGCAAGTCCGGTTTGAGCCTTCCACTAGCGGACAAGCTAACCGGGTAATGACTGTCTATAAGGATACGTCGGGGATTGGTACAGGTGCTGCACTCGACCCCATTGCCCAAACTAACCCTGCTGCTGCAACCACGCTGTTCCGTAGCCCTGAAGTCAATCGCCCTGAGAATGCTTTACTGGGGGTTGCATACACTGGGGATCTTGGTTCCGCAGGTATTTACCAAGGTTTTGACTATGTGGTGAGTAATGCCTCTGATCCTTACTATGCCAACACCGGACTTCAGAATGGGGATAAACTTACAGGTTTGGTAGGTTACGAGTGGGATGCCGTATTGAACAACGGCTTTACCCCAGCGGGACTAGTTGTGTTATCACAATCACCAGTTCAACCCCAAGGTGCACTTCCACCTCTTCCTCCAGGAACTAATACAACGATCGCAAATGCGGTGCGTTACACAGCAGCCAGTGGGGCAAAAGTCTTCTCTACCGGCTCGATTCAGTGGGTGTGGGGCTTAGATAGCGCAGGTGTCACGAATCCTCGGGTTGATTCCCGCGCACAACAAATTGCGGTCAATGTTTTTCTTGATATGGGGGTTAAACCTCGAACTCCTTCGAGTGGAATTGTTGTGGTTTGATTTATCAAAAATCAATAATTAACAAGGAATTATATGAAGCAGATCGTTAACGATACATTTACTCTTTGGCAAGAAGAAGGTCGTAGGGTTATTCCTCAAAATTTTGAGGTATTTCGCAGTCTAGTTACCCAGGCAAAAGACTCTATGGATTGCGGCAAGTATAATATGGCGGCTGTTTACGGTGAAATGGCAGCTAGTTATGCCAGCGGAAAACATTGTGGTCTTTTTATTAGCCAAGAGCTTGAACATATTCTGCTTTCGATTGGAAGAAAAGCGATACGAGGTAGTATTGATTCTATTAAAAGAAGTTCTTTCTATGAGACACCAAAGAACGTTTTGCATATCGCCACGTCAATGGGATCTATTGGTGGGCATTCCAGAATGCTTTGGCGGTGGATTAAACAAGATACTGAACGTTCTCACTCTCTTGTATTAACACGGCAAGCACCGAAGGTAGTACCACAACTTCTGAGAGATTCTGTATTCAACAGTGGTGGTCAGATATACTTACTAAATACAAGAATTGGCAATATTATCTCTTGGGCAGACTGGCTGCGAAAAATTGCCATTAATTTTGATCTGATTGTGTTACATATTAATAGTGCTGACGTTGTTCCGATTATTGCCTTTTCAGAAAAAGAACACCTTCCGCCAGTTATTTTTATAGATCATGCCGATCATCTTTTTTGGCTAGGAGCAAGTATTAGTGATCTTGTTGTTAGTCTTCGTGGGTCAGGTATGCGTTTAGCACAGGAGCGTAGGCATATAGAGCCAAAACGAAATGTGTTGCTGCCTATCATTTTGGAACCAACTCAGAGAATACTTTCTCGTGCAGAAGCAAAGCGACAATTAAATATTCCTGAAGACAGCATTTTACTTCTCTCTATCGCTAGGGCAATAAAATACAAAACTATCAATGGCATTAGCTTTGCTGACGCACATCTGCCATTACTAAAACAGTATCCGCAAGCCATCTTGATTGTTATTGGTCCGGGTGAAAGTGAAGATTCGTCAGATGCAATTGGCCAAACCCAAGGCAGAATTAGAGTTCTTAAAGAAACTGAACATACGAGCGTGTTTTACCAGGCTGCGGATATATATGTAGACTCCTTCCCATTTGTCTCGAGTACATCGCTGTTGGAGGCTGGAAGCTATGGTGTTCCCCTTGTTAGTCGCTATCCTTACCCCTCTGAAGGAAGTGGAGTTCTCGGCGCTGATATGCCTGGTATAACTGGCAATCTGATCCGTGTACAAGATATTGAAGAGTACACAGCAGTTCTATCACACTTAGTGAAAGATGCAGAATTTCGGATATTTTTAGGGGAAGCAACACAACGTAAAATTGCAGAAACCCACATAGGAAATGGCTGGCAGAATTCCCTTAATCAGATTTATTCCTATGTTTCTACTAAACCTAATGTTCCTGTAACTACAAATGTGCCAGATGAGATGTATTTAAGTGAGCCAGATGTCTACATGAAAAGTATACATGATATCCAAATGAATGCTGATCAACTGATTCAATGGCATTTGCCACTGATGCCTTTTGGTGAAAGACTAAACCATTGGCTTCATCTGTTGAAAAAGCATGGCTTGCGTAATAATCCAATCAACCTCTTGTTACCTGAATGGTTTAGATCACGATATTACTCTTGGTTGCATTCTTCTCAATCATCTTAGTTTCTGAACAATACAATAAATTTATTTAATAGTATTACCATGTTTGTAGATACTAATAGCTTAAGTAGCGAGAACGACTCGAATTCTCCTCAAGTAAACGACCCTATTATCCTAGTTTGTGCTGCTGATGATAAATATGCCATGCCTCTAGCAACAATGACTCGCTCCGTACTTGAAAATCTTCAAAGAGATCGCAGGATCAGTTTTTATATCATTGATGGAGGCATTACAAAGAAAAACAAAGAAAAAATATTAAAAACGCTGAACAACACAGGATGCGAGGTTTATTTTCTATCTAACCACAGTTCTTACTTTGATGAAAGCTTCAAGGAATCTGTAAGATATACCATAACTGAAGGTCAAGCTAAAAAGCACCTCACTATTGAAGCTTATTATCGATTGCTAATTCCCGAACTTTTGCCTCAGAAGTTTGAAAAGGCAATTTATCTGGACTGTGATTTGGTCGTCAACGGAGACATAAATCAACTATGGGAAATTGATTTAGGAGATAAATATCTATTAGCTGCACCTGATATATGGATACACTCAGTATCGGCTCATAATGGACTTTTAAACTATCAGCAATTAGGTATAAAGGATAAACATACCAAATATTTTAATACAGGTGTACTTGTTATTAATGTCAAGAAATGGCGGGATGAAGAATTTCTAAAAAATGCCACAGAATATCTTAAGCAAAATAAAGAATATATACGCTTTGCAGATCAGGATATTTTGAATGGGCTACTTATAGAAAAATGGGGTCAACTCGATCCTCAATGGAACGTTACACCTGGAATTTATGAATACTCTTCCTGGGAAGTAAGTCCGTTTTTAGAAAATGTCTACAATAGCTTAATTAATAAGCCTTATATCACACATTTTGCATCAGCAGCAAAACCTTGGAATTCTCGTAATGCAATATTTAAGGAGTATTTCTATCACTATATAGATAAGACAGAATGGAAAGGTTGGCGATTCACTTTCTGGAAAGAACTTCAGCTTAATCTTGCTTACAAATTCCAAAAACTAAAAACAGTGATTTATAAATCAATAATTAGCAAATAGGAAAACATTCATGTCCCCAATTTATTTTTATATTCCTGAAAGTAAATTACTTGCTGGCAACTTACCCCAAAATGCCAGTTCTTTCTGGCAGTGGTTGTCTTCTCACCCTTCCATATCTCCCATGCAAAGTGGTGGTTGCTTTTGGACGTTACAAACCTATCTTTACCTCAATGACTATGGTTTTCTTTGCAAGCTAGTAGAAACTATGCCTGATGAGGGTATTGTTTTATCTCACCGTGATTTTCTTGATGATTCTATACAGCCAGGTTCAAAATTACTGCTGGTTTGTTTGCGAGCAGATGTAGACAGGCATCCCTACGCGCAACTCCATGTGGTTCAAAATCCTTATCAAGCAATTCCTAGCGGGTTTATGACACTGTGGGAAAGTCACTTTATCCCCCATTGGCCACAGCCTTCTATTATTCCTCGGAATCCACAACGGGGCCATACCTTTGAAAATGTGACTTTTTTAGGGAATGAAGTCAACTTAGTCTCTGAATTTTGCGATCGCTCTTGGTATGATCATCTTCAATATTTAGGGTTGAAATTTCAGAAGAAGTTGAATCATCATGAATGGCATGATTACAGTGATATTGATGTAATTCTAGCCATAAGAAGTTTTGGTCGCCAAAATGATTGGCGAGGAAAACCTGCCTCAAAACTTTATAACGCATGGCACGCAGGTGTACCAGCAATTCTAAGTTATGAATCTGCTTTTCAATCTGAGCAAAAAAGCGATTTAGATTACCTGGAGGCAACTTCATTAAATGAAGTTATTTCATCTCTCAAACAGCTTCAGGATAATCAGGAACTGCGCCAGGCAATGATTGAAAATGGCTGGCTTCGTGCCAAGGAAACACACCCAGATAATATGGTCAAAAAGTGGCAAGATTTTCTGATTAAGGTTGCAACACCAACCTATAAAAAGTGGTGTTCAATACCTCATTGGCAACAGCAGATTTTTTTTAATGCACGACGCTCATTTATGGAATTACGTCCAAGCTATTACCGCTTAAAGACACAATTATCTAATTTTACACATAAACTTTAATAATAGCCTTGGTCTATGTTTTGCTAAGCCAAAAATTAGGTTTATTAATACATCTTTGTAAATTTAATTCATCTGAGATTAATCACTAATGACTCATTTTCTTACCAAGCTGTTATATATTACAAGAGGCAGTCACAAATCGCTCATAGCGATGCTTTTTCTATTCATCCTTGTTTCTGGCTTAGAAGTTTTTGGAACCGGAATGATTGCTCCATTTATTGCGATCGCTATCAATCCAGATACAATCAAAAATATTTATTGGTTAGATTTAATTTACAAAGAATTGCATTTTAACTCAGAACAGCAATTTTTGATTTTTCTAGGATTAGTAGTTATTATTGCTTTTTATCTAAAAGCATTCTTGGCTTTTAATGCTCAAAAAACAGTGTTCAAATTTAGCTCTGACTTAAAAAGAAAACTCTCTTGCAAGCTTCTAAAATCATATATCGAAGCTCCTTATAGCTACCACGTGCGGATTAATTCAGCAACACTTATTCAGAATATCACTAACACAACAGATGCAGTTTCTATTGGTGTAGTATCTACATCTTTGACATTTATCTCTAATACTGTAATCGTCCTGGCATTAATGCTGCTTTTAATCAAAACTAATGCGATCGCCTTAATTCTTATTGCGGTGCTGCTACTTATTTCTTTTGGATTGTTGCATCCAATGAAAGAGCGTTTAGCTCGTTGGAGTAAAGAGGGGTTTCATGCTTATGGGGAGATGATTCGGATTACAAATCATGGATTAGGGGGATTGAAAGAAACTCGTGTAATTGGTTGCGAATCCTATTTTCAAAATCAGATGGAGGAGCAATCAAAAATTTATGCCGAAAGTAGCACTTTAGCTTCAGCCTATGGTAATCTTCCCCGCTTTGTACTTGAACCGTTAATGATGAGTTTCTTAATAGGCTTTACATTTTTATTTATCACCTTAAATCAAGATAAAACGCAAAATCTGACTGGGGTTTTAGGAATTTTTGCGCTCGCTTCAGTTCGTCTGCTACCAGCAGTTGGAAATTTAATTTCTGGAATTAATGTGATTAGAGGTAACATTTATTCTCTTGATCGGCTATTCTTTGATTTTAAAGAGTTGGAAAAAGAAAAGCTGATAACTAACTTTGATTCTGCTAGAGTTTCTAACAAATTATTGCCAAAAGGGCTGCAAACATTTCGGTTTGCTGATAAAGTTATTTTAGATAAGCTCACTTTTCAATATCCAAACACTACAAGAAATGTACTAGAAGATATTTCCCTATCTATTCGCAAGGGAGAGTCTATTGGACTAATTGGTAAGTCTGGTGCTGGTAAAACAACTTTGGTTGATGTTATTCTCGGTCTTTTTATCCCTCAATTGGGAGATATCAAAGTTGACGGAGTTTCAGTTTATAGCGATTTACGCTCCTGGCAGAATATGCTTGGCTATGTTCCCCAATCTATATTTTTGATTGATGATACCCTTGAGCGGAATATTGCTTATGGAGTTCCTGATCATTTAATTGACCAAAATAAATTAAAGAAAGCGATTGCAATGGCTCAACTTAGCGAAGTAGTTGACCAACTTCCAGACGGACTGAAAACTATTATTGGTGAACGGGGAGTTCTTTTATCGGGAGGACAACGCCAAAGAGTTGGGATTGCACGGGTACTTTATCACGAAAGAGAAATATTGGTTTTTGATGAAGCAACTGCCGCTTTAGATACTAAAACAGAACATCTGATTAGTGAAGCAACAAAAGCTTTAGCTGGTAGTAAGACAATCATTATTATTGCTCACCGTCTTTCCACAATTGAGCATTGCGATTGTATTTATCAACTTGAACAGGGTCGAATTCTCAAATCAGGCAGTTACCAGGAAGTGATTGTAGGCAGATAATAAATTATGTCATTTTTCATCCGATTTAAAAATTATCTCCGTGCTTCACTGACTCCTGACTAGTGGAAGAAAGCAAAAAGGTTCTAAATTTTAGATTTTTTATAATCTTAATTCAAAAAGGATTGAACAATCAATGAAAATGGCTTACGTTACTAATTTTGATGCAAAAACTTTAAGTAACCATTGGTCTGGGACAGGCTATTATATTGCTCAGTCACTTCAAAAGCAATCTATACCTCTTGATTATATTGGACCATTAGAGGATAGATTAGCACTACAATTTGTAAGTAAATTGAAAAGTCGTTACTACAAATGTTTTGGAGAAAACTATATAAAATATATCGAGCCATTAATTTCAAAAAACTATGCAAGGCAAATTTATAAAAATCTCAACAACATCAAAGCTGATGTTGTATTCAGTGCAGGAAGTGATTCAATTGCCTATCTGGAATGTAATCAACCGATAGTTTTTTGGGCAGATGCAACCTTCGCCAATATCATAGATTTTTACCCGGACTATAGTAATCTCTGTCAAGAATCACTTCAGAATGCCCATTTGATTCAGAGTATTAGTCTCAAGAAATCTCAGTTAGCAATTTACTCCTCTGAATGGGCAGCCCAAACAGCTATTAACTATTACAATACCGATCCTAAAAAGGTGAAAGTTGTACCCTTTGGAGCTAATATTGAAAGTGATCACAATATTGACGACATTAAAGCTGCAATTGAATCTAGACCAATTGATAAATGCAAACTCTTATTTTTAGGAGTTGACTGGTTTCGTAAGGGCGGTGATGTTGCCCTAGAGGTGGCTAAAAAACTGAATAATTCAGGTTTAAAAACTGAATTAACAATAGTTGGCTGTCAACCGACTGAAGACGAACCCCTACCTGATTTCGTTAAAGTTCTGGGTTTTATTCCAAAATCTACTCTTGAGGGTAAAAAGAAAATATATCAACTTATTGCTAATTCTCATTTCTTAATTCTACCTTCAATAGCGGACTGTACCCCTATTGTTTTCGCTGAGGCAAATTCCCTAGGAGTTCCTTGTATCTCTAGAAGAGTTGGTGGAATTCCGACAATTATCAAAGATGATTTGAATGGCAAGCTATTTGATAGGGATAGCGATCCTTTTCAATACTGTGAATACATTTTTAATATCTTTACCAACTATACTCAATACAAAGAATTGGCTCTCTCTGCTTTTAATGAATACGAATCGCGCCTGAACTGGAGAGTAGCTGGTCAGAAAGTTAGAGATTTGCTCATAACAGTTCCTTCTCTACAATCTTGACATATTTTTTAAACTGTTTTCTCTTCACTTTAATAAATTTTCAAATGTATGAAATATATCGAAAAAGTTTTCATCAGACTCGACGGACGGCTCGGTAATCAGTTGTTTCAACTGGCTTTAGCTTTGAATATTTCGCAGCGATTTAATGTTAAAATCTTACTTGATGATCATTTATCCACACGTAAAGGATTTGAGAGATTTTTGTTTAAGGATTTATCCGTATTTAAATATTTTCAATATTGTTCTAAACTGCATTCATTTGCTAATAGAATTCAGCATAATTCTACTCTCAGAAAGTTTTATAAGCTCAATGATATATTCGTAGAAAGTGAGACTGGTAATTATGATTTGGATTTAGCAAAACCATATCAATCGTACACAGGATTTTTTCAGTCGCCTAGATTTTTTCCAGAAAAAGACGTAATTCTTAAAGCCTTTTCTTTAAGAAGTGAATTTATATGTGAACCACTTTCTAGACTCTTGAATTTGGCTAACCAAACAGAATGTCTGGCAGTGAGCATCAGAAGAGGTGACTTTTTGGAAAATTCACACTTGGGAATCTGTTCACATGAATATTATCTTAACGGCATTAATCTTGTTCGTGACAGAATATCTGTTGATTACATCTTCGTTTTTTCTGATGATATTTCCTACTGTCGTGAAATTTTAACCTCCCTTGATTGCCAAGTGATTTATATAGAAGGATTTACACCTGCGAAATCTTTGTATCTAATGAGCCAGTGCAAACACTTTGTAATTGCAAACAGTACATTTAGTTGGTGGGGAGCTTGGTTATCAGAGTATCAGGATAAGCTGGTAGTTCGTCCTGAACCATGGAATGATAAAGATGCTGTTTTATCTGACTTCATTCCGCCTAATTGGATTGCTTTGCCTAAACATCCTCTTTTAAATAATTCACAGGTGAGCATCTAAATATGAGGAATCAGCCTCTCGTTAGTATTATCATCAACAACTATAATTATGATCGCTTTCTCCCAGAAGCAATTAATAGCACCATTAACCAAACCTATCCTCATACTGAAATTATTGTTGTTGATGATGGTTCAACTGACAATTCCCGTGAAATTATTGCCGGCTATGGCGATCGCATCATTCCCATCTTTCAAGAAAACGGTAAACAAGCTGCGGCTCTAAATAGTGGCTTTGCATCCAGTCATGGTGATATGATTCTTTTTCTTGACTCTGATGACTGTCTCTTGCCTAATGCAGTTGAGCAGGTTGTAAAGGCGTGGAAGCCGGGAGTTGGCAAAGTTCACTACCGCTTACAAGTCGTGGATACCCAAAAACAAGCATTAGGATATTACATTCCTACCACTGAAGCAAAGTTATCTTCTGGAGAGGTGTGGCGGCATTTGCTAGAAGCCAGTGGCTATACAAGTACGCCCATGAGTGGTAATGCTTACAGTCGAACTGCTCTAACTAATGTTTTTCCAATCCCTGATGAGTATAAGACCACGGCAGATGACTATTTGATGATCTCAACACCATTTTATGGTGAGGTTGTGGGAATTGAAGAACCACTTGGTTTATATCGCATTCACAACAGTAACCAATGGGCGTTGACATCAGTTTCCGGCAGCCGATTTCGCCGATTTGTGCAACATGACTTGCAAAACTTTTCTTTGCTGTTACAACGAGCTAAGGAGTTCGGTCTAGAAGTTCCTAATGACTTGGAAAAGAGATCTGTGGGTCGTTTGTGGTCACGTTTAGCATCTCTGCGTCTAGAACCTCAAGCTCATCCTGTTTCTTCAGACAGTTCACTTCAACTAATTTATTGGGGATTTCGGTCTCTTTGGAAATATTCTGACTTTAACTGGCAGAAACGATGTATCTATAGCATATTTTTTCTCTGGGTTGGACTGATGCCAGTTCCACTAGCAAAATTGGGTTTTACCTGGTTATATGCTCCGCACCTTCGTCCAAAAGCAATTGATCGGATATTAATTAAAATTCGCACATTAGTTAAATAAGCCGCCAATAATAAATATTTATCAAAGATTCAGATTTATGACGACTTCATTTCGTTTAGGCGTTGTTTTTACCCATCCGACTCAACATCACGGGCCTCTATGGAAAAAGCTCAATGAACAACCAGGTCTTTCAGTCAAAGTATTTTATTTGTGCAATGAAAATCAACTTAGTGGCGATGCTTTACTGGGCAAAAGTTCTCAACCTTGGGATGTTGACTTATTGAGTGGCTACGAGTATGATTACCTCAAAGATTTTTCTGGAATAGTACCATCCGAACAAAAAAAGAACGCTATCAGTCCAGAGTTGTTCAATAGTCTCACTCCAGATAACTTAGATGCCATTTTCATGCAGAGTTTTGTTAATTACTCCTATAGATTAACAGCTCTGCTGTGTAAACTTCGTGGCATTCCTTTAATCATGCAGAACGATGCAACCATCATGTCCGATGGTCGCTATAGTCGCTCGCGGCAAATTGTGATGGCGATTCTTTACCCCTGGATGCTTAATTTAGCAGATTACTGGCTCTCCTGTGGCGACCATAATGAAATCCACTTACGTCATTATGGTGTTGCAGACGAAAAAATTGTCCGTGGGTGTCACCCCGTAGATGGTGAACGATTTGAGGAATCAATTAGGCAAAACCAAGACGAAATTCGGAAAATTCGCCGGGACCTTAGTTGGAATGAGGATACTTTAATTTATGGCTTTGCCGGTAAATATATAGAGCGGAAAAATCCCTTTGAATTTATTGAAGCTATAGAAAAAGCCCATCAACGTGATCCGCGTGTCAGAGGAATCATGATTGGTGGAGGTGACTTAGAATCCGAGATTAATCAACGTCTTAGTCAACTTCATAATGCAGAGGTGATCAATCTGGGTTTTGTGAATCAAGGCAAAATTCCTCTCTACTATGGAGCGATGGATGTTTTTGTAGTCACATCCTGGATTGATCCCCATCCTCTTGTAGTTTCAGAAGCAATGGTATCTGGGACACCTCCCATTTTAAGCGATCGCTGTGGCAATTGGGGATATAACGATACAGTTCGCCATCGTTACAATGGTTTGGTTTATCCTTGTGGTAATTCTGATGTCTTAGCAGACAGAATGCTAGAAATGACTGACATTGAGACTCGCAAGCATTACAGCACAAAGTCTAAAGAAGTCTTTTACGGACAAGATATCTACTGCGAAGTCAAAGCTTTTTTGGAAGTGATAGAACGAATCAAACGCAATAGACATGAAATCACTCATGAGGAAATATGCAATGCGGTTAGTAATTGTTCGTAGAGAACCTGGTGTTGCTCTGAGTATGGATGTCTATGCTGACAATTTAGTTGCCGAATTAAAGGCAATCCGTCCAAATTGGGAAGTTGTCGAGGTTGCACCCCAACCTTGGAGCAAAAGCCAAGAAAACCTGTGGCACTCTGGCATTGGTATCCGCAAGTATTATGAACGCTATTGGCATCATCCCCAACAAGTTTGTCAGGTAGAAGGAGACATTTATCACATTATTGATCATACTAATGCTCATGTTGCTTATTGGTTGAAAAAGAAAGGCAAACCGATTATTATTACCTGTCATGACTTAGTACAGTTTATCTATCCAGAAATTCTCAAAGGACAATCCCGTTTTCCCGCTTTCAGTATGGCATCTTGGCAATTTTCAGTTAAAGGAATGTGTTATGCTGATTGTGTCATTGCTGTTTCCTCAAATACGGCTAAGGATGTTCATGAAAGATTGGGTATTGCATTAGATAAAATTGTGGTAGTTCCCAACGGAGTTGAAGCATCGTTTCAGCCATTACCATCAGAGGAAATAAAATATTTTCGGCAAAAATATCAGAGATACCCTGAAGAAATCTGTTTACTTAATATTGGTTCAACTCACCAACGGAAGAACATTATTACTGTGTTGAAAGTGCTAAAAACGCTAAAAGATAAAGGGCTATCAGTACGTCTTTGGCGGTCAGGAGGCAAATTTATGGGAGAGCAAATAACCTTTATTAAAGAACATAATCTTGAGGAAGATATTCTTGATTTTGGTATTGCTGATAAAAATATTCTGCTTCAACTTTACAATGCAGCCGATGTTCTCTTAGCACCATCTCTTTATGAAGGTTTTGGTTTGACAGTTTTAGAAGCAATGGCGTGCGGACTACCCGTAATTACTTCCAATCTCTCATCCCTTCCGGAAGTTGTAGGTGATGCAGCAGTGCTGGTAGAGTCTATGGATATTCAAGCTATGTCTGAAGCTGTAGTTAAGCTCAAACAGGATTCCATATATTGTCAAAAATTGGTTTCTCAGGGGTTTGTGAGAGCTAAACAGTTGACTTGGAAAAAATCAGCAGAACATCTGGTTTCAATTTATGAGCAGTTAACAAGTCAACAGTCAAAATTCGTAGTTGCAAACAATAGTTTAGTCTGAAAGCCTTTTTTATTCTAAATAAATTGAATAGACACACTAACCGCGTAAAAAATAAAAATTCACCTCTAATATTTAAGGGAGAAAAAATAATGAGTGATTGCAATTACTTAAAAGTATTTAATCAGGTAGCTAAAGAGTCAGTTCTTGACATAGCTATTATCACAGGACAAGAACCTCACATTTTACCATCCATTAAAAATCCGCTGGCTTGCAAATTATTTAAAGCGATTGGTTTAACTTTATGCCATATAGATATAGGTAAAAAGATTAGAAAAAATAAGAATAAACAAGTAATAATTGTGCATGGTTTTTCAAATGAATTTTTACTTTTTACCTATTGCTCTTCCCTATTTACAACAAAAAATGTTTATGTACTTACTCATCACAATATTCAACAAGCTTTTGATAATTTACCATCAAGATTCATGTTAAAACTTTACAATCTGCTAAATTATAAATTTATTTTAAATGAGACATTTATGATCTTAAAATATATTGGCTTTAGCGATAAAGATATAGATAAACATATATCTTTGCTTCATCCTGTTGTTCAATCAAAATTACTTAATGTATCTAACAGAGAATTAACTAAGCAGAAAAAAATCGGGTTAATTGGAAAATTTAGACAAGGAAAAAAAATGCAAAAAACCTTACAATTATTGCTGAAAATCCAAAAAAGTATAGATTTTATACTGATTATTGGAACTGATGATTTATCGCAATTTACTGAATTAGATATAGACAACAATCGCATTAAGTTAGTTAACACTTCTAAAAAAGATGATTATTATACTACATTGACAGAATGTGATATTATTATTTTAAATTATGAAAAATCGAAATATTTTTACCGATGTAGCGGTGTTGCTGCGGATGCAATTGGGACAAAAACTTTTGTCTTGTGTCCCAATTTTCCTTTAATGAATAATCAGATAAATTACCCTACTCAAGTTGGGTTTTGCTATGAAAATGAATCTGATTTAGAAACAGCAATACAAAAATCATTAGAGTTAGTAGGTAACAATGTTATTTTATTTGAAGAACATTACATAGAGCGTTCAATAGGGAATATTTCATCCGATTTAGCAAGACATTTAGAAGCAAAACTAAATGTTGTTAAATAATAGATATTTTTTTGGTTTAGAAGATGAAGAAATATACATTATTTGAGGTAATGAAATGAAAAAACTTTTGTTAGTTACTTTTCCCGTCGATCTTGGTAATACAACCTATGAAAAGCGTTTTATCAATCTATTTCAAAATAGTCCAGAAATAGACCTCAAAATTTTTCGTTTTGCACCAACTTCCCTGAATACGTATCCACTTATTAATCTATTTCAAAATAGTTTGGAAATAGACCTGAAAATTTTTCGTTTTGCACCAACTCCCCGTAATTCCCATTCACTATCAATTTTTACGCTAAATTATGCATCCTTATTTCTCTCTCGACTTCAAGAATCAAGAAAACTTTATAAAAGTATACAAGAAGCAAATCAAGAAGACCGAAAAATCTTATTTCATGGAGTATCTACTGCACTATATGGGTATTTTGCTACTGGAAATAATAGCAGCTATATAGTTACTGAATGGACGAGAAAACTGTACGAACCAATTTGGAAAAGCTCAACGTCTCCAGGTTGGTTAACGGAAATTCATAAGAAGATTCTCAATGGACAAAAATATGTTTTAGGATTAACAAATGCTGTGGTAGAGCAGATAGCTAAAGATTACGATGTACCTTATAGTAAGATCAAGAAAACTAAACTACCATTCTGCTTTGATCTCAAACTCTTTACACCCAGTCCCCACCGTGGAGATCAAGAAATTCGTCTTCTCTTTGTAGGGGGAGATTTCCAGCGGAAGGGAGGTGATGTACTTTTAGAGTGGTTTAAGGAAAATTATGAGCCAGGCTTAAAAATGACAATGGTAACAAGTTTTTCTATTGAATATCATCCGGGCATCACCATAGAAAAAAATGTTGAATATGGACAACCTAAGCATATTGAACTGTACAAAAGTCATGATATTTTTGTGTTACCAACTAACTGTGATAGTTATCCATCTGTTTTAGGAGAAGCGGCTTGTGCTGGGTTGGCAATTCTCACAACAAAGAATGCGTTGGGTGCTGCTGAAGTGATTTTAAATGGTGAAAATGGCTACATTTGTGATTCTTTAGAAATGCTAATTGAAAAGCTAACATCACTGATTAAAGATAAAGATTTACTAGCAATCATGAAGCAAAATAGTAGAATTTTGATGGAAAAAGAGTTCGCTCATGAAGTAGTTTTGGATGAGTATATAAGGTATATTTTTTAATAAATAAAGCTCTTTTTCTTTGAATAGTCTTATGAAAAAATGAGAGTCATAATATTTGATTACAAAGCTGTTAAATACCCGAATTATGTATTTGCATTCACCGACAATAAAGCAACCGAACAAGAAGAAATTAATTGATAATACCAGCTTAATTATCTTTGCGTTTTCCGTAGTTTTTTACTCTCGCATTTTCTGTTCAATTACTCATGCTCCCTCAATCCTTAACATTGCTCACTTCGCAATTGTTCCATTTGTTTTAGTAGTTGTATTGTTGACAAGTCGGTCAAAAGATCATAAACAGATTGCCATTGCCTATTCTTTTTTATTGGGAATTTTCATTTTTCTCGTCGCAGTATTGGCTAGTGCTTTATGGAATAACACAGGCTTAATTAATGTAATTGTCTCCTTCATGATGCTTGTAGAACCCTTCATGTTTCTGCTGGCTATAGTCTGTATTCCCATGTCGGCTAAATCTGTTACACGCATCAAAAATTGGTTGATCTGGTCTGTTTTAATTAACTTTGTTCTCGCTGCCGTCCAAAAACCTCTAATTGATGCCGGAAAACTCTATGCTAACGGATTTAATGGCACCGATGGATGTGGCGGAGTCTTTTTCGTTTCCGGTGCGGGAAATTATGTATCGGCTTCGGTATCAGTTGTCTTTGCTCTTTACTTCTTCACTAATCAAAAAACTTTTCCATTATGGATGAGAATCGTGGCTATTATCGCCGCTTTCTGGCAGATTCTATTTTCTGACTCCAAACAAATTGTACTTGCTTATTTGATTGCCTGGGTTCTTCTAATCTTGGTAAATTCAAAGGATTTTGGTAAAACTATCAAACTTCTGAGTGCGATCGCTCTCTTTGGATACGGATTTCTTTGGTGTGTGCAAAACTTAAAAGCGTTTGCTGCATTTACATCTTGGGCGCGACCAGAACTTTACGGACCAGATGGTTATGCTTGGTATACAAAATTCTACTCGGTGCGTTCTATTTTATCTTATTATCAATCCCCTCTGGATTGGTTGTTTGGTCTTGGTCCTGGGCATACTGTCAGCCGACTAGGAGTCTGGTTTCTGAGAGATTATTGGTCTATACTCGAACCATTAGGTGCTACCACCAATCCAATTAGTCAGGAAGCAATGGAATTTTGTGGTAATTCTTGGCTTTGTTCTGGTTCTACTCTCTTCATGCCCATTTTTGGCTGGGCTGGAATATGGGGAGATTTGGGACTTTTGGGTGTAGGAGCATACCTATTTCTAGGCTATTTAGCTTGGCAATACTTTAGTCTAGATGATGCCTTGAAAATTACTTCATTAGCTGTTTTCGTCATGGGTTTTATTTTTACTCAAATGGAAGAACCAGGCTTCATGCTTTCTATCGCTTTAATTCTAGGACTAGCATGGCAAGAACGACAATTGAAGAAAAAGATACAGACAGTCAGGAGAGGAAAAGAATTTCCCAGTTACCAATTACCAATTACCAATTCCCTATGAAGATTTTAATCTCTGCTTACTCCTGTGAACCAGGTATGGGTTCTGAACCTGGTGTGGGCTGGAATATTGCCCGGGAAGTTGCCAAATATCATGAAGTTTGGGTACTCACCCGACCCGATGAAAGTCAGGATATTATTAACGCAGAATTGGCACGCCACCCCATTCCCAATCTTCACTTTGTTTACTTTACTCTCCCGTTTTGGCAGGATAGTAGACGCTGGGGACAGTCTGGGGGAATGCAGCTTCACTATTACCTCTGGCAAATTCAGGCATATTTTGTCGCCCGTGACTTACATCAGAAAATTGGCTTTGACTTGATCCACCATGTCACCTTTGTTAAGTATTCCAGTCCTTGCTTCCTATCACTCCTACCCATTCCCCTCGTTTGGGGTCCTGTAGGCGGTGGAGAATCAGCACCAGCAAGCTTTTGGCCGGATTTTAGCTTAAATGGCAAAATTTACGAAATTGCCCGTAGCGGCGCTCGCTGGGTAGGAGAGCAAGACCCCTTTGTGCGTCTGACTGCTCAAAGAAGTGCTGTAGTCCGAGCCACAACTAAGGATACAGCCGGGCGCCTCTATAAAATGGGTGTGAATCAAGTGCAGATTTTGCCGGAATCAGGGTTATCAGCGGCAGACATAGAGCATCTAAATCAATATGAAATCCCTAATGAGCCAATAGTGAAATTTATCAGTATGGGTAGACTGTTACACTGGAAAGGGTTTCATCTCGGACTACGTGCCTTTGCTCAAGCGAATCTACCAAATACAGAATACTGGATAGTTGGAGATGGACCACAATGGCATCACCTTCAAACTTTAGCATCAGATTTAGGAATTGCTAAAAAAGTTAAATTTTGGGGTAGATTGCCCCGTGAAAAGGCTTTAGATTTGTTAAAGGACTGTCATCTGCTAGTTCATCCCAGCTTACATGATTCTGGCGGGTGGGTGTGTATGGAAGCAATGGCAGCGGGTCGTCCCGTTATCTGTCTAGATTTAGGCGGACCGGCTGTTCAAGTGACAGATGAAACTGGTTTTAAGATTGCTGCTGATGAACCATATCAAGCTGTACGTGATTTAGCGGCCGCAATGATTCATTTAGTTCAAAATCCAGAACTCATAGTTAGTATGGGTCAGGCTGGCCGGAAATTAGTCCATGAAAACTACAGTTGGCAAGTTGTCGGAGAGCGTTTAAACAAACTTTATTTAGAGGTTGTCACCAGAAAAGTTTCGGAAACTGACCTTGGATCTCAAATTTTTTGAAACTACTTTTAACTAATTAATTTTTCACAAAATATGCACATACTAATTCCCGCTTTACATAGGCCTACAAAACCAACAGGTGTTTGCCGATACGCTGCAAATCTGGCTCAATGTCTGGCTGATACTCCAGAGGTTAACAAAGTTACCTTAATTGTCGGAGCATGGCAAGAAGATTACTTTGAACTATTCTTTAATTCCCACAAAATTCAGTTAATTAGTATAGAGATTCAAAATAGTTCATTGGCAAGAAATATCTGGTTTTTATTTGGTTTACCAAAATTAGCAAAACATTTTAGTCCTGATATTGTTCATTTATCATTCCCATTTCCTTTTATACGTCCACTTTTTTCTTGTCCTGTTGTTGCGACAATACACGATTTGTATCCTTATGAAAAACCAGAGGTTTTTGGATATCCAAATGTTATCTTTAATCGGTTTTTTTTAAAACAATGTATAGAAAGTAGTGATAGTCTTACCTGTGTTTCTAAATCCACACTCAGCAGTCTTAAATCATACTTTCCAAATATTCAATTAATCAAACCCATGAGTGTTATTTATAATTATGTAGATTTTAGTGCTGTTATTGCTGAATCACCTACTAATTTAGATATTAGTAATAATGATTCTTTTTTGTTATGTGTTGCACAACACCGAAAAAATAAAAACATAGATTTGTTAATTCAAGCTTTTTATTTTTTGAATAAGAATGAATCTCTAAAAAATGATACCAAACTAATTATTGTTGGTAATACAGGACCAGAAACAGAGAGGTTTTTTAAGCTAATTCATGATCTCTCTCTTCAAGATAAGGTGATATTTATTCATGCAATTAAAGATAACGAATTATGTTGGTTGTATCAAAAATGTCAACTTTTTATTGCCGCTTCCTCTCAGGAAGGATTTTGTTTGCCTTTAGCGGAAGCTCTATACTTTTCTTGTCAGGTAGTTTGTTCTGATATTCCCATATTTAGAGAAATTGGTGGTTTTAATTGTTGTTATTTTGATCTTCAAGGTAATGCTGTTCAAAATCTCTCACAAACCATTATTTCTACTTTAGAACAGCCTTTAAATAGAACTACTGATAATTTTCATTTTTCTAAATTGGATATAGCAGATCAATATCTAAAATTTTATAGTAACACGTATCGGCTCAACAACTAGCGGTACTAGAGGAAAATAAGTGAAACGAGGTACACACAGGTCACCACTGAAATTGATAATTTTATCAATGAGTTGATTAATTATAATGCTGCTAAAAAACCAGGGAGAGGTAAACAATTAATTTGCTCAATTTCTCATTGGTTGTTTTTACAAGGTTGTGCCACTTGTAAAACTGGTACAAATTTTGTCTGAATAAATGCTTTATTTAATGCCATTTTCGTGATTTTAATTGAGTACAGTTACGGAACTGGTAAGTTACTCTCACCTCATTTTTCACTAATACATACAATTGTGTTGTTAGGAAGTAATTAAAAGGTGAGAAATATGCAAACATTTAATCAACAAAAAGATAGTCCTGCTTGGATTTTTCAAACATGGGCAGCTTTTATTCTGTCTATTTCTATGACTACTTTTGGTATTGTCAATTTACCTGTAGATAATTGGATCAAAGGATTTATGGGCATGGGTTTAGCTTTTTCTGTTGGTTCTACTTTTACTTTAGCAAAAACCACCAGAGATTTGCACGAAACGAAAAAGTTAACTGCCCGAATTGAAGAAGCAAAAGTAGAGAAATTACTTTCTCAACATGATATGATTTTGAAATAAGAAATTTTTTCGGATAACTGGTTAAAAAAATCGGAAAAATCAGAGTTCAATTTAAGCCATGGTGACTAGAAGTCGCGGCTATAAAAACAAAGTCCACATAATGTGGACTAATAATTAAGGATTTAAAACCCAGTTCACTGGGTTTTATATTTGTAGATAAGGGTTTCTAACGGTTTATTTAATCTTAACTAATTTTCAAGATTATCGTTATTTATATGTTAATAATATAATTATGCTTTCTAGTTACCAATTATGACTATAGCCACTGAACGCCAGATTACACTAGAAGATTTTCTCAAGTTACCAGAAACTAAACCAGCATCAGAATTTATTAACGGGGAAATTCTGCAAAAACCTATGCCACAAGGTGAACACAGTCGTCTACAGATTAAATTTTGTACCAATATCAATCAAGTAGCAGAAACGCCAAAGATTGCTTATGCCTTCCCAGAACTACGTTGTACTTTTGGTGGTAGTACCATTGTGCCTGATATTGCGGTGTTCCGGTGGGAGAGAATCCCCAAAACTGAATCTGGGAGAATTGCTAACCGTTTTGAAATTCATCCTGACTGGGTAATAGAGATTCTTTCTCCTGAACAACCACAGAAAAAAGTATTAACGAAATTATTGCATTGTTCCCGCCATGGAACTGAATTAGGTTGGTTATTAAACCCAGAGGAAGAAAGTGTATTGGCTGTATTTCCTGGACAAAAAGTAGGAATATATGAAGGTGATGATAAATTACCAATTTTGGAAAATATCAATTTAGAATTAACTGTTAAAGAAATTTTTGGTTGGTTAAGTTTTGGTTCATGATTATTAAGGGCGGGGAACCCCCCCCCTAGGTTAAAATTGTTGTAAGAAGCGTAAATCGCTGTTATATAAACGGCGAATATCATCAATTTGATGTAACACCATTGCAAAACGTTCTACACCAAAACCCGCTGCAAATCCGCTATAAACTTCAGGATCATAACCTACAGATTTCAAAACATTGGGGTCAACCATACCGCAACCCATGACTTCTAACCAACGTCCTTTCCATTGTAAATCTACTTCCGCTGAAGGTTCGGTAAAAGGAAAATAACTGGCGCGAAAACGAATTGGTAAATCGCCAAATATTGATTGTAAAAATATCTTAACAGTTCCTTTAAGGTCTGTAAAAGTTAGTCCTTCATCTATTGCTAAAAGTTCAATTTGATGAAAAACTGCTGAGTGGGTAGCGTCTACATCATCTCTGCGATATACTCGACCTGGGGCAACAACTCGAATGGGTGGTTCTTCCTTTTCCATGTAGCGAATTTGCACCGATGAAGTATGAGTTCGCAGTAAATTACCATCTGGTAAATAGAAGGTATCCTGCATATCACGGGCTGGATGATCCGGGGGGGTGTTAAGAGCTTCAAAATTGTAGTAATCTGTTTCCATTTCCGATCCTTGGGCAACGGTGTAACCCATGCCGACAAAGATATCTAGGGTTTGGTCAATAATGCCATTGAGGGGATGAATCCGACCTTGGGGACGGTAAATACCGGGCATGGTAACATCTATGGTTTCTGCCTCTAGTTGTACCTGAATTTGCGCCGCTTCTAAAAATGTGCGTTGTTGGTCAAGGCTGTTTTGAATAGCTTCTTTAACAATATTAGCGATCGCACCAATTTTAGGACGTTCCTCCGCGCTCATTTGCCCCATACTTCGCAATAGCACCCCCAGTTGACCTTTTTTACCCAAATAGTTAACTCTGAGTTCTTCCAGTCGTTCTAGGGTATCAGCAGAGGCGATGGCCGTTTCTCCTTCTTGGCGTAATATTAAAAGTTGATCCTCTAAATTATTAGTCATTAGTCATTGGTGATTAGTCATTAATCATTAGTCTATAGCAGGGAAGGGGGAATAGATAATAGGTAATAGGTAAAGAACAACTGACAACTGACAAATGAAATTACTAATTAGTAACGATGATGGAATTTCCGCTTTAGGTATTCGCACCCTAGCTAACACTTTAGCAGCAGCGGGTCATAAAGTCACAGTAGTTTGTCCAGATCGAGAGAGATCAGCAACTGGACACGGATTAACGCTACTACAACCAATTCGCGCGGAAATAGTGGAAACGGGTTTTAATCCTGAGATTGAAGCTTGGGCTTGTGATGGTACGCCTTCAGATTGTGTAAAATTAGCATTATGGGCTTTATTAGATTCTCCACCGGATTTGGTATTATCTGGAATTAACCAGGGGGCAAATTTAGGGACAGAAATTCTCTATTCCGGGACTGTTTCGGCCGCCATGGAAGGTTTAATAGAAGGTATTCCTAGTATTGCTTTCAGCTTAACCAGTCATACCCATAAAGACTTCCAGCCAGCCGCCAAATTTGCGGAAATTCTGGTAGCCAAAATTGCTGCTCAACCACTACCAGAATCAATGTTACTTAATGTTAATATTCCTCCTATATCCTGGGAAGAAATTGCTGGTGTTAGCTTGACAAGACAATGTGTCAGACGCTACGTGGATGTTTTTAATAAGCGAACTGATCCCAGAGGTAAAACTTACTACTGGTTAACTGGAGAGGTGATAGAAAATATAGAACCACCCCTAGAGTTAAATTTACCAAACCACATTCCCCTTGATGTTCATGCCATTGAAAAGAATTATATCAGTATTACTCCTTTACAGTATAATCTGACCTATGGACATGGACTGAATCAGTTATCTACATGGGAATTTAAATTACCCTAAATTTACGCAGGTTTGTCAAAAGTGAAGATAATTATTTTCACTTACTTTCCTGATTATTCAAATATCTATCTATAGCAATCCTCAGTGGGTTGTGAGGGGTTGCATTGCTTTATATTCTTCCGTTGAGTATTTTTCCCTTGATGAAAATTACTAAGTAGGGCTTGCTGAAAAAGTTGTCTGTGAGGGCAGGGAAGAGGTTTTGGGCAACTTTACTTTTCGTTACTTATGTCGGTTTTTTTCCGTTCACCTACTTAACTGTCCTTTTTTGAGTAATTTGCCACATATTGACTCACTTGTGAGGTTTGTTGCTGTGTTTTTTGGCCTGATGATATTTTAAGTCAGTACCCTTTAATAAATTACTACAACTTGACTCAATCCCAATGTGTAATTTAAGTGCTGATTAGCTTCATTGATAATTGTCACATATACCATAATTTGATTGTTTTGTCTTTGCTACCACTGACAATTAATTCTGTATCATCGCTAATAGCAACGCTAGATACTGAGTCTGTATGACCTACAAGGCTGGTAATTTCTGATTTTGTGCTGATTTGCCAAATTTTCACTGTTTTATCCCAACTGCCACTAATTAGCATTTCCCCATCTGTACTAAAGGCTACAGCTACTACTGACCAGGAATGACCGGAAAGTGTGTTAATTAATTCACCAGTGTTAACATCCCATAATTTAATGGTATTATCACCGCTACCAGTTGCCAATAAATTCTGATTGGTGGGACTAAATGCAACTGTCAAAACTGCCCAAGTATGGTCTAAAAGAGTTGTTAATAAGTTATATTTTCCGTTTTGTAGTTGCCAAATACGAACTGTTTTGTCATGACTAGCACTAGCTAAAAGTTCTCTTTGGGGACTAAAAGCAACAGCATTTACTTGTAATTTATGTCCAGTTAAAGTGTGAAGTTCTAAACCTGTATTTATATCCCATATTTTAATAGTTTTATCCCAACTTCCACTGGCTAAAATTTGCCCATTATGATGAAATGCTAGAGACTTGACAGCGTGGGAATGTCCACTTAAAGTCTGAATTATTGTTAATGTTTTTGTGTCCCATAATTTGATAGTTTTATCATCACTAGCGGTGGCTAAAATTGTCCCATTGGGATTAAATTTAACTGCTGTTATGGCTTGGGTATGTTCTTTCAAATTAGCAATTAATTGTTGAGTTTTTAAATCCCATAATTTAATACTTTTATCATCCTCACCACTTGCTAAAATTTGACTATCAGGGCTTAATGCTATGGTATTAATAGGACTATGAATTTGATTTTTGATTGTATGATAAAGTTGCCAATTATCCTGGAAAATATGAGATGATAAACGTAAATCATTAGCTTTAATTCCCAAATTGTAAATAAGTTCATTTGCTGATTTCCAGCGTTCTTGTAAATTGTGTTTTACTAGTTTATCCAGGGTTTGCGCTAAATGTTCACTAATTTGATTAGTTAAATAATCTCGCCATATCCAGCTATGATGAGTAATATTAAATAATTCAAAGGGTGGTATGTGAGTTAGTAAATAAATACAAGTTACACCTAAACTATATAAGTCACTTGCGAAAACGGCTTTACCTTGTATTTGTTCTGGAGAAATATATTCTGGACTCCCAACTATATTATCTTTTGATTGATTTCTATGGACGAATTTAACGACTGTAAAATCAGTTAAAAATAGATTTTCTAATAAATTTTGATTTTGGTTAACAGTCTGGGAAATAATATTCTCTGGGTTAATATTGCGGTGAATAATTTGATGATTATGAATAAAACTGAGAACGGGTAATAAACTTTTTAAAACTTGCCAAATCTGATTTTCATTAAAAACACCTTGCTTTTCTAACACAGTAGCTAAATTATCACCTTCGATAAATTCCTGAATTAAATAATCATATTTGTCTTCTGTAAAATGGGTGATTAATTTGGGAATTTGAGGATGTTTACCTAATTCTGTTAATTGCTGTGCTTGATATTCAAAATTTTCAAGTGTTTGCTGTGGAGACAACAATTTTTGAAGAATACAAGCAAGGGGAGGAAATTGATTTTCATCTACTGCAAGAAATGTTTGATAAAATTCCCCTTTAGCAATCTGTTTGATCAAACGATAACGGTTTTTAATTAACATCATAAATCGCAGAATCATAGCAGGGCAAGAAGCAAGCGGCAACGGTCAAGAGGTTTTCAGGGTTCATATTTTGTTCAGTAACAAACCACCATAAAAACACAGAAAAAAGATGAAAATTTTCAGATAAAATTTTAGCTTTTGTTTTAGCTTTTGGTGGGCATTGCCCACCCTACAAATTTACACTAATTTATCTAAAAATGGATTAACATCAACCGCTAGTTTTTGTCCTAATTTCAGCAATTGACGACATTGCATGGCTTCTGCTTCACTGTTAATATTGGTAATTAGTGGCAATATTTGACTGTGTAAACAACTCCAATATAGTTCTTGGGATTGGTTTAAATTAATGCCAATATGCAGCTTATAACCAATATCAATTAACCGTTCTAACCGTTGGATATCTGTATCCAAATTGCTATTGGCATCATACAATAATTGCCACAATAACTTAACTATTAATTGTTCTAGGATTTGATTGCCTTCGGGAATATTTAATTGACAACGAAGATGTTCCGCTTCATGAGAAATCGCCTCCAATTCTACCATTAGATTCCAGCTTAATTGTGCTTCATTAATATCTTGTTCTAGCGATAGCTGCGCTTGCTGTAGCGATCGCAATGTTATCAAACAACGATGTCCTAAAGCAATTTCCGCTGCTACTTGTAATTCCCGTGGTACTTCTAATCCATCTCGATGAAAAGCCATGATGACACCGTAATTATCACGATAAGCTTGAGTATATAATTGGTCTAACCGCGCCAATGTTTCCTGACTTAACAACCGCATAATCCGATGACGTTCTTCAGCAAATAGAGTCTGTAAACTAAAGGCTTCACCCCCAAATACTTGAGTCATTACCAAAATAACATGAGCTACACTGGCCTGCTGTAAGGCTGTAAACAGCTTTTCTTTAATTTCAGCATAGTTACGTCTGCCAGTAAACTGTTGAATGCAGCAGTGAAAATCCCAACCCCCCAAGTGCAGTACAGCAAATATTAAATTTTCACTTTCCCAAGTAATATCTGACACTAGCTGCAAATGCCCTACTACCATAGTTAACGGACCAATGCGCTGTTTATGGTAATCTAACTCATGGGCAGTATAGCAATAGACTCGCTGATGATTACCATGGGATTGTTTATCTGTGTCCTGTCCAGAAACAGTATTTTTGCGATGATTAAATAAGGAAGTAATAGCATAATGGGCGGCGACTTGTTTAAATCCAATTTGAGCAGTTAATACCAATTTATGATATATATCTGCCCCATGTTTAAACTCTTCCACATTACTAGGGGCTAAAGTTAGGCGTTTAAGAAAACCCTTTTCTAACTGTACACCTGATACATCTCCTGCTAATTCTAAAGCACGGGCGGCATAACGTAAAATTTGTGTTCCCTCCGGGCGGGAAATTTCTTCAAAAAACCAGCCGCAACTAGTGAACATTAGTAAAGAATGACGCTGCATTTCCAACAAGCGTAAAGCCTCTACCTGTTCACCAGCGTCTAGTTTATGAGTTTGATGACGAGATAAAAAATGGCTAACATTAGCATGAGAACGATCAGACATAACGTGAATATATTCGTCCCTTGCTTGCCAAGGATTACGGAATAACATACCACCATGTTTTTCATAAACATCAACTAATTGATCCCGTAACCAATTTAACGCATTTCGTAGTGGCCGCCGCCATTTTTGATGCCACACACCCCCTTCACCACCACAACCACAATCATCTTGCCATCTATCCACACCATGGGCGCAACTCCAGGCTGTAACGGGCTTTAATTGCACTTCCCAACTAGGAGGATTTAAACTCAAATAATGGGCATAGTTAGTGACAGTCCAACCATGATCAGGAAACTCACCAATAAAGGCATAGGCCAGAGTCTTCTCCGTGCCTTTTTTGTGGTGTCCAAAAGTCTCCCCGTCAGTGGCTACAGAAATTAATTGGGACCGACGATGATCCCCACGAATAGCCGCCCCCACCCGGCCTGCAAAATGATGGGAATTATAGACAACATCACTAAAACCCATATCCCGGGAAATCGGACCATCATAGAAAAAGATATCAATATAGGCCTGTGATTTTTTTCCAGTTTCCCGACTATCTAAATAACAACGATAGGGACGAGTGGGATCAATCTGATTACCTCCTACCTCATGCCATTGACTATGGGGATCATCCTCTGTGGGGAAAGGACGACAACGTTGGGCTTGAGAAGGTGCTAAAATGATAAATTTAATGTTTTCCGCTACCAATGCCTCTAAGGTGGCATAATCCACGGCTGTTTCTGCTAACCACATCCCTTCGGGATCACGGCCAAAGCGCGAACGGAAATCTTCTTTACCCCAGCGAATTTGTGTGTGTTTATCTCTTTCGTTGGCTAAGGGTAGGATAATATGATTATATACTTGAGCGATCGCATTGCCATGACCATTTAACCGTTGGCAACTTTTAGCATCAGCCTCCAAAATCCGCTGATAAACAGACCCATCGTAGCGTTCTAACCAAGACATCAGGGTTGGACCAATATTAAAGCTCATGTACTCATAATTATTTACAATCCCCACAACTTCTCCACGGTCATTTAATACCCTTGCAAAAGCATTAGGACGATAGCATTCCCAATGAATGCGCTCATTCCAGTCATGAAAAGGCGTAGCACTGGGTTGACGTTCAATCGCATCCAGATAGGGATTTTCTCTAGGGGGTTGATAAAAATGACCATGAACTGTAACATAAACACCTTGAGCAATTTTCAGGGGATCATGTTCAGGACTGTATTTAGCCCGTTTATCTAATGGTAAGATCGAGACAGAACTACTTGGTATTTCCGCTGCTGAAGTCATATATTGTTACCCAAATAAATGTGCAATTTTGAAGAAGATTCTTGCTATGTCTACCTTTCTACAATTGTTGTCTCACAAAATCAGTTATAAATAAAACATAAGAAACAAAACTAAATCTTATCACAATCATTTCTAAACAAGAATACAACTATAGGAATCCGGTTTGATTTTGTGAATTTACTTGTGTGGTCAGGGAACAGGAAACAGGGTACAGGGTACAGGGTACAGGGTACAGGGAACAGGTTACAGGGTACAGGTTACAGGGAACAGGGAACAGGGTACAGGGAACAGGGAACAGGTTACAGGTTACAGGGAACAGGGAACAGGTTACAGGGAACAGGGAACAGGTTACAGGTTACAGGGAACAGGTTACAGGGAACAGGTTACAGGGAACACAGGAAGAAAGACAGAATTGATACCTACTGAGTCTTGTATGGCTACGCGACGCAAGCTATCAAAAATCAAATATTATTCCTATATAGATGAAGCCAATTACCCATTACCAATTACCAATTACCAATTACCAATTACCCATTACCAATTACCAATTACCAATTACCCATTACCCATTACCAATTACCAATTACCCATTACCCATTACCAATTACCAATTACTAGCCCTGGCAGATATGATAGGTGTGCAAATGCAGATGATATTTCAGACATCTGTGCCAGATCCCCTGAAATTAAGGTAAAAATGTCAATCAAGAACATTATTTTCACCGTAATGCTGCTGTTTATACCCGTATCTCTAGCAGCCCACTTTTTAGAATGGGGAGACTTAATAATCTTCATCACTGCTGCATTAGCTATACTACCCCTAGCCGCTTGGATGGGTACAGCGACCGAAGAAATAGCTGTGGTAGTCGGTCCAATTCTGGGCGGGTTTTTAAATGCGACTTTTGGTAATGCTACAGAATTAATTATTGCCTTAGTTGCCCTGAATGCAGGCCTAATTGATGTTGTCAAAGCCAGTATTACTGGATCAATTATTGGTAATTTACTCCTAGTCATGGGTTTATCCATGTTACTAGGCGGTATTCGTTACAAAGAACAAACATTTGAGTCAGTTGTAGCGCGGGTAAATGCCTCCTCCATGAACTTGGCGGTAATTGCCATTTTACTACCAACTGCAATGAACTATACCTCAATAGGTATTAGTGAAAAAACTGTACAGAATCTCTCTCTAGCAGTGGCTATAGTCTTAATTCTAGTTTACGGTTTAACACTACTATTTTCTATGAAAACTCATGCGTATTTGTATGAAGTTGGTGTAGTAGACTTAGAAGGAATAGAAGGAGAAGAAGAGGTTTCCCATGAAAAACCAAATATTTGGTTGTGGACTGGTGTACTTTTAGCCTGTACCTTGTTAGTTGCCTTTGAGTCAGAATTATTAGTCAGTTCCCTAGAAGTTGCTACATCTAAACTAGGTTTAAGCGCACTATTTACCGGGGTGATTTTAGTCCCCATTATCGGTAACGCCGCTGAACACGCTACCGCAGTCACTGTAGCCATGAAAAATAAAATGGATCTTTCTATGTCTGTTGCTGTGGGTTCAAGTATGCAAATTGCCCTATTTGTAGCCCCAGTTTTAGTCATTGCTGGTTGGATAATTGGTCAACCCATGGATTTAGATTTTAACCCATTTGAATTAGTAGCCGTTGCTGTATCAGTGTTAATTGCTAATAGTATTAGTTCTGATGGTAAATCTAATTGGTTAGAAGGGACTTTACTTCTAGCAGCTTATACTGTATTAGGTTTTGCCTTTTACTTTCATCCAGTTGCCAATAGTATTGGTTAAACTATTACCCTAGTCAAATCTTGACAATCTGAGATTCCCAATCTATTTAGATTAGATTGGGAATTTTTTTATACTCAAACACATTGCAATCTGCCGTAAATATTTTTTTAATAATTTGAACTCCCTTAAGATAGATGACTAAAATTAATAATTCTTATAGTCTTCTTATAGTCTCAAATCAGATCGTCCTTTTGATATCAACTTCTTGAGGATATTTACTTGTAATTTAAATCTTAATGGTTGTGATACATCAATTGTCCTCAATGGCTAGAAAAACTCCATACACAAGATTATTTTTGACTATTTCATAGTAGTAATTTTCTTTAAGTTGAAATTACGTATAAATATTAGTAGTTCCATATTAGTAGTTTTATACAGTAATTATATTTGGTTTTTACCTTTTGCCCAGAGAGTAAGTATATCTATAAAATACAATGACTGAAATCGGACTGCTGATGATGGGTGTATTTAATCCAAGAGAACTAAATATTCCCCATTTTCCATTCAACCAAACCCTGTTTCACTTAGAAAATGGTGTGCCATTAACAAATAGTCAATCAACCCAGTTAATTTCCCTGACTCAAATTACACCACCAGAATTTATACAAATAAGTGAACCTTTCCTAACTCATCCCTTAGCCATATCTTTTCGACGGAACAAAATCTTTGAGCAAATTAGACAAAAACAAATGTCTGTCAATTCTTTTGAACCACAACTTCTTTTGGCTGATGCTGGTGACATAGACATTATAGCAACAACAGATATTAAATTATCAACACGATATCCCACAACCCGTAAAAATCCTATGCCCGTGATTAGTTTTGGTAACTCAGGTATATCTGTGAGAGTTTTACAAAAACTTTTAGTTTCTAATGGTTATGGAATACCTGTTGATGGCGTTTTTGGACCAATCACCGAAGCCGCTGTTAAAGCCTTTCAAAATCGTCGAACTTTATCAGCAGATGGTATGGTTGGTCAAAAAACTTGGTGGGAATTAACAATGTAATTAAGTAGGTTGTCTTTTATCCGTTGTCCATTAATCATCTACATCACCAAAATCACCAAAATCACCAAAATCACCTTTAAAGTTGTTCTCTATCAGTGAGAATTTCATAACCAGTATCTGTCACTAACACCGTATGCTCAAACTGAGCCGATAAAGCATTATCAACCGTTACCGCTGTCCATCTATCAGCTAAAATTCTGGTATTTTTAGAACCAGCATTTAAAATTGGTTCAATTGCTAAGGTCATCCCTGAGCGTAATTTTACATTCGGTATTTCATGAGTCCGATAATTAAAAACCGCTGGCTCTTCGTGCAAATTTCTACCTACACCATGACCAGTAAATTGCTCTACCACCGTAAAACCATTGGCTTTTACATGATCTTCAATTGCACCCGCAATCTCCGTCAAATGGACACCAGCTTTTACCTGTTCAATCCCTTTGTATAAAGATTCTTCAGCTATTTTAATCAGTCTTGCAGCTTCATCTGTGACATTCCCCACAGCGATAGTAATACAGGAATCACCGTGAAAACCTTGATAATAAGCTCCTGTATCAACTTTTAAAACATCTCCAGACCGAATTACCTTTTTAGGGCTAGGAATCCCATGGACAACTTCGTTATTAATACTGGAGCAGATGGAAGCCGGAAAACCGTGATATCCTTTAAAACTAGGTACTGCATCCATTTCCCGGATACGTTTTTCTGCGTGAGCATCTAAATCAGCCGTCGTCATTCCCGGCTGCACTAGCTCAGAAATTTCTTTGAGGACGGTTGCTACAATCTTAGCTGATTGCCGCATAATTTCGATTTCACGGGGGGATTTAATTTCAATCCCTCGACGTTGTTGTTTTTCGGGTTTTGGCTGGACTGGTTGCGAAAGCAGGCTGGTGAAAATGTTCATCATTAAATTGAGAAATTATTGGTGCTTTACTGATTAAGTGTGAATTTGTTGAGATTTATTGCCAAAAATATCTATATTTACGTTAACTTATTTTCGCGCCTCTAGAAACAGATGATCACTTAATCACAATTTCTCCTTTCATTCCCGCTTCTGTGTGTCCAGCTATAGTACATCGTAAAGCATATTTTCCTGATTTTATGGGGACAAACACCCATTCTGCTTCTGCACCAGGTTTAAGTTCTAGTTCGTGAATATTACCTTTAATTTCTACCTTACCCGCTTCGACTTTTTGTGTCCAAATTCCATCAGCAAAGTCTTTAGCAGTAAAATAATGTTTTTGGGAGCTAGGATTATTTAATTTCAGATTGTAACGTTTACCAGGGATAAGTTCTAAGTAATTCGGTTCAAATTTTAATTCATTAGCAGTATTACTCAAGCTAACCGTAATTTCTATAACTGGTTGTTTTAAGAGATTATGCGATAGATTCTCTGCTGTTGCTGGAGATGTACCCATGATCACTATACTCATGAGCAGGGAGAAAATAACAGTCAAAAATTTACTCATAGCTAAATAGATAGTTGTAGATTACACCTCTGACTATGACTCATAACTATACTCACTTGATGTTTTTATGGGCAAGAATTGGCGGACCTGCTGTGACGACAACAATTTTATCAGAGTGAAGTAACTCACGAGCAGCTTGATTGACTTGACTTAATTTAACCTGCTCTATCTTACTAACAAATGAGCGTAATTCTACCTGATTTAAGCCATAAACCTGATTCATGACCATTATTTCGCTGAGTTGTTCTGGACTAGCTAAGGAAATATGATAATTACTGATTAAATTAGCTTTGGCTGTTTCTACTTCCTCTAGGGTAACACCTTGTTGGTGAACTTGTTTGAGCAGGTTACGGGTACTGGAAATGGCTTTGTGTGCGTCTTCTGGACTGGTTTGCATTTCAATTAAAAATGTGCCGACATTCTTACCTGTGATGAAATTACTATAAATTCCGTAGGTTAAGCCTTGACGATCGCGCACTTCCGCCCCTAGTCTACTTGATAATGTATCACCTCCGAGAATTTGATTCAAGACCATCGCCGCGTAAAATCGTTTATCTTGACGATTAATCCCTGTATAACCCATATAAGTAACTGCTTGGGGTTTACCAGGAACAACGGGATTAAGATTAATGACATTTTTTGGCATCTCCACTTTGGGGTATTTTACCACTGGTGGTTGGCCTTTTACTTGCCAGTTGCCTAGTTGTGCTTGAATGAGCGATCGCACTTTGTTAATATCAAAATCGCCTACAATTGCTAATACTGTAGTATCTGGACGATAATGTTGGGCTTTAAAAGCTATCACGTCTTGACGTTTAATACTCTGAATACTCTCTGCTGTCGGAAAGCTATGTAGTGGGTGTTTTTTCGGATAAATAGATTGAAGGAAGATACGAGTTGCAATCTTTTCAGGATCATCTAAATCTGAATTTAGGGAGGTTAAAGCCTGTTGACGCGAGAGTTTGAACTCTTTTTCTGGAAATGTGCTATTTTTAATTACGTCTGTCAATGTTAAGAGTAAAATCGGTAAATCTGCTGCTAAACTGCTACCTTTGATTCTCACACCTTCCCGATAGGCTTGAAAGTCCAAATTTGCGCCTTTTGCTGCTAATTCTTGATCAAGAGTCCGCATATCTTTGGTTTTCGTCCCATTCATCAGATTTGCTGCTACTAAGGAGGCTAATCCTCCCTTATGACTGCCATCAAATTCTGTTCCTGCTTTAATATGTCCGCTTAAAGTAACTGTAGGGGTAGACCTATCTGTTAATAGTAGTATGCGTAAACCATTAGCAAATTTTAACTCCTGGGGTATTTCCCTGATTCCTGTTTTCGGTAAGATATCTACAGGTGGTAAATATTTCTTTACTTCTGCTGGGACTTCAGTAATATCAGCGACAAAATGATCTTTTTTGATCTCGGAATCAGATTTGATCAGATTTGTACCTGTTTGTTGAGTAGGTTCAAAAAATCCCACTGTCCGCGCTTCTGGTTTTAGATATTTATTGATGACATTAATTACGTCCTTGGGTTGAACTTTCCGAATATCTATTAAATGATTTTCTGTATATTGGTAATTATCTGTTGTGATTTGATCATTACCCAATTGCATGGCTTGACTGGTTATATCACGATTATTTAAAATAACTGAAGCTGTTAATTGGCTTTTTGCTCGTTCTACTTGTTCTGTAGTGACACCAATTTTAATAACTTCTTTTAATGCTTTTGTTACCTTTGCATCAATTTTATACAAATCCTGATTTTCCGCAGCAGTTACTAATATTTCATACCAGCCTCCAGCCCGTAAACTAGCGACATTTGCTTTCAAATCACTAGCTAAACCCGATTCTACCAACTCTTGATATAGGTAAGAATTTTTACCCGCAGTTAAGATATAATCCATGACCTCTAAAGCAGGTACATCTGGTTGATTAATTTGAGGAAGGGGATAAATTATCTGTAGTAATGGATTTCCTCCCGGTTCTTGTAGTTTAATTGCAGGTGATGGGGAATAGGATGGAGTTATAAGATTATGGGATGAATATTGACCTTTAGGAATTTTACCAAAAATAGATTTGACACTTTTTAACGTTGGTGTGGTGTCAAAATCCCCGACAATTACCAAAACAGCATTGTCAGGACTGTAGAATTTTTGGTAATATTCTCTTAATTGTTCAACCGTAAATTTCTCTACATCAGCTTTAGTACCACCAATGGGTAAACCATAAGGATGATTGGGAAAAACTGACTTCATGACAGCGCGTTTTAGACGATATTCCGGGCTATTTTCGTAACCAAGTAATTCAGAAATCACCACTTGTTTCTCACTAGCTAACTGTTGAGGATCTATGAGTGAGTTCTTCATTCTATCTGCTTCTAAGGTTAACACAGAGGTGAGTTTATGCCCTTGAGCAGTGTTGTAATATGCGGTTTGGTCATAACTGGTAAAAGCATTAGAATCACTACCCAAAGCACTAAATAACTGGCCAAATTGAATCGGGCGATCGCTAGTACCTTTAAACATGATATGTTCTAATTGGTGAGCAATGCCATTTACCCCAATTGCTTCTTGACCAGAACCAAATTTATACCATACTTGTACTGTCACCACCGGAGCATTATGAACCTCCTTCGTGATCACGGTTAAGCCATTGTCGAGGACTGTTTTCCGCACGTTTGCTGTAATGGCGAAATTGGCTGTTTCTTTAGTAACTAGTGTTTCCAGGGATTTTTCCGGGTTGGACTTGTAGGGTGTTGTTGATAAACCCCCTTCTTTGAGATTAAAAGTAGCATCGTGATTTAATGAAAATGCGGCTATTACCCAAAGACTCAAGATCAGTAAAGAAAAGCGATGTCGTTGTGCTAGAGAAAAAAAAGACATATCTTTGGCGAATAGATATATGTAACTTAGATTACATATATTGATGGACTAGAAAAATTGAGCAAATGTTTCCTGAGTACCCCATAGAAAATAAAAGTGTACCTGAAAGGGAAAAATATTATATCAGCCAAAAGGCATGAATACTAATTTTCGGGAGATTTATGCAAAAACCGTATAAACTCCAGAGGTAAACCGTCAAAATCAGCGATAAACGTGACTTCCAAGATTTTATCGCCTATTTGCTGCTGTGTAGGTTGCAAAAGAATCTTCAGAGGTGGTAAACTTTCTCTTGCAGCTAACCGTGTTTTTAAACTTTCTAGCCAAGTTGGTAAATCTGGTGTAATGTGTGTTAAATCAAAAGCCAGATGATAGTAACCCACATAATGTTCATCCTCAAAAGCATCTGGGGCTGGTTTTGGTTGGGGAATTTGGATCAGTTCAATTCTCCCTCCCAAACCTTCCATCCAGCAAGCTAGAGTATAACCGGTGGTGAAGCGATCGCGCACCGTAAACCCTAGTGTTTCATAAAAAGCGATCGCTAGATGGATATTTGCCGTTCTAATCGAAGTATGGTGCATAGAATTTCGGATTTTGGATTTTAGATTTTGGATTAATCTACAACCTAAAACCCAAAAAAGAGAACAGGTAGGAATACAAGAAGATATTTACAATCACCTATTACCTATTACCTATTACCTATTCAAACAACCGGAAATATGGGTAACGGACTGGTACACCAGGTTCTTTATCCAAATCAAAATTAATCACTTCCCAACAAGGTTCTGCGGCAGAATCAGGGCTAAAATCTACAGGTAAGCCATATAACCGCGCCCCTGTAGTAACTTCCCCTTGTCCAGAACGCCAGGGCGTACTACGTTCCAAATAGCCATTCATTAACTCCTGATAACGGTTAGCAACAATTATTCTCGTAGCCCGATAACCTTGAGTATAAAGCTTATCTAAAGCTTCGTGAATTTCAAAACGAATCCCATCAGGATGAGTATGTTGACGATACCATTCGCCATCCCATCTGCGCCAGTGACGACCGGACTGTAAATGAACCAATTCCCCAGTTTTGGGTTCAGCTTCAAATGCGCCATGACGGGGACACAAATAAGTATCCGTCAATGTCAACGCTGAAATATTTTGGCGACAGTGGGGACACTGTATTTCAGGGCCAAATATCGGGTACTGAAAGCCTGGATTTATCATGAAGTGCGTATAAACATAGTATTGTTTTTCTGCCAGCACCAGTAGGTTTAACTTTACACTCCTGCTCCACTACTTTAGATAACTTGCTTACTCCTGCATAAAAGTGGGGATAGTGCCTGAGAACAAGTTTCACAACCGTCTGACCATAGAAGGCCAAAGCCGTGATATTCTGGTTTGACAACCAGCCCTAAAGGTTGGAGTTTCTCCAGTGTTCCTGGGTACAATATCCATATTCTATCGTGTCTATCTCTTCTGACTCAAAATCTCCTGAATTTTCTCAAGCTGCTTTTGTGGCAGCCAACGCTATAATCATTGGTTCTGTAACCATAGCAGCCAGAGCCAGTATTTGGTATGGATCTGTGGTTAGAGGTGATGTAGAACGGATTGAAATTGGCGAATGTACAAATATTCAAGACGGTGCAATTCTCCATGGTGATCCGGGTTTACCAACAATTTTAGAAGATTATGTCACTGTTGGCCATCGGGCTGTTGTCCATTCTGCTCACATTGAACGTGGTAGTTTAATTGGTATTGGTGCTATTATCTTAAATGGTGTTAGAGTCGGTGCAGGTAGTATTATCGGTGCGGGTGCAGTAGTTACCAAAAATGTCCCCCCTGGTTCTCTAGTCCTCGGCCTCCCCGGTAAGGTAGTTCGTCAACTCACAGACACCGAAATCACTGAACTCATTGCACACGCGGAAAAATACTATCAATTAGCCCTGCTTCATGCTGACTAGGTAATGGGTAATTGGTAATTGGTAATGGGTAATTGGTAATGGGTGATTCACGTTTTACAACTGACCACCGACTTTTAATTAAACTTTACATACAACCTTGAAAAAATTCCCCACTTGAGTTCTCAATCAAAACTGAGAACTGTTGACCAAAAAAAATCGGATACAATCCCCGTTCTTATAGGACGGCTTTATAGTAAACTAGGTATAGTCGCCACAGGGCATTGGGAGACTATAAACGGACATGGAGACTGAATAAGACTACTTTTCGGTAGCACCAGTCAGTGCAGTGTCAAAGAATCCTCGCTCATGAAAGGACGAGGAGGTATGTCAAAAAACTTAAAATTTTTAATTTACAGAGGGTTTCTAAATATGGACATTGATACTCGTGTAGTAATTGTTTTAGCACCTTTAGCGATCGCTGCTAGTTGGGCTGCTTTTAATATCGGCGCTGCTGCTATTAGACAAATACAAAACTTTTTGAGCAAAGAAGCGTAATTTGGAGAATAGGGAACAGGGAACAGGGAACAGGGAACAGAGAATAGGCAAGAGTTCTACCAATTCTAATCTAATTACCAAATTACCAATTACACAATTCCCATGAGCATAGATTCCCTACTCCAACCTTTTCAGCATTTTGGTGTCAATTTGGGGTTATCTCGAATTGTCAATTTATTGGCAATTTTGGGAAATCCCCATCACCAAGTGCCAATTGTTCATGTCGCTGGTACTAATGGTAAAGGTTCTGTTTGTGCTTATCTGTCTGCGGTACTTACTGAAGCTGGTTATAAAACTGGACGCTACACCTCCCCCCATTTGGTTGATTGGACAGAACGTATCTGTGTGAATGAACAAGCAATTAATAGTGATAAATTGTGTGAATTAATACTTAAAGTTCAAGCAGCAATTAATCCAGATGAAGAATCTCCTACCCAATTTGAGGTAATTACCGCAGCCGCTTGGTTATATTTTGCCCAGCAACAAGTTGATATTGCGGTAATTGAAGTCGGACTAGGAGGACGTTTAGATGCCACTAATGTCTGTGATGATCCTTTAGTGACAATAATTACTTCCATAAGTCGAGAACATTGGCAACAACTAGGACCAACTACAACCCATATTGCCAGAGAAAAAGCGGGAATTATCAAACCCGGATGTCCGGTGGTGGTGGGTTCATTACCAGAAGCAGCCCAAAAAGTCGTGCGATCGCGTATTCTAGAATTACAATGCCCGATTTTTACCCCCGCACCCTCTCGTAAAATTAATCAAAACTGGGCCGAATATCAAAAAATAGCCAGTCCAGAAACAATAAAATACCCCTTAGCATTACAGGGACAAATTCAATTACATAATTCAGCCTTAGCAATAGCAGCTTTGGAAATCTTGCAAAAACAGAATTGGCAAATTTCTGAACAAGCTATTATTCAAGGAATGGCTAAAACCAAGTGGCCAGGGAGAATGCAATGGATTACTTGGAAAACTTATCAAATCCTCATTGACGGCGCACACAACCCAGCCTCAGCTAATGTTTTACGTCATTATGTAGATACACTCAAAACTAAAAACATTACTTGGGTAATGGGAATGCTGGCCACCAAAGATCATAGTGATATTTTTCAGGAACTTCTCAAACCAGGGGATAAATTGTATTTAGTGCCAGTACCCGATAGCAATTCAGCGGATTTAGGAAAATTAGCTAATTTAGCAGCGTCAATTTGTCCAGATTTAAAGTTTTGTAATACTTATACAGATGTATTTTCAGCCTTAGACGTTGCTTGTCCCTCCACAGATAATCAAGTTGTATTATGCGGTTCTCTGTATTTAATTGGTCATTTTTTATCAGCAGTCAAAGTTAGCCTAAGTTGACAATTTACATAGACAAATGACGGTTGACGGTTGACTGGTCACGGTTAAGAGTTCCCTACCCTCACAGATAACTTTTCCACCAAACCCCAGTTAAGTAACTAATACTAATATTTATGATTAATATTTATGATTAATACTGATGTTATCACTAGATATCAATGTTATCATACTACTATTAATTTCAAGTAAGTCAGCCTAGTCCAGTACATTACAACAGTAGCACTGGAACGGAAGAACCAAATTGTGGGGCGTGTTTTTGTCTTGACTAGTTGATTAATTTGCGCTTTAAAGTTCAAAATCATTCTAAAATAAAGTAAAAAATGGTATCTCTCAACCCTAGCCCGTCAGCTAACTTCCTAGGCATTGAGAAAAGACTGAAGAGACAGAATCATAATTATTAATTATAATTAATAATTATCATGATGTTCTGATCTCATCAGTGTCCAAGGTTGGTACTATCTAATTTAATTTCTTTGCACCCGCGCTTAACTCTGCTGAGGTAAAATAAATGATATTGCAACTAAATTTAGCAGCCATTATAGCAGTTGCTAGTCAAACTGTGTGGAGAAAAGCCAAAACGATAATTTTTCAAGACACTTTTTTATTCCCAGCATTAGGCTGTTTGGGAATTATTTTATTGTGGTGGGTGGTAGCATTAGCTAATCATGAATTAATGCCTACACCACCAGAAGCTTTAATTGCTAATTGGGAATATATTTTACATCCATTTTATGAAAGAGGTCCGGGTGATTTAGGAGTTGGTTGGTTATTATTAGCCAGTTTACGCCGGGTAATATTAGGATTTGGTTTGGGGGCATTAGTGGCCATTCCTTTGGGTTTTTTAATCGGAATGTCTAGACCGGCAATGCTGGCTTTTAATCCCATTATTCAGATTTTTAAACCTGTATCTCCATTGGCTTGGTTGCCCATTTCTTTATCTCTTTTTAATTTAGCAGATCCTTCCGCTATTTTCGTCATTTTCATTACGTCGCTATGGCCAACAATTATTAATACTGCTTTGGGAGTTTCTAGCGTCCCCAAAGATTATTTAGATGTAGCGCAAGTCCTAGAAATGCCCCGCTGGCGACAAATTACTAAAATCATTTTACCTGCTAGTTTACCTTATATTTTTACTGGTTTGAGAATTAGTTTAGGCATTGCTTGGCTAGTAATTGTAGCTGTAGAAATGCTCACCGGAGGTATAGGAATTGGCTTTTTTGTTTGGGACGAATGGAGTCGTTTAAATCTGAGTTCTGTGTTTTTAGCAGTGTTTATAATTGGTTTAACAGGGTTGATTTTAGATTATGCTGTGGGCAAAATTCAAGAGTTAGTTACTCACCGTCCAGGAGGTTAATGATTTTTTCTCACGCAAAGGAGCAGAGAGATTTAAGAGAATTTTTCAATTATTAATGATTAATTATTATGAGTGAAAATTATTTAACTCGCAGGGATTTTATTGCGGGAATGGGTGCGACAACTGCGGGAATTATATTATCTTCCTGTGCTGTTTCTGGAGATAGGTCTGCTAACGGACTAACAGAAGAAGCTTTAGCGGTGACACAGGTAGTTAGACCCCAAGATTTAGAGAAACCTAATCTTACGGTTGGTTATGTCCCTGTTAATGATTGTGCACCATTTGCGATCGCTTGGAAAAAAGGATTTTTCCGTAAATATGGCTTAAATGTCACACTTAACCGGGAAGCTAGTTGGGCTACTTCCCGCGACGGCTTGATTTTTGGTCGTCTCGACGCTTCCCCTGTCGTTTCCGGTGCTGTCACTAATGCTAGAATTGGCGCGGAAGGTGCCCGTCATGCTCCCCTATGTGCTGCAATGACTATCCACCGACATGGTAACGCTATGACCATGAATAAGGAAATGTGGGACTATGGTATCCGTCCTTGGTACGAATATCAACAGAAATACGCTGAGGGGGCTTTAGAAGCCTTTGGAAGGGACTTTCGCGGTTATTTTGACAAACAACCCCCAGAAAAGAAAATCTGGGCTGTAGTCCTCAGTTCTGCCATTTATGAATATTTCGCTCGTTATCTTTCCGCTGCTGCGGGTGTTGATCCTCTTAAAGAATTTCGGATCATCATTGTTCCTCCACCACAAATGGTGACAAATATGAGAATTGGCGCAATGCAAGCCTATATGGTGGCTGAACCTTGGAATACTAGAGCAATTACTGGTAATGAAGGTATTGGTTTTACTTTTGCTCAAGGTAAGGAAATATGGCACGGACACCCAGACAGACTATTAGGGGTAATGGAATCTTTTATTATTAATTACCCTAAAACTTACCGTTCTTTAGTAAAAGCCATGATAGAAGCTTGTCAATATTGTAGCCGACCTGAAAATCGTCAACAAATAGCTGAATTACTCACAGAACGTGCTTTTACTGGTGCAAAACCCAAAAAATCAGGTGTTCCTATTACCAAGTTTACCGGACCGGGAATTATTGGTAATTATAACTATGGTGGTTTTGACGGTCAAGACCGCACGATAAAAGCAGATGATACCACAATCTTTTATGATCTTCCTAACACTATTCCCCACGAAATAGGAGAACATTCAACATTTTTATGGCGTTCTCGCAGTCTTTGGTTAATGACTCAAGCAGCCCGTTGGGGACAAATCAAAGAAATTCCTAAAAACGCCGAACAAGTAGCCGCAAAAGGTTGGAGAACAGATTTATATCGGGAAATAGCCACAGAAATGGGTATTCAATGTCCCGCAAATGATTATAAGGTTGAACCTCCAGAGGCATTTATAGATAAAAAAGGATTTGATCCCAGTGATCCTGTAGGATATCTTCATAGTTTTGATATCCGCGCTAATGCTCCCGCTCGATTTTTTATGTCTTAAAAAAAAGTTAATTAGATCAAGGGTGATTAATCATGACATATCCAATTTTAACAGATAATAATACCACAGAAAGACAACGAAACGGATTTTTAGAAATTGAGAACTTGGTTAAATCCTATCCCACCCCAGATAAAGGCAAATTTGTCGTTTTAAATAATATTAATTTAACTATTGGTGAAGATGAATATATTTCTGTAATTGGTCATTCTGGCTGCGGTAAATCCACATTATTAAAAATAATTGGCGGTTTTGAAAAAGCTACTTCTGGTTCTGTGCGTTTAGAAGGAAAAGAGATTCGTAAACCAGGAGCAGAGAGAATGATGGTATTTCAAAATTACTCATTATTACCCTGGTTAACTGTCCGCGAAAATATCCGTTTAGCTGTAGATGAAGTATTAAAAAATGCTAATCGTGCCGAAAAAATTAGCATTGTCAATGAACACTTAGCTATGGTAAACTTGACAGCAGCGGCCGACAAATATCCTGATGAAATTTCTGGAGGTATGAAACAAAGGGTAGGTATTGCTAGAGCTTTAGCAATTCGTCCCAAAATGTTATTAATGGATGAACCTTTTGGTGCTTTAGATGCTCTAACTCGTGGTAAATTACAACGTCAAGTATTAGATATTTGGGAACATCATCGTCAAGCAGTTATGATGATTACCCATGATGTGGACGAAGCAATTTATATGTCAGATCGGATCATTTTAATGACTAATGGACCATCTGCAAACATTGGAGAAATTTTAACAGTTCCTTTTGCACATCCTAGAGATAGAATGGCCATGCGGAACTCAACGGAATATTTTGAACTCCGCAACCACGCTCTTAATTTTCTTGACCAAAATTTTACCCCAGAAGAGTAATAATTGGCGTTGCTGATTTGAGGAAAAAAATACAATTCATACCGCTATTATGCAACGCCTAATAATCAATTATTATTTAATAATTGAGTTAAAATAAACTGGGATGTTTTTTTGATTATCTATCAGGTATAGCTTTCAAATCTGTAACTTTCAAAACCTCAGTTCTACCTTTTCTGACTATCAAAGTAGAATCAGCATTACCATTTTCAGTAATAGGTTGTTCTAAAATATAAGTGTAATTTGCATTTTTCCAAGCTGTACGACATACACCGTCTCGACAAACTATTTTACCACCTCTTAACCTGAGACATTTACCATTAACGTCACATCCTTGATAACTCACATTTCCTGTACCATTCACACCATTCCAAGAGTTGCTATTACTAATAGTAATCTTCCATTTCCCATTACTCAAGGTGTACGAATCTTTTTTTTTGAACTTTCATTCACAACTTCCATTTTAGTAATGATTGATTGTTTACGAGTTTTTCCACAGGGTTCTGCACTCTGACAATCATTAACTGATTCTACTTTATAAGTAACGCGGACTTTTTTATTCAAAAACTTCTTCTCGTCACAAACTTCAAAACTTGCGCCAACATTGTGTTGTATTCCTTTATTATCTACTAAGGTGACATAACACATTAAATCACCACTGACTATTTTTTTTACTCTTCCCTCCTTTGGTTGTTGATTTGCACCTTTTTTAGTCTTCTTATTGTTGTCTAGGTTTTTACCAACAGGTTCTTTCTTCTCTTCTGTTTCTGATTGTAGAGAAGATGCTTGTTTATTCCGTTGTTCACTTGCTACTACCAGAGCAGTTTTCATTTGATTTTGTGTTACAGTAGCAGCAGCCTCTTCTTTAAATGTATCCTTTAATGCGCTAGTACAAGCTATCAAAGATACACAGCTAAAAATTAAAGCAATTGGGGAAATTGATTTTTTCATGGTGAAATTGCACTAGTTGAGAATATTTCTGTATTTTAACATAAACCAAATCACAAGTAAGTCAACAGGATAAAACCGATGTATATGTAGTTTTCTAAAAACCTTCGTATTCTTTCTTTGGGTTTTTGCTCCTTTGTATCTTGGCGGGAAAAAACCCATATTATAAAACAGAAGATTTATTTTCTGTTGTTTGAATGAAAGTTTGAAAATCCCCGTTGGGTGTCCATTGAATCGCACCATCTTTACCAGTAAAAAAAAGCTTCGTTTGTCCTTTACTTAAAGAAGATAATGTTTTACTATCTAAATTATTAGTAGGAGCGATGGCTATTTGCGGTTTAAGTGCTAGAATTAGATTTTGTAAAGATTCTGATGGACACCATAAAACTTGGGGAGAAGACAAATCTCCGCTTTTAATTAACTCTTGAATTTGTTGGGATTTAATATTACCGACTAGTAACCAGTTTTGATTAAAAATTTGTAATTTTAAAATTGGTATCTGCTCATTAATTAATTGTGCGATAATTGTTGGATTATTTATCGGTTGACCAACTGATAAACCTTGATAGATTCCTTGCTGTTTTTGGAGTTGTTGTTGGAGTAATTGAGTTGTAATATTGTCTTCTAAATCGGGAGTATATTCATATAAATTTTTAATTGGTATATCTTGCATAATTTCCAACCAAGCATCATGACTATAACCGGGGAACTTACTAGCGACAGCCAAATTAACTTGATTTATCCCTTGCTGTCTTAAAAATGGTAAAATTGTAAATCTACCTGTACCTTCATTTCCTCCATTAACTATCGCAATATTACCTCGATCTTGAATTACTAAAACTGGTGCAGTTCTGGTTTCTAATAAAGTAATTCTAAGCAAATTATTATGAGAATACCAAAGGGGAAAAAGTACCAAACCGGCCACAATAAAACCTGCGAACCACCAGCGTTTCTGCCACCATTTGACTAACAAAGGTAAAATAATTAAAAGATAGATAGTCAACATTTGCCAAATTGATATACTACCAACAGGTATCTGACTTCCTGGTAAATGATCAAAAAATTTCACCAGTTGAATTAACCAATGGGTAGGATAATATAAAAAACTCGCTAAAATACTTCCTAAATCTGGTAAAATTAAACCTACCAAACCGCTAATCATTCCCCCAATGCTAATCACAGAAATAAATGGTGTCGCCAGAATATTAAGAGGCACACTATAAACTATAATTACACAAGAAAATTCTAGCAATCGGGGTACAGTCCAAATTGTTGCGGCTAAAGATGCGGAAATTAAAGAACTAATTGTTGGTGGTAGCCAATCTAAACGTTTATCTATTGCTGGTGCGGTGACAATTAATCCTAATGTAGCTAAAAAACTTAATTGAAAACCTAAATTACAAATCCACAAAGGATTAAATATTAATAATAATGTTGCTGCTATCAACAAAGATCCCAACTGCTTTACACCTTTTTCTAAAGCCAAACCGAGCAAAGCCGCAAAGCCCATAATTACGGCTCTTAATACCGCAGGTTCAAAACCGGCTAAAAACAAAAAACCAGTTAATCCCAAGCTACCCAGAGTGATCTGAGTCGCTTTATTTTTGCGTCTTGTTAGCTGTAAAATTACACCCAAAATTAAAGAAGTTTGAAAACCAGAAGCCGCCAAAGCATGAGCCAAACCCGTCCTGACAAATAAATCACGGGTATCATAGGGTAAATCAACAGCCTTAGCGCCTAAAACCATGGAACTAACAAGAGGACCTTCAGGAACACCTAATAAACGAGCTTGTGATCTCCCGATTTTCCCACGAACTTGCCACCATCCCCAAGGACGTTGATCATCGAGAATATTAATCTGTCTTCCCACTAAACCAGCAAAAGTCCCCTCCTGTCGCAGATATTTCTGAAAATCAAAACCACCAGGATTTAACGCTGCTGTTGGGTTATACAAAAATCCTGTCACCGCAATTTCTTGTCCAGGATATAAACCAGTAGACTGAAGTATCGGTACAGTCACGTATAACCTACCTGTTACCTCCCTGGGATTCCCCCCAGAAGCTTGATTATTCTGTACCTCATCTAACTGAGTCGCTGTTAACCAAAATTGTCCCCTTTGACTGCGAGTTAAGCGAGGATTACTATCCACCAAACCTCGCACAATCACTAATTGTTCAACATTGCTCTTATCCTCAACCACAAAGCGACTAATATCTTTTATACCAGGTTGAGGTAATCGCAAATTAAAATAAAAAGTAGCCAACAAGCCCACCACACCGGCTATCAACCATACAGTAGGATGGGGAATATTTATCCAGTTATTAGCAACTGGCTTTGTTTTGCTAACAGTCGCACCTTTTTTAAGAGCAAATTTCCGCAGATTAACATATATTCGGCGAAATAAAAGCGCCCCTACCACACCCAATAGTAAAATCCAGACACCACCCCAAGGAATTGCAGTCAATAGCAAACCCAAAATATAACTAAGACAGATAATTATTCCACTCGTGAGCATCATAAATCAAAAAAATACAAATAACCTAAGAGCTAATTGACGATGAGCATGACATCTTTGAAGATCTCCATTCTTATCCTCCAGTAACTTACCATGCCAATCGGTCACTCCCACAAAAGTCCCCACTACAAAGATCGCAATCCCCATGATTGCTGGATGTCCCCAATGTACAATCGCTATGAATGGACTTGGTAAAATTACTTATGATAGCACTAAACAAGGTTTCAATGTAATGACGAGTATGTTGTTTAATATATTGAATCCAAGGGTGGTCTTGACGCTTAGAGTTCTTTTTCCGCATCACTTTCAAACTAACTTGACTGGTTTGTTTGAGATCATCTTCTATACTCTAATCAGTGTAAGCTGAATCACCATAAACTTCACTACACTCTACGACTATCTTCCTTATGCCCAATCGCTTTCAATAAGTCATCTGTTTATATTTAAGCTACTTTTGTTACTTATTATACCCATTCTGTGCTACAAAATGAAGTGCGGAATGTGGGATCTATTAAACTCCACCATTACCTGAGTTCAAACCTGAGAACACCTGACTTCTTTCTGACTTCTTTCTGACTTACATCTATCTTTGGCCTGACTTTTACCTTAGAATAAGAGCGTTAAACTCAAAATCGCCTCCATGCCCCGATCGCTGAGAGTCCAACCAACCCAACTAGACCGCGTCAAACTAGCCCTCCAAAGAAACGGCTACCCCAGCCAACGGGCCCTAGCCGAAGAAGTTGGATTATCTCTTGCTACCGTCAATAACTTTCTCAGGGGTAAACCCGTTGACTACAAATCCTTTGAAGAACTCAGTCGGCAATTGGGCTTCAAATGGAAAGACATCGCCAACCTCGACCTTGAAACCAACACCCCCACCAAACCCCAAAGCCTCGATTTTTTTGACACGGAACCTGATAATTATTCCCCACCCTACCCCAACGGCGCAGTCCCCCTTGGCTCCCCCTTTTACCTCGAACGCAAACCCGTCGAAGCCCATATCAAACAAGAAATCAAAAAACCAGGAACCTTAATCCGCATCAAAGCACCGAGGGAAATGGGCAAAACCTCCCTACTAGTGAGAATCTTAGAATTTGCCAAAACTCAAAACTACCACACCGTCAGCCTCAACCTAGACCAAGTCGATCGCCCCATCTTAAACGACCTTAACCAATTTTTGCGCTGGCTCTGTGCCAACCTTGCCCGACAACTGCACCTCAAATCTCACCTAGACGAGTATTGGGATGAAGACTTAGGCAGTAAAATAAGCTGTACCTCCTACTTTGAAGACTATTTACTAAAATCTCTTCAAAATCCCCTCATTTTAGCCCTAGACGAAGCCCAACAAATTTTTGAACATTCCAACCTGGCCCAGGACTTTTTACCCCTACTGCGATCGTGGTACGAAGAAAGCAAAACCTCACCCCTCTGGCAAAAACTCCGCCTGGTTATCGTTCACTCCACAGAAATCTACGTCCCGCTCCAGCTTAACCAGTCCCCCTTCAATATCGGATTACCCATTCAGTTAACTCACTTTTCCGAAGAAGAAGTTAAAAAATTAGCTCAATGCTACGGTCTGGACTGGGAACAGGGAGAAGATTGTCAAAAACTAATGGAGATGGTGGGTGGCCATCCCGCCTTGATACAGATCGCCCTCTATCACCTGAGTCGTCGAGAAATGACCCTAGAGCATCTATTAGAAACTTCTGCCACAAATGTCGGCATTTATACCCATCATTTACAGCGACATTGGTTATATTTAAAAGAATATCCCGAATTATTAACAGCCCTCCACTCAGTTCTACCCGGTATTGAGCGGGTTAACCTAGAACCAATTTTTGTCCATAAACTAACCAGTCTCGGATTGGTTAAACAGTTAGAATCAAATTTTGTTTTCAGTTGTGAGTTATATCGCCAGTTTTTCCTAAACCATCAAAATTATGCTCTCTAAACCGCGTTTTAAATCCTGTTATGGCGATTGCAATTTAGTTGAAGACACAGAAAAGTGATCGCAATTTAGTTGAAGACACAGAAACGCGATCGCCGTTATTAAAAACTTAAAAAGCGATCGCCAATTAGTGTAAGATAGGAAAACGCGATTAAAAGGCGCGTTATATTAACGTACTCTACAAGATCGATGATTCTTGCAGTTAATATTAAAATCAAGAACTAACAACTCTTGATGATTACGAATTTCACTAAATGCCAACGGTAATTAGAATTGGACACTTTCGGTTTCACTTCTATTCTGATGAAGGTTCCGAGCCGCCACATATTCATGTTCGTTCTTCTGATGGCGAATGTAAATTTTGGCTTGAACCGATGGTTATTTTAGCTTCTAATCGTGGCATTCCTTCCCATGAGCTACGTGAAGTAGAGAGGTTAGTTTATCAAAATCAAGTTCTTTTAAGGAGTGCTTATCGTGATTTCCACAACCGTTAATTCCATGATGACTATTGAACCTGTCGCCATTCGAGCCTGGGCAGACAAACGCATGATATATGTTGAACTCAGTGATGGACGTATTATCGGTTTTCCTGGCGATCGCTTCTGCATCTTGAAACAAGCGACAAATGAGCAATTGGCGGCGGTTAAGGTTGAGGTAAACGGCTATGCTCTAAGGTGGGAAGAATTAGATGAGGATATTACTGTTCCTGGGATTATTGCGGGTCATTTTCAGTTACCCCCTTGCTAATCCGTTTTGACAGAAACCGGAGGATACATTTGCAAAGTGTAACGCAGATAATTAAGTCAATAAAGATAAAAATGTACGTTAATATAACGTACCCTAAAAACGTCCTGGCGTGGATCAGACACCGGTGAACGCGCGTTTGATCCTGTTCAATCTCATCACCAACGATTGCCAGGAACTGTTTGCATCCCGCAGTATTGGTTGCAGGTGCCAAATGGGAATCTCTTGGGACCCCCTGTGGAATTGAAAGAATCCAAGGCTAACACCGTTTCCTGGAGGTCTCACATCGGGAGATTGCCCCCAATCGGTCGCGATAGCGAGGATTTTTTCTCGGGTCACGGCTATTTCGGCGACAAACATTTGGTTTTGAACTTGAACAGCTTTGGCGACTGCCACGAGAGAGTTGGCCTGCGCCAGCCTTTGGTAAGCTTCCGCGAGTTTTTGGTTGTTAGCCTTGAGATCGTCCCGCGCTTGAAGGGTTTTAGTGGTGCCCTCCTGCGCTCCCGATATTGCCGAGACGACAAAACTCACGGAGGGCACAGAAGTGCCACCATCGGTAGGGGGCTTATCCGTACCGACGGCCGCGAAAACCTCAGTAAGAATGTCACTAATACCCAGGACTTACGCAAAATATCTCTCAAACCCTCTTTTCTTCGTTCTCTTCGTTCCTATCCCTGACGGGACGCTCCGCGAACGTGGTTCATTATTCCGTGACTTGTGCGTAAGTCCTAATACCTTTGGTGATGGCTTTTTTAAGGGTTTCGATCTCCTCCTCCTCGCTCGTCTTGATCGCCGAATCGCCCAGTGTCTGGATGGCTTGGTCGATATCGCGATTAAAGTCACCTTCGGCCGCGACAACCTGAGTAAGAATATGGATATTTTAATTTTAAGGCAAAGCGTCTGGTTTTTTGGGGTGATTTGTTCAATCACCTTTCTCGATGTCTTTGAACCTGACACTATCTATCAAACCCCGCCGCTACCTGAGTTCAAACCTGAGAACACCTGACTTCTTTCTGACTTTCACCTGAGAATAAGACCATTAACCTTAAAGTCCCCCCTCAATACAGCGATTCGCCGAAAGTCCAACAAACTCTCCAACCAAACCGCTACCCCAACCAACGCGCCCTCGCCTATCTAACTTCAAACCTGAGATTGACTGACTTCGTTCTGACTTCTGACTATCTTTGTTCCGACTTTTACCTTAAAATAAGACAGTTAAACTTAAAATTGCACTCAAACACTAGAAGTTTTCCTAAATCATCAAAATTATGCTCTCTAGACCGCGTTTTAAATCCTGTTATTCGGTTTCAACGATCGCCCCCGATCAAGTGTTGCTATTGTCGGAAAGAGGATCGGTCTGTTTGCAAGACCAATTTTTATATTTGGTTGCTTCTCTGGTGGACGGCGATCGCACTAACGATGAAATTATTGACAAAATCCAATGGCAATTACTGTCCACAATTCAAGATAATGCAACCTTATTTCAAGAAGTTTTAAATATTAGTCTTAAAATTCAAGCCGCCCTATTTCAACTAGAAAGAGAAGGTTATCTGGTCGAAAATGAAAATATTTTACCCGAAAATTTACTCGTTTTTTGTGAACATCTGAATATTCAACCGAAACTTGCTAATGAAAGATTGAAGACGACAAAAATTGCCGTTAGATCTTTTGATTGTCCAGGAACAGAAGCGTTAATTAATAATTTAAAATCGTTAAATATTCAAGTAGTTAAGGAAACGGATTCCCCTGATCTAACCATCGTTTTGATAGATGATTATCTTAACCCGAATTTAAAAGAGTTTAATCAACAAGCCCTACAATCTCAAACTCCTTGGCTATTAGTAAAACCTGTCGGTACAATTTTCTGGATGGGTCCGATTTTTAAGACTCAAGAAACCGCCTGTTGGCAATGTCTAGCCCATCGTTTGCAAGATAATCGGCCAATGGCCAGTTTTATTCAAAGACAGAATCAAGATTTGTTTGCTCCTATTTCCCCCCAAAGTCTTTTACCTTCTAGTCTAGAAACTGCGTTAGGAATGGTGGCAACGGAAGTTTTTAAATGGATTATTCAGAAAAAAAATAGCCAGTTAAATCAGACTTTAATCACCTATGATACTCTAACTTTTAAAAGTCAAGAACACTTTGTTATTAAACGTCCCCAATGTCCGAGTTGTGGACAAATGAGCCATGAATTAATGCAAAAACCTGTGCCAGTGGTCTTAGGTCATCGTCCAAAAACTTTTACTACTGATGGCGGCCATCGCATTTGTTCCCCGCAAGAAACCCTTAGAAAATATCAGCATTTTATTAGTCCCATAACAGGTGTAGTTCGAGAATTAATTAAAATTCCGTTAAATCCATTAAACCATACCTACATTGCCAAGCATCATTTTGTCACCATTTTTGATGATTTAGAGAATCTGCATAAAAATTTGGGAGGCAAAAGTTCAGGTAAGGGAAGAACCGATATTCAAGCCAGAGCCAGTGGTTTTTGTGAAGCAATCGAACGTTATTCTGGGGTATTTCAAGGCAACGAAATCAGGATAAAAAATAGTTATCAAAAAATGGGCGATCGCGCTATTCATCCTAATCATTGCATGAATTTTAGTCAACAACAATATGACAGCAGAATAGAATGGAATACTAACTGTCATGGTTGGTTTCAAAAAGTACCTGAACCCTTTGATCAAGAGCGAGAAATTGACTGGACACCTGTTTGGTCATTAACCGCAGGAGATTTTAAATATTTACCCACCGCTTATTGTTATTATGGCTATCCTCAACGGGATTATCTAGATTGTTGGGCAGACTCTAACGGTTGTGCCGCAGGAAATACCATTGAAGAGGCAATCTTGCAAGGATTTATGGAATTAGTAGAGCGGGATAGCATTGCTTTATGGTGGTATAACCGTCTCTCTAAGCCCCAAGTTAATCTAAATAGTTTTAACGATCCCTACGTTCAAAATCTGAGAGAATATTATCAAGAATTAGGTAGAGAATTATGGGTATTAGATATCACTAACGATCTAAATATTCCCAGCTTTGCCGCCATTTCTGCTAAAAAAGATAGCTCTGTAGAGGATATTATTTTAGGCTACGGTACGCATTTTGATGTCAATATTGCCCTCAGTCGCGCTTTAACAGAACTGAATCAAATTCTACCCAGTGTTTTAGCCGCTAACCCCGACGGAACAACAAATTATCCCCAATATGTTGATCCTTTAGCCCTTACTTGGTGGAAAGAAGCAAAATTAAGCGATCATTCCTATTTAATACCTGACTCCCATCTAAAAGCCAAAAACCAGACAGATTATGCCCAGTTTTTCAGTAATGATCTTTTAGATGACGTAAAACTTTGTCAAAAAATTGTCGAGGAGAAAAACATGGAAATGCTAGTATTAGATCAAACTCGTCCAGACATTGGCTTAAAGGTAGCAAAAGTGATCGTGCCAGGACTGCGACACCTATGGAAACGTTTGGGGGCAGGAAGATTGTATGATGTATCGTTAAAAATGGGATGGTTGTCTGAGTCTTTAACAGAAAATCAACTCAATCCTTTTCCTATGTGGATGTAAATCAAATTGTTGGATATTTAATTTATGCTCAATGGATACAAAATTGATGTGCGATTAGAAATATGGGCGTTGCTGATTTGAGGTATGAAAATGATTTTTGATGATTTCAAAACCCTTGTAGAGACGTTCCATGGAACGTCTCTAAGCAGGTAAACGGAAAAAAACGACATAAGTAACGAAAAGTAAAGTTGCCCAAAACCTGTTCCCTGTTCCCTTGTCATGAAGTTTATTGGGAAGTAAAAGATTCTGTTAAACTGTTGCCATCAGAGTATTTTCGACTGGAATACAACATTGCAGTCGAACCCTTTGAGCCTTATCTTACCGATATTGAAACAATGTTGTCACAGGAGATAGTGGAAAAAATTGTTTTTCATAATCCACTTCATTTTTATGGTTGAATATAAGTTACTAAAACTTTGAGAACCAAGATCATTTAGGAGAATTAGGATAAAAATTATGTTCAAACCAGATCAATGGTATGAAAAAACTACCTTTTATCAGGTATTAACCGTCGAACCTCACCATGGAGAAAACAAACAAAAGGATAATAAGAATCCGAGGAAAATCTTAAAGACAACATTAAACCTAAAATCAAGAGAAGCATTTAGTAAATGGGAACTCGACCAGGCGACAACGGATAAATTAAAGGGATTTCCATCGAGTCCAAGTATAAAAGATAAGCATGGCAATAATTTTGATCCTGTTGGTACTATAGCCGCATATTTGCCTTCTCCTGGAATTTGTCTGAAGGAAGATTTTCTAAAAAAGTTATCGCCATCTACTGTTGTAAGTGTGTTTAGCAATCAGACAGTGAATAGTAATATAAGTTATCCAATAGGAATTTTATTACGGGGACGTAAAATGTCTCAGTTAATTGCAAAAACATGGGATGCTTATTATCAAGCCAAAACAAAAGAAATAACCAAAAACGGACAGACAAAAAAAATTTGGTGGTACTTTTGTGAAGGTGACTGGGGAGAAATTACTAAACTTCCTGATGGTGATGATATATTAGATGGATTAATTGCCAGAGAAATTTTTCTCACCAGTGACAGTGCGGAACCTGACAAGCATGACCCAGAGGAGCTTGTTGGTTACTACCCACTTAAAGAGGATAAATCTAAGGTCCAAGACCCGGCAAAATTTGTGATCTCGCCGGCTAGTCAAGCCTGGGGGTCAATTGAATTAAGTCTTTTGCTGGCAGGACAAGTGTATCGCAAAGTCGGTTCCAAAGTCGCTTCCAATGATAATCAAAAATACCATCAAATTAGTCAACCTATTTTAAGCACTGGTGAAATAGTCACCATGTACAATCTAGAAGTATCTAGGAATATTTTCGCAGGAGAAATGCAAGAACTTTATGTTGATTGGGATAAACCTTCTGGTATTTACAAACTCGTTATTCCTTACCCTCCAATTCCTTCAGAACTCAATCTATCTTTAAAAGAAATTCAAGATTGGGCAAATGCTGAAGACGACAATGGAAAATTCCCTTTTTATCTTAAGGATTCAACCGGTCAATACCTAGTAGGGACTAAATTTAATACTCCCCCCTACCCTTATATTCCCCTTAGCTGTTTGTAGCTCAATTGAACTTTAGAGAACTCCACAAAAAAGATGAACTGCTTGCAGCACCGCCTCGCTATCCAATCTTGTGGGATGGGCATCCAGCAATCCTTGTATTATTAGCGGGCTTTTCTGCCCGCACCACAAGAGATTTTTGGGTATTTTTTTAATTGGAAGTCTCTTACTTAAAAGAGGGCAGGGCGATTGTATGATGTACCGTCAAAAATGGGATAGTTGTCTGAGTCTTTAACAGAAAATCAACTCAATCCCTTCCCGACGTGGATGTAAATCTTATTGGATCTTTAATTTATGCTCAATGGATACAAGATTATTGATGCCGATGCCCATGTGATCGAACCGCCGGATATGTGGGTGAAATACCTCGATCCTGAATTTCGAGAGTTTGCCCCTTCTCATGACATGAAAATCAAAGGAGAACCCATTAGCCAAAACATCCCTAAAAAACTTCAACAAGAAGCAAATAAGCAAATGATGCAGGCTTATCCTCATGCTTATCTCAATCGCTATAATCCTGAATCCCATGTTCAGTCAATGATGCAAATGGGAATGGATGTTGCTTTGATTTATCCTAACTACGGACTCTGGCTGTTTGCCATTGATAGCCTACCTCCCGCAGTGATTGGAGCTTTTACCTATGCCTATAATACTTGGTTATATGAGGAATTTTGTAGTTACGATCCTGATAAGTTAAGAGGAGTAGGAGCGATCAATCAACATGATTCTGAAGGAATGGTGAAAGAGTTGCGCCGTATTGCTAATTTTGGCTGGAAAGCTGTTTTTTTGCGTCCTAATCCTGTTAAGGGTAGAATTTTGAGCGATCCAGCTTACGAACCTTTTTGGACAGAATGTGAAGCTTTGGACATCGCGGTGGGGCTTCATGAAGGCCATTGGAGTCGTTTACCCACAACGGGCGCGGATAGATTTAACACTCGTTTCGCGCTTCATGCCTGTTCCCATCCGATGGAGCAGATGATGGCACTGTTGGCTTTGATTGAGGGGGGGGTTTTAGAACGTCATCCAAACTTGAGAATCGGGTTTTTGGAGTCGGGCTGTGGTTGGCTACCCTATTGGCTATGGCGACTTGATGAGGAGTACAAAACTTTACAGTGGGAAGTCGAAAATCATGTAAAATCGCTGCCATCAGAGTATTTTCGCCGTCAATGTTATATTGCGATCGAACCCTCTGAACCTTATCTGTCTCAACTTATAGACTATATTGGTAATGACAATATTATATTTGGCTCAGATTATCCACACATGGATCATAAGCCCGATATTGTCAGTCAAGTGGTTAAGCTTGAGAAAGATTTATCGAGAGAAACGGTGGAAAAAATACTGTGGCATAATCCCGCCCGCTTTTATGGACTAAGTTAAAACTATTACAGGATTATCCGGTCAGCGTAAAGCTCAGGGTCTTCAGACCTGAGATATAAGCGATACAAGCGGTTTTAACCGCGTTTCTTTTTTTTGGCAAAGATGGGTGAAAAAGACAAGAGAATTTATCTTTTTGTGTTCTACAGTGTTCTATAGTGTTTTATACTGTTCGCAACAGGAACGGCAATCAACCTGTCTAGGCAATCTGTACCTTAGGAGGGGCGTTACCCATTTTATCCTCCCGGCGACTCTGGTAGCTGGAGGCATAAGCAATTAGACTACGTCATCCTGTCTTGCGCTTATATACGTCTTCGTTCTTTGTAAATAATTGAATCTCAATGGATAGAGTAAGCCGTAAATTAGCAGAGTGCTAAACCTCACTAATTAGCTCATCTTATGGCTGATTTCTATATAGGATAACATCAAAACAGGCTACAAGTATTATGTTAACAAACTATCAGATTATCGAAAAAATCTATGAAAGTGCTAACTCATTAGTTTATCGAGCCAAACTAAAGCTAGATAATCAACCTATTATTCTTAAAGTTCTCAAAGAAAACTATCCTACTCCTTCAGAACTCACACGCTATAAACAAGAATATGAAATTACTCGTTCTTTTAATACGGATAGTATTGTTAAAGCTTATAACTTAGAGCGATATGAGAATACTTTAGCAATAATTTTAGAAGACTTTGGCGGTCAATCTTTAAAATCATTACTATCCCAGGGTCAATTAAGCGTAGAAAACTTTCTCACTATTGCGATTAAAATAACTGAGAGCTTAGACGCAATTCACGCTGCCAACATTATTCACAAAGACATTAACCCTTCTAATATTGTTTATAACCTGCAAACAGAACAACTCAAAATCATTGACTTTGGCATTGCTACCCCTTTATCTCAAGAATTACTAACGGTTTGCCCCCTTAATCAACTAGAAGGAACTTTAGCTTATATTGCGCCAGAACAAACAGGTAGAATGAACCGAGGAATAGATCATCGCAGTGATTTTTATTCTCTTGGTGTTACTTTCTATGAACTTTTAACCAACAAACTTCCTTTTGAAGCCACTGACCCAATGGAGTTAGTTCATTGTCATATCGCACAACAACCATTACCAGTGCATGAACTAATTCCTGATCTTCCCTTAGCTGTATCTAATATCGTCAGAAAATTGTTGGCTAAAACCCCAGAGGAAAGATATCAAAGTGCTTGGGGAATTAAAGCTGATTTAGAAACCTGTCTTAATCAATTAAAGACTCTAGGGCAAATTTCTCAGTTTCCTTTAGGAAGTCAGGATATTGCCCAGAAGTTTCATATTTCTCAAAAACTGTATGGTCGAGAACAGGAAGTTATTCAACTTTTAACGACTTTTGAGAAAGTTAGTCAAGGGACAACGGGAATGATTCTCATCTCTGGTTATTCAGGCATTGGAAAATCTGCTTTAGTCAATGAAATTCACAAACCCATTACACGCCAACGAGGACAATTTATTAGTGGTAAATTTGACAAACTGAAGCGGGATATTCCTTATTATGCGATTGCTCAGGCTTTTCAAGACTTAATCCGTAAACTGTTAAGCGAACCGGAAATAACCCTAGTAACTTGGAAAAAGAAGATTTTAGAAGCATTGGGCAATAATGGTCAAATTATTATTGATCTAATTCCTGATGTCGAAAAAATTATTGGACAACAGCTACCAGTAGAGGAGCTAGATAGAACTGAAAGTCAAAATCGATTTAATTTATTTTTTAAAAGATTTCTTAGTATTTTTTGCCAACAAGAACATCCTTTAGTTATCTTTGTTGATGATTTACAGTGGGCAGATTTACCTTCTCTGAAGTTAATTGAACAATTAATGTCAGATCCCGACAACCAATATTTTCTAATGATAGGGGCATATCGAAATAATGAAGTGAGTTCGACTCATCCCCTCATGCACACTTTAGAGAAAATTAATCAAGGGAAAGTCCTAGTCCATCAGATTACCCTTTACCCCTTAAAATTTGACCATATTAATCAATTAATTGCTGATACACTCAGTTGCTCAAGAGAAGTTTCAAAACCTTTAGCTAAGTTAGTTTTCAAAAAAACAGAAGGAAATCCTTTTTTTCTGACGCAACTTCTCTATTTTTTGCACAAAGAAAATTTATTAGTATTTAATCTGTCTCGAACTCTTCTTAATTCTGAAGAAAATCAACAAGGTTATTGGCAATGGAATATACAGCAAATTGAAAGTGTATCGATTACTGATAATGTAGTTGAATTAATGGTTAGCAAAATAGACAAATTATCTCCAAAAACTCAACAAATTCTCAAAATAGCAGCTTGTATTGGGAATCAGTTTAATTTAGAAATTCTTGCCACTATTAATAAGACATCTGATATAACTACAGCTCAAGAACTACAGTCTTCTCTTGATGAAGGCTTAGTCGTTCCCTTGGATAACAATTACAAATTTCCTCTACTGTGGAATGCAGAAAAGTTGTCAAATAATATAGCGGTTCTCGGTTTAGTGAGATACAAGAACCCCACCCCCAACCCCCTCCCCGCAAGCGAGGAGGGGGCAAATGAAGTATCTCATTCAAGTGCATACCGCTATAAGCGACAAGATGCTTTTTACTATTCAGGCGATATTCATTATCGGTTTTTACATGACCGAGTGCAAGAAGCGGCTCAGTCTCTCATTTCGGAAAAAGAAAAAGAACATTTTCATCTGCAAATAGGACGTATTTTATTAGAAAAATATCAAGGAGAGCATGAATTAGAAGAGAAAATATTTGATATTGTTAATCAACTTAATAAGGGAGCAATATTAATTACCGATCAATTAGAAAAAAAAGAACTGGCTAAGTTAAATTTAAAAGCAGCAAAAAAGGCAAAAACGTCAACAGCTTATGACTCGGCTTTAAGATATTTAGAAAAGGGGTTAGAATTGTTGACATTAAATAGCTGGAAAACGGATTATGAATTGACTCTAGAACTTTATGTTGAAACCTTAGAAGCCTTTTACTTAAATACTAAATTTACTCAAATCGAGAAACTATCTAAGACTCTTTTAAAGAGAGCTAAAAACCAATTCGACAAACTCAAGGTATATGAAATACAAATTATTTACTACTTCGCCATATTTCAGCCTCAAAAAGCGATAGATATTGCCATCAACGTTTTACTAGAACTAGATATCAAAATTTCTCTTCAAGAAAATGAAATAAAAAAAAGAATTAGTAACCGACAGAAATCCATAAAGTTGCTTTTAAAAAACAAATCGATTGAAGACCTAGCCGATAACTTTCTAATGACTGATGCTAAAAAACTAGCAGCTATTAAAATAATACAGCAAATTCTCTCTGCTTCAAATACAACTAATTTTCTTCTATTTACGGAATTGGTACTAACCTTAACTCGTCTCTGTATCAAATACGGTAATCCTCCACAAGCTTCTACGATTTATGCTTTTTATGGAATGCTCACGTTGGCAATGACGACAGAAATTGATTATAGTTATAAGTTTGGAAAACTAGCTATTAAATTATCAGAAAAGGATAATAATCAGAAATTTAAAATCGAAGTAATCTTTATATATTATGCTTATATATGGTGTTGGAAAAATCCGCTAAATGACCCAATCCTTGAAGAAAAATTACTTTATGGCTTGCAACAAGGACTTAATACAGGACATTATGAATATGTTGGTTTTCTGGCTTTTGCTTATTGTATTATCAAATTTATGGGAGGATCTAATTTAGAAGAGATTGAACAGAATTCTCAAAAATATATTCAATTAGTAACCAAACTTAATCAAGAATATGCTCGTGGTTGTCTAGAAATTGTAAACAATACTGCTAAATATGTACGAGTTCGAGATATTAATTGCAATAAAGATTTTTTCTTATTAGGAAATTCTCAAGATGAAGAAGATAAACGTTTACAAAAATATCTTGAGCAAAATAATCAATGGTTACTATTTATTTATTATTTTGGAAAAATGGTGGATTGTTATATTTTTAAAGCATTTTTTGAATCTTTGGAAAATAGTCAACATACAGAAAAATATGTAGAGGTAACGAGTGGTGCAGCCTCATTTAAAGCACAACATAACTTTTATTCTTCTCTTAGCTCTCTGGCTCACTACCGTAATTGTGACTATAATCAACAAAAAGAATTACTGAATAAAGTTGAAAAAAATCAGAAGAGTATGACAATATGGGTTTGCCACTGTCAATCCAATTTTCAACACAAATATGATCTAGTTGAAGCAGAAAAAGCTAGAGTTTTAGGTCAAAATTGGCAAGCAGAAGAATATTATGAAAAAGCCATTCAAGGAGCGAAAAAATATGAATTTATCCATGAAGAAGCCTTAGCCTACGAACGTGCTTCAGAATTTTATTTTTCTCTAGGTCGAGAAGAGATCGGTAAATTGTATCTCAGAAATGCCCATCATTGTTATCTCCGTTGGGGAGCAAAAGCCAAAGTCAAACAACTAGAAGAAGAATATCCTCAATATTTATTGGGTATAACCAATCAAAGTAAATCTAATAAACTGAGTACAAGGATCTCCACCACTGGAAGCGATGGAGAAGTGCTTGATCTGACAACCATTCTTAAAGCCTCCCAAGCCATCTCAGGTGAAGTCAATCTCGAAAATCTACTACAAAAACTGATAAAAATTACCATCGAAAATGCAGGAGCGCGAAAAGGTTGCCTGATTTTAAAAAAAGAGGATAATTGGGTTATCGAAGCCGAAGGAACAGCCAATAACGACGAAGTTAATCTCTTGCAATCTATTCCCATAGACTCAGTAAATACTGATAACGATATTCCCATTTTACCGACAACCATTATTAACTATGTCGCTCGTACCCAAGAATCTCTCGTTTTAAATAACGCCGTCTCAGAAGGGCAATTTGTTAACGATCGCTATATTATCGCCAACCAAACAAAATCCATTCTCTGCGTACCTTTACTCAATCAAGGAAACCTAAGCGGTATTGTCTATCTCGAAAATAACTTAACCACAGATGCTTTTATACCTGAACGCATCGAACTTTTAAATATACTGTCCGCCCAAGCCGCCATTTCGATTGACAACTCCCGACTCTACCAAACCCTAGAACAAAAAGTAGAAGAACGTACCAAAGAACTCTCCCAAACCCTAGAAATCCTCAAAGCCACCCAAGCCGAACTCCGTTTTGAAAATGATTTACTCCGTAGCGAAGAATCCTTTTCAACTTTTGATTACCAAGTAGGCGGAAGCTTGCCGATGGATGCCTCTACCTACGTCGTCCGAGCAGGCGATCGCTACCTGTATAAAGCCCTAAAACAAGGAGAATTTTCCTATGTTCTTAATGCCCGACAGGTGGGCAAATCTAGCTTAATGGTGCGGATGATTGACTATCTCCAGCGCGAGGGTTATTGCTGTGCGCCCATTGATATGACCCGTATCGGTAGTGAAAACGTGACTCCAGAACAATGGTATAAAGGATTTGCCTTTGAGCTATTGCGCCGTTTTGATTTGCGGAGCAAAATTAATTTAAAAACCTGGTGGCAAGAACGAGAGGATATTTCCCCTGTTCAAAGATTAGGTGAATTGATCGAAGAGGTGCTATTAACTGAAGCAGGTGTAGGAAATGGCATTCCCACCAAACCCTTGGTTATTTTTATTGATGAAATTGATAGCGTTCTCGCCTTAAAATTCCCCGTTCATGACTTTTTTGCCCTGATTCGTTCCTGTTACAATCAACGTAGTCTTAATCCCGCCTATCAACGTTTGACCTTCGCTCTTTTTGGAGTCACAACGCCTAGCGATTTAATGAACGATGTTCAGATAACCCCTTTTAATATTGGTCAAGCCGTTTATCTAGAAGGCTTTAAAGAACATGAAGCCCAACCTTTATTGCAAGGCTTAGGCGAAAAAGTCAGTAATCCCCAAACCTTGCTCAAAGAAGTCTTAAACTGGACAAATGGTCAACCCTTTCTCACTCAAAAAATCTGTAAACTGATTCGTGATACTACTACTCCCATTCCCGTTAACGATGAAGCGGCCTGGATCGAGAACTTAATCCAAACCCAGGTAATCCAGCATTGGGAATATCAGGATGAACCAGAGCATTTGAAAACAATTCGAGATCGCCTTCTCAACAGTAAACAATCAGCCCAACTCTTAGAATTTTACTGTCAGGTGTTAGAACAGGAAGAAATTATCCTGACTGATAGTGCTGTAGAAAAAGAATTAGTTTTATCAGGGTTAGTGATCAAAAAACAAGGTCTCTTCAAAGTTAATAACCGTATTTATGAATTAATTTTTAACAAATCTTGGCTGAAAAAATATCACGATTTTTGAAGTAACCTAAGTAACCTAATTTCTCCAGGGTAAACTTAAATAATTGACGCAGTGTTTCTAGTAGTTCTGTCCAATATTCTCTGGGGGTTGCTTCTATTTCAGGGATTAGCAATTCGAGAGAGCTTGGGGATAGCGAGGCGCGACCTAGGAATCGCTTGTTCCAGTTGCGTAAGTCCTGTTGGTATATCTGAACTTTCCACACTTCAATTTGTAAGTCCACTTAGGTGGACTTTATGTATGTAGTAGCGATTTATAATCGCCGTCAACTTTTAAAACATCCTCTAAGATTCAGCCCCCGAAGAAGGCCGACTAAAAACAGGGGATAAATAAGCCACTAAAGCACCAATAGCAAAAGCGGAAATATTGCGAACTAGAGGCAACCAGTCACTTGTACGGGTAATAACTGGAGCAATCCCGAAGGCAATAAATAACATTCCCCATAAGGGTGAAAAAATTAACGCCCATTGCCAAGCCAGTATTTGTTTATCGTTGCGGGGTTGAGCGGCAAAACCGCAAATAATTCCACCCACAGCGGAGGTGACAAGGGTGAGTATCCATTGTTCTCTAGGGAGTCCAGGAACTACATTACAACCGCCTTTAAGTAAGCAACCTTTAACTGAATCTAAGGACTGGAGAATGGCTTGATCTTCTCCTTGTTCACGGACAAAGTATAAGTTACCAAAGCGGGTTTGTAGTTCAATCCAGAAGGTGCGCGGTAGGAATTGATAAACTGCATCACCCACGCTAAAGCTAAGAATATTACCACCACGGGCATCTGCGACTAGGAGAATACTTTTATCATCTAATCCCCAATATTTAATTACTGCTCTACCTGGGGTGCGGTCATACTGGGTTAAAACGCGCAACTTCCAACCAGTATCAGCTTCAAACTGGTCTAATTCTTTAACTAATTTTTCTTCTTGGGGGTCAGGGAGAGTTTTTGCTAAATCTACTACTGGTGTGACAAAACCCGGTAATAAATCGGGATTTTCATAAGCTAGGGCTGATGGAGAATTAATTGCCCAGATTGACCCAGCAAAGCAAAATAAGGCAATTGATACTAAAATTCGTCGCCAAGAACACAGGTGCATGAACGTTTTTATACTATTATTAACAGGATGATGTAACAAGTGCTTTGCAAAGAGTCACGTAAAAGTGATACTTCTTTACACTTCTTTACTTTACTCTAATATTAGTTAGATAGATCAACAAAACCTGATTGAGAAATTAGAGACTGGAGATAACTGTCATGTTATTGGGTTATTGGTAATTTATCATTGATTAGTTAGGGTTCTAGCACTTCTTTTAGCAGGTCTTTTCCGATTTAAACTTATCAAAGCAGCTTTAATACCAATTAAAACACTACGAGTGCCAACTTGAATATTTTCTGCTTGTTTTTTGGCACTATTTAGGCTTTGGTCAAATTGTTTGACAACTTGACCAGCGCTTTTTACACCTTCACTAACATCATCAGTTAAATCTGTTATTTCTAAGCTGGTGTTGCGGATAGCATTAAGAGTAGGTGGTAACTCCCGTGAAAGAGTATCAAAGAATTTTTCGGCACTGCGGGCGGCACGGGCTAACTCCTGCAAAGCGGGTATAGATGCCACCAGAACAGCCGTGAGACTAGCAGCAACCAAGAGGATAGATAGTCCCAACCAAAATAAAGGATCAATCACTGTTATCTCATTTATAAACGTTCTAGTTTTTGAGTCAAATTATCGGTGTCGTCTGCGATGCTGCTGACATTAACAGTATTCTTCTGATTTAAACCTTGGATTTCGCGCTGAGTAGCATCTATACCCACAGCGATCGCTTCCCGCAGTCTATCTACAGTTTCATCCCAGTTTTGCAGGGTGTTAGTAGAAATACGATCTGCCTGAATTTGTACACTGGTAGATATATCTTCAGCTAATTCAGGGATAGCATGAGCGGATTTTTTGAGAAGTTTACGGGTTTCGCGGCCTGTGCGGGGAGCAACCAGCAAACCGGCTAAAGTACCGATAGCAGCCCCTATCATCAAACCGCCAATAAAAATTCCAGAACGGTTGTTAGACATTTTTTTTAATTTTCCACTCTATAAAACTTATCTTATATCTTGCACCCTGGCGATGAAAATTTGGGGTGACAAAGCACCCGGATTTTGTCTAAGTTGTATTGAGAATTTAAGTTCTATTGGGAATAATGATATAGTTGTTACCATCGGTTCTGATGGGGAGCAGCCAATGGCTAACACCTCGCTGCACTATTGGACGTAAGGGGGAAAGTCTGGTGCAAGTCCGGCACTGTCCCGCAACTGTGAGCCGAAACATGGTAAGTCAGAATGCCCACCGATAGAATTACGCTTATATGAATCTGCGAGGTACAGATTATGTCCAGAAAAAAACAGGCATTAGTTAGTCTCACCCTAATGGCTGTTATTAGTTTTTACTTGGTAGTTGGTTTTCCCAAACCTGCTTACGCAATGCACATTATGGAAGGTTTTTTACCAGTGCAGTGGGCAATTTTTTGGTGGGTTGTAACATTACCATTTTTCATTTTAGGATTGCGTAGTCTAACTCGCATTACCCAAGCTAACCCCGAATTGAAACTCTTATTAGGTTTAGCTGGTGCTTTTACCTTTGTCTTGTCAGCCTTGAAAATTCCTTCTGTTACTGGTAGCTGTTCTCACCCCACAGGCACGGGATTAGGTGCGGTGCTGTTTGGACCTCTGACTATGACAGTTTTGGGTAGCTTGGTATTGTTATTTCAAGCCTTATTACTGGCCCATGGTGGTTTAACCACACTTGGTGCAAATGCCTTTTCCATGGCGATCGCTGGACCCTATGCAGCTTACTGGATATATAATACCACAATGGGGCTGACTGGTAAACAAAAAATCGCCATCTTTTTAGCAGCAACTTTGGCAGATTTACTCACCTATATTATCACTTCTATCCAACTTGCTTTGGCTTTTCCTGCACCAGTCGGTGGATTTATCGCTTCATTTGCCAAATTCGCGGGAATTTTTGCCCTTACTCAAGTACCCTTAGCAATTAGTGAAGGATTACTAACTGTCTTAGTTTGGAACTGGTTACAATCTTATAATCCTCAAGAATTAGAACTTTTGCAATTAATCAAGGGAAGAAATCACAGTAATGAATCAATCTAATCAAAGTTTAAATAACTGGTTTTTAATATTAGCAGTTTTGGCTTTAGGAGTTGCACCATTAATATTTGTACCCCATGGAAAGTTTGGCGGTTCTGATGACAAAGCTAAAGCCGCTATTACAGAAATACAACCTGAATATAAACCTTGGTTTCAATCACCATTTACACCAGCTAGTGGGGAAATAGCCAGTTTATTATTTGCGTCTCAAGCAGCTTTAGGTGCGGGAGTAGTTGGTTACGCAATTGGTGTATATAAAGGACGTTCAAAACGAGAAAGAAGTTAAGAATGACTTTAAAATTAGATACCCTAGCTTACACTAATCAACTGCGAAAATTACCACCAGAACATAAACTCATTTTTGCATTTACCACTCTGATTATTTCTCTTTGTAGTCATCCTTTAGTGCAAATTTTGATAGTAATTTGGATGAGTATTTGGACAGTAATTTATGCCAAAATTCCCGCTGGAATTTATTGGCGCTTGTTAATATTCACCATAGTTTTTTGTTTGACAAGTTTACCAGCATTAATGGTCAATGGAGTTACAATTTCTCATCTAGAAATTGTCAAATTAGATTCATTTTACGGGTTAAATTTTGGAAACTTCTATATTTATATTAGTCGGAGTGGCAGCATTCAAGCATGGGGAATTTTAACCAGAGCATTAGCCTCTGTTTCTTGCTTATATTTTCTCATGTTAACTGTCCCATTCACAGAAATTTTGCAAACTTTACGTTGGTTGAAATTTCCAGTGCTTTTAACTGATTTGTTATTACTAATGTATCGGTTTATTTTCATTTTGCTAAAAACAGCCAATGAATTATGGACAGCACAAAATTCTCGTAATGGCTACCGCAATTGGCATACTAGCATGAAAAGTTTAGCATTATTAATCGGACAATTATTGCAGCGAACTCTACAACAATATAGTCAATTTTCCCTGGGACTGCAAGCACGAGGTTTCGCAGGAGAACTGCGATTTTGGCATCCCCGTCGTTATCGTTTATCTCCACGATATACTATAGAAGCAATTTGTGGCTGTGTAATATTAATAGGATTAGAAATTTGCCAAAATGCAGGAATATTTACTCGAATTTGAGCAGGTATATTACACCTATCCCGGTTCAGAAAGGCTACAGCAACCAGCTTTAAATGGTTTAAATATGAGGATTCCTTCAGGGAAAAAGTGTGCCTTAATTGGTCAAAATGGTTGTGGTAAAACTACACTTTTCTTATTAGCTAACGGACTATATAAACCCAATTCTGGAGTTGTTAAATGGTGTGGTGAACCATTAATTTATAATCGGCAATATCTCAGTCAAATTAGGCAAAAAGTCGGTTTAGTATTTCAAGATCCTGAACAACAATTAGTAGCTTCTACAGTTGAAGAGGATATATCTTATGGTTTGTGTAATTTAGGTTTACCCACAGCAGAAATTAAACAGCGAGTAGAACAAATATTGGATGAATTTGAATTAACCAATTTAGCAGAAACACCAGTACATCATCTCAGTTTAGGGCAGAAAAAAAGAGTTTCTATTGCTGATATTATGGTACTAAAACCGCAACTTTTAATATTAGATGAGCCAACGGCATATTTAGATATTAAACATACTCGTAATTTGATGAAAACTCTCAAAAAAATTCATCAACATGGTCAGACTTTATTAATGGCCACCCACGATTTAGATTTAGTCTATCGCTGGGCTGATTGGGTTTTTGTCATGGATAAAGGACAATTGATGTTAGAAGGAAAACCAGAAGATGTATTTAGCCAAAGGACACTTTTAAAAGAATTAGAATTGGGTGTACCATTAATATATGAAATGTTGTTTAATGAGCTATCTCCTGAAGAGGGAATAATTATAGAACGACTCCGAAAACAGATACTAAAGGACGTTTGAAAATGGAGTTTACCGTAACCTATTGTAGGTTGGGTTAAGCGACAGCGCAACCCAACAAAGTTCTAAAAATGTTGGTTTTTTGCGTCAAACCAACCTAATTAGAAATGGAATGTCAAAAGACAGTCTGTCAAACATTTTTAAATTCTGTTAATGAACCAAAAAGAGGATTATAGTAAATTAGTTAATTAAAATCTCTGTGGAAATTGGATATGCAGCTTCAAAAAGTCCCTACTATTGCAGTCATTGTTGCAGTCATGACTGCAGTCATTGTTGGTGAAAATGCCGTGACCCTTTCTCAACTACCTTCTGTATGGGAACATATGAATCTCGAAGAAGTTACGGACATTTTCGCGTTGATCGGGGTTTTAGTTTCTGTCCTCGCAGGAACAGTAAACTTGATAAATCAACTTCTACGCCTGAAAAGAAGCAACCCAAAAAAGTTCTAAAAATGTTGGTTTTTTGCGTCAAACCAACTTAATTAGAAATGGACTGTCTTTTGACAGTCTGTCAAATATTTTTAAATTCTGTTAATGAACCAAAAAGAGGATTATAGTAAATTAGTTAATTAAAATCTCTGTGGAAATTGGATATGCAGCTTCAAGAAGTCCCTACTATTGCAGTCATTGTTGGTGAAAATGCCGTGACCCTTTCTCAACTACCTTCTGTGTGGCAAGATATCGCTAAAGGTAGGGCAAATGTTAAACTCAGTGACCCAAAAATCTATGTAGAAATGGCGCAGTTGTTTCAATATAAACTGCAATATGGTGATGTTGACTTGTTTAATGAACGTTCCCAATTATTCCATTTAAAACCCTCATTTTCTGAGCTATTTGGGCAAATGGCACGGGAAACCCTAGAATTTTATGGTCATGACTTTATGGTTCATAATTATCCGAACTTTGGAGAAGTTTTAAGTAATTTGGAATCAAAAGGTTGTGAATACAGTGACGAAATCAAAGTAGCGCGTATTGGACTAGAACTTTTCCAGGAATTTGGTTATGATTTACCAGCCAGTTTTTATCATGTCCATTTAGCGCCAATTTATCGAGATCATGTATTTGAAGAAAGAGCTTTAAGATTTGATCAACGAGATATAGAACATAAACGTCCTTGGGATGCTATCCTACACGCAGGTAAGGTATTTGCTATGCAAATGAAAGTACAAAGTATCGCCTCCAAATACGGTTTTACCTATCAACATGGCTGTGGTTGTAACTCTCATCTATCTTCCATTGATCAATCTTCTGGTACATTTGAGTATGAATTAAGTTCGGAAAAACGTCAACGCTGGATTCGGAGTTTTATCTGGACAGCTTGGTATGAATATGCAATATTTCCCATTGTGCCAAATACCAGTTACCTAATTTAATCAAAAGACAATTTGTTAAAGAAGTGGGAGATTTACATCTCCCATTCATGATTTATCTGATGATGTTCAAAAATTTAATTACTTCATACACCGAATAGTGTGTAGATACAGTCTGATTATTGCTAATTTGCCAAAAAACTTGTTCAGATTTAGAAATAACTTTTACTGTGATTTGTGTAGACTTACCACCTTGTAGAACTATAAATCCAACTCTTTTTAAAGCGCGAATTGTCCAAATAGCAGCAACACCCTCACCTATTAACTTAACTTCCCTCTTGTATGGTGTATGCAGATGAAATTCCCCAGAAAAGACATCAAATTCCACACCTTCACTGCGGAAAGTATCAGTAAATATACCATTTAATATCAAATCTTCCGGTGCGCCAACCTGTAGAATACCATTATTTCCTAACAGCCAAATTTTATCAGCAAGACGTAAAGCTAAATCCAAATCATGGGTAGAAAGGAGAATTGCTTGATTTGTATCCCTGGCTAATTGACGTAACAATTGCATAATTTCTACCCGACGTGGTAAATCTAAAAAAGCTGTTGGTTCATCCAATAACATAACAATAGGTGACTGAGCCAAAGCGCGAGCAATCATAATTTTCTGTCGTTCACCATCACTTAATTCACTAACATTACGTTGGGCTAAATTTACTGCTCCCACTGATTTTATTGCCCAATTAATAATATTTTCATCTTCAGATGATAACCTTCCCCACCAGTCAGTATAAGGATATCTTCCCATAGTCACCAAACTATAAGCCGATAACATTCCCACATCAATTTTTTCAGTCAATACTAAACTTAAACGTTTGGCTAATTGTTGTGGTGGTAACTGATAAATATTATCTTCTAAAAGTTTAACTTCTCCGGCAATTGGTGGTTGCATTCCCGCCAGAGTTCTTAATAAAGTAGACTTACCAGCACCATTAGGACCAAGTAGACAAACTAATTCTCCAGTTTGCAAAGATACACAAATATTAGATGCAACATTGCGAATAGTTTTTTGGGAAGTCTTATAACCAATAGTCAAATTGTGAGTTGTCAGAATTGAGGTATTCATGAAGTAAAAGATTTTTTGGAATTACGTTGTAGAATTACCCAAGTAACAACAGGAGTTCCCATTAAAGCTGTAATAGCATTTAAAGGTAAAACCATTTGACTGATTAAAAGTTGGGAAAACAAATCAGCAAATAAAGCTAAAATTGCCCCCATAATTATGACACTAGGGATTAATATCCGATGATCAGAAGTGTTAAAAAGACTACGACAAAGGTGAGGAACTGCTACACCTAAAAATGCTATTGGTCCACAAAAAGCAGTAATCGCTCCTGCTAATATAGCAGCACTGCTAATTACAGAAAATCTGGTTTTTTCTACTGTTAACCCTAAACTGCGTGCATAAGATTCACCTAATAGAAGTGCATTTAAAGATTTTGATTGCAGCATGGCAATTAATAACCCTACACCAATAACTGGAGTTAAAATAGCTAATTGTTGCCAAGTTACCCCTGTAAAACTACCAAAAGTCCACATTATATAACTTTGAATCCGTTCTTTTGAGCTAAATTGCAATAAAATACTTACCATTGCACTTGTTGCATATCCAAATAATAAACCTAAAATCAACAGTGTCATTGTATCTTGTACACGACGAGAAACAACTAACATTAACCCTAATACTGATGCTGCACCAAAACTTGCAGCGGTAACTAAACTAAAATCACCAATTATTCCTAAATCATTTAATAATGTTGGTGCAGTCACACTTGCTGTCAACAAAACTAACGCTACTCCTAAACTAGCGCCGGAACTTATTCCTAATACAAACGGTCCAGCTAAAGGATTTTTAAATAGAGTTTGCATTTGTAAACCACTGACACCTAAAGCTGCACCAGCTAAAATTGCAGTTAAGGCTTTAGGTAAACGAAACTTGAAAATAATACTTGTCCATGTTGTTTTTTCTGCTTCTTGTCCGAGTAAAATTGTAATTACCTGATTAATAGGAATATCCACAGCACCTAAGGCTAAATCTAGTAAAAACGCCAAAACCAAACCTAGCAGTAAAATTGAAAAAACTAGAGCCTTGATTCGAGTTGCAGGTTTTTGGTGTAATAAAGAATTTGATAGTTGAGGTTTTGTAATTAACATTATTGACTAAGTTTCCGGTAATAAAAAAACTGATGATTTTTTAATATTTCAGGATGAAATATTTTGATCAAATCCGATAAAACTACATCTGGATTACTAATTCCACCTTGCCAGTAATCATTACCACCATTAGCATTAACACGAGCATTATTATTATAAAGGTTTCCTATTTTGAAAGCCTTATAATCACCATAGCGATTATCTTCCGTAATCACATCTTTTAAAGTTTGCCAAGATTGTCTAAGATTCAACCAATAATCAGCATTAACAGCACGTTCAAAAACAGTTTCAAAAGATATAGGTAAACTACCAGAAGATTGATCTTGACTCCAGAGATAATTTGCACCTGCGTCAGCGAGATATTTGGCTACATAACTATTACCACCTGGCGTGTACCAAGTTCCCTTAAAATTGAAACCTACAAACACAGTTGGACGATTTTTAACCCTTCTGGCTTTAACAGCGATATCTTCGTATTTCTTAGCAATTGTAGCAAAGATTTTTTCCGACTCTTTTTCCTTGTTAAAAAATAAAGCAGTAAACTTCAACCATTCACTTCTTCCCAATGGTGTATCCTCCATATACTCAGAATTTATTGCCACTTTCAAACCAGCTTCTAGTAACTTAGGAAAACTATCAGTTTCTTGATTTCCAGTGCCAAACGTGGTAATTAATTCAGGATTAATTTCTAAAATTTTCTCCACATTCACAGTAGAATTATTCCCAACAGATACCAACTTACCAGCCTTAATTTTGTCAATAAAATCTGGTGTAGTTACTTGTTTGATATCACTAATAGCGATTAACTTATCAACAACATTTAACTTAGAAAAATGTGGTAAATGAGTGGTAGATAGAGAAACCACAGAATTTACAGGAGTAGTAAATACTTGGGATTTCTCAAACCCTGGTGGTATTGGTGTACCGCATTGAACTAAAACATACTTTAAACTTGTTTTAGCGTCTTTCCAAGGATTTTTAATCGTTACGACTTTGTAGTTTTTATAATATTCAACTGCAAAGCCTTTTGCATGAGTGACCTTAACCTTATTGGGAAAATAATCAACATTGGAATCATAATTTTGAACACAGGCATTGTTAGGAGAATTAACAATCAGACTATTCTCAGAACCTTGACAAGAAACAACCAAGATAGCAACTAAAAACAACTGACATAGAAAAATAATCCCCTTATACTTTTGAGAAATCATCTTCGATATTATTGTTAATTCCCTTTGCCCCTTTGTGCCTGTGTGTGAAAAAATGACCCCAGAAAAACACCAACTAAGGATATATATATTCAACAACCTTATTCCCCTCAAGTAAATGTTCCTGTACAATTCTTTCTGCAACTTCCGGCTTAACACGACTGTACCAAGTTTTATCAGTAGAATGATAAACAACAGGCCCTAACTTACAAACTTGTAAACAACCACTTGTTCTCACTTCCAAATCTAATCCCGCTTTCTCAACAGCAGCTTTTAAAGCATCAAAAGTAGGTTGCCATTTTCGAGAAGGATAACAACGACCAGAAGTACAAACTGCAATATAGCCACATTTGAGAGGATTTTTAGAAAAAGGAATGGGGTTTTTACCTAATACATAAATATCTCTAAGTTCCTGATAAAAAACTAACTTTGTAAAATCAGCCTTGCCTTCAGGAAGTAAATTTTCATCTTCTACATAGGGATTAGGTAAAAATATTGTCATAGCCTTTTCACCAGCACCATTCCAAAGTTGAATACCCCAACTTCTGGGTTCTCCTTGGGGATTTATCCGTCTATAAAATGCACCCTTACTAATCAAACGTTGCTGTCTTACTTCGATAGAGGTTTCAGCATTAGGACCACCTAGCGTTTCCTCAATACATAAGTGAAAATGCCAATCTCTAGTAATAACAGTTAAATATCCATCATAGAGAACACACTTTTTAGGTGCTTCGTGAAACTCCAGTTCCAAAACACTACCTTGTTCCAAATGTCCCAAACCAACTTGATGCCAATTTTGCTGAAATAAAGTATAAGCTAAACAAGCAAGAACATCACCTTGACAATCAAAAAACTCATATTCAATTTGCCAATTATTCCCAGTCGCTTCAATTATTTTTTCATTTACTGGTGTTACCCAACAATTAAAATCAGCCATAAAAAACTCTCCTTGTCTTAAAACGTAGAACTCAAACCAATTTGAAAACCTCTGCCACCGTCAGGAAAACCAGGAAACAACTGATAACGCTGATTAAAAAGATTTTCCACACTACCTGTAACTACTAGTTTATCACTTAAAGGTACAAGCAGTTTAAAATCAAAAGTGGTATAACCAGATAAAAATTCTGTATTTGTATTATTAGTTGGATATCCATTTAAGGAATTCATTAATAAACCCAAATACAAACCTTGGGGAGTTTCATAAGAAACTCCCAAATTTAATTTATCGGCACCAGCAAAACGCAATTCTTTGTTAATTTCTGCCGCGTTAGAACTCTTAAAAATGCGCGGATCATTGGCAGTGTAATTAACAAAAGTATAAATATTTTTAGCAACTTGTAAATTCAAAGTGGCCTCAATTCCCGTAGTTTCCACTAGTCCGATATTTTCCCAAGTTCCCGTATTACCATTTACGGGTGGTGTCAGTCTCTTAAAGGCAATTGTATCCGATACATTATTTTTGAAAAAGGTTAATCTTGCTAAACCAATATTACCAAGTTTTTGGTCAATACCAATATCAAAACTATCACCTCTTTCTGGTTTAAGTTCTGGGTTGCCAATATTACTAGGATTGACATTAAATAAGTTAGCAATGGTGGGAACTCGGAAATTCTGAATGTAATTTGCTCTTAAGGTAGTTGAATCAGAAACAGCATATTTTGTTCCCACAGAAGGAGAGGTAACTGAACCATTTACCAAACTGCTAAAATCTTGACGTAATCCTACATTTACGGTCAAATTAGGGATTAATACTACTTCATATTTGGTAAATAATGCTCCTTGATTAATGTCATTGTCATAATTTAATGTTTCTTTATTTGTAGAATAACTAAAAGAAGTATTCCTAACATTGACATTTCGATAGTCAAAGCCATAAACTAAACTTTGATTTTTAGCAAAATTCCAACTATGTGTAGTTTGAATTCCGTAGGAACTTTGGTTAGTTTGAAAGCGATTTTGAGATGAAACTGAACCACTAGGATCAAAACGAGTGTTTAAAAAATCACCATAAACTTTTGCTGTTAATAAAGAATCATCTCCACCTCCTAGTTTTAAATTCCAGGTTAAATCTGTTAAAATTTGATCTGTGTATTTGCGATTTTTATCTGTAAGTGAATTAAAAAAACCTTGTCCATTGACTGGAAAAGGAATTGGCACTCCTCCCGGTGTTCCTTGTTCTTTATTTAAGTATAAAGTCGAGAAACTGAGAGTATTTCCTTTTCCTAAATCTGCTTCTAATTTGAGATTAAAATTGTTATAAAGTGCATCATTATTTTTTCGAGTTCCTGAAAAATTAGCTTCAGGAATAGAAAAAGGATAATTATTTTCAGCTTGGGTACGGTTGTAACCTACAACCCAAGAAATATCACCTTTTTTACCGCTGTTTTGAATACTCTGTTGATTGAGTCCATAAGCACCAATATTGACTTTTGCCTCTGTGGTAATTTTCTCTGTAGGACGACGGGTGATAATATTAATTACTCCCCCAATTGCATCAGAACCATAAAGAGTTGAACCTCCTCCTGGTAATACTTCAATTCTTTGAATATTATTAGTTGTAAATTCGGAAAGATCAAAACCACCACTACCAGCATTATTAATTGGTCTACCATCAAGTAATATTAATACTTGACCAGTATTAGAACCACGAATAAGTTGACCACTTAAAGCGTTAACTTCTGTTCCTACAGTACCATCACCTAATATACCAGGAAGAAATTTAATTGCTTCTCTGACAGTTCTTGCACCTTGTGCTTCCATTTCTTCACCCGTAATTACATAAATTGGTCGGGTAGAATCTTTCACTGTTCCTTCCTGACGAAAAGGTGAAAAAACAGGTTCATTTAATAGTTCTCCAATGATATTTATTTCAATATCAGCTTCTTTTTCTTTAGTATCTACTGATGTATTTTGAGTAATTTTATTTGAGACCTTTTCTTTATATTGGGGAATTTCTACTGCTGTAACTTTGCAATTTCTACCCCATATTCCCAAGGTCATAGTCAGACTAGACGCAATAATTTGAATTCCCAGTTTCACAACTAAATTAGTAGACATTCTTGACCTCAACACCTGTATAACTAAAAACTTGACAAAGGTAAAACTTACAGTATTTTACATGGCACGGTAAAAACTGCAACAATAAGGACAGAAGGAAGCCGCACTGCATTTATATGATAATTATAATCATTATCATATAAATAGTAAAAAATTGCAATAGCTATTGACATCAATTGAATTATTCGCCTTGTACGGATGAATAGCCAACAATTAATAACATTAATTCTACTTAATTACGCGGAAATAGAAAAATCATCAAACGACCTATTGTCGAACCTTTCAAAGGTTAAAAATTTTGGAAGTAATACTCTATTATTACTATTCTCTACAGTGTTTTATTTGTCTGAGCCATGTATTTTGGTAGCCGCATTATTCGCAAAAGACCAGATTCAAATTTACCAGTACCAAGAGGTGAAATCAAAACAGTAATTGCCACTGAATCCGTAAGTCATATTCCTGATAGTCGTCCTCTAGAAACACGACAATAGCCAGAAATTATATGGAAGCTTTATTGCACTTTTTACCACAAGTTTATATTTTTGCCATAATTCCTTTCTTGGGTATACTATTGATTTTTTTGTTGTTGCAAAGCCTAAACCGCCAGGAGGAGCTTCCCTCGTTTATTTACACAGCTTTAATATTTTTGCTGACATTTATTGGTTTAGGATTTATTGCCTTTCCCTACATCATCCCCCCCACCATTACCATTTATCAAGCCGCTTCTTCTGCCAGTTCAATGGTATTTATGATCACATTTATTGGGTTTTTAATTCCGATTATGTTGTTTTATAACATCTACAATTACTTTGTCTTTCGAGGTAAAGTAGTGATCAGTGAAGAAAGAGAATAAATTCGGTATTTACTGAATAGACATCTCGTAAACAACATTGTGGGAACAATTGATTAGTTGTCTCCACAAAGGTTTGCTATTTACGCACATTTAATTTTTACCCAATGTCTCATAGCAATCCATCACTTCCTAGTCCTGATCACTTATCTGCGTTTATCTGCGTTTATCTGCGTTTATCTGCGTTTAATTATTTTCTATATCCTAACTCCAGATTTTGCCCATTTGTGAAAAAATATCAAGCTTGTGATTTAAATCAACATTTTCCAGCCAATTAGTGAGACAATAATGGCGTGAGGACAAGAACGGACATAACTCCATTATAAAGGGGGAAACTTTATGAAACTTCAACTCTTAGCCGCTATGGCCTTGATAACTCCCCTGTTTCTAGCTAATTCAGTTCAAGCTGGAAGCAAACAAGATTTACAGAAACTTTTGTTAACTAGAGAATGTATTCAGTGTAATCTATCAGGGGCCAACCTTAGCGACGCTCATTTGATTGGTGCTGACTTACGGGGCGCAAATCTTCGAGGCGCTAACCTCACAAATGCTAACTTAGAAGGTGCTGACTTGACGGGAGCAAATTTAGCGGGTGCTAATTTAACATCAGCTTTTGTTACCAATGTTAACCTAAAACAGGCCAATCTCAACAACGCCAACCTGACTGGGGCGACCATTCACGATTCTAACGTCTATCAAGCATCAATGGATAATATTATTATTACTGATGCTGGTATATATAACACAGGAATTGGTGTTGGTGGAGAATATGGAGCTACTCTTCCCGACTGGGACTAAGCTGTTACGCATCTAAATTTGATAATTCTCATCTAACTAGATGTTGTGTAGCGGGCATACTACGACAAGTGTTACAGTGAGCTTGTCGAACTGCTCAGTACAAGTCTTGCCCGCTAGAATCATACAAATTAAATCCAGTTCAACTTAGGCAATTAAATTTACACATTTTAATCTAGTGTCACAAAAGCAAATATATTTTGTTTGTAGTACGGGATTTATCCTTTATTCTTTTACGTTACCCTCCCTGATATGGAAATAAAGTCCTGATTGCAACCTAGTAATTATGACACTTGTGTGAGTTGTGCCTGAATTAAAAAAAGGGGCTATGGATAATTAAATTGTCCATAGCCTCAAAATAATTTTTTATTATCACACTAACTATTTAAGCAATCAGACTTAAATAAGCTTAATTTACAGCTTGCTTTAACACCTGTACCTTGTCCGTGCGTTCCCATGGTAAATCTAAATCCGTTCTTCCCAAATGACCATAAGCTGCAACGTCCTGATAAAAACGTCCGCCTCTTTCACTTGGTAAGTTACGTAAATTGAACACATGGATAATTCCCGCTGGTCGGAGTTCAAAGTTCTCTTTAACTAAGTTTAAGAGAATTTCATCATCTACTTTACCCGTACCAAAGGTATCAACAAAAATGCTAACAGGCCGAGCCACACCAATGGCATAACTTAGCTGTACTTCACACTTTTGAGCCAACCCAGCCGCAACAATATTTTTAGCAACGTAGCGAGCAGCATAAGCAGCAGAACGATCTACCTTCGTGGGGTCTTTACCGGAAAAAGCACCGCCTCCGTGTCGAGAATAACCACCGTAGGTATCAACGATTATTTTCCGTCCTGTTAAACCAGAATCTCCTTGAGGTCCACCAATAACAAACTTACCAGTGGGGTTAACCAAAAACTTGGTTTCCTGACTTGGCTTAATAGTAATATCACCAAATATAGGTTCTACTACTTCCGTCCACAGGTCAGCTTTAATCTTGTCATGTACCTCGGCATCATCGCTAATATCCCCAATAGTAGCTGTATGTTGGGTAGAAATCAAGATAGTATCAATACCTACAGGCTTTCCATCCTCATAGACTACCGTAACTTGGGTTTTACCGTCAGGACGCAGGTAAGGGAGAATACCAGCTTTGCGAACTCCTGCCAATCTCCGGGCAATGCGGTGTGCTAAACTGATAGGTAAAGGCATAAGTTCTGGAGTTTCGTTACAAGCAAAACCGAACATGATACCTTGATCACCAGCACCAATTTTATCAAATAGTTCCTCACTATTTTCTGTACGGCTTTCTTTGGCTACATTGACACCCTGAGCAATATCAGGTGATTGTTCATCCAATGCTATTAAAACACTGGCACTATTCGCAGAAAAGCCGTTATCTGCGTCAGTATAGCCAATTTCCGCGATTTTTTTCCGAGCAAGATGGACATAATTAACATGAGCTTTGGTGGTAATTTCTCCAGTAATTAGCACCAAACCAGTATTAACTACCACTTCTGCCGCCACACGGCTATGAGGGTCTTCTGCGAGTAGCGCATCAATAATCGTATCAGAAATTTGATCACAGATTTTATCTGGATGACCCTCTGTAACTGACTCGGAAGTAAATAAATAACGACGAGACAAAGGAAATTCCTCCTGTGAAAATTTTTTGACTTAATTTCTGAAATCATAACAACATTTGCAGTTTTCGTGATTAGGTATCTTCTATTTCAGTATTAAACAATTTAGATGTAAATAAAATTTATCCAATTACGGATAAATATAGTAGCTTCCAATTAGACATTGGTGAAAATTAAATGTCCCTTTCCTAGAAGCCTTATAAGGAATAAACTTATCTGCGTTTATCTGCGTTTATCTGCGTTTCATGCCTGATTCCTGTACCTATGAGGATGGAAGGTAGTATATTTGAAATCAGTAACACCAATTCTGACAAACTCCATTAATATTAAATTAAAAGCCCAAAATCAAAGCTACCTTAGCTTCCACCCCCAAATAAAATATATTTACTTTGACAACCATATTTCCACTAAATAAATACGCTTTAGCATTGCACACCACCACACCAGAACTAGGTTTGGCAATTAGCAACTTTGCAGATCATACCCAATCTCAAGTTTGGAATTTAGGGCGTGACCTATCCAGTCATATCCATCAATACCTGATAGAACTGATTAAACCACGAACCTGGACAGACCTGGAATTTATCGCCGTCAGCCAAGGACCTGGTGGTTTTACAGGAACTCGCATTGGTATTGTCACCGCTCGTACACTAGCACAACAGTTAAAAATTCCAGTATTTACCATTTCCACCCTGGCCGCAGTAGCTTGGCAAGAACATACCTTACACAACCATTCTAGGTTTGCGGCTGAAATTAAAAATACTACTCCCCTACCGCAAAATTGCCAATATCCAATAATTGCAGTAGAAATGCCAGCACAAAGGGGACAGACTTTTGGTGCTATTTATCAACCAAACCCTGATAATTCCGGTCTTACGGCCTTGTTGCCAGATACAGTATTCACTTCAGCCGCATGGCAAGAAACCCTTGCTAATTGGCAGACCAGTTATCAGTTAATTTCGGCTACATCTCAATTAGCTGCCACTGTTAACAGTATTTTGGAATTAGCTTATTTAAATTGGCGGCAAGGTAAACACCCCCATTGGTCTAAGGCTCTACCCTATTATGGACAGCATCCCATAGATTGACTAATTTAAAAATTTGTCTAACCCTTACCACATAAAGCTTATAGCCAAAATCAGAAATTAAATTCACCCGATTAAAAAAAAAGTTTTTCAAAACCCTTGACAACAACCGGCAGCATTGATATATTGGATAAGTGGCTGAGAGAGAAACAACTCAAGGCAACTGAACCGAGAAAAAATAATACTTTGAAAGAATAGATTAAACCAATCCTCGTCATTAAGATAATTATAGAGGATTCTGAAGCTTGAGATAAGTTTCAGAGCGAAAACAAACTCAAACAAAATGGAGAGTTTGATCCTGGCTCAGGATGAACGCTGGCGGTATGCTTAACACATGCAAGTCGAACGGAATCTTTAGGGATTTAGTGGCGGACGGGTGAGTAACGCGTAAGAATCTACCTTCAGGTCGGGGACAACCACTGGAAACGGTGGCTAATACCGGATGTGCCGAGAGGTGAAAGGCTTGCTGCCTGAAGA
>NZ_JACJSB010000020.1 GCF_014697585.1 Dolichospermum sp. FACHB-1091 | reverse complement strand
TTGAATGTTTCAGGGATGTTATCAAACCATAAATTAGCCCAAGCAATAGCTGATTGTGGGTTTCATGAGTTTAAGCGTCAGCTAGAATATAAAGCTAAAAAGTTTGGTTGTGAGATTATAATTGCTGATAGATTTTATCCATCAAGTAAAACCTGTTCTCGATGTGGGCATAAAAAAGAAAATCTTTCTTTATCCGAAAGAATTTATTGCTGTGAGAACTGTGGTTTTGAGATAGATAGGGATCTAAACGCTGCAATTAATTTATCGCGTTTGGCTAAAGCGTGAAAGTCTACCGAGGGATAACTGCTCCCATGCTCCCGTTGAAGTAGAAAGTAAAGTCTAGTTTTGTCTAGGTTTTATATAGCAGAAATACGCTCCTGGAAAAAGAACTGCGGAGTTTACCAAATATCTACAGATTTAGATTTCGGTAAGTCAGAAACACTTTTAATTAAAGAGCCAAAAGACCCAAAAGAGCCAAAAGAGATAGATATTATGACTCGTGAAGTAATTCGTACTGATAAAGCACCTGCACCTGTTGGACCATATAATCAAGCAATTCTCGCTTCTGGACAAATGTTGTTTGTGGCTGGACAAATTGCTATAGATCCTAGTTTAGGTGATGTTGTTTATAAGGAAGATGTAGTTAAGCAAACGGAACAGGTAATGAGCAATATTGAGGCTATTTTGACACAAGCAGGAGCTACATTTGCAGATGTGGTCAAAACTGGTGTATTTTTAGCTGATATGAATGATTTTGCTGCTGTAAATGCGGTTTATGCAAAATATTTTTCTGAGGATACAGCCCCAGCGCGTGCCTGTGTAGAAGTGTCGCGTTTACCTAAAAATGTGCTGGTAGAAATTGATTGTATTGCAGTAATTGGTGGTTAATTATATGGTGGGTAATACCCACCCTACTTTTAATTTTCTGGTTCAATACCTAATGCTTTTAATTGGGCCGCTAGTTTGTCCGCACGTTGTTTTTCTTGTTCAGCACGTTGTTTTTCTTGTTCAGCACGTTGTTTTTCTTGTTCAGCACGTTGTTTTTCTTGTTCAGCACGTTGTTTTTCTTGTTCAGCACGTTGTTTTTCTTGTTCAGCACGTTGTTTTTCTTGTTCAGCACGTTGTTTTTCTTGTTCAGCACGTTGTTTTTCTTGTTCAGCACGTTGTTTTTGTCCTACTAATTCTGAACTCCACAACAATAAATTTCCCTGTTCGTCCCACAACCTTAACCATTTACCAGTTAAGTTTTCTTTTGTACCTTCCCATATACCAAGATAAAGATTCATTTCCTCTATCCAGTAACGTTGGTTTTCATGAGGAGTCTGCAAAGTGTACAAACCTGTATTAGAGTTTAACTTATAAAACTCTAAACTACCGCTATCTGGTTCAAAAATAGCATAATTTGGGACTTTTAAGATTTTTTCATAAAAAAACCATTTTCCTGGTGGATAAGTTGGTTTACTGGAATATTCTGTTCCGTCTGTATCAGAAATAAATTCCATAACAATAACCGGAATATCTCCCTGTAGTTGGGGTGTATAACTACGAAAGACCTCTTTTTTAGTTACCCGAATTTCCGGTATATAAGCCCAATCAGGGGCTTTAACGACAATTTTGCCATTTACGGTGGCACAGATGGCGTAGTTGGTCGGTGTGAGACAATTAAGGGGAAGTTTACCTGCTAGTTCTAGGCTTTCTGTCAGCGCTGTGGCTTGGGCTGGTTGGTAGATATTGTCCACTGGATCATCTGGGAGAATGTAATCATCGGGTAGTTTTTCCCAAGTGATTTGGTATGCTTGGGTAGCAATGATCATGATGGGTTTTCCTGTATTCAGGTTGTAAATTCTAGTTTAACCAGTTATTGCAATTACAGCATTTATTGTTGTTCATTTAACCATCTTTCTAAATTAGAGATTTTACTAAAATAATGGTTCTACCGCTCCTCTAAGATACAAGGTTGGGTTGAACAAAGTGAAACCCAACATTAGCGGTGTAATAGTAAGAGGTGTTGGGTTTCATTTCTCAACCCAACCTACAATAAATAGGGTTTATATTTTGTTCTGTTTCCTGGGTGATGATATTAGAATTTAAGACCATTTCAAAGCTACTTTGCGCCATGACTCCCTAAATTTCTGTATTATCCAATCCCACTTTCTTCTTGTAACCAATTATCTAAACTTAATCCTTCAACTCTCAATAAATCACTATCGAAATTTATTAACTCTCTGGATTTATAGACATTTGAGTCAATTTCTCTAGTAGCTTGTAAATTTCTGTCCCAATTTTATTTTCTGGATAATCTGGATCATTTGGATTACATTCACCAAGCATTTTTGCTCTGGAAATTGCTTGGTGAGTGTATTCAATTACTTGTGCATTAGATGGTTGCTTCAGACTTTGGTGAATCATATTCCATAATTTTTTACAAATTCTCGGTCTTTGTTTAATATGTTGATTTTTAATATAATCTTTCAAGCCGATAACTTCTAGATTTCCTGGAATACAATCTTGTAGACTTGTTTCTAAATCAAAAAAGTGCAGAATTAACCAGATTTCAAAGCAGGGATTACTAATACATAATTTATATATTGGATTTTTATCACACTCCTCTGATATCTGAGAAATAGTTCTTTCTCGACTATTATAATCATCAGTATCTATAATAATCCATAACTCATCATATTCTCCAAGCTTATAGGTTTTCTCTAGTTCCTTATAGAATTCCAGTAAAGTTTCATAGACATACTTGGGATCTGAATTACCACCTTCTTCTCTATCTATAAACTCTACATGAATATTACTAATACGAAAATCTTCTTCATATTTAATTGTTAACGCATTAAAATATTTATATTCAGTTTTATCACCTTCCGCAGCTATTATGTATAGTTTAGGTTTCCCGTCTTGACCAAATTTACTAGCAATCCCCCTGGATATAGCTTTATAGTCTGTATTTCTTTCTCTACCCATTTTATTTTTCCTCTCTCCATCCCAATGATTTTAAATTTTTAATAAAAGGTATTGCTCCAAATCTTCCATTAAGATATCCAGTAGCTAAATCTAGATTTTCAACGTCTGTATTAGCTAAAGAATAAAGTACAGATTGTCCATGTTTATCTTTTTCTACAAACCAAATTTCATCTTTTCTAAAAATATCCTTTATGTCTAGTAAATAAACTTCATGGGTGGTAGCAATCAACTGACTATTGGAAGTTGTATTTTCAGTTTTATTCAGAAAATAATCAAATAATTTTTTGATCAGTAAGGAGTGTAGGCTTCTTTCAATTTCATCTATTATATAAACAGCATTACCCCGCGCTAAATGTGTTAGCATAGGGAATAAATCTATCAGTCTTTGCGTTCCATCTGACTCCTCTAATATTTCAAACGGAACTTCATTATTTTCTTTGTCTAATCTTACAGGTGATAAATTAAGAACCATAAATTTATCTGTTTCATCTTTTGCTTTAGAAATAACACATTTTAATCCGGGTATATATATTTCATTTTTTATATTTTCCTCAGCTTCCCTATAGGGAAAATTTTTCTTGATCTCATCTTTTAGTGCAGATGGTATTTCATTATACTCATCCAAATCAATTTCATTAGTAGTAATTTTTTTAATTCCCAAATCTAAAGATTCTAAAAACTTACTCAAAGAACCTTGAAATGATTGACTAGAAATAGGTAGAATAGGAGTGGATTTAGGAAAAATAATTGTTAAAACATCATTAAACCATTCATATATAGGTTCTAAAGACTTAAAATCCTTTATGTCACGCTCCTTTGATGAGCTAGTCAAAAATAGTAAACTTTTTCTTGTATTCTCTGCTTCATAACGAATACTATTTTTTGTATCTTCGGAAAGATTTGAGAAAAATTCATGATTAAAGTTATCAAAATTATACTTTTTTCCTGCTCTTTCATAAATAGGTATTTCCGTATTTATACCAATTTCAAATAACCATTCTTCATGAATTTCATGTTTATCAACTAAAAAACCATAAGCATACTGTTTGTCCTGATTTCTAAACTCAAATTCAAACCTGGATGGTTTTGTATAACAGGTTTTATCTAATTTGAAATTATTAAGATTGATATTTTTTTTGTTCTCATCACCATCTACAATAAAATCTCTAGCAAATTTCATGGCTTTAATTAAGTTAGATTTGCCAGAAGCATTAGCACCATAAATTATAGATGTTCTCAGTAATCCTATTGACTCATCAGAATCACCTTTAACTATATGATGACTATGATGAGTGTCATCGGAAGCAATCATATTGAAATCTATTCTTTGGTTAAAGGATAGAAAATTTTCTACTGTAAATCTGATTAACATAATGATTGAAGTATCTCGTCAATTGCCTCTATCTATAATACTTATAAAAGACTTCTAAAGTACAATAATTTAATCGAATTACTCCTTTGTGTGTATCATGAATATTGCTCAAGATACAAGAGTTTTGCAAATTTTTAATTTACACATTAAAGCTCATAAATACTACTTAAGCAGCTTTTTGTTGATGTGTGACAGTTAGGTTGCGGAGGGTAGGTTTAAACCCCTCTCCACGACTGGAAAGGGGTTAATTGTTACTACTGAAAATTCAATTCCAGCAATGCTTAATAAGCGTCCTGTAATTCGTAAAAATCAGGAGAAATGTAATCTTTCCGCAAAGGCCAACCTACCCAATCTTCTGGCATCAAAATCCGCTTTAAGTTAGGATGACCTTCATAGAAGATACCATACATATCATAGCTTTCCCGTTCTTGCCAGTCCGCTGTTTTCCAAATCCAGTAAACTGAAGGTACAACAGGATTTTCCCTCGGTAAAAACACTTTTACCCTGATTTCTTCAGGACGGTCAGCATTATCGCTAACTTTCAGTAAATGATAAACACTTACTAGGTCTTCTCCCGCTCCTAAGTCAATACCCCCCTGAAACTGGAGATAATTAAACCCATAAGCATACAAAGCTGTAGAAATGGGTAGTAGAAAACTTGCAGGGACTTTAATGATCTCTACTCCGTTAGCATCAAGTTCTAAAAACTCATGGAAAAAGCCATTTTCCGTCAACCATTGGGACACTTTACCGGCTTTGACTAGAGAGGCTTCTGCTACGGGAACTGGTTTAGATTCTTCAGCCACGCGCTTGTTCCTCCTTCTGGGTCTTTGCTGTCAACAAAGCTGGGGGTACAGCCATACCAATTGCTTCTGTCAATTCTTTGGGAGGATTGAAACGGGTTTCTGACTGCATATACTTACCAGTTAAGATTTCGGGAACTGGCTTCATATTATGAGTTGTACTGTAGTAACGGTGAACTTGCTTGATGTTATCCCGTTCTTGCATAGAATCGTTAGCGATTTTTTTCCGCAGTTTAATAATTGCGTCAATAATCGCTTCAGGACGAGGCGGACAACCAGGTAAATATACATCTACGGGGATTAGCTTATCCACTCCGCGTACTGCTGTGGGTGAGTCAACGCTAAACATCCCTCCAGTAATTGTACAAGCACCCATGGCAATTACATACTTAGGTTCGGGCATTTGTTCATAAAGACGCACTAATTGGGGTGCCATCTTCATGGTAATTGTTCCCGCAGTGATGAGTAAATCGGCTTGGCGGGGGCTGCAACGGGGAATTAACCCAAAACGGTCAAAGTCAAAACGAGAGCCGATTAAAGCGGCAAATTCGATGAAGCAGCAAGCTGTACCGAATAGTAAAGGCCACAAACTAGAAAGCCGCGCCCAGTTGTAAAGGTCATCAACGGTAGTTAAAATGACGTTTTCTGACAGTTCATGGGTGACTGTAGGGCGTTGAATGGGGTTGATGATTTGTTCTTTGTCTGGGGTGGTAATATTAGAATTTACGACCATTCTAAAGCTCCTTTACGCCATGCGTAAACTAAGGCGATGATGAGTATCGAAATAAAGATTAGGGCTTCGATAAATGCCAATAAACCCAGGCGGTTAAAAGCAACGGCCCAAGGGTACAAAAATACTGTTTCTACGTCAAAAACAACGAAGACCAGGGCGAACATATAGTAGCGAATGTTGAACTGAATCCAAGCTCCGCCAATGGGTTCTAGTCCGCATTCGTAAGTAGTCCGTTTTTCTAGACTTGTACTAACGGGTCTCAGGATTTTTGAGGCTGACAGCGCTAGAACTGGAACTAGGCTACACAAGATGAAAAAGCCTAGAAGATACTCGTAACCGCTAAGAACAAACACAATGGGTTTCTACCGCTAATGGTGTAAGGGGATAAGCTATCAGTTATCAGATTTATAGTTTGATCGGTGTTTCCTGATAACTGTTTACTGCAATATATGGATAACGTTCTTTTACATTATATCTTTTAGGGCTTTCCCGAATTTGTATTTACATCCCCTGATTCTATTGAAATCCTTTTAATGAGTGATAGAAAACTCCGGCAATTATGTCATAATTTGTAACGTATATTTAATAATTTCCCTGAAGCGAGACTATAAGCCATGAGTGAACAAGCTGAACAAGCTGTGGAAACTCCAGTATTAGACCGCTACGAGTGTCGTTCTTGCGGTTACGTTTATGAACCTGAGAAGGGAGACGACAAAAGCAATATTCCCCCAGGAACAGTTTTTGCAGAACTACCTGCAAATTGGCGCTGTCCAGTTTGTATAGCTAAGAAAACTGCTTTTGCGAATATTGGACCAACAGGTACGGCCTCTGGTTTTAAGGAAAACTTAGGTTACGGTTTAGGTGTTAATACTCTCACACCAACTCAAAAGAACATTTTGATTTTTGGGGCTTTAGCCCTTGGCTTCTTGTTTTTTATTAGTCTCTACGGACTACAGTAAAAACCGCTATCTTGATTTACCGCAGCGCAAATCTCATTTAACCTGAACTGGAAAACCTCAGTAATACTGATGCAATCAATTGTGAAAAAGTGGCAAGGATTTTTTGCCGCGTTAATAGTAGTTATGGCCTGTATCGGGTGTAGTAGTGTTCCTTCTATTAGCTACAATCCCTGGCAGGTGATTAATGTACCAACAAAGTCGAAATTGCTCGATATTGGCTTTGCTGGTAACTCCCAACATGGTTATTTAGTGGGTGGTAATGCCACTCTTTTGGAAACTAATGATGGTGGTGAGACTTGGCAACCGCTAAAATTAGAATTGGATGATCCTAGATACCGTTTTAACTCTGTCAGTTTTGCGGGTCAAGAGGGCTGGATTGCTGGAGAACCTTCTCTCCTACTCCATACTACTGATGAGGGTAAGTCTTGGTCACGAATCGCTTTAAGCGAAAAGTTACCCGGTAGCCCCATTGCCATCACAGCCATAGGTACAAATACGGCGGAAATGGCCACCGATTTGGGGGCAATTTACCAAACTACAGATGGTGGTCAAAATTGGAAAGCTAATCTGGAAGCAGCCTTTGGTGTAGTACGTAACATCGAGCGATCGCCTGATGGTAAGTATATCGCTGTTTCTGCTAAAGGTAGTTTTTACTCGACTTGGGAGCCTGGTCAAAATGCTTGGCAACCCCATAACCGCAATAGTTCCCGTCGTTTGGAAAATATGGGTTTTACTCAGGATGGACAATTGTGGTTATTAGCACGAGGTGGACAGGTTCAATTCAGTGATCCTACTAAAACAGAAGAGTGGCTAGAGCCGACATATCCAGAGTTGTCTACAAGTTGGGGTTTACTGGATTTGGCTTATCGCACACCTGATGAAATTTGGGTTGGCGGTGGCAGTGGTAATTTACTCAGCAGTGCTGATGGTGGGAAAACCTGGACAAAAGACCGTGATGTAGAAAAAGTAGCAGCTAATTTTTACAAAATTGTCTTCTTTAAGCCCGATCAAGGTTTTATAATTGGCGATCGCGGCGTTTTACTCAAATATAACCCCAAAGCAGAGCCAACAGCAGCCCCAGCAGCTTAATTACACTCAACTCAACTGTGGTATGTAACTTAAGTCTCAACTTTGTAGGATAATAAACTCAATCATCGTTTTTGAGAAGGGAGTGAAATAAATGGCAGGTACCACTGGAGAACGTCCGTTTTCTGACATTGTTACCAGTATTCGTTACTGGGTAATTCACAGCATCACCATCCCCGCACTATTTGTCGCCGGTTGGTTATTTGTCAGCACTGGTCTGGCTTATGATGTTTTTGGTACACCACGTCCTAATGAGTATTTTACTCAGGTTCGTCAAGAAGTACCAATTGTGAAAAACCGTTTTGAAGCAAAACAACAAGTAGAAACCTTTATTGGAAAGTAATTTGACATCATGGCTAGCGGTAATAACATCAATCAACCAGTTACCTATCCTATTTTTACAGTCAGATGGATCGCGGTTCATACCTTAGCTGTCCCTACTGTATTCTTTTTGGGCGCGATCGCTTCAATGCAATTTATTCAACGCTAGGAGTTAATCATGGAAAGAACCCCTAATCCTAATCAACAACCGGTTGAATTAAACCGTACCTCTCTCTATCTAGGACTACTCTTGGTCTTCGTGCTGGGAATTTTATTTTCCAGTTACTTCTTTAACTAACTGGGCTTTTTAACGTCAGTTGCTAGTTAGGTAACAGGTGGCGGAAAATTCTCAACGGACAACTGACAACTGACAACTGACAACTGACGACTGACAACTGACAACTGACAACTGACAACTGACAATTTTTGTAAGTGAGGAAAAAACTGTGTCTGGAAGTGGAAGAATTCCCCTGTGGGTCGTGGCTACGATCGCCGGTTTAGGTGTCATTACTGTTGTAGGTATCTTCTTTTATGGATCTTACGCAGGAATTGGTTCTTCAATGTAATGCTACCGGAAAAGGGCAGCAATTAAAAATACAAAAGACTGAATTTTTGCTTGATCATCATTTTTGAAATCCTGCTTCAGAAATTACCATAAAAACCGCCTACCTCATAGAGATAGGCGGTTTTGTTAGTTTTTAAATAGGTAATTAGCGTAAAAACTAAGTAACCAATTACCCATAGCTGAATTAAGCAATATCTTCGCTTTCAATGTATGAAAACAAAAACGCGAAAATTACTGCTGGTAAAACTAAGCCAGTGAGAGGAACGAAAACAGAAGGTAAAAAGGAGGAATAAGCCAACACAGTGGGCAAAAATGAACTTGACATGATGATAAAGTCCTGTAAAGTCTGACTACAATTCAAATTGAGCTTACTGCAAAATCTTCCCTAATTTCCTAAATCATCAAGATTTTTAACAGAAGTTACCAAATAGTGCGGTTTAGCGGTTTTGATAGTAAGCTACTATTTGCTTAAATCTTTGTCTATCTTCCTCACTAGCGTTTGGTAGCCACGAAATCCATAAACCAGCAATTTGACTTTCGTTGTAATCAAACTCTAAAGATGTTTGGGGGATTAATCCCACTTCTACCCCAGCCAACTGATTTAGATGCGCTGCTATTTCCCGATATACCGCCAACGGTAAACCAGGAAATTCTATTTTCTCTTGTATCTTCATATCTATAAATCTCTGGCAAAATTTTCCTGCGGCTTTGACACCACAATATAATTACTAACAGATGCTTTAGTTACAGGTTTAGATTCTTCCACAGGTTTTTCCCCCACCTGTTTGACAACTTCAATCCCATACTGTTCCAAAATTACGGTGGGATTACCGTCTTGACGCATTTCAATACGTTTCACTAACACGCCATTCATCAGTCTTTGTCCCGGTTGTACATATCTGCTGGTTGGTTCATTTGGTGCTTTAATAATTGCTTGGGGTACTTCACCAATCAAAACTATACCAGTCACAACAACTGCTCTAGCTATTTTCGGCTGTGGTGCTAGTGGTAAAACAGGTTTTTTTGTCGGTTTTTGCTTTATTTGGCTTGGTTTCTTAAGCTTAGATACTGGAGTTACTGGTTTAGTTGCCGCTTTAATTGCTGTTGTTTTTATTGGTTTTGGGTTTATTGCACTAGGCAAGGGGGATAATGTAGGAACTACGATTTTCGTTCTTGAGTCCACAATTTGCCCAAAGGGATCTGTTCGTCCTTTCTGTATGACAAGCAATCGCTCCACACCGTTAGTCGGTGGAATCAAAGTGCCAACAGACTCACGGTTCCCTACCAGTTTAGCAGGCACAATGGGATTATTCAAAGCTCGCGCTAAAGGTTGTGGTTGTGTATTCTGCGGGGTAGTTGGTTGGGGACTAGTAGTATTACTAGCAGTTGGTGTGTCACCTATCGTACATCCAGCGAGCGATAAGGTTGTTAAAATAGTTGTAGCTGTAATAGCCGTAATATAAGAATTTTTAACCATTAACTCTTCTCAAAAACTATAGCAAGATTTGTTTATAGGTTTACTCAGTCAGGCTCAAACTCAGTCCTTCAAGAGACTCCTATAGAAACGACTGAATATAACTAAACTAATAAACTAAGTGTCGGTACTGTCCAGTCCACAGGGTAACAGCGTGTCTAGCTACTGCTGGGCTTTATGCCAAAAGTAGTCTTTGTTGCCTGCTTACCTTGAGTATTTTATCCCAAATTAGCCGCATTATCATAGAAAAATTACTGAGGAAATATTAATTGTGAGTAATTGATACTAGCTAGTTAGCAAACCACTAAGGAGCTACTAACCCTCACCCATGATATTTTTCAACAATTCCAGCCCCTTCTTAACCCGCCTGGAAACTGTTACAACACTAATATTCAGAAGTTCTGCTACCTCTTTTTGGGTGAACTCATGAAAAAAAACATACTCAACAACTTCACGAGTCAGTTTTTCTAACTGAACTAGAGCTTGTTGTAAGCGAATTTGATCTTCTTGGGCTAATTGAAAACTGCGGTACTGCGGGTCTGGGACTAATTCACCCAAACAAGTAGAACCTTCTTCTCCATCTTTTATAGGTACATCTAGACTCAAGGGGGTGCGGTTAATCAATGCTAATTTAATTTCTTGCCATTCACTTAGAGAAATTCTTAATGCAGTCGCTAATTCCCTATCCGTTGGTTGACGATGATACTGCTCGCTGAGAGAACGGCAAACCCCGACAGCTTTTTGTTGGATTTCTAGCCAGTGCCTGGGTATTCTCACAGTTACGCTTTTATCTCGCAGATAGTGTTGAATTTCACCACGAATGTAGGGAATAGCATAGGAACTAAAAGCATTTCCCTGAGAAAGTTTAAATTTCTCAATTGCCTTAATTAAGCCTATAAAACCTACCTGTAGCAGATCCTCATAGCTTTCATGGCACTGATTAACCCAATAATAAGCTTCTTTTCTCACTAGTCCAAAATTAAGTTCCACCAATTGATTACGAACTTTTTCCGAGCGGGACTGCTGGTACTCTCGCAACAACTGTGAAATTTGATGTTTTAGTTCGTCGGTGGCTATATTAGACATAAAATTTGAGTTTTTAAGTGAATTTGGAATCTGTTGATTAACCCTTTCCTTGTTCTAGGCATCAGAACTATATTCAAATAGCCATTTAGATAGGTTATATGAACCTCTATGAAAGAAAATATTGGCTGTGTAAAATTTTATTCAATGGTTCATTTCGCACAATTAATATTAATAAAAGTGCTTTAGTGTTTTTTACTCAATTAAATTGAGTGTGTTTGGTAGTTAGTTAAACAACCGTTATAGAATGAAAATATACAAATAACAATTAAATAATAAACCGGAATTGTACCCAATTAAATTAATTAACGATGAGATTTACTTATATTTCTGGAGAATTTGAGAAGATTTAATGATTATTAGCCTTAGACTGTGATTACTTTTGTTTATATCGTAATATAAAGCTCTATCCCTCAAACCCTAGTTTCCAAAAAAACAAGAAGCACGTTGTTAGTAATGTGCTTCTTGGTTAAGGGAATACCACAAATAAATTCTTCAGTAGGGCAGGCAAGATGCCTATTCTCCAAATATATTGGACTGGAAGATTTTTCTGATTTTGTATTTCCCAAAATGTATTTTATACACGATTCTATGGATGTAGATTAGGTGATTAACTCACCAAAATCTGGACAGATTTTTACACTTCCATTAGGTTGTATAAATATTTAATCAGTAATTTAGGCACGAGGCTCAATCCGACCGTAGAACAAACCACGAATCTTCACTTCTTTAGGTTCACCCGCGCCCAAGTCTGTATCAGAAGGTTGTTCACTTTCAAAAGTCCCAGCGATTTCACCAGAAGTGTTATCAACTTTGGCTACCTGCAAAGAAATTTTGCCCGTGAGAATTTCTGCCCGCTTGACGTTAGTACGGGTTAATTCTTCATCATCAGCTTGGGCTGGTAAAGCCACAGCATTATCATAGCCACTAACAACACCACGACCTTTAGGATCTAAGAAAGCAGCACCACGATAGGAAGGGACCTTAAAAGTTCCTTCAAAGTCAGTGGATGTATTGATGCTAGTTAAATTAGGTTGTGTTTGTGCGACTAAATTTTTGATGGTAAATAAGAAAGGTACTAGTTCACCACCGGGAAGCTTAACGGTGATAGCTTGGAAGTCAAGACCATCTTCTTCTGTAAAAGTCAAGCTATTATCTGAGTTGACGGTTAGCTTACCTTGTACTTGGTCAATGCTAGAAGTATATCTGGTCATAACTTTACCAGCGACAAATTCTGCTTCTTGACGTTTGTTAGCAGGTTCTTCTTTAACAAAGAAATTCGTTGGTTCTAAACAAAGTTCTTTGATGGAGTATATTACGTTGGGATCAACTGCAATAGAACCACGACTAGTTTCTGCCAGTTGGGGACATTTGTTAGCCAAGCCAGTGCCACGAATTTGTTCATAGGTAAGTACATCACTTACACTGGTAGAGGGCGCATCACTACACGCGGTGATTAGTCCCAAGCATAGAGCGAAAAAAGCAACAATTAAAGCGCGATACCTCATGGTCAACCTCAATCTCAAAAATTAATATCTAAGTTGTCAAACTGCTTTACTAAACGTACTTAAACGCATTGCGTTTCTGAGTCTAGAATTCAAACCATAGACTAAGCAGTGAACCGCATCCATTTGCGATTATGTATGTGTTGCCAGTACATACAATAAAGGTATTTGGACAAGGAAATCAGCCAGATCATACGACTTTTTTTAACTCAAAATCAAAGCACTCTAGTGGTCAAATCCTGCCGTAATACAGCACAGATTATGGAAAAGCTTTCTCTACCTTACCACCAAGGATTCTTGTTACCTAAGAATAGCCAGAAAGTTATATGTTCGGAAGTCAAAAGTCACCTCGTCTTTCTTGAAAGTTGGGAGTGAAAGTAATCAGATACCAAGGGTGCCTTGCCTGGTGAGTATGCTGTTACCTTTGCTCGCAATCATGATACTTGGGATCCTAACCAGTTTGATAATTGCAAATTTCATGATGGGGATTTACCCTTAGCAACGGCTTACGTTTTGGCGATTAAAGAAGGAACACCCTCTGTGTTCATAGAGGTGGTGATGACCAAAAATACATTAGTGAGTGGGGCAGCGACCACCGTGGTGGTATTCACATCGGACCACGCACTGCTCTTTTCTTTGTCAAGGCTGAGGCTAAGGAATAATTTGAGACGATAATTATTATTTTTGTCTCGATAATAATTTTTAACCTTTGTGGAAAATTGCGATCGCTTTGATTTTAGGCGATCGTATTTTTTATTTGGGAATATTTATTGTAACACACATTCTGCACTCTAGAGTATTTCTGCTTAGTTCCAAACTGGAATGCTCCCGTGCATACTCCAATATTTGACTTTTTTGTTGATCAATTTAGGAACTTTTCCACTATCCTATTAGTTTTATGGAGTAGAACTTTTCATGGAGCATGATCAAAATTTGGCCTGTGGGGATTTATCCTGGCAACTAAAGGCGATCTCTAGCGCGGTGAAAAATATAACTGAAACCTACGAGGGGGATGTAATTGCTATACTGGCTGTGTTACGTCATTTAGAACAATTGCACAGAGAAATTCGGGATGGAGTGTTTCAGGAAAATTTGCCCGATAATCGCCAAAGACTATATTCATTGCTCAGAAATATTGAGTCTGAGGGAGGTTGGCCTTATATCGCCCGAATGCGAATACAAGCTTTGTTAGTGAATTTTTCGGAGTCAACTAGTGATCAGGATACTCTTCCCAGACAAACTCATGATGTTTTTCAATCCTCAGAATAGATTAGCTTGAAAAATTGTTGTTTTTACCAATAACAGGCAAGAGGGAAATTTTACTTTTCTTTAGATACTGTGGTTTTTTGTCCCTCTCTACTTAGAGTAAAATTACAATGTAAATTTATGTAAATTAATATAGCGTTTCCCAATCTAATGAAGTACACACCAATTTATTCCCTCTTGCATCTTGCCTAAAACTAAAAAACTTTGTACCTCACGAGCATGGGAACTGCTATATAGATTTATGAAACCAAAGGCTGTACCGAACTGGCCGTAGGCTGGTGTTAGCAAAAGCTAATTTTCTGGAAAATGCCCATTATATGGGATAAATTTGATTGCTCGTATAAGCGAACTCAATATACAAAATAAATTCGATTGCTACTTACAAGGAGTTCAGATGGCTGGGATATTATCAGTTTCTCGGACAAATTTAGCTCAACGTCGGCAGAAATTACGCCGTCAGCGACAAATCAAAATTATTCAAGTTATTTGGCGAACAATTGCCGTGACTGGAATGGCTTCGGCTTTATTATGGGTGGCAATCCAGCCAATATGGGTATTAAGGGATTCAAAGCAAATAGTTATAAAATCCGGTGATCAGGTTTTGACACAAAAGGATATTTATTCACTATTGGGGGCATCTTCTCCCCAGTCTCTATGGCGAATTGAACCCTCCTCAATTGCAGACTCTTTGAGGAAACAACCAAATATTGCCCATGCCACCGTTAGTCGTCGGTTGTTGCCACCTGGTTTAATTATTGAAATTCAGGAACGAGTCCCTGTGGCTATAGCCCAAATACGTAAAAAGCAACCGGTCACTAGTTGCGCGGTTACACCTTCTACTCCGGGAAAGTCCCCTGATGTTAAGTTTTGTGAAGAAAATAACAGTGCTGCCAATAAGCAAAATGAACTAGGTTTACTAGATGCTAGTGGGATCTTGATGCCCATGGCTAAGTATATGTCAATTAATCCTCAAGCGCGATTACCCCAGATGATGGTGATTGGTTCTCCCGCACAATACAGACCATTCTGGACTCAACTTTATGAAGCTATTCACCAAAGTTCTCTAAAGGTAACGGAAATTGATTTTCAAGATCCCACAAATTTAATTTTGACAACTGAATTAGGAATTGTGCATTTAGGTAGCCCTAGCAGCAAATTACCTGAACAAATTCAGGTACTTGTGCAAATGCGTCATTTAAGGACTAAAGTTAATCCTGGTAATATGGATTTTATTGATATAACAAATCCTGCTACTCCATTAGTACAAATGAATCAAGAAAAACCAGGGTTAAATACCAAAAAATCGTCAAAACCGAATACGTAACACTAATACGTTAAAGGTAAGTAGGTGAACGAAAAAAAACCGACATAAGTAACGAAAAGTAAAGTTGCCCAAAACCTCTCCCCTGTTCCCCATTCCCCGTTCCCTGTTCCCTCACCATAACGACAATTTTTCACGCCAACCTACTTAAGCTTAAGTGTTATGTATTCAGCTAGATCAACCCAATCTCCGACTTATTATTGGACGGTGTCAATAGTGATAATAAGTGCTTATTCAATACTAGAAGTCGGAGATATTACGCTTTGTACTGCATTTAATTTGTATAATTAATTTTAGTGGACAAAATCCCCCCATCACAAAATTTAGCTGTCCGGGCTTGAAGTATCTGTATTACGATTATTACGATTATAAAGTTTAGGTGGGTAACAACTTGCTGACATTTTTTTAATTAGCAATTGAGGTAACTAATTTTATCGCAAATTTCGAGAATGAAAACGCCCTGCTTCTAGGACGGCTTTACATAATTTGTGCCACAATAAAAACAGTCGCCTTATGGCATTGGGAGACTCCCAACGGACAGGAAGCAACTATAAGACTACTTCGGCAGCAGGTTGTTGTGAACTGTCAAGAATCTCCTTTCGTTCAGGACCAAGAGTGTGAAATATATAGATATATGATTTTTCAGCAAACCCTAATTAAAAAATCATCCCAAGGTTTGTAAAATTAATGTCTGAGAAATTCTCTAAAAAGGGCAGGAGGTTATTAAAAATTATTACTAGGACTAAATAAACCCTAGCGAAGGGTTGATAACCAGTCGAATATTCTAGATGCAGGTAGTCCCAACAGCTTTATGTCTAGAGATAGGCATGAGATAAATCAATATCTATGCTTTATCTATGCTTTTTGGAACTATACTTTTGAGGAATGGGGCAGGGAGTTAGGAACATTATCAGTTGCTATCGTCAACTATACAGCTAATTATTTCAAAAATACGCCAATAAAGGAGTCATAAAAGAAACAGGGTTTTTGTAGTATTACCTGATAACTAGTCAAAAATAAGGTCATATAACTAAGTAGTAAATATTCTGCCTTACGTATGTAACTTTTACTACAGTTCATCTCACTAGTTAAATTCGATTCCTGATTTGGTAACAAATTACTAAATATTGCCTGCAATTATGTAAGCTGGGAAATAGTAAAAATATGCCAATCAATTCTGGCAATGTCAAAATATAGTTGATTCTTAGCTGAATCACACGGATAAAAGTCGTTTATCTACCTTTCACAAATCCAATGACACTTGATAATAACCAAGGGCTAATCTATAACTCTCAAGCTGGAAACCAACCAGGGTTCTCTCTAGCAGTCAACTCAACTAATCCTTTTAATAACTCTTCGTTGAATTTTGCCCAAGGTCAAGATAACAAGAGAATTTCTTCTGAAAATCGTGGTATTGGTGAAATTGTTCCGGGTCGTGTTGCCAATATCAAGGTGATTGGTGTCGGTGGTGGCGGTGGTAATGCTGTCAACCGGATGATTGAGTCTGATGTATCTGGAGTAGAGTTTTGGTCAATTAACACTGATGCTCAAGCCCTGACTTTAGCGGGCGCTCCTAGTCGTCTACAAATTGGCCAAAAGCTAACTAGAGGATTAGGTGCGGGCGGAAATCCGGCTATTGGTCAAAAGGCGGCGGAGGAATCTCGTGATGAAATTGCTACCGCTTTGGACGGTGCGGATTTGGTATTTATTACTGCTGGTATGGGCGGGGGAACTGGTACCGGCGCTGCCCCAATTGTCGCGGAAGTAGCTAAGGAAATGGGCGCTCTCACGGTTGGTGTGGTAACTCGGCCGTTTATCTTTGAAGGACGCAGACGCACCAGCCAAGCGGAACAGGGAATTGAAGGCTTGAAAAGTCGAGTTGATACATTGATTATTATTCCTAATAATAAGCTGTTGGAAGTGATTCCTGAACAAACTCCCGTACAAGAAGCTTTTCGCTATGCCGATGATGTGTTACGTCAAGGTGTGCAGGGTATTTCTGATATTATTACTATTCCTGGATTGGTAAATGTTGACTTTGCTGATGTGCGGGCTGTTATGGCTGATGCGGGATCGGCTTTGATGGGAATTGGTGTGAGTTCAGGTAAATCTAGAGCTAGAGAAGCTGCGATCGCTGCAATTTCTTCACCTTTGCTAGAATGTTCTATTGAGGGTGCTAGAGGAGTTGTGTTTAATATTACTGGTGGTAGTGATTTAACTCTTCATGAGGTGAATGCTGCTGCGGAAACAATCTATGAAGTGGTTGATCCTAATGCCAATATTATTTTTGGTGCGGTAATTGATGACAGACTCCAGGGAGAAGTCAGAATTACTGTGATTGCTACTGGCTTTACTGGGGAAATTCAAGCCCCTTCGGCGCAAACTGTCGTTACTCCTAGAGTTGTCACACCTACTCCTGCTTCTACTACTACCAGAAAACCGGCACCACTGCAACCACCTGTTAATAATCCTCCTCCAATTCCAGAACCACCAAAGGACAAACCCTCTCCGACTATTCCTGATTTTCTGCAAAGACGACGGACACCACCCAGAAATTAATTGATTGTGGATATGAGATTTTAGATTAAATTCATAGTCTTAGTTTCCGCTAAGTTCTGTATAAAAGTTGTTAGTTTCAGGGTTTTGCAAAAGTGGGGATAGGAAATTACAGCGATTTCCAATCATATAAGGTACATCTTAGCCCCTTCCTCGCACCCCCCTCAATCCCCCCGCAGCGGGGGGAAGAAAAGGATAAACTTTTGATATTGGAGGGGGTTGGGGGTGGGGTTCTTGTTCCGGGTTTGATGACAATTTGCTGTAATTGCCTATCCCAAAATTTCTATAATTAGGACTTACCAAATAAACGGAAAATCTTGATAAATATATAGGACTTATGCACTGTACAAATTCACCATGATGTGCATGAACTAAAGTCCGTCGTTTCAGGCTTTTGGCGATTAACTTCCGATCAATAGCGAACTACTTGCAGCAGCGCTTCGCTATTGCTCAAAAATTATCAAAAAATCACTTTAAAATTCCCGAAACCCATACATCATATTTGGTTGATATTGTCCATGTGTAAGTCCTAATATATAACAATCCTAAATTATTCGTGAGCAAGAAAATGCCTGAAACCCTGGTAATTCCAGTCCTTTAATCACGATGTTTTCTCATGTCTCAAAATTCAATGATCCAAAAGAAAAAATGGGGTAGTTTAAGTTAATGATGATGATGGTGATGAGTAATAGTTGATTGAGAATTAACAGCCATTCCTTCAGTTTTCATCAATTCTGCAATATGTGTATTTGCCCATTCAGCAGCCATAGCTAAAAATTGGGGATCATCATTCACACAAGCCATTTGTAAATAATCTACATCTGGATGTTGTTTCTCTAAATCATGAATAATGTGGTGGACATCTAACAAAGTTTCATGATTTTCTGTGGCAAAACCAATGGGCATAAATAGAATTACCTTTGCACCCAATTGAATCAAATTTTGAGCAGCTTGGGTAGCATTTGGTTGTGTCCATTCAATTAGTGGTGTATCATGATTTAACCAGCCAACAGAAATTAATGGATAATTGTTAATTAACTTGTTTCTGACTAACTCATACATGGCTTGACTTTCATCAATCCCAGATGTAAAGCCTTTCGCTTTATGGGGACAACCATGATTCATCAAGATAATACCAATTTGGGAAGGCAAATAACCTGTAGCCAAATCAGTATGAATTTTTTCTTCTACTAAATGCGCCATTAAATCAATATATTTTGGCTCATTATAGAAGGAAGGAATATATCTTTGAGCTTTGATCCAATGTTCATCACCATCAGCTAATTCTACCAGGGCATTATTCACTTGTTCAATAGCAATACCGCTGGTAAAAATTGAATCAACAACCAATAGTGGATAAATCAGAAGTTTGCTAAAACCTTGATTTTTAATTTCGGCTAAAACTTGATTTGGTAAAAAGGGAGCGCAGAAGTTAAAGGCTTTGAAAACTTGAACACCATTACCCCATTTATGTTGTAATTCGTGTTCAATACCTGCTCTTTGTCTTTCAAAGATGGCATTGTGTGGGGAGATAAAATCGTGGTGTGTGTGTCCCCATTCATGACGATCAAATAATGCCAAAAGCTTGGCTAAAGGGGGATAAATCCAAGTAGGAACAGGAGCGAATTTAGCCGTCAGTAAATTCAAAGCTTGTTCGTTATAGTTAGCAAAATCTTCGTAGCTTTCGACTTCACCATAGCCCATAAGTAACACGGCTACACGGTCTTTGCTGGGTAGATGCTCGTGGCTATGGGTAGCGTGCAGTTTTTCGGGGGTTGCAACCACAATGAGTTCCTCAAGATAACCAAAATAAAATAGAGAGAGAACCCTAGAAAGTCCCTAGATTATTTCTCTCGCTTTGTATCATGATATCCTATCCGGGGGGATAGGAGAAATATAAACATAAAAATACATATCTGAACAATTACAGCAGTTTCCGATGTTGTGTGGTTTAATATAGTTTAATATATAGGAAATACTTTAACTTTTTATAAAGTTCATTAAACTCTACACCAAAATAAAAACGATGGCACTAGACTATCCAAATATTGATATTGCACCATTTATTGACCACTCTCTGCTATTACCAATCGCCACCCCAGAACATATAAGTAAATGGTGCGATGAAGCATATAGATATAACTTTGCTTCCGTTTGTGTAAATCCCTGCTATGTCAAGCAAGCAGCAGAGCTACTGTATAAAAAAAATCCACGAATTTGTACGGTCATTGGCTTTCCCAATGGTGCAAATACCTCAGCCGTGAAATTATATGAAGCTAAAGAAGCAGTAGATAATGGCGCTACTGAATTAGATGTAGTTATTAATTTAGGGTGGTTAAAAGCCGGGAAAACAGACGAAGTTCACCAGGAAATTGCCACAATTTGCGAAGAAGCCGGACAGCCTGTTAAGGTAGTTTTGGAAACCAGTCTTCTTACTGATACTGAGAAAAAAATAGCAGCAGAATTGGCTATGGATGCTGGTGCAGCATTCTTGAAAACCAGTACAGGTTGGAATGGTGGTGCAACTGTAGCAGATGTTAAACTTTTAAAAGAGATAGCAAAAGATCGGGTAGGAATCAAAGCATCAGGAGGTATTCGTACACACAATGAAGCCTTAGATCTAATTATAGCTGGTGCGACTCGATTAGGCACATCCCGTGGTGTAGATTTACTTCGTCAACGTAATAACCCGGTCGAGGAATAGATAATATGAAAAATTTTTTACTAATGACCAGTAACTAATGAGTAAAACCTACAAAGCAACTGGTATCAATCTCAAAACTCAGCCCCTGGGCGAATCGGATAAAATAGTCACAATTCTTACCCAGGAATTTGGTTTAATTCGGGCAGTGGCGACGGGGGCGCGTAAACAAAATTCCAGTCTGGGCGCTAAAATGGGGATGTTTGTGATTAATGAATTACTAATTTCTCCAGGTAAAAATCTCGATATAATTATTGAGGCTCAAACTATTAAAAATTATCCGGGTTTATCTAAGAATTTGGGTAAATTAGCTGCTAGTCAATATTTAGCTGAAATAGTCTTATGTCAATCTTTAAGCGAACAACCCCAAATAGAAATTTATGAATTATTTAATAAATATATTCAGCGTATAGAGGATATACCCAGAACAGAGACGAAATGTGTAATTGCTTTTTTAGTTCAAGGTGTATTTCAGCTTCTAAATTTAGCGGGTCTAAGACCACAAGTAGAATTTTGTTGCTTAACACAGCGGTTTTTAACTCCAGACTGGAAAAATCCCCATTGGCAAGTTGGATTTAGTATTCCCTCTGGTGGGATAATTTGTTTAGAGGCCTGGAAAAATTTGCAACAGCAAATAGAGCAGGGAAAATGGGAAGATCGGAAAATGAACGGAAAAACAAAGACAAATGTTCCCAATACCCAATCCTTGGCCTCTGACCCTAGTGATAAAACGGTTTTTTATCAGCAGGAGTTACCAATTGTTTCTTACCTGTTGAACGGAAAGGAACTGTTTATGCTTCAACATCTCTCGGAAATAGAGATAATACAAATAGATGCAGCCGACTATTCTGAATGGTTAGCTGTTGAGCAAGTTTTACGTCAGTATGTCCAGTATCATTTAGGACAACTTATTCACTCTGCCACTTTGATTGACTCTTATTTTGCCACTAACCATGATGCAATCGTCTGATTTAGATAGAAAAAGCGGAACTCACTCACCTAGCGAAGCTAAAAAAAACCATAGATCATCAGATCATAATCTTGCTTCTTCACCTAAACTAAGTCATATTCATAGTTCAGAAATGTCACTCAATAATATTTCTGAATCTGGAAATTTCACATCAGAAATTCCCTTGACTGATATCCCTAAATCACTAGAAATTACCGAGATAAATGGCAAAATTAATTGTGATCAGGATCAGGACTCAGTAGCAACGGAAATAATACCAGAAACTTTACCAATAATGGATAGTGGTTCGGGAGGTCAAGATTCAAAAAATCATCAACAAGCAGGTTTTTTACCTGTATTAAAAAATCAGAATTTCCTGGCTCTTTGGGCAGGTCAAGTTTTTTGTCAATTAGCTGATAAAGTTTATTTAGTATTAATGATCGCTTTGATTAATAGCCAGTTTCAAGCTAGTGATCAAAGTATTAGCGGTTGGGTTTCCGCTTTAATGATGGCCTTTACAATTCCCGCAGTATTATTTGGTTCTCTTGCTGGGGTGTTTGTAGATCGTTGGTCAAAAAAAGTTGTTTTGGTAGCATCAAATATTTGGCGTGGTATTCTGGTTTTACTCATTCCTGCCCTATTATGGTTTACTCATAATTGGCAGCCTGTGGGAGTTTTACCAGTGGGTTTCTTGATTATTTTAGGTGTGACTTTTTTAGTTTCTACCTTAACACAATTTTTTGCACCAGCCGAACAATCCGCCATTCCTTTAATAGTAAAAGAACAAGATTTACTGTCTGCTAATTCTCTTTATACAACAACAATGATGGCTTCTGTAATTGTTGGTTTTGCAGTCGGAGAACCAGTTTTAGCATTAGCAGATAAACTGTGGATACAATTAGGTGGTAACGGTGGCTTGGGAAAAGAAATTTTCGTCGGTGGTAGTTATGCGATCGCTGGGTTAATATTATTATTAATCCAAACTAACGAAAAACCTCACCCCCCGGAGACAGAATTTCCTCACGTTTTCTTGGACCTACGGGACGGGTTACGTTATCTTCAAGAAAATCATCGCGTTCGTAATGCTTTATTACAACTAATTATCTTATTTTCTGTCTTTGCAGCCCTCACTGTTCTGGCTGTTCGCATGGCAGAAATTATCCCTAATATCAAAGCCTCTCAATTCGGCTTTTTACTAGCCTCCGCAGGTGTTGGTGTTGCTGTGGGGGCGACAATTCTCGGCCAATTTGGTCAACGTTTTTCCTACAAACAACTCAGTTTTTGCGGTTGTATCGGCATGACAGCCTCTTTAATTGGTTTATCATTATTTACAACCCAACTCTTACCCGTACTCCTATTTATAGCCCTAGTGGGCGTATTTGGCTCTTTAGTCGGTATACCCATGCAAACCGCAATTCAAACCGAAACCCCCCCAGCTATGCGCGGTAAGGTATTTGGACTGCAAAATAATGTGATTAATATTGCTCTCTCCCTCCCCCTGGCTTTAGCAGGTATAGCAGAAACTTTTATCGGCTTAAAAGCAGTATTTTTTACCCTAGCCGTCATCGTCCTATGCGGCTGTCTCTTTACCTGGTACAATGCTGGTACATCTGAGGATGCTAAATCATCAACAACTGCATCAAAATCATGAATTTATGCTATACTTAATCCAGTCAAATAGAAAATATTTGCCTGGTTGAAAATAAACTCAATAATCAGTTGACTAAGTTGTGATAAAATAAATCTTTCATAACTTTTTAATATTTATCATCAATAAAGTTATTTATTGAATTTTTAATTTTACCGATTATTTAGTTTTTCAATTACCTGTAACTGAATTTTTATCATCACGAAAATTCTGTTATCACAACTGCATAATCAAAACAGTATAGTTGACACTCGCCTTTTTTATAGATAACCAAAAAATGCGTATAGCTTGGATTGGAAAAAAAACGCCCTTTTGTGGTAACGTCACCTACAGTCGAGAAATTACCAACGGCTTATTAGATAGAGGACATGAGGTTAGTTTTCTACACTTCGCTCAGGAAGAAGCCACCACGGACAACTGGCCGAATTTTCAAGAAGTTCCCCTACCATTTATCTACAAGTCCCAGGTTTACACTATTCCCTCTTTTAAAGCAACTAAAGTTTTGAAAGATTCCCTCAGAGAAATTAAACCCGATATAGTCCACGCTTCTCTGACTTTATCAACTCTTGACTTCGTTTTACCAGAAATTTGCGAAGAATTAAATTTACCCCTAATTGCAACTTTTCACACTCCATTTGCAGGTAAAGGAGCAAAACTATTATCTAGTACCCAACTCCTAGCTTATCAACTCTATGCCCCTTTTTTAGATCATTATGACCGCGTAATTATTTTTTCCCAAATTCAAAGAGAATTACTCTCAAATATGGGGGTACGAGAAAACAAAATTGCTGTAATTCCTAATGGTGTAGATACTATTAAGTATTCTCCAGGACATTCCCAAATTAAAGCAGAATTTGGCGCTGAACGATTATTTGTGTATCAAGGAAGAATCGCTCAGGAGAAAAACGTTGAATCTCTCTTGCGTGCTTGGAAACAGTCAGATATGGGAATTAATACAAAATTACTTATTGTCGGTGATGGTCCATTAAAACCTTCTTTAGAGTCATTTTATGGGATTGAATATGGGATCATCTGGTTAGGATTTATCGCTGACGAAAATCGCCGCATCGAAATTTTACGGGGATCTGATGTATTTATTTTGCCTTCTTTGGTAGAAGGTCTATCCCTATCCCTATTAGAAGCAATGTCCTGTGGTTTAGCCTGTTTAGCTACTGATGTCGGCGCTGACGGAGAAGTTTTAGAACAGGGAGCGGGTGTAGCAATTAATACTAGGAGCGTGCGATCGCAGTTAAAAACTCTCTTACCACTATTTCAAGATCATCCAGAATTAACAACATTGCTAGGACAAAAAGCCAGAAAGCGGGTATTGGAACGTTATACCCTGAATGATAACATCACCCAATTAGAACAGCTTTATTATCAAGTCCTCGCACAGCGACCTTTAACACTGAGTTGGGGTGTTTAGATAATGTCATTCATTATCCCCCCTTGACAATCAATAAACACCTCTAGCAGAGACGTTTCATGGAACGTCTCGACAATGGTTATAGAAAACTGCACCTAACTCTAGCTACTTCTAGAGGAGGAAGATATTTGTTATTTATTCATTTATGCTAAAAAACCATATTTAATCTATTTTGTCAAGTCGTAATTTCCATGTCTTTACAAAAATTAAGATTTCCGTTACATTACTTTACATAAAACCTAAGTTCATCATCAACATTTTTAACTTAAGTTTTCATAGCGACTAATAAACACATAATCTTGGAGATTCCAATTGTGGCATTAACTATCCAGTCTGCTCAAACTATTTTTTCTAATACTCAAGTTCCTAGTCCAATTCCCGCAACTATAGCCTTGTTTGATCAACTTAACGTTGATGATAAATTAGCTTATCTTTGGTACGCTTATACTGAAATGGGTAAAACTATTACTCCCGCAGCACCAGGAGCAGCACGTTTACAATTAGCCGAGGGTTTGCTGAGTCAAATTAAGCAAATGTCCAGCGAAGAACAAACAAAAGTTATGCGGGATTTAGCCAGTCGCGCTGATACTCCTATTAGCCGTTCCTATGGGTTCTTCAGTGTAAATACTAAACTAGCGTTCTGGTATGAATTAGGAGAATTGATGAAACAGGGGATTATTACTCCTATTCCCGTTGGTTATCAAATGTCTCCTGGTGTAAAATTTGTATTAGAAGCTACACAAAAACTTGATCCAGGTCAGCAAATTACCGTATTACGGAATACTGTAGTAGATATGGGATTTGATACTTCTGAACTCGGTCCTAGTAGTTATCCCAAAGCAGCTACAGAACCTGCTTTCCAACGCACAACTCCAGTCATTTCCTCGGTGAAAATTGACGGTATTACAGAACCCGCTGTGTTAGGCTATATTGAAGCCATGAATGCAGATAATTTTGATGCTGCTATTGCGCTATTTACTACCGACGGTGCGCTACAACCACCATTCCAAAAGCCCATTGTTGGCCGGGAAGCGATCGCTAAATATATGCGCGAAGAAGCACAAGGACTAAACATGATGCCGCAACAAGGTATCTGTGAAGTGCAACCAGACGGTTCTAAGCAACTGAAAATTACAGGAATCGTCCAAACTCCTTGGTTTGGTGTTACTGTCGGTATGAACATTTCTTGGCGGTTTTTGATCAATCCTGAAGGAAAAATATTCTTTGTAGCCATTGATATGCTGGCCTCTCCTCAAGAACTAATGAATCTGCGCCGAGTTTAATCAAATCAAGAGGCTGTTGACAATGAAGTTTGCACTAAAGAGTTTTAACAGCCTCCAAACTGGCAAATTGTCAAGTATAAGGTATTGACACTAAGCGAAAAATCTGTTATCATAGAACCGACGAGGAAGAACTATCTTATAATATTCAATCTTTCCCCACAACAGACCAACCCAGACCTGTAGATTGTTCATAAATCCGTTTCAAAGTATTTACATCTCTAACAGAAATCAACGGTGGGTTACGAACTTGAGAAAAATACATAGTATCAGTCGGTGACAAACTATGACCCCAAATTCCCAAAGCATGGCCAAGTTCATGACGGGCTGCTGATAGTACATATTCACCAGTTTGACTAGGACTCAACAAAATTGTAAACCTGTGAGATAAAATATTATTTGCAGTATATAAATCATAAGTAGTTAAAGCCGAACGCGCCCGTAATATCTTACCATTAGGTTCACGTTGTAAAGGTGGCACTTTACGAATAATTTTAATATCAGCAATATCAGATTTTTCTACTACCTGTAAAGGTAAATAAATACTCCATTCTTCAACTGCTTTTAAAACATTATTAACCCATATTTGTGATTGTTTTTCACCAATATCTTTTGGTGTTTCTATATTCACCTTTACCGGAAAACTTGACCAAATTAAATAACCAACTTTAGTAGATTTGATTTGATCAAAATAATCACCACTATTTGTTTTATCGTGCCATTTTACCAGCGTTGGTGGTAAAGCATGGTGTTTTTCAAGAACAGATAGAGCATTAGATAATTGAAAATTTCTCTCCTGTTCCCTGAAAACAGCATTAACTGAAAAATCAGTAAAAATAAATAACAGTCCTGTACTTATTGCTAAAATCAGAACTGCCATTAACCGTCGCCAAAATCGTTGATTTTGGGTAATTTTCCCCATTTTCATTCACAACTACTTGGGCAACCAATTAGCACTTAAAACCACAGTCAAACCCATAAAAACCACCGTTAACGCCCAAGTAACTCTATTTAAAGTATTTTCGGCACTTTTGGTACTTGTGAACAATTGTGCTTGTCCACCAATAGCACCAATTCCGTCACCTTTAGGACTATGTAACAAAACCAGAACAATTAAACCAAGGGCGGAAAATGCCCAAATACCTTGTACGATGTTAGTAATTGCCATATTAGAAATGTTGGTGATAAGAAGTCATCAGACAATAAGGGATTTAGCTAAATTGGCGGTTAGAAACCGCCAGGACTAAACTAACATTTTACAATTTTACAAGCCCACCTGTACAGGAGTACGAGTTAATTGTAAATCATATTCTGCGGCTTTCAGTAATGATCGCCCGGTCATTTCTTGGGGTTGGGATATTTGTAAAATATCCAGAATAGTTGGGGCAATATCGGCTAATTTGCCATCATTTCTTAATTCCACATTTGTTCCATATCCCGGTATTTTGGCCTTTTCACCCTCTACCAAGATTAAAGGAACTGGGTTGGTAGTATGCGCTGTCCAAGGATTACCGCCCTCATCTAGCATATACTCAGCATTGCCGTGGTCAGCAGTAATAATTGCCGTACCACCAGCTTTACCAATTGTATCAATCAGACGACCCAAACAACGATCCACCGTTTCAATAGCTGTTACTGTAGCCGGGATTTGTCCCGTATGCCCTACCATATCAGGGTTAGCATAGTTCATCACTACTAGAGAATAGATGCCCTTTTTAATAGCAGCGATCGCTACATCCGTCACAGCTTGTGCTGACATACCCGGAGCTTGATCATAAGTAGAGACCATTGGACTACTGACTAATTCCCGGTCTTCTCCTACACAAGCATCCTCCATTCCTCCATTAAAGAAATAGGTGACATGAGCGTATTTTTCCGTCTCCGCAGTTCTAAACTGTCTTAAACCACGGTTAGCGATAACTTCACCCAGAATATTAGTCAGGTTTTGAGGCTCGAAAGCCACAGAAACAGGTAATTCTGGATCATATTGGGTAAAAGTTACAAAAGAAAGCGGCAAAATTGGCCGTCTTTCAAAACCGTTAAAAGTTTTACTGACAAAAGCTTGAGTTAGTTCTCTAGCACGGTCAGGACGGAAATTAAAAAATATTACCCCATCACCCGATTCTATCGCCCCTGGTTGCAGACGGACGGGGAGAATAAACTCATCAGTAATACCTTCAGCGTAGGATGTTTGTAATATCTCTCCAGCCGAGAGTCCATTGCCCGTACCGTCTGTTCTCATTACATCATAAGCGCGTTGAACTCTATCCCAGCGGTGATCACGATCCATGGCATAATAGCGACCACTAATAGTAGTAATTTCACCAATACCAATATGCTCTATGTATTCTTCTAGTTGCTGGATGAACCTGATCCCATCTTTTGGTTTCGTGTCACGGCCATCAGTAATCGCATGGATACAAACTTTTGAAAGTTGCTGTTCCTTCGCTAAGTCAAGTAGTCCCAATAGATGGGTAATATGGGAATGCACCCCCCCATCAGAACAAAGCCCCACTAGATGCAACTTGCCACTAGCGGAACGAACTTCCTGGCAAATTTTCACCAGGGCTGGGTTGACCCTTAAAGAACCGTCTTCTACAGCATCTGAGATCCGTACCAGTTCTTGTGGCACGACTCGACCAGCGCCAATGTTCAAATGACCAACTTCCGAGTTGCCCATTTGACCTTCTGGCAACCCTACGGCTTTTCCTGATGTGCGAATGAGGGTGTGGGGATAGGCAGCCCATAAACTGTCCATGACGGGAGTTTTGGCAGCAATAATAGCGTTTCCTCGCTTTTCCTCACAGTAGCCCCATCCATCTAGAATGACTAGCACCACAGGAGCAACAGGTGCTTTGGTCATAGTAAAATCGCCCTTTACTTTTTGTAATACTTGAATAATACCATTGCTAATCGTTTATGGAAGTTAAATTCTGTTGATCTTATCGCAGTCAGTGGTCAGCGGTTAGTAGTCAGCTTTTTAAAACTCTTGTCTGACAGGGATTTTACTTGAATGAAACTCAGTAAGTTTCACCTCTTGTGAGAAATTTATCTATATCAAGTTCTTTGTTAATTAGGACTTGCTGAAGAAATCTAAACAGTTTTTCAGAGTATCGCTATATTAGCAAGTAATAGGAAAAGTTGAAAAGGAGTTGACAAAAGATGGAAACCAAGCCCATGAACCCATCTCTAGGACTCGCGGATATTCCCCCCGGCTATCTTAATATTATGGGTTATGTTGACCAATCGGAGGTTAATGGACCAGGTTGTCGGGCTGTTGTTTGGGTACAGGGTTGTAATCGTGAATGTTCTGGTTGCTTTAATCCCGACTCCTGGGCATTTGAGATTAATGATTTAGTGGCTATTGATACCCTAGCTGAAAGTATTCTCAAAAATCCCCATAATACGGGTGTAACTTTTTCCGGTGGTGAACCATTTTGGCAAGCACCTGCATTAACAATTTTAGCCAAAAAGTTAAAAGCAGCAGGTTTAAATATTATGTCTTTTACCGGTTTTACACTCCAGCAATTACAATCTAATTCTGCCCCTCCAGGTGCCAAAGAATTATTAGCAGAATTAGATATTTTGATTGATGGTCCTTATGTCAAATCTCTAGCAATTAATTCTCCTGATTCTCCCGTTTCTTCTAGTAATCAAAATGTAAATATCTTTAACCCAGAATTTGCAGATAAAATTACTTGGGCTAGTGATCAAATTGAAGTTCACATTCTCAAAGATGGTAATAGAATTGTCACAGGTTATCAAGGTTTATTGGAATTAAGTTAATTTTAGGGAGGCTGGAAATCAAGATAATCAAGATATATTTTTCAGTCTCTCCCATTTATTAGAAAACCGTAAATAAAATTAGTTATAGTCAAGAAAGGGTAAGTTGTACAACTTATTTAGAAGAATCCCTCTTCTCAGCAGCAGATAGTCCTCTGGTTTTATATTTAGATAATAATGTAAGCTATCTCTAAACAGGCGATCGCATTGTGGAAATGTAGGAAGTGCGATCGAACTTCCTATAAAATAGCTTTTGTCAATCAGCTAAAATACTCAAAATTTTGTCAGCGATGTCTACGATGGGTAGTGTCAAGCCCTCAATTTCCCATTATCAAGGCGATCGCTTTTCGGTAAAATATCTTTATATTACCAATTATCGAGAAAACTTTTATGCCTTATAGTAAATTTACTTTGAGTAAAGCTGTAGATGATTTTCAACTGACAATTGTTGAAGGCGATCGCTTTCTACCAGAGATTTCCCCATTTAATCCGAGTTCTTTGCTCAAAGATACATTGAAAGAAACCATACCTTGGGCAGTTGCAGTAGGTAGTGAAAAAGCGCGTTCTGAAGGCATTATCAATCCCGTTTTACTAGAAGTCAAACGTCAGCTTCATGGACAAATTAGTGTCTTTTCCGGTGAAGAGTTCAACGTGCAGCCAGAGGTTGATTTGATGGGTTATGTTGATTTTCTGATTAGTCGCTCTCCAGAGCAATTGTATATTAAAGCCCCGGCAGTGGTTTTGGTGGAAGCGAAAAAAGAAGACCTAAAACCAGGACTGGGACAATGTTTAGCCGAAATGGTAGCAGCACAACGCTTTAATCAACAGAAGCAGCAGCCGATTTCCACAATTTACGGAACGGTGACAAGTGGTACGGTTTGGCGGTTTCTCCAACTAGAAGGACAAACAGTAACCATTGACTTGAATGATTATCCAGTACCACCAGTTGATCAAATTTTGAGCTTTCTGATTTGGATGTCCCAGAATGGCTGAGGTAGGCCTTGGGGTTGTTGGGTCAGGAAGTAGCGATCGCTCTCTGGTAAAATGACTTTGATGAAAGATAAGCGATCGCTCTTGGGGATAAGTAGGGCGATCGCATTTTGGAGATGTAGGAAGTGCGATCGCTCTTCTTTCTAGAAACAGGTGATAGCTCTGCCAATAGCCTTCAGACAAAGGTTATAGATAGTTTCTGACAAAGTTATGACTCGGTTCGCTCTCACTATTCAACTTGCAGTTGTTTCTGATCCAGCCATGTATTTTAGAGCGGTAATACTAGGGAGAAAGCAGTAAGCACCTCCTCTAGTGATAATAAATCGCTCAAATCCCTTTATTTCTAATGATTTTTTATCAGGCGGAGGCGACAATGGAATATCAAATTTGCTGTCTTGAGGGTTATTAGCACCGAGCAAAGGATCTTTAACCTTATCGCCTAAGCTAGCAAAATTGCCACTATTAACCCAGTCTTTCATAACAAATTCAAATTGTTCTCCGAGACTAGCACAGATGAACAAACCAAGCAGTCCCCTTTCTTCATCAGCAGATTGAGGATCAGCAGATTGAGGATCATAAGCTGATCCATACGGTATTCCCCGACGTATAAGCCGACGTAAGTTAGGGTCTCCGATTGCTGTTGGTGTGATACGAGGATTATTGCGCCGTATATGTGAACCAATGGGACATTTCAATCCAGTTGGATCTTCTTTATAATCAAAGCTATTGAATTTTTCGTAACTAATTGGTGGCTCAAGTTCATCCTGCTCTGGAGAAAGGTCTAAAGGTACACCATTACGCCAGCGACCACACATTTTAGCAGCCAAAGTTTCTGGATTAATTACGTCTTTTTGGTTTTGAAGGAACTTTTCAAAACCTTCTACATTCTGTTTTAGCACTCGAAGAGCCGCAAAACTCCCATTTTCTCCCAATTCAAGTGGTTTTGGTACCTTGTATGGTGCGTACGGTGGTTCTGTTGTATGAATTAAGACAAACTCATGAGCAGGAATAACAGGCTGTCCATCGTATGGAATGCCATCCTTTGCAGGAAAACCGTCTACTCTCGGCTGTGTAATTCCATCCCGGTAGCCAAAATGAATCATATCACTGGGTTTACCATCCTCATCAGGAAGTTTTGCCCCGTCAAAATAACCTAATTCTTGGATTTTTTGTTTCTCAAACTTATCTCGTAATTCAACAGATTTCTTACTTAGAGTATCCCCATCTTGGGCAAAAAGCAAAAGCAAAATATGAGCTTTATCTTTTTGTTCTAACCCGTTTATCCAATTTTTAGGATCGCTCTCTTCAGTATCACCTATTGCACTAGCTCGATCAATAGCACCTTCTCTAAATGGCTGATAATTTCCATGTTTAAATGCTTGATTAACATCGTCTTGTAATTTGAGAGCTTTTAATCCTTCAAAAGTAAATCCAATATTTAAACAATAACTTGGTTTTATATTCCATTGCTCTGCACTGGTTATTTTAAGTGATTCACCATTTATCAAATCACAAATGAATTGTTTTGCCTTGGTTGCATCATCAACGCAGAGAACAAAATAGCGTACAACATCCATGTTATAGCCACGGACAATTAAACCTTGGATATCAGCTAAGTTAAGCTGTTTTGAAGTCGGGTTGTTTGTCATAGATTTACTATATTTTAAGTGCGGTAATATTCGGAAAGTGATTATTTTTTGCCAGGTTGGTATGACTCAACTGCATCAAAGTTGATTTTTCAGCATCAGGAAAGTGATGGCTCCCTCTCTGGCATCACTTTCCTGATGAATATAAACAAACCAGTCTTATTCCTTAATGTAAGTTCCCCCTTGAACTGGGTTAGTAATTTCCTTCACTATCTTATTAGGATAAGCCGCATACCATTTAGCTACTGGTTGATCATATTTTCTTACATATTCAGCAAACTCTTGAGGGCTTTGTTCAACCGGAATCAAATCTTCAGGAACATCGTCTAAATGGGCTAGTAAGGCATTGAATGTGTTACCAACTTTATCTACGAAGTCTTTAACATACTGCTCAAAAGTTCCATCATAGAATGTAAAGAGTGCGAACTTCTTGTAATACTTTTGACCATTGTCTCCAGTGGCAGGCTCAAGAAATATAAAATTCCCAAAATGCACTGTACCTACATTATTAAGACCTGTTGCATCAACCTGTGCTATTAATCCACTTAGTTTGTTATAGTTCTTTTGTACTTCTACCTCAGTTTCACCCTTAATGGGTGCAATGAAGCTTAATGGTTGTTGCTTTGGTTTATCGCTCATGATCAAGACTCCTTATATACCGCTAAATGTTAATGAAAGATGGCTCGTGCTAAGTCAATCCCAGAACAGGGGGAAATATCACCTTGACTTCCATTTGTAAACACAGGGACTATTAACCCACGACACCCAGGAGCAATATCACCAATGGAACTGCTCTTCGTTCGTGGCCTCGAAAGGGCTAGTCCTAGATAATTAATCCCTCTACCTACGAATTATGCCTTAGTGGTTTTTTCTTCCCACACTATTTAGACGTTTTACCCCCCCCATTTGTGAATTTTTCGAGTTACGGGCAAATTTTTTCCCCAAAAAACCACCCTAAATCGCTATAACCCTTACTCCTCTTACCTTTTAAGCCTCTCCAAAATTCCCTCCACCTCCCCACGCACGGGATACAACAACTGCTGACTCAACGCACCTTCATAAGCCCGTCTAGCCCCTGATTTATCCCCCAAACCCACCAAGGCTCTCCCTAACCAATAATCAGCCGCAGCCAGATTAAACGCCTCCTGACATTCTTCACAAGCTACTTCCCACCATTGTTTACTAGCCTTAACATCCCCCAGCACTTGGTAACTCCCCCCTAGCCACACCGCCACAGGTACGGATTGCAAATAACCCCCCTGCTGGTAAAAAAGGCCATTTCCCTGTAGTCAAGAATAGCTACAGACTATTTACTCCATTAAAAGTAACCGAGAAGGTTCTAAATGCACATACCAGGGAAAAGATTGATCTTGAATATTTACCCATTTTTCTTTATAAATTTCCCCTTGTAAATGATAATCATTGGCATGATTACCAACAGAATGTAATTTAAGAAATACTGTCATTCTGTGAGGTGTTTCACTGGTACGAACTAAATAACAAGGAAATGTATTTACTTGCTGAGGATCTTTTGTAAAAATCAAATGATGAGCGCGAATACCAACATAAGACAATTCTGAAGGAATATTTTCTCTAACTTCAAGAGTACAACCCCAATCAATTGCTTCTATTTTTTGAGGTGATAAAATATTAGCACGAGAAAAGTTTTTACAACCTGTAAGTTGAGCCACATTTACACTCGCAGGATGTTGAAAAATCTCATATTTAGAACCATAATGAGCGGCTTTTCCTTGTTCTAATACTAACAAATGGGGACATAAACGATAAGCCTCTTCCATATTATGAGTAACAAACAAAGTTACACCAGAATAATCAGCCAGGATTTCTGTAACTTGTTGTTCTAATTGACTGCGTAAATGGGTATCAAGGGCAGAAAATGGCTCATCTAAAAGTAATGCTTCTGGTTTACTGGCCAAAGCCCTAGCTAATGCTACCCGTTGCTGTTGTCCCCCGGAAAGTTGGTGGGGATAGCGGTTTCCAAATCCTTGTAATTTCATGGCTATTAATTGCTTTTCTACCTCTGTTTTAGTATCTATATATTTTGGTATACCAAAGGCGATATTTTGGGCTACAGTAAGATGTGGAAATAAGGCATAGTTTTGGAACAAAAAACCAATTTGTCGTTGATCAATTGGCAGATTAATTTTCTTTTCTGAGTCAAATAATACCCGATTATTTAAAACTATTCTTCCTTTATTTGGTGTTTCTATCCCGGCCAGACAACGCAAAATCATACTTTTTCCTGCTCCAGAACTTCCCAATAGTCCTAATGGTTGATCATCCGTATTAAGGGCAACTTGCAAATGAAAATTAGGGAGTCTTTTTTCAATATCTAAAAATAAGCCTTTTTGGGCAGAATCTTCTGATAATAAAGAAGATTTATTTGCTAATTCTATGGAATTTTTCGATATTTTTGGATATTTTGATTTATATGAAAGTTCTTGCCAAAAATTAGCTATAATAATTCCTGAAAGGGAAACAATCATAATTACAATTGACCAAAACCAAGCTTCATTGATTGACCCAGATTCTACTGCAAAATATATCGCCATTGGGATAGTTTGAGTTTGTCCAGGTATATTTCCTGCTAACATTAAAGTTGCCCCAAATTCACCTAAAGCCCGCGCAAATGCTAAGGTAGTGGCAGCAATAATCCCAGGAAATGCTAAAGGTAAACTAATCCGCCAAAAAATTGTCAATTCTTTAGCACCCAAAGTCCTCGCTACTCGCAGCAAATTAACATCAATTTGGCTAAAAGCTGCCAATGCAGTTTTATACATTAATGGGAATGAAACTACTGTAGCCGCGATCGCAGCACCATACCAAGTGAAAATAATTGTCGCATCATAAGGTTCTAAAAGTTTGCCAACCGGACCATTTTTACCAAAGAATATCAGCAGTAAAAACCCGACTACCGTAGGTGGTAAAATCAACGGTGCAACAAATATCCCCTCAATTAAAGATTTACCTTTACCGCCATATCCTAACATCCAATAAGCGGCAGATATGCCCAAAAAGAAAGTGATAAATGTTGCCAATAAAGCCGTTTTTAATGATATCCAAAGTGGTGATAAATCCTGTGGCATAATTGTTTAGACAAAGTGATCAAGTCATAAAGGCAGGAATATTTCATATAGTAGGATGCAGATGTTCTTTTTTACTGGACTTTAGACTAAAACTCACATTCCGCACTTCATTTTGTAATCTGGAAAGCCTATAAACTATGCTGATGGATAACTAGTGACGGGGTTTTTTCTTGGGAACTTTCAGTATAGGTAAAGGAGCAGTAGAAGACTGAGGGGGTAGATAATATTGAGCAACAGGCTCTTCTGGTAAAGACGGACGCTGCTGCATACGCCATAATTTAAAGACAAAACCTATTCCTGCTGTTGCTAAACCAAAGGTGAAGAGGGACCAACTATCATCTAACCCACCAATCAGAGCATCTATCACACCTATAGTTAGCAATGCACTAACTATAGGTTCTTTACGGTAGGCTGACTTTAAAAAACGAGGTAATACAGCATTCATCACGGCTTACTTAGTTCCATTTATGGGTTTTGTATAAGTTCACTTGGAGTATTTCAACCACCAGTTGTCTCTTTCATCAAGGGAAAATAATAGCAAAACTAATTATAATCTCTTTGGGCAAAAAAGGAAGTGCGGTATTCACGCCCGTCAAGACCATTGTTTGCTGGGTTTCCTTGGGTCAATGCAACTTACTATTGTAATTATTTTATGATAGTTCTTCCTCATCCACTACATAGTAACAAATTTTAAATGAATTGTCAACCCCCAAATCTTCTTTTTGTGCGACTTTAGGTACTTAATTTTTAATTACCTGGGAATGTAGTTCTGGCATACTACTTATTGAAGTGCGGAATGTGGGTTACAAAATGAAGTGCGGAACATGGGTTATATATCAAAGACTTGTAGATTTTGTCAATGAGTAAGTCCTAGTATATTAAAATTTCAACTTGGGACAAGCTCAGGACTCTAAAATGTTCACATCTTTTGTAGTCCGCAGATAAATTAAGGATTTAAAAACGAACTCTGGTATAGCTAACATTCGTCGCCAGCGCCAAGGTTCTTGATACAATCTATATAGCCATTCTAGGTTATTATTTGCTAACCAACCGGGAGCGCGTGTTTTTGTTCCTGACCAAATATCAAAACTACCACCAACACCTATCCAAATTGAGTTAGGACATAAATGGCGATTTTGAGAAATCCATAATTCTTGACGTGGAACTCCCAAACCAACAAATATCACCTGTGGCTGTAGTTGACTGAGACTTTGCAATAATTGTTGTTCTTCTTCTGAAGAATGATAACCGGAATGTGTTCCTGATATAGTTAGTGTAGGAAGTTGTTGCCGCCATAAATCTGCTGCTTTTGTGGCTACTTCAGGTGCGCCTCCATAGAAAAATATTGAAGCAGATGCTTGTTTTTGAGCAACTGCTTGTAACAGTTTTTCTGCTAATTCAATTCCAGGGACACGTTGTATTTTTTCTGCTAATAAATACTGCAAATATAGCACAACCCCCGCACCGTCAGGAATTACTAATTCAGCATTTTGAATGATCTTTGCTAGGGTGGGATTTTTTTCTGCTTGTATGGTCATTTCTGAATTGAGGGTGACTACATGAGTTCCTTTACCCTCTTTTAAAGAAGATAATAACCACTCTGAATAATCATTCATGATATGAACTGGTAAACCTAATACTGAAAATGCCTGAGGGAATTGAAACATAGTGTCTTTAAGATTAAACGTGGCGGATGTTTTCTGGAGGTTATTTTATCAAGTTTTTTCCTTCATAGATCATGAGAATTTTCTACTCGTGATTAAGAGAGTTTTTTAGAATACATAGATTTTCCCGTGATTACTTATGCCAATTTTTCAAAAATATGCCCCAAATCCAATAAAACTGTTATCTTTCAATAGGGTTTCAGGGTGTTAGCGAAGGATTGTTGTATGTAATCATTTATTTTGGGGCTGACACTAATTATGTTAACTTTAAAGATCCTCTGGGCGATCAACATCTGCTAAAGGTTGCAAATAACCTATTGATAAATTCAATTTTTCGGCAATTTCTACTGTTTTTGCAAATACTTCAGCCGTACCCCACTGGATATTTGTAAATAATTCTGCTGCTGGTTTTTGTAACCCAATTAAATAGTAACCACCGTCCATGGCTGAACCTAGAACAAGATTAAAAACTTGCAATTTCTCAAAAGCAGTTAGTAAAATTTGTGAGTTTAAATCGGGACAATCAGTACCAATGATAATTACTTGTTTTGCTGTTTGATTAAACGCATTTACAAGCGATCGCTCCATTCTTTGACCTAAATCTCCTTCACCCTGAGATTGATATAATAAATCATTTCCTAACCAATTTCGCATTTTTTCTAAATTACCACCAGTAAAACGTATTTCTACGGATATTTCTGTCAATTTTTGTAATTCTTTAACTTGCAAAATAGTCTGTTCAGTCATCTGTTTTTGCAAGTTAGCAGCGCCAATATCACCCAAAACTGGTATTAACCGGGTTTTTGTTTTCCCTGGTTCTGGATAACGAGTAAAAATAATTAGGTGTTGAGTTAGATGTTGTTTTGCTGATTTCAAGGGCTTAATTCAAAATTTGCTGCTATTAAGGATATCGCAACTATGGGCGCTGTAACTGCGCGGAGAATACGACAACCCAGGGAAATGGCTACAAATCCCGATTTTACAGCTATTTCTAGCTCTTGATCTGTCCACCCCCCTTCTGGTCCAATAGCAATAATGATCTCTCTTGCAGTGTTAGCATTATTTATCACCTGCTTTAAGTGAGGATAATCACCACGGGCTTCACAGATATAACTATGACTGGCTGTATTTTCATTTATGGCAGTTTTAAAAGCTACTGGTTCTAGGATAGTAGGAATCACGGCTCTTTCTGACTGTTCAGCGGACTCTGATGCTATGCGCTGCCAACGTTCTAGCTTTTGGGGACTGGGATTTAATAAACTGCGATCGCTTAAAACTGGAGCAATATAAGTTACTCCTAATTCCGTACAACAGCGGATAACTTCATCAAATCCATTCCCTTTCGGTAAGGCCATCATTAAAGTAATAGATACAGGTAATTCCGTTTTGACCTCTAGTATTTCTACAATCTCTCCTTGTGTTCCTTGTAACTTAGTTAACCACCATTTACCCATACCATTCATAGCGATAAATTGATCACCATCTCGTAACCGTAATACTCGCAGCAAATAATGTTGCTGTTGAGGTGTTAATAAAAGTTGGTTTTCTTGGAGTTGTTGGGGATTAATGGTAATACGTTGAAGTTGTGACATGATCAAAATGAATTTTTAGACTACATTGTATGTAAAATCCGTAAAAGTAGCAATCTTTAAATAAGTAGGTTGGCGTTAAAAATTGTCGTTATGACAAGGGAACTCTTAACTGGGAAGAGGTTTTGGGTAACTTTACTTTTCGTTACTTATGTCGGTTTTTTCCGTTAATCTACTTAGCAATTTGAGTTAGTAGCTTAAATGTGCCTCTGTCGTACATAATAAATAACCCCAAGGCCATTAATATAAAAGGAATCATAGCCCGACCATAGCGACTTAAAATATAAGCAATGGTAACTTGACTAGTTAATAGATAAGCAATACCACAGCCAACTCCCACCATAGCTAAAAATACGGCTATAATTATGCCTAAATTAACAAAATTTTGACCTGCGAATAGAGGTATATAAATACTAATATTGTCACCGCTATTAGCAATGGTAATAGCTGCAACTTGATAAGTATTTGGGTGGAAAATGCTCAAGAGAAAAGACCATGTTGGGTTAGGGTGTAATAACTGTGGAAAATGAGGATTAACTGTTTGAACCTCTGTACTTTCTGTTTGTTGATTAATCAGTTGTTTCATACCAATAACTATGGGTATTATTCCTAATAATCCCAACCATTCTCGCTGTATGAATAAACCGCCAAAAAATCCTGGTAAACTCAATATAATAATGGACAAAAAACCAAGGTATTGACCAATGAAAATATGACGTTTACGAAAACTACTATTATCTATTTGCGAAAACAATAGTAGTAGAATCATCATATCGTCAATATTAGTGACAGTAAAAGCAATTATCCCCTGAATAAAAACATTAACTAGTTTATTCATTATGAATTAAAGGAAATTTCCTCATTTACCTGTATTTGCTATATGTCAATACTATAGCATTTCCCATGGTTATAGGTACAGAAATCGGGAATCAAAGACAGATAAGTTTGTACCTAGTTGTCATATTTATTGTAATAATTCCTGAAACCGTTTTTCATTGCGAACTTTATCGAAATCTCGATCATTTTTCGCTAATTCTCGATATTTTTTCGGTACAAGTTCGATGGCTTTTTTGAGGTTTTCAATTGTCAGTTCTAGATTATTTTGTAAGGCATAATTGCAAGCTTTATTATAATAAACTTGATGCAAATTAGGACGAATAGTAGTTGCTTGGTTGTAAGATGCTAAAGCTTCTTTGTAGCGCTGTAATTTTGTCAATGCAATTCCTCTATTAGTCCAAGCCTCATGTTTATTTTTGTCAATAGCGATCGCTTCATCATAGGATTTTACGGCTTCTTCGTAATGTTGTAAAGCTGTTAAAGCATTACCACGATTATACCAGGCTTCATCTTTATTTGGGCGAATTGCGATCGCTTTATCATAGGATTCTACAGCTTCTGGGTACTGTTGTAAAGCAATCAAAGCATTTCCCCGATTTACCCATGTTTCCGCACTATCATTTTTAATGGCTATCACCCGATTATAGAATACTAAAGCTTCTTGATAACGACGGGCATCTAATAAACCATTAGCTTGTATTAGTAAATTTTCTGCTTTTTGACTGTCTTGTACTTCTGTAATCAGTTGATTAACATTGCTTTCTTGAACAACTTTTTTAGCATTTTCAGATGAATAATTTGCCGGGTCACTACAGCCAATTATCATCAAACTGATTAAACTAGAGGCAATTAAGCTTCGCCAAATTACCATACTGCTCCTACAAAACTCATATAATGATCCTAGAACTGATTGTAATTTAAAAGCAGTATCAAAATCAACTAATTGTTATTAATTATTTTTTGATTCTGCAAATTTAAAATTAAGATTTCGATAAACTTTTCAGAAACTACCCAGACAATACCATAATCATCCTCCATAAATCAATTATCTATTTAATATAATTCTTCCTTCTTCTCCTGACTGCTACTTTTCACTAAAAAACCTGTTTACACTTGTTCCAAGTATCAGCAGTTTTACAAATATCAAAGAGTGATACTACTGAAAAATTCCCAAGGATCTGTGATAGAATAACATATTTATTGCCTTTGCCGCCAGGAAATTTTCTCACGAACTCATTTAGCCAAGGTCAGGGGTGTATAATACTGTTAATATAAGTGTTTTCCCAACATTTCAATTTATGGTGAGTTAATTGGCGGAAAAAAATATGACTATTAATGAATCTGATTCATCCCACCTATCTTCCCCACAGATAAATCAAGAAGATGAATTGGAAATTACCGAAAGTAATCAATCATTAACAAAAGTAGAACCGGATAAAAAACAAGTATCGGCACAATCTTCCCTGAAAACAAGTATTTTCAAAGAAATTTCTGCTTTTTTTAGTGACAATTCCAGTATTCAAGTCCTGATTACCCCAAGGATTTTATTATTTACTAGCTTGTCCATGGCCATAACTTTAATTAGTATTGTCATTAATAACTCATGGCTGGGGATTTTGGGAACTTTGGCAACTTTGCTGTTATCACTATTGATACTTTACCCTTGGTGGCAAGATATCATCCAAGAATGGTTTTCACCTCAAGATAGAAATGTGTTTGTTGGTTTTATAGGAGTAATAGTAGCAATAATTGGCTTATTCAGATTTGCTAATTTAGGTCATAGTTTACTACTTTGGGGAAAGAGAATTAATTGGGAAGCTTCTGGTACTTTAGCAGAATGGTTTGGAGCTTTGGGACAAATTGCCATTGCCATTATCGCCGTTTATGTAGCATGGCGACAATATGTAATTTCTAAAGACCTAACCATTCAACAAAACCTACTCACTGTACAGCAAAACGTCATTACTCAACAACAAACCATAGACTCCTACTTTCAAGGAGTTTCGGACCTAATATTAGACGAAGAAGGATTATTAGAAGACTGGCCGCAAGAAAGAGCGATCGCCGAAGGACGTACTGCTGCTATATTCAGTAGTGTAGATGGTAGTGGTAAAGCCAAGATTCTGCGATTTCTCTCCCGTTCTAAATTACTTACTCCCCTACAACGCGATCGGCGTTTAGGAAGAGCTATTCTAGATGGTAGTGGTGGTTATGCTGAAGATCGTTTGGAAGGAGTGCGCGTCATAGACTTAGGTGTAATGTTAGCAGGTGCCGATCTAGCCGATAATGATTTACGCTGGACAGATTTAAGTGAAGCTAATCTCGTCCGTGCTAATCTTAGTAATTGTGACCTAGTAAAAGCTAACCTTTCCCGAACAATATTATATGAAGCCAATCTCAGTAATACCGATTTAAACGGAGTTCGTCTATTTTATGGTTTAGTAGAACAAGCATCTCCCCGCAGTCGCACTCAACCCCCCAACTACGAAACCGGAGAACACACTGGTGCAGTTATTGAAAATGCTGACTTCACTAATGCACAAAGAATGTCCCCAGCGACTCATTACTACTGTTGTGCTTGGTGTGGAGAAAAAACCAGAAATACCATTCCGGGAGGTTGTGAAGGAATTCCCAATAAATTGGGTAGATAAAAAGAAATTGAAAATTGATATTGTAATAATAACTAATTGACAATTGATAATTAATAGGTTGAAATCATGAGTTTAACTAAACGAGTTTTTTTAATTCTTTCTTTATTAACTACCTTGGGGATTATTTCCCAAGTTAGCGCCACAGCCAAAAATCCGCCATCTAAATCAGAAATAACCATCAACGATAGCAACAATCATAAACAAATCAACCTACAAAAAGGCAAAATTTTGATAATTAAATTATCAGCCAATCCATCAACAGGTTATAATTGGCAAATAATTAAAAATGATCCTCAAAAACTCAAACCCTTGGGAGATTCAGTATTTGAACCATTACCAACAGCAGCAGGAGAATCCAAAGTCAAATTGGTAGGATCACCTGAAAATCAAGTTTTTCGGTTTTTAGCTCAAAACCCCGGTTCAACCCAGCTACAACTCCAATATTCACGGGCTTGGGAAAAAAATATTCCCCCCATCAAAACCTATCAAATTACAGTCAAAATCCGTTAACAGAAACAAGAGGACTTGGTAAATTGACGTATAAAAACCAAAAAATTTCTCAAACTCCTCTCTTTGCGGCTCTGCGGCTGTGGGTGAGAAAAATCATCAATTTTCTGGTAAAGTCAGAATTTCCACCCCAGATTCCGTCACAACAATCGTATGCTCAAATTGGGCAGAAAGCAAGCGGTCCTTTGTTACCGCAGTCCAACCGTCACTAAGCATTTCCGGCTCATAAGTTCCTTCATTAATCATTGGTTCAATAGTAAACACCATACCGGGTCTAAGTTTTTTACCTCTACCCCTAATGCCATAATGAGGAATATCGGGTGCTGTATGGAAAACATTACTAATTCCATGGCCGACAAAATCCCGCACCACGGAAAAGCCGAAAGACTCAGCATATTCTTGAATAGCCGCCCCAATATCCCCAATTTTCGCCCCTGGTTTCACCTCTGCGATTCCCAATTCTAGACACTTTTGTGTCACTTCTACTAATTTTTGGGCTTTTGGAGAAGGACTACCAACCAGAAATGTTTTTGATGTATCACCATGATAACCATCCAGAATGGGTGTCACATCTATATTAATAATGTCCCCATCTTTGAGAATTTGTTTAGCATTGGGAATACCGTGACAAATTACCTCATTTACACTAGTACAAATTGACTTAGGATAACCTTTATAACCTAAAGGAGCGCTTTTTGCTCCATGCTTTTGCGTCCATCTTTCCGCTTCATCATTCAATTCTAGGGTACTTACTCCTGGTTTCACCAAAGGTTCTAAATATTGTAACAATTTAGCAGCCAAGCGGCCAGCGCGACGCATTTTTTCTATTTCCCGCTGGGATAAAATGACTATAGTTTCTGTTTTCATCAAATTTTAATTTACTCTTTTAAAAATACAGTTAACCCAGTCGATGCTGCTCTATAAGTAGCATCTGCTACCTTGAGGGCATACAAGCTTTGTTCTGGAGTGATATATAAAGGACTAGCATCAAATAAATAGTCTAATACCATAGTCGTATCTTTGGCAAATAAACCCCGGCGTGTACCCACCTCAATTAACTGCGTTCTTTGTCCTAATATTAACATTGCCGTATCACCATCGAGAATTATCCCCCCATTTTCACCATGAACCTCTAATTTACGTTCTGATTGCCACAAAGTTTCACCCTTGCCATAAACTACCTGTGCCAATAAACCACTGTCAAAGCACAACTGGGCTGAACAGAAACAGGTTTGGTAATAATCTGGTTCAATTTGCCAATATCTTTGATGACAGTTAACGCTAAAAACTTCACCAAACAAATCAATCAGACGATTTAACCGAGATAAAGCCCCAATTAAAGGAAAACCAAACATTTCATGATTATAAGTCCATTTGCGCGGCGCTGGATGCTGAGGATTCAGGGTACTATGGCGAACATAAAACAAATCACCCAGTTGATACAAGTGTTGTTTTAACGTTTGATGCCAACCCCCCAATAATTCAATGTGTTCGACGTGCAATAGCTTATTGACTGTTTTTGCTAAAATGATCAGTTGTTCGGCTTCCTTGACATCTATAGCCAGGGGATATTCAACAATTACGTGCTTACCCCTTTCCAAAGCAGCGCGGGCAATTTTGCCATGATCTTGATTAATAGTGCATAATACCACCAAATCCAAATCTTCCCGTTCTACTAGCTGTTGCCAAGAACTCATAGCCTCAATTGCGTATTCTTGGGCTAAAATGGTTGTTCTTTGGGGATTACCAGCTATAGCTATTAAATCACTGCGCGGATCTTGTCGCAATGCCTCAGCCCTAAGTTTAGCAGCATAGCCGGTGCCGACTAAACCCACGCGCAGACTATTTGTGGATAAAGGTGGTTTATGATTATACATGATTTATCACCAGTTTTCAATGTTTGGGTTTAATGCCATGAGTATTTTATCAACAGGTTAGTAAGAAATGTCTGACTTTATAAGTACCATAAATATTTCCATTTCCTGACTCCTCCAGTCCAGCTTGACATCTATCCAGGTCAGGACTTTATATCAGGACTTACGCAAAATATCTCTCAAACCCTCTTTTCTTCGTTCTCTTCGTTCCTATCCCTGACGGGACGCTCCGCGAACGTGGTTCATTATTCCGTGACTTGTGCGTAAGTCCTATATATAACAAAAACTTATTAGTCTTCTGTAAATAAATTTCATTTCTAATCGGGTTTGATTTTCCGTCATAAATCGTAACTTTTCCCTTAGTATCAGAATTGAAGCAAATTTTAACCAGCGGCTAATTCTATCAGAATAGCCCTATTATTTGCATCAAAATAACTTATACTGCCGATTTCACAAGAGAGGATAATTAAATGGCTACTTACAAAGTGAGACTTATCAACGAAGCCGAAGGTTTAGACACAACTCTTGAAGTTAAAGATGATGACTATATTCTAGATGCAGCGGAAGAAGCTGGTCTAGATTTACCCTACTCCTGTCGCGCTGGCGCTTGTTCAACCTGTGCGGGTAAAATCGTTTCCGGTAAAGTTGACCAATCAGATCAGTCTTTCTTAGATGATGATCAAATCGAAGCTGGATATGTTCTGACTTGTGTTGCTTATCCTGCTTCTGATGTGACTATCGAAACCCACAAAGAAGAAGACCTTTACTAAGCCTTAGCTATCTGGCTATTAGCAATAATAATTCAGTACGGGGATTGGGATCTACTGAGTCAGAGTTTCTACAAATTACCCAATTCCCTACTACCTTTAATTTTAGTCAGTTGTTAGCGATAGCAGCAACTTCATTCACAAATATCGTTTCATTCTATCAGTACCGCGCATTTTCATCAGTCCCACTCACCAAGATGTAATTTGACCAAAAAATTTTAGATTTTAGATTTTAGATTTTAGATTGGGAATTTTCGGTACAAGCTCTGCCCCTTCAGGACGGAACTAATCCAATGTTGCGCCAATCTAAAATCCTCAAGCTCTACCCTAGAGTGTGGAGTCAATCGAAAATCTATTGACATCTATCTAAAATCCTGTTTTAGATAATAAAAACTTATTAGTCTTCTGTAAATAAATTTCATTTCTAATCGGGTGCGATTTTCTGTTATAAATTGTAACTTTTCCCTTAGTATCAGAATTGAAGCAAATTTTAACTAGCGGCTAATTCTATCAGAATAGCTCTATTACTTGCATCAAAATAACTTATAGAGCCGATTTCACAAGAGAGGATAATTAAATGGCTACTTACAAAGTGAGACTTATCAACGAAGCCGAAGGTTTAGACACAACTATTGAAGTTCCCGAAGATGAATATATTCTAGATATTGCCGAAGATCAAGGATTAGACTTACCCTACTCCTGTCGCGCTGGCGCTTGTTCAAGCTGTGCGGGTAAAATCAAATCCGGTACTGTTGACCAATCTGATCAGTCTTTCTTAGATGATGATCAAATCGAAGCTGGATATGTTTTAACTTGTGTTGCTAGACCTACTTCTAATGTTGAAATCTATACCCATAAAGAAGAAGACATCTACTAAGCTTTAGCTATCTGGCTATTAGCAATAATAATTCAGTCCGGGGATTGGGGATGATCTACTGATTCAGATTTTCTACCAATTCCCCAATTACCTACTGCCTTTAATTTTAGTACCAGGATAATAAAATTCTAGAATCTTGGCGCTAGACCAACCTAACTTGGCTAAATTCTGAGCGCCTGTTTGACTCAAACCCACGCCATGTCCTAAGCCACCACCGATAAAAGCATATCCCCAAATATTCCTTTGTCCTTTGTTAAGAGGTTCAATATAAAAAAGCGTGCTAATGGGTGCTGCAAAAGCACTGCGAACTTCATCTTTTTGTAAAGTAAAAATACCGATATCCGTTTTTACAGCTAATTTTAAAATTCTGCCACTGGGACTGCGTTTAACGATAGACATGGCCTGAATTGTTTGGAATTTGCTGTCAGGGCTTTTTTTAGCTCGTAAAAATTTCTGCAAGTCTTTGGTAATTGTATTGATATCAGTTTCTCGGCGCCAACGGAATACATCCCATGTACTCTCATTAAATCCGTCCTTGAGGGCGATGAATTTCTGGAAATTCTGATCATCTGCTAAATTCTGATTAGACAAGTTCCAAATATTACTATTAGCAGCGTCTATAACTGGTTTTAAATAGGGACGGTCTTCACCATTCCAAATATCGCTAAAGTTAGCAGTTACACCACCTGTAGTGGAAGAATACAAAGCATCAACTATTTCATTCTTATAAGTAAGAACCTGACCTCTAGTAGAGGCAATGGCCTGATCTGTATTTTTAGCAACTCCGCTGAGTCCCTGATAAACTTGACAGTGAGTATCAGCACATAACTGATAATTATCTACTGCAAATCTACGGACATTACGTAAGGCATAGGTGCGAGCAATAATGGCTTGTGCTTCTAGGGCTGCTTTTGGCGCGTTTGTACCAATTTCATAGGGTAAAACACCACGAATATAGGTTTCTAATGGTACTGTATTGACTAAAGTGTAATTCCCGTAAGCATTGGGCTGTAAAGTCATTCTTCCCCCATAGTTGAAGTTTTTTTGGGGGGTTGTTTTGGATTGATCACCTGTCTTGACCTTAATTATGTCTTTACCTGTACTTACTTCTAGATAATTTGGACTGTACTTTTTGCCATTGACACTCCAAGTAATTTTTGGTACTTGTTGACGAATATTTGTGGCTAAATAAGCATTTTGATCGCCAGATGTTTTTATACTTTGTAATAGCAAACGGCGAATTAAGGGAGTGCTGTAAACGTCCCGTTTTGCCCATACTTGCCAGCGTTCTGGCTGGGCTATTTCCACTTCTATCCCCTGGGAGCGCCAGTGGTTGGCGCTATCTTCGGCTGTTTCAAAGGTACGGAAGTCACCCAAAACTAATACTTCCTTAATCTCCCGTTGGATCAAGGTTTCCATAACTGTTGCTAACCGAATGGGTTGGTCGGTGGTTAAGGTTTGCTGCTGATTATCAACCACAAATTTTAATGTTAAGCGATCGCCTTTTGTGGGGGCTAATTCTAATTTGTCGGTGGGTTTAGCCCCAAATCGCTGCACAATGCCAATTTGCAATTCTACATCCTGATTCTTGCTTACTGGTTCTGATGCAGCAGTCAATCCCAACAAGCACAGGGTTGTGATTAATCTGTAGGAAGAACGCCAAAAAAATATTTTCATGAAGACTAATTCTGATTACCCTTATGCTATCGGCAAGATTTTCAATAATTAACCCTTTTGCCTATTACCTAATTATATGTTTTTCGCTTATACGCTTCTATGATACCATTACGCCTTTTGTAAAAGTCATTATCTTCAAAGGATGCTCGGAAGTTGACTAGAAGAATAAAGCCATATAAGGGGGTATAATGGCTATTAACGCCTTATACGCTTTTGCCCATGTCCCAAGCTGACTTCACCCAGAATTTGCAAAATTTAATGCAAAAGGTCGGTTTTACCAGTTTTAAATCCTTGAGTCTAGCTGCTGGTGTTTCTCAGTGGCAAATTTTGCAGTTACGGAGGGGAAAAATTCGGCAGATGCGGGTGGAGGTATTACTAAAAATATCACAGGTTTTGCAAATATCTGGGGGTGAATTGGCAGAAACTTTTGGTGTTCAGGGTTTATCATTGAAAACAGCAAAAACTCAGCGTGAAGATTATAATATAGACTTATTACAACAAATAACAGAATTACAAAATGAGCATAAAAGAATATCGTTGTCAATGTTACAACAAAGGGAATTATTACAACAGGAATTTCAGCGGTCAAGTTTACAAATATTAGAATCACTGCTGCTACAATGGCCAACAGCGGCTTATAGAGCTAGGGAGGATCATCAGTTAGCAGCAGTAAAAATATTACCTTTGGTAGATAAGCCTTTAGAGGCATTATTACAGGCTTGGGGTGTGAGGGCGATCGCTTCTGTGGGTGATCAAATCCCCTATAATCCGCAATTGCATCAATTACTGGAGGGAACAGCACAACCAGGAGAGATAGTTACGGTACGTTATGCAGGCTATATGCAACGTGATCAGTTGCTATATCGAGCTAGGGTAAGTCCGATGTAAAGTTTATTTTCTGTTGATAAATTGATCAGAAACTCTTGAAGTTTCCTGTTTTATTTTTCAAAAACATTAATGTATTCTTAATTAAAGAACACTTGATGTTTTTCTTTACTAAATATTTTTTGTAATATCTAAATATTTAGTATATACTAACAACATCACCATCTAAACACTCTGAAATTAAATCAAGATTAGTATCTTATGAATCAGCAGGTAAAAGTGATTGTAATCAATGGAAATTTTCATGCCAGTACCTCATCGGAATTTCATAAAAATATCAAAGAAGCGATCGCAACTGGAATAAAAATTGTGTTGATTGATTGTCATAATGTCACCTTTATGGATAGTTTTGGTTTAGGTACTTTAGTTTCAACATTTAAAACCTTACAGGAGTTTGGGATCAAGATGGTTATTTGTTCTGCTAATGACCAAGTTAAAATGTTATTTGAATTAACTGGCATGGATAGCAAATTTACAATTGTTCCTAGTCAAGAGACCTTTGAAAATCTTTTAGTTTCTGTCAGCTAATTAATCAAATTTGATTTGAAGAATAGATAAATCATCCTCAAATGTTTCTTTGGAGTTTAAGTTAATTAGGTAGTCCAGTATATAATCAAGTTGGTTATTAACAGAATACTGTAAGCTAATGAGAATCTGAATTAAACCTTCTAAACTCCAAAGAGTACCATTTGATTGAGTTATTTCATAAGCACCATCACTAAAAATATAAAGGGTGCTAGACTTCTCAATGTGACAAGAAGCATCAACATACTTGGCTTCAGGAAACATCCCAATCGGTATTCCTGGAGTTTTTAATCTTTTTACTTCTGTGTTAACGAGGGAGTTTCCAGAGAGAATGATTGCTGGGGGATGTCCAGCACTAGAATAGGTTAACTGACGACTAATTCGATTATAAACTCCATACCAAATCGTAAAATACTTATCATTTTGATAATTCATTTGAAAGGTATTGTTTAAAGCCGCTAAAACCTCACTAGGTTGATGGTAATTTAAATCATTGAGAGCGCGGGAACGTAATAGATTTAATACGGAAATAGATGGTAAAGTCGCTTTGAGTCCATGGCCAGAAGCATCTAATAAATAGATTGCTAAAGAATCGGGATCAAGCCAATTATAGTCAAAACAATCTCCACCAAGTTGCCGTGATGGCACAAACTTAAATTTAATACTCAAAGGGTGATTAAGAGGTAGAGGTAAAAGAGATTTTACATATTCTGTAGCTTCGGCTAATTCCGTTTCTAAAAGGAGCTTTTGGGTATGTAAATCATGACTTAATTGATGTATACGTAAACCGGCTCTTACCCTTGCTTGTAGTTCATTTTGTTCAATAGGTTTGGTGATAAAATCATCAGCACCAGCATCTAATCCCTTCACTCGATTAGCGACTGAATCTAAAGATGTTAATAAAATAAAAAATGTGGTAGATAATCTGGGATCTTTTTTAATGCGATCGCACACTTCTAAACCACTCAAACCTGGCATAATCCAATCACATATAATTAGGGCTGGATGTGAATCTAAAGTTCTTAAAATTCCTTCTTCTCCCGTACTAGCAGTAATCACTTCATAACCTTGTTTTTCTAAAATTCTTTTCAGAAATATTTGTACGGAGCGATCATCATCAATTACTAATATTTCAAACATTGGATGTTACTGAATATAATTAAAATTATATCTTTGATTTATCTCCTGCAGAGGTGCAGAGAGTAGAAGTTTTATATCTTTCCCTAAATTTGATGTAATTTATATGCAAATGACCTGAGATATAATGACACTTTAAATAAATATCAATTACAATACCTTTACTTTTTTGTAGGTTGGGTTGAGGGGAGCAAAACCCAACATATTTGTTAGGTTGATTTAGGGAACATAACCTAGTAATCAAGGCTTTTCTCAATTTTCTGAAAGTATTAAATTAGAATCATGAAAGGGGACTTAACCAGAATAACATAACTTGTTTTAATTGATTTAGATCTCGATAAACTTCTTGTTTTAACCATTGTCCTAAAGCATCAAAAGGACTGAAAGAATTTCCAGGTTGCCATTTAATATCCTGTCCTAAAGGTGTGGTATGATTTCCTGATAAAGTTTGTGTTGTTATCATATCAGGAAAGAGTTTTTGTAAAATTTTTGTTAAGTCTGCTGATTGATCTAGAGTATCTTTATTAAATCTGATTAATAAATTCCGCCGAATTTGATAACTTTCGCGTACTATCTGGTTGGTTTCTGCAGGTGTAGGTGTAAATTCAATGTCTAATTGGGAATTTAATTGAGAATTTAACTGTTCTACTAAGGGTATAGCTTCACTCGCAGCAAAGTTATTAAAGGAGATTAAAATATTACCAGCACGTTGTACTGAAAAAAGACTACCAATAAGTAAATGCAGTTTACAACCCATACTATGTCCTATTCCATAGGTAGGAAGGTAAATTTTCCGTATTTCTCCTGATTCTTGTAACCTTTCTAGGGTGCGTTCAAAGTTAATTAATACATTTTTGGCGATCGCTATATGATCCAATGTGTTCACGAAAGGTGTCGCAATCACTACATATCCTTTAGCAGCGAGATGTTCGAGTAACCAACGATAGGTTAAATGTGGTAAAGTAGCTACAAATGCACCACCTAAAAAGTGAATAATCCCCACGGGGTGACGGGGAATAATGACCCAATTACCTCTAATTTCTTGCCAGTTCATTGCTAGAATTTATTAATTGTCTAATGATTGTATTCTGATTTTAACTTTTATTTTGCAACTTTTTCATTTCCTGTTGTACATCTAAGGAAATTTGTAAAGCTTCATTTAATAATTTACCATGTTCTGTGGCTTCTTCTGTAATTTGCATTGAGGCTAAAGTTGCTAAATTATTAGCAAATAAATCAGAATTAGTAATAATAAAACTTTTATTCTCTCGCAAAATTCTCTCAGTCTTTAAAGCGCGGATTAAATCATTCCTCGTTAGTTCCAGTGCTGCTAATACTTTTTCTCTTTCTTGAATACCCACTCCTAAATTACCAGCATCCTCGATTTGGTCATTAATATCTATAGCTTTAATCACGGAATTATATCTTTCTACATCATTCAATAAAATCCGTAAAGAATTTGTCTGATGTTGTTTGAGAAACCTACTTTTTCCTTTCCATAGGAAATACAATATAGTTTGTATACTTCCCCCTGTCCAAAAAAGAAAGACAATCAATGGTATTAAAAATGATGACTTTACCAACAGATATATAAAAGCGCAAATAGAAAGTCCTGCAAAAACTAACGTTGGATTTTCTGTTTCTTTAACTTTTTTTAGCAATTGTCTACTTAATTCCTGAATAATATCGGTAATAATTATTAATTTATTATTAACAGGTAAGTTAGTCAATTTTTGCAGTTCGTCATGACTAATATCCAATTCTTGTAAATCATCTCGCACAGTTACTAAATCCTTAACATACTAGTGATTTAGTTTAATATAACAATTGAATTTCTCTAATGGCTATAGATAAGCCTTAATTCTGTTGATGATAACTATATATCATTTCCTAGTCCACGGAATCATTTTGACCTCTATTTTAATTAAGAAATTTGTAACAAATAGCTCATACAGTGTCCCATTAAAAAATAGACCACCAGCATTGCTACTGCGGCTAATGCCACTATCATACCAGCTAACATGAAAGAAAATTCTTTATGCTCAAAAGCTTTTTCCATCAGGTGTAGAGACCATGCTACAAGCGCCACATCAAAGATTAAAATAGGAATCAACATATTTCTTAATATTTCTTCATAGAAGTACCATTATCTTAACACTCTTTCAGAAAACTGTGTTTGATGTTCGACGGCGGTAGTTGGTCGCTATGATCTGATATCAAGCAGGAAGACGAACAGGAACATTACGTTCTTGCAAATAATTCTTAATTTGTGCTACGCTGAGTTGTCCGAAATGTAACAATGATGCTAACAGTGCGGCTTCCGCTTTACCTTGAGTTAAAGCAGTGTGAATGTGTTCACAGTTTCCAGCGCCACCAGAAGCAATGACAGGAATTTCTACAGCATTAGCGATCGCTTTTGTCAAGTCCAAATCATAACCAGCTTGAGTACCATCAGCGTCCATACTTGTAACTAATAATTCTCCCGCCCCCCTTTTTGTTACTTCTTTAGCCCACTCTAAAGCATCTATACCAGTATTTTCTCTACCACCGCGAACATATACATCCCAGCCCGGATTCTCGGTATCAGGTCTGCATCTAGCATCAATAGCTACAACAATACACTGATTTCCAAAGCGATCGCTGGCTTGATTAATTAAATCTGGGTTTCTGACCGCCGCAGAATTAATACTAACCTTGTCAGCCCCGGCTCGTAATAAATCTTTAACATTTTCTAAGGTTTGAATTCCTCCACCCACGGTCAGGGGAATGAAGACCTGTTCAGCAGTGCGGTAAACCACATCAATAATCGTGTTTCTGTCTTCATGAGTGGCTGTAATATCTAGAAATACTAACTCATCAGCACCGGCTTGATTATAAACCCTGGCCAGTTCTACCGGATCACCCGCATCCTTGAGATCAACAAAGTTAATTCCTTTGACAACTCTGCCAGCTTTGACATCTAGACAAGGTAAGATTCTTTTAGACAACATAATAACTTTTTTGCTCCTGGTAATTGCTAGGAATTTTAATTGTAAAGGCAATTGGGGAATAGATGACAAGAGTGGATCAAGATCCAATGGGTCTTGTCCAGACTCAAATATACTCAAGGAGGTATGGGTGTAATTGAAAAATAGGACTGAATAATTATCAATTACTGTTTTAGTGTTCCGGGTTAAAACTGAAAATTGTCAGAATTACTAAGTAGGTTGGCGTTAAAAATTGTCGTTATGACAAGGGAATAGGGAATAGGGAATAGGGAATAGGGAACAGGGAACAGGGAACAGGGAACAGGGAATAGGGAATAGGGAATAGGGAATAGGTTTTGAGCAACTTTACTTTTTGTTACTTATGTCGTTTTTTTCATTCACCTACTTAACTATCAACTCTGTAAGTAGTGATGCAAAATCAACTGTATATTTACAATAGAGAATAGGGAACAGGGAACAGGGAACAGGGAACAGGGAACAGGGAACAGGGAATAGGGAATAGGGAACAGGGAACAGGGAACAGGGAATAGGGAATAGGGAATAGGAAATAGGTTTTGAGCAACTTTACTTTTTGTTACTTATGTCGTTTTTTCCATTCACCTACTTAACTATCAACTCTGTAAGTAGTGATGCAAAATCAACTGTATATTTACAATAGAGAATAGGGAACAGGGAACAGGGAACAGGGAACAGGGAATAGGGAATAGGGAATAGGGAACAGGGAATAGGGAACAGGGAACAGGGAATAGGGAACAGACAAGAAATCCAGATATTTTTTGATATTTTTTGTTTCTAAAAGAGGGAATTACTTTGACTCAGATACTTATCTACTAGGTCAGATAAATTACCTTAAAAAGTAAATATAAATGTTTATGTAAACATTTATATTTTTTGGCATTGTCACTGGATTGAAAGTAACCGTAAATATCCTATACTGGTGTTAGATCCTGACTCCTGTAAAGGTTTAGCGGTGCTAAATCCCGATTTCTGAACTTCTGAATTACCGAAAATTATGGCAATTATCTCCTCCAAAAAACAGCCTCCAGAACCCAACAAAGAAGTAAAACAGCCACAGAAATCAGCTAAAGTACCTGCTGCTGAAAGTCTGTTACAGTCGGAGGCTGCTATTAATGAACAAGGTAAACCAGAAGAAAGTATACGTCCCCAGCGGTTTGCTGACTACATAGGACAACAGGATTTAAAGGATGTTTTGGATATAGCCATTAAAGCAGCTAAGTCGAGGAATGAGGTCTTGGATCATTTGCTGTTGTATGGACCTCCAGGTTTAGGTAAAACCACAATGGCCATGATTTTAGCATCGGAAATGGGAGTAAACTACAAAATTACCAGCGCCCCAGCTTTGGAAAGACCACGGGACATTGTGGGGTTATTGGTTAACCTCAAACCGGGAGATGTGTTATTCATAGATGAGATTCATCGTCTATCCCGGATGACAGAGGAGATTTTGTATCCAGCGATGGAAGATTACCGCCTAGATATTACCATAGGTAAGGGTTCTAGCGCCAGAATTAGAAGTATACCTTTATCTAAATTTACCTTAGTAGGGGCGACAACTCGCGTCGGAGCTTTAACTTCACCATTACGCGATCGCTTTGGCTTAATTCAAAAGTTACGCTTTTATGAAGTTGAAGAACTAACTCAGATTGTTCTCCGCACTGCTGAATTATTAGAGACCGCAGTTAGTTTAGATGGGGCTACGGAAATAGCTAAACGTTCGCGGGGAACACCAAGAATTGCTAACAGACTTTTAAAAAGAGTCCGTGATTATGCGGAAGTAAAACTCTTGATGGAAATTAACGAAGCTGTAGCAGCAGAAGCATTACAGTTATTTCAAGTTGATCCCTGTGGCTTGGACTGGACAGATAGAAAAATGCTCAGTGTAATTATTGAAAACTTTAATGGTGGTCCAGTGGGTTTAGAAACCATTGCTGCTACTACGGGGGAAGACACCCAAACCATTGAAGAAGTTTATGAACCGTATCTAATGCAAATAGGTTATTTAAGCCGAACACAAAGGGGTAGAATAGCAACAAAAGCAGCTTATCAACACATGGGTTTTAAGCCACCCAAAGAGCAGTTATCATTATTGTAAGTGGATTAAAAGTAAAATAGGACTTACGCAAGAGTTACGGAATAAACGAACCACAGAGACACAGAGAACACAGAGAAATGAGGGTTTGAGAGATATTTTGCGTAAGTCCTGTAAAAATCTAAAAATCTAGACCCTCACTTTTTAAATACGTCTTAAATAAGTTGGGTGTCTGCTATAATCACTACTTGACAAGTAATACCAGGGAACATGAATAATCATAAGTGGCTAAAAGTTAGCGAGTATCTATGCTTAGGGTTGTCCATATTAGGAATAATAGTAGCTACAGTGACGCAACAAGTAGCTTATGGTTTGATTCCCTTGTGTTTAAGTGTGGCTTTAAATTTAGTTAATCGTCCTCAGTTTCATTATTCCCAATTACAATCACTTGACCAATTACAGACAAATTTGCAAAATACAGATGAAGAATTTGATCAACTAAATAAAACCATGAATACATATAATCAACGACTAGAACAAATCGAAACTTGGAGACAACAATTAAGTCAAATTATTGACCAGAGGATTGAGATCGCAATTAATCAAATTTTGGGAAAAATCGAGGCTGATAAACAAGAAATTAGTCAAATTATTGACGAGAAAATTCAAATTGTCAATAATCGTTTACAGCAATTAGATACTTCCCTAGAAAACTTGAGTTCCAATGTTGAAAAAGATGAATATTTAAACAATATTGCTGAATTGAAAACTGAATTATTATCACTTAATCAACAGATACAAGTCTTAAATTCTCGATTTACAGAAATTGAAACCTCTATAGAAAGTGACCATCAAAACAATTTACAGCAATTAACAGAATTAAGTAATAATCAACAAAATCAAAATAGGGAATTTTCCCAGATTAATCAACAAATTGCAGTGATTAATTCCCGATTTACAGAAATTGACAACTCAACAGAGAAATTACATCAAACAATTTCAGAACACAACCAAGAAATAAATGAAATTAAACAAAAGCAAGAAAGTGAAACTTCCCAAAATCATCACATCCTTGATGTGATTACCCAACAATTAACAAAATTAGATGCGTTAACAGAATTAGATAATTTATTTACAGCTTTAGTACAACCGTTACAGGTAGAAAATAAATCGAATTTACAACCAAAAGATAATGATCAAGAAACAGCAGAAACACTAGAACTAACTCCTCCCAAATCTCTAATAGATGAGAAAACTGGAAAATTAGTATTTTTTAATAATCTCAAAACACATAAAAATAAAGTTCTCTCTGTGGACTTTAGTCCAAATGGTAAACTTTTAGCAAGTGGAAGTGATGATAAAATCATTATATTGTGGGATTTAGCAACCAAGAAACATTCTATTTTAGAAGGACATGGAGAATATTCTTCGTCTAGGGGGATTAATTCCATAGCTTTTAGTCCAGATAGTCAGTTTTTGATCAGTGGAAGTGATGACAAAACAATTAAATTATGGAACATAAATCTAGGACTAGCAATTTACACATTTATCGGACATGAAAAAAGGGTGTATGCTGTCGCATTTAGTCCCTTGGGAAAACTGATAGCTAGTGGTAGTAAAGATAAAACCGTAAAAATGTGGTCACTAGAAACAGGAAAAGAAATTTACTCTTTTCAGGGTCATACAGATGAGGTTTTATGTGTAGCTTTCAGTCCCGATGGTAAACTATTAGCTAGTGGTGCGGGTGGTAATGATAAAACCATCAAAATTTTAGTATTAGCTGAAAATCAAGTCAAAACATTAAGAGGACATTCTGATTGGTTTGGAGGAATTACTTCTCTTGCGTTTAGTCCAGACGGAAAAACTTTAATTAGCGGTAGTCAAGATAAAACTATTAAACTTTGGGATGTAGAAACTAGTCAAGAAATAAGAACCTTATCGGGACATTCTGATCATATTTCTTCCCTAGCTTTTAGTCCCAATGGTCAAATATTGGCTAGTGCGAGTAAAGATAAAACACTGAAAATATGGACAATAGATAATGGAGAAGAAATTTCCAGTATCAAGTATAATGATGCAGTAATTAACTCAATTGCTTTTAGTCCAGATGGTAAAGTATTGGCTGCGGGGAGTGGAGATAAAACAATTGCTTTGTTTCCTTTAGAGTAAATTCTCAGTAATTATAAAAGAGATATTAACACCTTTTTTATTTTTTTTATATTTTTTATAATTACATCTGGTTTATAATTACATCTGGGTACTCTGGGTCTGGAGTGGTTTGTAAAAAAAAATCGCCATTTGCCACTATTTGTTATATTATTAATTTTGTTGCATATCACTTACTTAGATGATTAAATTAATTGGTATTTTTCTGAGTTTGTTAATGGTTTTTAGTTGGAATACACCCGTTATGGCACAAACTCAAACTATAACCGCAGAAGAGTTACAAATAGGAGACGAATTAGCTACTAAGGCCTTTATAGCCACAAATAAAGGTGATTTTGTCACAGCGGAAACTTATTGGACACAAATCATTGAAAAATTTCCCAGCAATGCGGGAGCATGGAGTAATCGTGGTAATTCTCGTGTTAGTCAAAATAAATTAGCAGCAGCATTAGCTGATTATAATAAAGCCGTAGAACTTGCTCCCAATGTGACAGATCCTTATTTGAATCGGGGGACAGCATTGGAAGGTTTAGGGAGATGGGAAGAAGCGATCGCCGATTATAATCGTGTGTTAGAATTAGATCCCCAAGATGCTATGGGCTATAATAATCGCGGTAATGCTAAAGCAGGTTTAGGACAATGGGAAGCAGCCATTTTAGATTACCAAAAAGCCTCAGAAATTAACCCCAATTTTGCCTTTGCTAGAGCTAATTACGCCCTAGCTTTATATGAAACTAATCAAGTAGAAAAAGCAATTCGGGAAATGCGAAATATAGTCCGTAAATATCCCCGGTTTGCTGATATGCGAGCCGCATTAACAGCAGCCTATTGGGTGACAGGAAATAGAGGTGAAGCGGAAAGTAATTGGGTAGCAGCCTATGGATTAGATATTCGTTATAAAGATATAAATTGGGTGACAAATATCCGCCGTTGGCCGCCAAGTATGGTATTAGCCTTAGATAAATTTTTGAAATTAAAATAAGAGCATTTCCCAAAATAAATTATCCAATGATAATAGGTGACGTTATCTAATTAACGCACCTTTTAATTAATTTGCTGAAAATGACGCAATGGGAATATTCCAGGTAATACCTGCATGAGTTATTGTGTAAAATCGTTAATTATTTTTCGGGTTTTTGAGAGTTAAATATAAGATAAGTTTAAAAAAAAATCTAATTTAAAATCTAAGTTTGATAATTATGGTCAGCACTCTCAAAAAAATATTTACACGTTAAATTTGTAAGGTAGTTTTCTGGTATATGTGATTGTAATTGATTCTAATTAATAGAAAACACAATTATGACTCATTTTGGTATTCTTTGTCCAGCAGCAATAGGTCATCTTAACCCAATGTTTGTTTTGGGAAGAGAATTAAAACGTCGTGGTCATCGGGTTACATTATTCCATATACCCGATGTTCAATCTAAGGTGAATAAGGCTGGATTAGAATTTTGGAAAATAGGCGAAGCTGAATTTCCCTCTGGAATATTAGAACCAATGTACAAACAGTTGGGAGAATTAAGTGGAATACCAGCATTAAATTTCACAATAAACTGGCTGGAAAAGGAAACAAAGATGCTGTTTAGTGAAGGACCTACAGCAATCTCGAAAGCAGGAATAGAGGTGTTGTTAGTAGATCAAGTAACAACCGGTGGCGGAACTATTGCCGACTTCCTAAAAATACCTTTTATCTGTGTATGCAATGCCCTTCTCATTAATAGGGAAACAGGAGTTCCACCTTACTTTACCAATTGGGACTATAACACAGCCTGGTGGTCTTCTTGGCGAAACCTTGCAGGTAACTTTTTACTGAATCGATTATCACAAAAAATCTGGAAATTAGTCGTAGATCAACGTCGTCAATGGAATTTGCCAGCTTATATATGTCGTGATGATGCTGCTGGAAAATTGGCTCAGATATGCCAGCTACCTGCTGAATTTGACTTTCCGCGAATACGTTTACCCAAAACATTTCATTATACTGGTCCATTACAAGACCCGTCAGGATTAGAGCCTCTTTCATTATCAGCAGTACCTTTCCCTTTTGAAAAATTGAATGGTAAACCATTGATTTACGCTGCATTAGGTACTTTACAAAACCGCAAACAGGAAATTTTTCAAATTATTGCAGAAGCATCTATAGGATTGGATGTACAACTTGTCATTTCTTTAGGTCAGCCAGAAATAAAAGAATTAGATTTTAACCTACTAGGTTCACCTCTGGTCGTACCCTATGCCCCCCAGCAGCAATTGATTTCGCAATCTGTTCTCACTATCACTCATGGTGGTATGAATGCAGTGTTAGCGGCTTTAAGCAGTGGAGTTCCACTGGTAGCTATTCCGATTACTAATGAACAGCCGGGAATTGCTTCTCGCATAGCTTATACAGGCACCGGGGAATTTTTACCACTGTCTCGCTTAGATGTTACAAGTCTACAAAAAACAATAAAGCGGGTATTAACAGAATCCTCGTACAAACAAAATGCAGTGAGGCTAAAAGAGGCAATTGTTAGGGCTGGGGGTTTGAATTACGCCGCTGATATTGTTGAAAAGGTAGTATATACTGGCCAACCAATTCTCTCTAATCAAATCAAATATTAAGACGGAATATGCGATCGCTCTGACACTACCATACAGCGATCGCATACCTAAATTATGATTCTAATTTGGAAATTGTCTTAATTGTTAGTTCTTGTACATTATTAAATACGATATTTGCCCCAGATTTCATCAGCATTTGTGCATAATTTTCACGTTCCGCTGCTGTTTCCTGAACGTGAGGAGGTAACACTCCCACACTCAACCAAGTCCGTGAATTATCTATAGCTTTGGCTTTGACCACGGTATACATATCTGCTACTGTGTCTCCCACATACACAACTGTTGATTTTTGATCGTTACCATTTGTTAACAGGTTAATACTAGCAAAAAGCCCCGTAGGATCTGGTTTACCGGGTGCGTCTTCCATTGCAATTAGTACAGGAGCTTTTAAACCTAAACGTTTTTCTAACACATATTTAGCACTCAAACGAGTCGCACCACTAAAAAAACCCCAAGCAATACCACTTTGGGTTAATTCTTGAAAATAACTAGGGTCTACTAATAAAGACTCATGACAAATATAACCATTCCAATTTTCAGGATCTGTACCTCGATAACGGCTTTGAAAATAAGTCACAATCTCTTCATAATCTAATGATAGTTGTTCCCTCTCCTGTCCTTGACTGACAAAATGACGGTAAATTAACTCCTGGGAGGCTTCCCAATCATTATTCCAGATTCCCTCTGATTTGAGGTGGTCAATGTCCATTGCTGTGGGACGATAAGCTTGTCCGGTAAAATATTCTACCGTATCTGATAGCGCTCGACGATAGGACCCACTCACATCACGGATAACTCCATCTATATCAAATATAACGATAGTTTTTGTGTTTACGGTCATGGCAGTGACGGGAAAAGTAATATCTACAAAATTTTACAGTAGTCCAATTTGATTAGGGCGTGTTACGACTATATAATATGGTAAATCAGTGGCAAACAACATAAAAAATGGTAACTATAGTTGTCCTGATTAACATTATCATTTCCCTCCTGCTTCTTTGTCTAGCTCAAAAATTATGGCAAGCAAAGGATGCTCTAACACTGATAGCAGATTTATTTAATCAATATGAACGCGCTAGTTATGAAGTGCTACATACAGCAGTAGATAATATTTATCTAGTTCAAGAAGATATTCAGAACCTCAACCTCAAAAATCAGATACTGCAACAGCAAATCCAACAAATACAGCAAATTATCAGCCTGATCATTGTAATTAGGCAAATTTCCACAGGATATTGGTTAAAAAATAAAAATTATCCTAAATTCAAAAATCCGAGTAAACTGGGATAGAATCTCCAGAGTCGTCAATTATGCTTAAGCGTTCTAAATTCGAGGCAACTCAGTCTCAAATCATGCACCGTGCTGAAGAACTAATTAGTGCGGCCTCAAATCGCTACCGCATTACGGTGCGAGTTGCAAACCGTGCTAAACGCCGACGTTATGAAGATTTTGAAAATAACGAAGATTCAATAATGAAGCCCGTATTGAGAGCAATTATTGAAATGTCTGATGAATTAAATCAGCCGGAAATTATCGGTGAACTATAATTTAAACCTCATTCTCTGCTAGGGAATAACGGTTTGACCAGCCTTTCTCCGACCAGGAGAGAGGTGAGGAAGTTCACCGCAGATAAATCTGTACTTTGGTGGAGTAGCAAATGGTATAAATAAATTGAATTTCACTCAATATGGCGGATAAAAACTTAGAAACTCTAATTATAAAAATTGTTAAAAAGGTAATTAGAAAAGAGATAAAAAATCAAAATCAGGATCATCAGCCAATCATCGTTACTGGATCTAATTCTACATTAGATAATTGGCAAAATCCAGAGCCGACGGAGGAGATTATTGATGATTTAGAAATTAGTCCTTACATTAGATTACCTGAGAAAGAAGATATAGAACTGGAGCGGAAATTACGAGAACTCAAGTTTAAACAAGAATTGAGAAAAGATTGGATTTCTTTTCTGGTGAAAGATGTAATTGTTTATTCAGCAACTATGATTTTTATTTTGGTACTTGCTGGTTTTTATCTATTTCGTGTTCATGGTTAGTTTGAAGGTCGAGATTTCACAACCCCGGACTTGTGAGAGAAGTCCGGGATATGATATTGTTGTTGAGATTTATTTAGGTTTTGTGACAGGTTAGTGTTTATTCATCCAATCAACTAAATCAGTGATTACCTCAAAATAATTAATATCATCATGTAAATTATGATAAGCACCAGGGTATTCAATTCTTAACTTATCTGGATAATTCACCTTTTCATAAAACATTTGACTTCCTGCTGGTAAAGCGATTCTATCAGCACCACCATGTAAAATTAATAGTGGTACTTGCCATTTTTCCGCGTGGGTGTGAATCCAATCTACTGTAGCGAAAAACTCTGTAGATAACCTAGCAGTAGCGAGGGTATGACGTAATTTATCTTGAGTATAGGAATCTAAAATTTTCTGATTTCGTGAACCTGCGCTAAAATCTAAGCCAATATGCAAGGAAAAACGCGGCCAGACGCGGGAAAATAACTTACCTAAAACTACGCGACTCAGTGGTACTCCTACTTGACCAATACTAGGTGAAAAACCAATCACACCCGCTAATATAGATTGATCTTTGACATAATGGAGAGTATAATCTAATGCAATTACTCCCCCCAAGCTATGTCCCAACAGGAAAATCGGGTATCCTGGTTGTTGCTGTTGAATTAACTTGAGAAAAGCCTGCAAATCATCACGAAATTCAGCCCAAGTATTAATGTAACCTCTTTGACCGGATGAACGTCCATGACCACGTAAATCTAAGGCATAAACCGCATATTCTCTGGGTAACAAATGCTCAACTATGGTTTTGTAAAGTCCGCTGTGTCCTCCCAACCCATGTACAATGGCCAATATTCCCCTGACTTCCCCCCCAGGATGCCAGCTTTGGTAATATAAGTCAAGCCCACCCACACCTGAAAATTTGCCTTCTTGGCGAGATGCAATCGCGTCGCTGTGGTAAATCATATAGTTAATTGGTTATTTCCTTGGCTAGTAAGCTACTAGCTGATTAAAATACATTGTAGAGAAAATTGCTTCTAACTGTAGAAAGAAATACAGATAATTTTTCTAAAAACTCTCATGTTTTTAAAATCTCCGACTTGTGGGAGAAGTTGAGGATCTGAATATGATAAAAGTGGTGACATAGATAACAGTATTTTATATTCCCATAGATTACTATTAAATATTTAGTTATTTAGTCATTTAGTCTTTATTTATTGGTCATAGAAATTATTAGGTTCGGCATTTTCTCCTTGAGAATTTATAGCGGTTCTTTTGTTAATTCCAGATATCAGAACCCGTCAGCAAGGAGAAAAATATTTTCTTATGTAAGTGCATACCGTTATAGTTTTATAGGCCAGAGATAAAATTGGGATAACTCAATAAAAAACAACTAGTAAACCCCAGTAATTATGAATATGAAATTTTCCCTAGCTGCAAATGCTGTACAAGCACGTCAGACAAAAGAGCGATTTGCTAAACCAGAAGAAAAATTGTCTTATGAATTGGGTAAAGCTGTACAGGAATTACCACCACTTTACACAAGATTGTTAGCGGGAACAATTAGTGTTATTGTATTGGGAACAATTTCCTGGGCGCATTTTTCAGAAATTGATGAAGTAGCCACAGCAACAGGAGAATTAATTGCTTCTACCCAAGTTAGACCGGTGACAGCTTTGGGTAATGGTTCTATTTTAGCAGTAAAAGTGAAAGAAGGCGATCGCGTTACTAAAGATCAAATTTTAATTCAACGAGATCCCAATTTTCAACAAACAGATGTTAACCGTTTAGCTAAATCTAGTAAATTAATCGAAGATGATTTACAACGATTACAAGCCGAACGTTCTGGGGGAAAAACTGCGGGAACAATCATCCAGGATGAACTTTTAAACTCCCGTTTATTAGACTATAAAGCCAAGCAAGCAGCAGCAGTAGCAGAAGCCAAGCGACAACAATCAATTATGAATCAAGCCCAAGTGAGATTAAGTCGTTTACAGGAAAATTTGGCCAATGCTAAAATCACTTTTAGCAATGTTCAAAAAAACCTAGAAAATACAAAAAATTTGCGCTCTATGTTAGAGAGTAATTTACAAATTGCTCAACAAAGAGAAGAAAATCTGCGGACTTTATTTCAACCAGGCGCTTTACCCAGAGTTGATTATTTAGAGGCTCAGGAAAGATTAAATCGTGCTAAGACAGAGATGATCAGAAGTGCAGATGAAATCACAAAAATTCAAAATAATCTCACAGAAGCTAAAGATAAAATTACATCTTTAGAAAAAGACATTGCTGCTCAAATTCAAGAAATTAATCAAGCAGAACAAGCTTATCAAACAGCACGTAATCAAAGTATTCGTTTAACCTCAGAACGTCAAAGTGAAATTCTCACCCAAATCAACAAACGTCAAGAAGAATTAACCACCGTTGCTGGTCAATTAGAACAAGCTAGAAAACAAAAAGACGGAGAAACTATTAAAGCCCCAGTTGCTGGTACAATTTACAAAATTAAAGCTACTAAAGGTCCAGTACAATCTGGAGAAGAACTATTATCAATTTTACCAGAAGGGGAAGAAATGCTCTTGGAGGTAAAAGTTCTTAACCGTGATATTGGCTTTATTAATCAGGGAATGAAAGCGAAAGTTAAAATCGCTACTTTTCCCTTTCAAGAATTTGGTGTAGTTGAAGGTCAAGTATTACAAATTAGTCCTAATGCGACAATTGATAAAGAGTTAGGTTTGGTTTTTCCCACAAGAATTAAGTTAAGTAAACATTCTTTAAATGTGCGCGGACAAGAGGTAGAATTTAATCCAGGCATGGTTGCTAACGCCGAAATTGTCACTCGGAAAAAGTCGGTTTTAACCTTCATTATTGAACCAATTACTCGACGTTTCAGTGAGGCATTTTCCGTGAGATAATCATCTCTATGCAAGGATCTCAAGTTCCTTGCTAATAACTTAATTTATCTTTAGATAACTAAATAAATCTATTCTTCAGGACAAACATTATGTCAAATTTTACATTGATTTGGTTATTAGCTGGATCGGTTCTCTGTTTGACAGAGCTTTTTTACCATCGGCTTTTGTTTCCTTTTTGTGGACCCACGTACCATTCCCGCGACTCTAGAGGGTATCGGTTCCATCGTATCAGATAATGAGGAAGCCTCAAAACCAATATTTCCGGTTAATTAAGTAATTTTATCCGTGATAGTCAAGTATTTCCTTGACATTTATTACACAGTCCAAAAAACTCTAAGGTGTGATAAAAAACTTTAAATTCATGACTGGTTTGTAATTGTCTTTCTAGTTCGTGGACAGGACATTGATTAATGGGTATGGAAATACCGCATTGTAAGCAAGTTAGGTGATGTTTATCCTGTTGTACTAAGCTATAAAGAGCTTCACCATTTGCTAAAGTTCTTACCTGTACTAAGCCTTCTAGTTTCAGTGCTTCTAGAGAACGGTAAACCGTTGCTAAACCCATACTTTGATTAAAGTTACGTAATTCTACGTAAATATCCTGGGCGGAAATGCTGTGTTTAATATTTTTTAACAGGTTTAAAATCCTTTCTTGACTACGGGTGCGAATGTTTCTCATGGGTTGTTAAATTTGTATCTATGGTAGCGGTAACTGATGAATTACCCCTAGATTGCTAAATCCTAATTATATTTTCACTCAGTTGCAACATAAAAGTTATAGTATAGTGATCGCAGCTTTTAGCAAAGGCCTCATGCAAAGAAAATATTTAGCTAAAATTTTTGTTACCTTGAGAAATTCAGTATTAGATCCCGCCGGTGTGGCTGTACAATCTGGCCTCATACAAATGGGATATGATAATGTGGAACAGGTGAGAATTGGTAAATACATTGAGTTAATTATTGTCGCACCAGATGAAATGAAAGCGCGTCGAGACTTAAATCAAATTTGTTACGAAATGCTATCAAATCCCGTGATCGAAAATTATCGCTTTGATTTGATTGAAGTGGAATCACAAACGGGAGCATTTTGAAATTGTAATTTGGTAATTAATTCACTACTGACCACTGACTAATTATGAAATTCGGTATTTTAGTTTTTCCAGGTTCTAATTGCGATCGTGATGTTGCTTATGTTACTAAAGACTTGCTAGGACAACCAACTCGTATGATTTGGCACCAAGAAACAGACATTACTGATATAGATGTGGTAATTGTTCCTGGTGGCTTTAGTTACGGGGATTATTTACGTTGTGGTGCGATTGCTCGCTTTTCTCCAGTTATGCAGCAAGTGATTGATCATGCACAACAAGGTAAGTTTGTCATCGGTATTTGTAACGGGTTTCAAATATTAACTGAGTCTGGTTTGTTACCTGGGGCATTGACGAGAAATCAAGACTTGCACTTTATTTGCGATCGCTCTCCCTTGAAGGTAGAGCGTAATAATTTACCTTGGACTCATGGTTATACGCAAGGAGAAGTGATAACTTTACCAATTGCCCACGGAGAGGGACGATTTTACAGTGATGAAACCACTTTAGCAGAAATTGAAACCAACGGACAAGTTTTATTTCGTTATCAAGAAAATCCCAACGGTTCGCTTAACAATATTGCGGGGATTTGCAATCTTCAAGGTAATGTATTAGGAATGATGCCACATCCAGAAAGAGCAGCAGATAAAGCATTAGGTAATAGCGACGGTTTCCGCTTATTTCAGGGTTTGTTGGGGAAGGTAGCAGCTTTAGTGTAACAGATACCCGACTTCTCGAAGAGGTCGGGAATTTCTATTTGTATTTTTATATGCCAAATCGCTTACAAGTATCCTTGTCTTTGATGCCAGTTTTGGTGATTTATGGTCTTTTTTGTTTTTAGATGTCTGTTTTTATTCTTGTTTCTCTTTTTTACCTCAGTAATTTACCTCTGTGACAGTTGGGCTACGGAATGTAGGCTATATATTAATTAAGCATTAAGAAATACTTGTATCCATTAAACCATCTGCTATTTCAAAATTAGTGATAACATTTTGTACATCATCTAAACATTCTAAGGTATCAATTAATTTAAAAAGCGATCGCACGTGTTCAATATTTGTTACTTCAACTTGATTAGCAGGAATCCAGCGTATTTCTACATCAACTACTTTAAATCCCTTTGCTTTCAAAACTTGGCTGAGTTTCTCTAAATTTGTTACTTCAGTAAATACCTCAGATGTTTGGTCTGCAATCATTTCATAATAATCAGCATTTCCCCCTAAAGAAGCTTCTAAAAGCTGTTCTTCATTAATTACATCCTCAACCACACAAACACCCTTTTGGGAAAACATCCAACTGACACAACCGGTTTCTCCCAAATTTCCGCCATTTTTACTAAAGGACACCCGTAAATCAGCAGCAGTACGGTTGCGGTTATCTGTGAGGGCTTCAATCAAAATTGCGACACCACCCGGACCATAACCTTCATAACGAATTTCTTCTAAACGGTCGTGATAGCGAGGATCTCCGTAGGAATCACCAGCAAAAGTACCTGCTCCTTTAGCGATCGCTCTATCAATGTTATCATTAGGAATACCTGCCGCTTTGGCTTTATCAATGGCGGTCCGTAGTTGAAAATTCCCCGCTGGGTCTGGTATACCATTTCTAGCTGCGACAATTATCGCGCGAGATAGCTGGGTAAAGATATGTCCCCTTTTTGCGTCTACCACCGCTTTTTGACGTTTAATATTAGCCCATTTACTATGTCCTGCCATAATTCCCAAAATTATGAGTACGCTATTTAAAAATAGGATGAAATCATAAGATTATTGCTGAAATTGGCTTAATAACCAAGCACAAACTTGACTATGATCCATTTGTCGAGTTTTTCTTAATGCTTCATTCAGTAAAGAAATCTGTAATCCTGGTAATACTTGAGATTCATTAATTCTTCTACTTCCGCCATTTTCGATGATAAAAGGGATAATCTGGAGATTTTGGACATCAAGTACCCAATATTCGGGTATACCCATATCTTCATACATGAGACGTTTTTCCCCTTGATCATCAGCTAAGGAACTATTAGCAACTTCAATGACTAAATCTGGTACAGGATAAACATCTAAGTTGACAATGGAAGTTCCATAGGGAATAGCATTTGCTTTTTCAGCAATATAATAAGAAACATCTGGTTGAACTTCTTGAAATCCTATTTTCCTGTATGTACAATTATCTTTGCTATTAAATTTAATTCCCTTAATTGTTGCAAATAGGTTAACAGCAAAAATAATCATACTATGGTAACAAGCATGATCATTTCCAATTGGTGATATTTCTATCCTCATTTTCCCCTGATGATAATAACTTTTGGCTTTTTTATCAGCAAAACTTTCAATTACTTGAATATATTCATCCCAAGTTGCTGTTATCCAATTGTTAGTTAGTAATTGCGTTGGTATTTCAGTGATGATCATTTTTTGCTACTCCTGAATATTTCACTGATATTACATCATCATAGAAGTTGTAGATGCAGATTTTACTGTTATTGCTATTTATAACCTAGATGCAGACAAAGCAGCACCAATTAACCCGACTTGTTGATTGAGAATCATAAATACAGGTATTTCTTCCAGAAGAGAACCCATTCTTCCCTTCTGGGTGAAACTAGCCAGAAAACTGCCATCCTGTATTAAAGGTAGGATTTTAGGGGCGATACCACCAGCAATGTATAATCCTCCATAAGGTAGTAGTTTTAGGGCTAGATTCCCCGCTTCAGCACCGTAGGCCTCTATAAATAATTGCATAGTTTGTTCCGAAAGGCGATCGCTTTTTTCTAAAGCAGCATTCCCAATTAACGCACCCGGGTCAACGGTTTTTTCTGACTTTCCGGCTTCTTGTTCCCAAATTCTGACTGCGTTAGCAATTGCTGGAGACTCGGTAGCTATTTTCCGATCTCGTAAAAATTGATAAATAGAAGTAATTCCCAAACCAGAAACAACCCTTTCTACGGATACTCGTTGAATATCATATTTAGTCAAAATATATTTCAACAATTCAAATTCTAACTCATTGCGGGGGGCGAAATCTGCGTGTCCACCCTCCGAAGGAAAGACTTGATAATCCTGTCCCTGTTTAATCAAAAATCCCTGTCCTAACCCCGTTCCTGCACCGATTATAGCCATTGGTGCTGTTGATTGATATTTACCAACCTGTAAAGTTAGTAAATCCTGTTTAGTTAGACCAAAAATACCATAACCAACGGCAGCAAAGTCATTAATTAGAGAAATTCTTTCAATACCCAATTCTTTGCTTAAACGTTCCGTATCCAGAAACCATGATAAATTAGTCAACTTAGCAGTATTTCCTACCACAGGTCCAGCGATGGCAAAACAGGCTTTGTCTGGTGTGCTAGAATTAGCTGTAGTCAAAAACCTTTGGACCATGGGGACTAAATCAGGAAAATCCCCACTGGGAAAACTTTCCTCATACAGAGTTTTTAGCCCTACCGCATCTGAGAATTGTACCAGGCGCAAAATAGTTTTTGTTCCACCGATGTCTCCTGCTAGTAGCAATGTCATAAAATTTATCAGCTAGTAAGTTACCTGTGTTAGTTATTGTCCGTTGGGATTTCGGGAAAATCCCCTTATGATCAGATTATTTACACAAATCGCACCAATTCCTCAATTTTAGTTAAATGGGAAGTATCTCCTTTTAGTTCCAGCAACCATTGGGAATCTTGACGCACAACTTTTACCAAGGAACAGAGAGAGGCCTTAACTTCAGTTTTAGCTATGTCTCCCACTAACCCCATTGCTGCCCCCAATACGGAAGCACCATGGGCTACTAATAGGATATCATGGGGAAAAAATTCAGTAGATAGACATCTGGCAGTTTGGGCTGAACGTTCTCGCACCTTTTCATGGGTTTCGGGGTATTGTGCAGCTATACGTGATGTATAACTGGGGTCAATTCTGGGAAATAATTTGACTAAGGTTGGAGTTGAGAGTTTTTCCGGTTCTTCGGTCATCCATGCTGGATTTAGCCATTCACTCAAACCTATTTCTAGTTTAATAGATAAATCCAAAACTTCAGCGATCGCATGAGCAGTTTGTATGGTTCGCAAAAATGGAGAAGCGAAAATGTGAGCGATTTTTTTCCCTTTCAGTCGTTTTGCTAATTGCTGTGCTTGTATCATACCATCATCGGATAAAGGCGGATCATACCGTCTTTCGGCGGTTAAAAACCAATCTGGATTTACGAAATCAAGACGGTTAGCGTGTCTTGCTATCCAAACTATTTGACTCATGGGAGAAAATGATCTTAAGGAGTATGAATTTTCTGGTTGCGGTTATGATGATACAACAGTTTGCAGTCCCTTAACCAATCTTTCCACACCTGATTTTGCTGTATCTGCTGATAATGCACCATAAGCAACGCGCAAATAACAACCCTGTTCTATACCAAAAGTAGTTCCGGGAATCACCGCTATTTTATATTCTTGAATCAGTTTTTTCACCAATTCCAAATCATTCATTTTGGTATGCACTTTTAAGAAAAAGTAAAACGCACCATTGGCTGGTGTAATCGTACATAAACCGGCTAAATTATGGAGTTCATTAATTACTATTTCTCTAACTTGGGCAATGGCGTTAATATTATCTTTTAAATAATTATCTTTGGCTTGTAACGCGCCTAATGCTGCATATTGAGAAACCACCGGTGGACAAATTAAAATAGTATCCTGAACCTTTTTTACAGCCATTAATAAATGTTCGGGAATAACCATATAACCAATTCTCCAACTAGCAAAACCATAGGCCTTTGATAAACTAAAAAGAGAAATTGTATGGCGATTACTGTCTAAAAATGCACCAGGAGAAAAATGTTTTGCACCATTGTATGTAAAATATTCATAAGCCTCATCACTAATATGATAAATTCCCTTTTCTCGACAAATTTGATTAACTTGACGTAAAGCCATTTCTGAATAAACTACACCAGTTGGATTATTAGGAGAAACCGTCACCACAGCACGGGTTTTCTCTGTAATTGCAGCGGCTATAGCTGGGGGAATTAAACCGTAATCTGTATCAGTTGGGACTAATATCGGATGACAACCTGCCATTTTAATCGCCATTTCATGATTAAAATAGTAAGGAGTATTTAAAATAATTTCATCACCAGGAGAAGTAATTGCTAAAATAGTATTTATAAAGCCCATATTGCTACCAGCAGTCACCACAACAGCATTTTTTTCATTAATATCAATACCATTAAATATTGATAATTTTGCTGCTAACGCTGTTAATAATTCAGGAACACCAACCACAGCTTGATAAAGATGATTTTTCGGTTCAGCAAGAAACTTTGGTAATAGTGACATAACCGTTGCTGGAGGTTGGTAGTGAACCACACCTTGACCCAGGGAAATCGTTCCGGGAGAGTTTTTAATTAATTCTCCAATCACGGGAATAATTGGTGATTGAATCCCATTCATGCGCGATAATTCGTAATTCATAACTTGTAAAAAGACACAACTAATGGTTATTCTAAATAATAGCCTCCTTTCTGGAAATCTCTAAACACTTCTTGAATATCAAATCTTTGTTTATAGGCAGAAATATTCAATTCTAAGGCATCAAAATTTGTTAAGATAAACCACCATCTTTGGGTGATAATCCTTTGATTTTACCCTTTTACACGCCACCTTAAAGTTAAAATTGATGAAACCACGAGTCTTTGTCACCACTCCGCTGTAAATCTATTGATAATTTTTAGGAATACCCACTGGTGATAAACCAGCAATTACTCTCAAGTTTTGATAACGAATTAATTCACTAAAATTCAGTCCAGAACGCCCTTCTATTTTTGCTACGGCTTCAATAGCCGTTAACAAATGTTCGGCGGCTTCGGTTTCTGAATAACCTCGTCTTTGGGCAATACGAATAGCCGCTATATCAGCATTTAATTCTGATTCCTGAGACCTATTCATGCGCCAAATTTGTATGGCGGCTAAAGCACTTAATCCCCCAGATATTACCACACCTACTACATCAGATTGGATTGCTTCGATTATTCCCCCTATAAACCCCGCTAAAACTACTCCTTGATAAATATTAGGTTGTAACCATTTTACGCCTGTTAACCAGCAAACCATCTGCAATAGCAGTAAATCCCGTTGGGGTTTTGTTAACCGTCGCCACAAATCAAAATTAATATATATCGGTCTTGATTGACTTAAAGGCAGGGGAAAGGCAGCATCTATTACCTGTTGTTGTTCTGGTTTACTGACGATTTTTGTCATCATTCGCCCAGAAGCAGGCATGACATCCAATAAACGACGAATTTCAATATTTGACTCCATAGCATCCATTATTAGTCATAATTATCTATATTCAGTGGCTATTAAGATTACACTTTATATTGATATGGACGCTTTTGATCCTCATCCGCCAGAATGGACAAATCGGGCAACTCACGCCTATCAGTTTCATTGTCCTAAATGCCACGCCAGTAGTCGAGAGGCTGTTAATGTCTGGTTAAATAGGCGATCGCCCGTAACTACGGCAGATCGTCGTCGTAAATGGCAAGAATTTTATCATTGTCATTGCGGTTATGTCTGGTGGGCTTGGAGTAATGATCGGCCACCAACAAATTTATCTGGGGAAAAATGATCTTTATCTGATATCCCCGACTTCTCAAAGCAGTTGGGGATCTATCCTAACCAACACCTTAATGCAACATTTTAATTTAATCTAAATTTAATCTATTAGTTAAATATTTAGGAAAGTTGTGCATTTACTAATTCCCGCAGCCGGAAGTGGCAGAAGAATGGGCGCAAACCGCAATAAACTTTTATTACAGGTACGTTCAAAACCTTTGATTGCTTGGACTTTGTTAGCCGCAGAAGCCGCAAGTTCTATTAGTTGGATAGGAATTGTTTCTCAACCTCCCGATTGGGATGATTTTAAGTCCATTATCGCTGAATTAAAGCTGAAAAAAACAATAGCATTAATTCCTGGTGGTGCTACTCGTCAGGAGTCGGTTTATAATGGTTTACAGGCATTACCAACTAATGCAGGACAAGTATTAATTCATGATGGCGCTCGTTGTTTAGTAACACCAAATTTATTTGATGCTTGTTCGGATGCAATTCTACATTGTTCTGGTTTAATTGCGGCTGTACCTATTAAAGATACGATTAAAGTTGTTAATGACAATGGTATCATTACAAGCACACCAGAGCGTAAGCAATTATGGGCGGCTCAAACTCCCCAAGGGTTTGATGTTAATTTGTTGAAACAGTGTCATGCTGAGGGTATTCGTCAAGGTTGGGAAGTTACTGATGATGCGGCTTTGTTTGAAAAATGCGCTATGGAAGTGCGAATAGTTCCTGGGGAGGAGACTAACTTGAAAATTACCACTCCTCAAGATTTAGCGATCGCTGAATTTATACTTGGTCATAGGCAATAGGTAAGAGGTAAGAGTTTTTTCTAGTGACTAATTTACAAATCTCAAATCCAAAATCTAAAATCCAAAATCCAAAATTCTGAATGGTCAAGAATATATCTATAGCCACAACGATAGAAGCGATTCTTTATTTAAAAGGTAAACCCCTATCTATCAGTGAAATTGCTGAATATGCCAAGTGCGATCGCCCCAGAGCAGAAGCGGGGGTTATCGAACTAATTGAGAATTATGCCCGACGGGATACGGCCTTAGAAGTCATAGAAACTGAAAACGGTTATAGTTTACAACTGCGCTCTGATTTTCATGATTTAGTACAAGTTCTGATACCAGTAGAATTGGGTGTAGGGGCTTTAAGAACATTAGCAGCGATCGCTCTTCATAATCCCATATTACAAAGCGAATTAATTAACATCCGTGGTTCTGGTGCTTATCAGCACGTTCAAGAATTAGTAGAATCTGGTTTTGTTCGTAAACGCAAAGAAAGTGATTCTCGTTCCTACTCCCTGCAAATAACGGCAAAATTTCATCAATATTTTCAAATCGAACAACTTCCGCAAATTTTGACAACTCCAGAACAAGAAGAACAACTAGAACCAGATTTAGAAGATATTTGAGAAGTTAAATCTTATTTTCTCTAAGCGATCAGAAGTGACCGAGTAAGACTACTTCGGTTAGCATCCGTCAGTGAAGCGTCAAGAATCACTGTCACCTTAGGTAGGTGAGTATGTCAAAATGGCAATAGGACTTACGGAAAACCGTGGGGTAATTCATAAATTCTCCTACCTTTTTCCATGCGCTGTAGAAAATGCGCTAGTCTATTAATATGGTTTAGAGTACAATTAGCAGTTAAGCTAATATAAATCGCCAATGGTGTTTAATCCTGACTTTTTGAATGACGACTCTGAGCAACACCCTAATCAACTTCTGAATGATCGCTTTGGGGACAACCCAAATCAATTACTCAAGTATTTACAGCATCAATCTCCTGAAGTTTTAGCCCGTGTCGCCCAATCTGTCAGCCCCGAAATTAAACAAATCATTTCCCAGAATGTCCAAGGACTAGTGGGAATGATGCCTCCTGAGCATTTTCATGTACAGATTACAACAGATAGGGATAATCTAGCGGGGTTACTAGCATCGGCAATGATGACGGGCTATTTTCTCCGCCAAATGGAACAGAGAATGCAATTGGAACATTTATCGAATCAATAGTCAACCACACAGGCGTGATTAATCATGCCTGTAGTTTTTTTATAGCAGTTTCAGAAATACAGGGGTTTCCGCTCTTATGAGTTACTTCATTTGCCCCCTCCTCGCACCCCCCTCATTCTCCCCGCTGCGGGGGGAAGAAAAGGATAAACTTTTGATATTGGAGGGGGTTGGGGGTGGGGTTCTTGTACCTCATAACATCGGGAAGTGCTGTATTTTGCCTAAATCCTGGCATAAGTGCTTTAATAGTCGTAAAATATACTATAAATTCCTCCTAAATCTCTCACCTACGGGGACATATAGATATAAGAAATTTATCAGCATATTTGAGGATCGCGCCACTTATCAGATTTCATCATGAATTCACTCAAAATTGGTAGTAGAAAGATAGAGGAAAAATCTTGACCCTACCCTTAAGAATTCCCAACTAAAATCTAGAAATTAGTGATTTGTGGACTTGTTGACATGAAATTTTCCTATTGTTTACTTTGTTTTCTGGCATTTTTTAGCACTTTGGGATTATTATCAGCACCAACACAACTACAAAGTGCCAATGCGCGTCCTCGTCCTGGAAGTTGTTCTGGTTCGGTTTTATCTCGTACTGTAGCGCATCAAGTCAGTCCTGGTGAAACTTTAGCAGCTATAGCCACTCGCTACAATTTAGCACCGGAAACAATTATTGGTATGAATCCATCCGTGAAGAAGGGGGTGGTAAGTGCCGGAACAACACTGCAAATTCCTCCGTTTAATGGGATCGTTGTGGAAATTCCTCCCCATCAAAGCTGGCGACAAATAGCATCTAAGTATAAAGTCCGACCAGATACGGTGTTTGAAATTAATGGTTGTCAAAAAAACCCCAAATTTGTCTTTTTACCGATATCTCCAGGTGTAACTTCTACACCTGAAATCAGTGCGAAATCTCCCACATCTGTTACAACAACTGGAAAAATTAGTGGTTATCCTCTCCCTAATAGTACACCTAATAGTACAAGTGTAGCATTAGGTTATGGTTGGAACTATCACCCCGTGACAGGGGAAGTTATCTTTCATAGTGGGATAGATTTGTTAGCATCAGTAGGTACTTCTGTGGCAGCGATCGCTCCGGGAATCATCGTATTTGCTAAGGAACAAGGTAGTTATGGCAAATTAGTTATTATTAACCACGCAGACGGCTTACAAAGCCGTTACGCCCAACTTGACAGCATTAAAGTTACTCTAGGTCAAAAGGTCAACAAAGGTGATACCTTGGGAACAGTTGGGACTACGGGACAACCAACCTCAACTCAACCCCATCTTCATTTTGAAATCCGTTTTCAGAGTTTATTCGGTTGGGAGGCGAAAGATCCCAAGGGATTTTTAATTTAAACTCTGTCCATTTTCAAACCTGGGGTTTTTAACAAGAGTATATTAATTATTCCTGATAATTAACCGCAGATGAACGCAGATAAAGATGGATGATTTCCTAAATTTCTAATCATTGTTTAATTTGTGGTAATCCGGAAAACTGAGAATAGGCAAGCGGTCGCCTCGAAATAATTCTTCACTTGCCTCTCCCATGCTTACTAAAGCCCTGCTTGCGACTTTTTGAGTCACAAGTAATATAAGTATAGACACTGTCCCAGCCTGTAAAAAACAAGATAAAGGAATAGTTAGGGGAATTAAATTTAATCCGGGTTGAGAGGAGAAATGTTGGTTTATAGCTGACATTATAATTCTTAGTGATTAGCAGATTCTTAGTCTCCAATTAGATAACACTATCTTTGTCAATTTTGCAAGGTGGAAAGGTAACAAATTTGTAAAAAAAACCGCAAAATGTGATAATTCTATAGTTATAGTTTACAAGTACAGGTAAAATCTCCCAGTACACCCTTCCTGTTAAATTTCACTGCCCATGAAAAAAGTATTATTTAATCGTCAACAATTCTTAGTACAATGGGTAAGCCACGTAATAAGTATAAATACTTGTGGAGTGAAAGTCCGATTGCTAGGTAATGATCTGTATATTCTGTGTGAAAGTGTTGAGTGTCCACAACGTTGGCAAACCCTGTTGGAGTTACTGCAAGCACTAAAAAAAGGCGATTTGGACAGCCTGACCAATGACGAACAACCTCCCATATACCAAGTATTATTTTATGGTCGTAAAAAAGGGGAACATCTTCCCCAATGGTGTCATCGAGTGTATTTAAATCAACTAGATAAACATTTAGAACAGGTAGAAGAGTCACTATTAGCACAGAAAGAAATAACCACAAGCGCAGGAGGGTCACTGATTATTTCTAATGAGAGTTTGGCACGCCAAGGAGATACAAATGCTATGGCTCGATATTTGAGTGAAAACCTAAGTCATTTAGGTATAGCAGTACAGGTAAAAATTCAGCCCTATCCATCGAAAAATAACTTTTCGACCATCCTTCATCGTCTTTGGATATTTTGTCAGTCTAGTTACAAACCTGACACATCATTATTGGCAGAAACACTATCCCAAAACCTCAGAAATCTCAAGCTTTCTGATTATGAAGATGCCATCATTATTTTCCAAGTTGGAGGGGAAACAGAACCAGATTGGCGATTGCGCGTAGATTTAACACCCCCAAAGGAGATGTTAAGAGAATGGGCGCGTTGGGGAGATGTGCAAGCGATCGCTAGAATATTGACTGAGGAATTGTTAGCTTGCAAAATAGTAGTGCAAATGTCCCTCAAAGAATCTACACTCCAGATATTCTGTACTCCAGCCTTTGATACTTTAGAAAACGCTCCTGCACCTGATCAGGAAATCACTCTACAGGCTATTATTCCACTCCTAGAAAGCATCGCCCCTCAAGGTATCCTCTCAGCTGCCATATACGGATATAAAATCGCCGATAAAAAACCTACTTGGATAAATTCTGTGTCTTTACCAGCTTCTGAACACCCCACTTTAGTTAAATCGGTGTTGGATCTAGCCCGTGCCGGTGATCAACCAGCAATTACCTTTTTACTGGAGCGGTTACTCAATCCTGACTTAGATTGGCGATTGAAAACAGGTGGTATCCGTGTGCGGCTAGTTCAGCAGAATGATTTATTGTATATCATCTGTGATGCTCCTATTTGCCCAAAACCCCATCAAGTCTGTAGGAAAGTGACTCAATTTATCCGCCAACTGGAAATCTCTGGTATTACTGGTGTTTCTATTTACGGTCGTCGCGCTGGTGATAAAGAACCTGTCTGGCATCATAGAATTGATCTAGGAGAACATTCCAGACTACTTTCTGAAGCAACACCGGAATTTGCTTCTACGTCTGAATGTGTAAGTTACCAGATTACCGATGAGACTAGTGAACCAATTTTATTTCCTAATTTAAGAAATGAGCAACTACAAAGTTTTTTCAAACAAATAACCAAAAAGTGGGTAGCAAATACTACCAAAAAAATCAGGCGGTTACTTTTAAACAGCCAATTATTTACAACATTTAATCAGGAAACTGAGCAAAACTATGATGATAAAGGAATTGGTGCTGGTATAATTTGGTTGGCACTAGGATTAATTCTGGCTTTACAAAGTGACTTGATATTAAGTTATGTCTTAGCACTTTCTATTAAGAGTTCTCCCCAACCTACTAATAATATGATTTCACCTTTATCCTTAAAATCTCAACCATCTTTACGAGGAGACAATAATCAAACAGTAAAACCGAAGTCTGCTTTTAATGCTTCTGGATTTATGAATGGTCATGATACTAATTTACCAATTTCATCATTTGAAAAATCGGCTAACGTCACAGATAATATATTAATATCACAATCACAAATGCCTAGTTTTAATGCTAGGCAATTAGACGAGCAACTAGCTCTATATAAACGGCATTTAGCTAACAAAAAACGCCCCCCTGATGTTTTAATTGTTGGTTCTTCCCGCGCCCTTAGGGGAATTGATCCCATTGCCCTTTCTAAAGCTTTATTAGCCCAAGGTCATGGGAATATTGATATATTTAACTTTGGTATTAATGGAGCAACAGCCCAAGTTGTTGACTGTCTTATTCGTCAGATTTTACAACCTGGAGAACTTCCAAAACTTATTTTGTGGGCTGATGGTTCTCGCGCTTTTAATAATGGACGAGAAGATATTACTTTTAATGCAATTTCGGTCTCAAAAGGATACAAACAAATATTACAGAAACCTAGAACAATAGTCAAAGCTGATGCAGTATCTAAAAATAAAGAAGGTTCTCTAAAAAAAATTAATAGTAAACCGGAAACAAAAAATGTTAACATCTATCAAGTGGCTGACGATTGGTTAAATCAGTCTTTATCTAGGTTATCTGCTAGTTATAAAAACCGTGAGCAAATTAAAACTATTCTGCAAAAAAAACTTGAAAATTTACCTTTTAGTTATCAAAATCACCAGATAAAATCAACAGTTAACCTCACAAGTTATTCCGAAATGGCCAATTCTCCGCAAGGAGTTAATTTTGATGGATTTCTACCTGTATCTATTCGATTTAATCCGTCCACATATTATCAAAAACATCCGAAAGTTTCTGGAGATTATGACAATGATTATAAATCTTTCCAACTTACGGGTAAACAAGATCAAGCATTTCGTTCAGTCTTAGAGTTTACCAAAAATAATCATATTTCCTTGGTGTTTGTAAATATGCCCCTAACCTCAGATTATTTAGATCCTGTCCGCACAAAATATGAACAGCAGTTTCAAGAGTATTTATTAAAGTTTACTAGTCATCCTGATTTTATTTACCGTGATTTAAGTCAGCTATGGCCAGCAACAAGAAATTACTTTTCTGACCCCAGCCACGTTAACCGCTATGGTGCTTATGAAGTCTCAAAAAAACTGGCATTAGATCCAATTATTTCCTGGACAAAAAAGTAACTTAGTAGGAAAAGGGTGATTATGTTTTTTCCCTTGAGTAATTCCAAATTATCAACATCAATAAGTAATGACTAAACAATGAAATTTATATCAATTTTTTATGGGATTTTTCTGTTGAGTGTTTTGGTAATTTACTGGAATATTTATTTGGCAAATCTCAGATTATGGATCCTCCTAATAGCCAGTATTTTGTTCTACTCATCTTTGCATATTCGATATTTACCATTAATTTTAATATTGACTTTTATCAACTTCCGGTTGGGTTTAATCATTAGCAATAATACCTCATCAGAAAATTCTTCTCAAGATTCCTATTTATCTCAAGAAGACTGGCAATTTACTCAAGCTGACTTGAATCGAAATAGGCTCAAAATATTATGGATTGGTATAGCTTTTAATATTTTTATTCTTTTAGGTTTTAAGTGTATAAACCATCTACAAAATTTATTTTTTAGCCTATCTAATCAATCACATGAATTAATACATAAAGTAGTTTCCCCCTTGGGAATTTCTTTCTTTACTTTTGAATGTATTGCTTATTTAATAGATGTCTATCGAGGATCTCCAGCTACCACTAAATTTATAGAATTTGCTACATATAAACTATTTTTTGCCAAACTTATTTCTGGACCAATTACTCGTTATCATCATCTGGAATTACAATTCAATGCACTAAAATTTCCCAGTATTGATAGAATAGCAGAAGGACTGTGGTTAATTGGGCGAGGAGCCGTTAAAAAAGGAATTTTTGCAGATAATCTCGGAATATTTGTTGATTTATGTTTTGGTAATTTACAAAGAGCAGGTAGCGCTGATTTGTGGTTAGCTACTTTTGCTTATGGCTTACAGTTATATTTGGATTTTAATGGTTACGTAGATATTGCCCGTGGTAGCGCTTTACTTTTCGGGTTAGTTTTACCAGAAAATTTTAATTTTCCCTACTTCAGCACCAGTATTGCAGATTTTTGGCGACGCTGGCATATAACATTGGGTGATTGGTTGCGTAATTATATTTACTTTCCCTTGGGTGGTTCACGCTGCGGATTAATACGTACCTGCGGCAATTTATTGATAGTTATGTTAGTAGCTGGTATTTGGCACGGTTCAGCCTGGGGTTTTATTGTTTGGGGTTTATTGCATGGTATCGCTTTAGCAATTCATCGTCTCACTTCTTTCTTAAGCGATCGCTTTACAATTCTTAAACTATTGTGGCAAAACCCTCTAGGAATAGTTTTCGCTTGGCTGTTAACACAAATCATGGTTTTCACGTCTTGGATTTGGTTTCGTCTCCCCAACCTCCAGGACTCTACTTTAGTTATACAGCACCTTTGGGGTCATCCTGCTGATCAACAATTTGCGGAAAAACTCTATGTACAAGCTCTGAATATCACTCAGTATCAATTTTCTTACTTATTAGCAAGTATAGCTTTGCTAATGACTGTATCATATAGCTTCAAGCAAGGGATGAAATTGGATCTTAGCTGGCCAATGAAGATTGTTCTCGTCCCTTTATGCTTTTACGCAGTTTGGTTATTAGCTCCTCAAGGGAGTTTACCTTATATCTACTTTGATTTTTAGAGGAATGGATTAGATTTTGAGATAGGAGAAGTTCCTATATACATCGTTACATTAGAAAAACATATAACTGACATAACTAATACTTATTTTAATTATCTTTACAAATTTCAACTTATCCTTTAATGTAGTATTCAGGTAGGCAAAACAACCTACTAAACATCATACGAACATAAAGCACTCATAAAATGACCACCACCTTACAACAGCGCCAAAGCGCCAACGTATGGGATCGCTTCTGCGAATTCATCACCAGCACCGACAACCGCCTATATATCGGCTGGTTCGGAGTATTGATGATCCCTACCCTATTAGCTGCTACCACCTGCTTCATCATTGCTTTCATCGCTGCTCCTCCCGTTGACATTGACGGTATCCGTGAGCCAGTTGCAGGTTCTTTACTATACGGAAATAACATCATTTCCGGTGCTGTAGTTCCTTCTTCTAACGCTATCGGCTTACACTTCTACCCAATTTGGGAAGCAGCTTCTTTAGATGAGTGGTTGTATAACGGCGGTCCTTACCAGTTAGTAGTATTCCACTTCTTGATCGGCGTATTCTGCTACCTCGGTCGTGAATGGGAACTTTCTTACCGCTTGGGAATGCGTCCTTGGATTTGCCTAGCTTT
>NZ_JACJSB010000002.1 GCF_014697585.1 Dolichospermum sp. FACHB-1091 | reverse complement strand
AAAGAGAATTGTAAGAAAATGAAGATAGTTCTTCCTTATCCACTTCATGATAACATATATTTAATTATCTGTCAATACTCTTTTTGAGAAGTTTTCCGTTGTTGGTGAATTAAAGGCTGAATTTTGATCACGCAGAGGCGCAAAGAGAATTGTAAGAAAATGAAGATAGTTATTCCTTATCCACTTCATGATAACATATATTTAATTATCTGTCAATACTCTTTTTGAGAAGTTTTCCGTTGTTGGTGAATTAAGGGCTGAATTTTGATCACGCAGAGGCGCAAAGACGCAAAGAGAATTGTAAGAAAATGAAGATAGTTCTTCCTTATCCACTTCATGATAACATATATTTAATTATCTGTCAATACTCTTTTTGAGAAGTTTTTCGGTTGTTGGTGAATTAAGGGCTGAATTTTGATCATTCTCAAGACTTAGAGAGAATAATAAGATGATTAAGATCCAATACCTTGTACATTTCCTGCTTTGTTGAGTTAAGCGACCGCGCAACCTGACGCTTATGTTGGGTTTCATGCTTCAACCCAACCTACAAATCTTTGTTCATTTTTTGTTTTGTTGGGTTAAGGGACCGCGCAACCTGACGCTTATGTTGGGTTTCATGCTTCAACCCAACCTACAAATCTTTGTACATTTCCTGCTTTGTTGGGTTAAGGGACCGCGCAACCTGACGCTTATGTTGGGTTTCATGCTTCAACCCAACCTACGAATCTTTGTTCATTTTTTGTTTTGTTGGGTTAAGGGACCGCGCAACCTGACGCTTATGTTGGGTTTCATGCTTCAACCCAACCTACGAATCTTATTTAATGCTATATTTTGTTTTTGGTTTTCATTAAATTGCTTTTGTATGGCAATACATTAGAATTGGATAGCAATACATTCTTATTGTTGGGTAAAATATTGTTAACGTCGTAAAAAACGCCAGGAAAAGATGATGATACGTTTGATTAGTAACCATAAAATATAAAATGGTAAAATTAACACAATTAATAGGTTATTCAACAAACGTTTATAAAAGGGAGGAGGTATGAGTTGCTGTTGTAAAAATTGCAAGTTGTTCCGAACGGTTATTGTATTGGGGTGATTAGTTCCTAGCACTCGTTCAAACATAGCTAAAGCATCAAGGTAGAGAAGTTCAGCTTCACTGTATCTTCCTTGGCTATCGTAAAGACCTGCTAAATTGTTTAAGCTAGTAGCAACATCAGGATGGTCGCCTGTAAATAGCCGCTTTCTCATTTCTAAAGCATCAAGGTAGAGAGGTTCTGCTTCACTGTATCTTCCTTGGTTTCTGTAAAAAACTGCTAAATTGTTTAAGCTAGTAGCAACATTAGGATGGTCGCCTGTAAATAGCCGCTTTGTCATTTCTAAAGCATCAATGTAGAGAGGTTCAGCTTCACTGTATTTTCCTTGGTTATTGTAAAGATATGCTAAATTGTTTAAGCTAGAAGCAACATCAGGATGGTCGCCTGTAAATAGCCGCTTTCTCATTTCTAAAGCATCAAGGTAGAGAAGTTTAGCTTTACTGTATTTTCCTTGATTATCGTAAACAACTGCTAAATTGTTTAAGCTAGTAGCAACATAAGGATGGTCGCCTGTAAATAAAATTTGACAAACTTTTACTAATTGCTGATACCAAAATTCTGCTACTTGATATAATCCTTGTCCTTGATAAAATCTTCCTAACCCTGTAAATACCCAAAGGATTTCATCAGCAACCATAGATACTGGTAAATTATTCTCTGCTGCTGTTTCTTCGTTAATTTCATCTATTAACCGTTTTCCTAAATCTTCCCAATGAACAACAAGAGTTTTGACCTTTTCAATATCTTTAGAAGTGGGTGATTTAGGAAGTCCTTCAGCAACGGCTATCATAGGAGTAATAAAAGTTCTTTCGAGAATTGGCTGCTTTTCTCCAACTTCTGCTAACTGTTCCCGCAAAAACAACCGCACTAAATTATGAATTGTATAAGCTTCTGGTGATTCTTGTTCTATTTGTAAAAAGTTAACTTGATAAAGTTTTTTTTTAGAGGTAGTTAATTCTTCCTTTGTCCAAATTAGTTGTTTTTCCTCATTCTCTACTTCAAACTCAATTACCCCAACTACCAAATCCCAAAGAATAAACTGAGGAGAAAATAAACTTAAAAATGCTCCCAGATATTGAGTTTGAGTATCCAGTGTTTCCCAAGTTAAATTAAAAGCGGCTTTAATTCCCAATTGAGTTTGATTGATAGTTTCTCTCTTTTGTAAAGCTGTTTCCGCTAACTTACGTTTTTGTAACCGTTCTAACATTTGAGTTAGAGAAAGTCCCAAATCTGTTGTTAAATAACTTCCGACTAAAATTATCCCCAAAGGTAAATTTCCCAAAAACTCACATATTTGTGTTGCGGTTTCTGGTTCATTGACAACTCGCTGATGATTTTTTCCCAATTGCTTTTGTAAAAGTTCTAATGCTATTGGTGGTGATAGAACCTCTAAAGCTAGTTTTTGAATATAATTAGGGTCTAAATGTTGTTGTCGAGTAGTTATCAAAACCCGAAAGCGTGGTTCTGAGGGAACAACTTCTTGTAACTGTGTTAAATCAGTTAAATCATCAACGACAATTAAAACAGGTAATTGTGTTTTTGGATATTGTAACCAACACCAAGCTACCTGTTCTTGGAGAGTTAACGGTTTTTCTCCCTGAGTTTGGGGAATTTCCAGACCGAATTTTAATGTAAAAAGTTCAAATATTTCTGCTGCGAGAATACGTTGTCTAGCATTAAACCAAATTATGCCATCATAATGATCTTGATATTGTGTAGCGTATTGAGTAACTAATTCAGTTTTACCCAAACCACCCATTCCGGTTATTGCTACATAATTTCCCCGTCGCAAATCTTTATGGATAGTTGTCAGTTCTGTTTCTCGTCCGACAAAATGAACAGAACCACGATAGGGTATATCTTTAGTGGGAGTTAACTTTTTTTGTCCGTCAATATTTTGTGTGTTTACCTGAACTGTACCACCTGGTAAAGCAACAGCACCTATTTTATCTGCTAACTTGCTAAAGTTGTCATTCATAAAGCTTATAATGTATCAAATATTTTAACCCCACCCTAACCCTCCCCTTGCTAAGGGGAGGGAACTGGATTTTCTTGTTTCTCTGCTTCATAAGAGGGGGTAAAAGTCCCACAAGCAGAAGTTTTAGTTTTTAAATCTGGTTAAAAGTTCATAGTATTAATTGTTCCTGTCCCTCCAGACATGACAACCATACCAATTTTGTCCGCTAATTTCTCTAAGTTCGGTGTCGCTAGAATGTCCGCTATTTTAGGATTTTGTTCTACTTTTGCTGCTGCGACCAATTCCTGAATAACTTGACTAATATTAGGGTCTGCTTTCGCTGCGGTTTCTATTTCCATTACAGCTTGACCATAATTAAGGGGTTGTTCTGGTGCTTGTTCAATAGCTGCGAAAGTTCCAGGTAGTCGCTGTTTCAACAATTTCAAAAACTGCTGAGTTTTGTGAGATAAAGTGTCTCCAATGTTTTCGCCAATTTTTTCCAATGCTTTAGTAGCAAGTACCGTCGCAACAGCAAAAGCAACAGTTGTTAATGGTTCCATTTGTAATATTGGTTAAAGTATCATTTTTAGATAGTATAGCATTTATACACGACCTGGTAATTCTGCTTTACAAAAATAAATTTCAATTTTTAAATAGATATCTTCAAAAAAGAATGTAGAGACAATTCATAAATTGTCCCTACGAAAGTTTAAATCATTGAAACCTTTGTAAAGACGTTACATAAGGTGTAGGGACTTTCTATAAAACGTCTCTACAATCTTTACCAAAGAAGTCTAATGAGATACAAAATTATCCGCGTTCATCTGCGTTCATCTGCGTTCCACTCTAACCCGTAGTATATCACATCTTTAAAATTTGCCATACATAATTTTTGTTAAATAAAATTATAAATTTGTTATTTAATTCGATAAAACTGTAAAGTCATACATTGCTTTTGTATAGCGATACAATCTTAATGTTAAAGCAAACAAAAATTAAAGATATTACTCTATTTAATTAGTAACTATAAACAATAAGATTGTCAGATTAACATAGCTAATAGATAAAATAACAAACTTATAAGACCTTAAAAAGATGTAATTTGCTGTTGTAAACGTCGTAAATTGTCCCGAACGGTTATTGTATTGGGGTGATTAGTTCCTAGCACTCGTTCAAACATAGCTAAAGCATCAAGGTAAAGAGGTTCAGCTTCGTTATACTTGCCTTGAGATTTGTAAAGTAATGCCAAATTGTTGAGACTTTGAGCAACAGCAGGATGATCATTACCTAGTTGACGTTTTCTGATATCTAAAGATAGTAAATAAAGAGGTTCAGCATCATTGTATCGTCCTTGAGATTCATACAATACTGCTAAATTATTAAGACTTTGTGCAACATTAGGATGATCATTACCTAGTTGGCGTTTATAAATATCTAAAGATTGTAAATAAAGAGGTTCAGCATCATTGAATCGTCCTTGAGATTCATACAATACTGCTAAATTATTAAGACTTTGTGCAACATTAGGATGATCATTACCTAGTTGGCGTTTATAAATATCTAAAGATTGTAAATAAAGAGGTTCAGCATCATTGAATCGTCCTTGAGATTCATACAATACTGCTAAATTATTAAGACTTTGTGCAACATTAGGATGATCATTACCTAGTTGGCGTTTATAAATATCTAAAGATTGTAAATAAAGAGGTTCAGCATCATTGAATCGTCCTTGAGATTCATACAATACTGCTAAATTATTAAGACTTTGTGCAACATCAGGATGATCATTACCCAGTTGGTGTTTTCTAATATCTAAAGATTGTAAATAAAGAGGTTCAGCATCATTGTAACGTCCTTGAGATTCATACAATACTGCTAAATTATTAAGACTTTGTGCAACATCAAGATGATCATTACCCAGTTGGTGTTTTCTAATATCTAAAGATTGTAAATAAAGAGGTTCAGCATCATTGTAACGTCCTTGAGATTCATACAATACTGCTAAATTGTTTAAGCTAGTAGCAAGAGCTTCTAGTTTTTGAAATTTAGTTTGTAAAACTATTGCTTTCTCAAGATATTCTTGAGCTAAAGTTAATTCTTTTTGTCTATCTGTAGATTTTGCTGATTCTACTCGTTCAGCATACAAAGTACCTAACTGACTGTAGAGAACTTCTGTTTTACTACTATCTGCTCCCCATTGCTGAATAGCTTCTGCTAAAAATGCTTCTAATTGTTCTGGTGAAAAAACAGAACTTGATTGATTATATTGAATAATATCACGACTTTGATTAATTGATAACTGATTTGTAACCAAAGACGGTTCAGGTTGAAAATGAAATACCCCATTACGCCAACTCCAGAAATCAGGTGCTTGCTTAGGGATTTGATCATAAATACGTGATGGTATCCATAGAATAATTGGCATTTTGAGTTCTCGCAATGCTTCTCGCGTCCATTGCAAATAACCAAAAAACTTTTTCAAAGATTCATTTTGATTAAATGCTCCTAAAGTTTCCGCACCTAATACGATAGCTATGGCGTTTTCTGTTAATGTAACTTGTTGTGTAATGGCTTGCTTTAAACTCGGTTCTTGACTATCAAGATAAACTCGATAAATATTGTAATTGGGTGCTAAATCCTGCTCATAATTAGCTATAATATTTTCACGCTGTCTATCTGCATCACACACAGCAATGAAAATCTGTAACATACCAATTCCAGCTTCAAGAGAAACTAACAAACTCAGGTAAGTTTGTTCATTTGCGTTGATAATAGATTGATTAGTTAAGTTATTCATTAAATTAAATTTTCTAACTTTAACTGTTGAATTATCAAAGGATGTAAATCATACCAACTTTCAGTATTTTTATATTCAATCACATAAACATTGTGAAGCAAATCAAGAAACTCTTGCTGTTTAGGATCATCAGGACGATAATCAGTATATGTTTGCAGTAAAATCTCCCGGTCAGTTTTGCTTAGAGTAATTGTCATATCATTCCGCAAAGAATCAAGAGCTTCCTGCAAAATCATCTCATCAATTTGCACATTATCAATTGATTCTCCTCTTCTTGCTTTTTGTCGTAACTGTACTAATACCAAACTACAACATTTTTGAGTAATGCGAACCAATTCTCGAATCACACCACCACTAGATAAAGTAATTTTCAGCAAAACATCATCTGCTAATAAAGTATCATCAATGCGTTTTCGCAAAATCTTCTGTAATTTATCTATTGTTTCAGCAACAGGTTGAGATTCATCTTTGTGACTTTCACCTTTAGGATAAACCTTTAAAACTGGCATTACAAAAATAGAATTATTCGTTTCCGTTTCGATATGTCTTTTCAAAACACCATCACGAATCGTAGCAATAGGGAGAGTATAAACAACAAAGAAATTAGGTTGTAAAAGAACCTTAATATTATCTTGAAAAATACTTTTAATAGCTGCTAAATCGAGTTTATCTAAATCATCAATAATAACCACAATTTCTTTTTTACAAGCTAAAGAAACTTCTGTAGCAATCAGATTGACAGTATTAATCAAATCTCGAAAATCACGTTTAAACTTAGTTTCTATGACTTCGCGGATACTTGCTTCAGCCTTTAATTTACTTTTGAGAAAACTCCAAAAATCAAAACCCGCTTCCAATTCAGCCCCGATTTTACTTTCTTGAATCTGTGTTCTATCTTGAAACCAATTAAAGAATTTTTGTTTTTTCTGACTATCAATCTGAATATTTTCTTTCTCTGCTTTATCCATAATTTGCACAGCAATAGCAAAAAGAATATTAATGTGATTGATAGCGGTAGTTTCAATTAAATCAGAGATAGAGAAAAAGATAGTCAGATAATTATGATCAAATTCTCTAGCAAACTCTGCTAACAAAGTAGATTTACCACAACCACGATGTCCAGCAAAAAATAATTGATTAGTATTATCATCACTATCTACAATTAGATGCTCTAATTTATCAATTAAATCATGACCATAAGGAACTTGAAACCTTTCAATTTCTTCTTCTGTGATTAAAGGTTGTAATTGTAAATTACGAAATGCTTTTTGGAATGCCTCAATACGGTTGACTACCATTGTTAATACCCTCTATAAATCTACATTTTCATGTTATAACAATTTGATCCTTTAGCTATACCTAAACAAAAAAAATTCTTTTTTAGGCAAATAGTCGCTAAAACAAAGATTGTCACCTTTCCTAAATCAAATACAACCACCCCATAAATATATACTTATCCTCCTTTCTCTTCCTCCGTGAACGCTGTGCCTCTGTGGTTCGTTAAAAAAACCTCCAGTAAACAGTAATATTCCTAAGTAAGTGAGCGGAAAAAAACCGACATAAGTAACGAAAAGTAAAGTTGCCTAAAACCGTTCGGCTGACGCTCACGGCGAAGCCTCTTCCCTGTTCCCTGTTCCCTGTTCCCTTGTCATAACGACAATTTTTAACGCCAACCTACTTATATATTCCGCAACACAGACCAACTACTAGCAATAGGCATTCTCCAACCAGTCCCAAAAGCGCGGTCAGTGATTTTTAAACCTGGTGCAGCTTGTCTGCGTTTAAATTCCGCACGAGATAATAACTGTAATACCTTATCTACAACTACCCGGTCATGACCTGCGATAACAATTTCTGCTGCTGATTGATGTTGATGCAGCAAACGGTCGAGAATATCATCTAAAATATCATAGGCTGGTAGAGAATCTTGGTCAACTTGACCCGGTTTAAGTTCCGCACTGGGCGCTTTTGTAAGAATATTTACGGGAATAACCTCTTTTTGATGATGAGAATTTAACCATTGACAAAGGGAATAAACGCGAGTTTTGGGAACATCTGCAATCACAGATAAACCCCCATTCATGTCACCATAAAGGGTACAATAACCAACGGCCATTTCTGATTTATTGCCAGTAGATAAAAGCAAATAACCGAACTTATTAGAAATTGCCATTAACAAATTACCACGAATGCGAGATTGGAGATTTTCTTCTGCTATTCCAAATTCTGTACCCGCAAATAAATCATTTAAAGATTGATCAAAAGCTTGCATTAATTCCCCAATAGGTAAAATCTCGGTTTGAATATCTAAATTTTCTGCTAATGCTAAAGCGTCACTAATAGAATGTTCTGAACTATAGGGAGAAGGCATTAATACACCAATTACATTTTCTTTCCCTAATGCCGCAGTCGCAATAGCAGCAACTAAAGCAGAATCAACTCCCCCACTTAACCCTAATAAAACCTTAGAAAAACGACATTTATGAACATAATCTTTAACTCCTAAAACCAAAGCGTCCCAAATTTCCGCTTCTTCAGATTCATAAACAGGGGAAATATTACCTAATACTAAATCTTGTTGATTTCCATTAAATTCAACGGTAATCAAATCAGATACAAAACCCTGACCACGAGCGATAATTTCTCCTTGTTTATTAACAGCAAAACTGCGGCCATCAAAAATCAAATCATCATTTCCGCCAACTTGATTTGTATAAATAATTGGTTTTTGGAAACTAATAGCACTATGTTTTAACATTGCTTCTCGCAGATTTTGCTTACCAACAGTATAGGGTGAAGCGGATAAATTAACAATTAAATCTACTCCTAAATCAGCTAAATCATTAATTGGATTAATTGGATAACTGCGCTTACCCCAAAATTCCTCATCATTCCATAAATCTTCACAAATTGTCACACCAATTTTGAGATGATCTACTATCAGATAATTTACTTCTAGTCCATGTTCAAAATAACGATGTTCATCAAAAACATCATAAGTTGGTAATAGTCTTTTATGAAAAAATTGCTGAATTTTGCCATTTTCTAATAAAGCCATACTATTAAATAAATTTTTCCCTCCAGTTATACGCGCTTGGGAATTTTTGACAACTGTTCCCACTAATACAGCTAAATTTGTGGGTAAATCTTCAGCTAATTTTTGTAATGTCTGATCCATTGCGACTACAAAACTAGGATTTAATAATAAATCTCTAGGAGGATAACCACAAATTGATAATTCAGGTGTTAATAATAAACGGACACCTGTTAATGATGCTTGTTGGGACATTTCCAGAATTTTTTGAGCATTTCCAGATAAGTCACCAATAAGAGGATTAATTTGAGCAATAGCGATTTTCATGATCATCAAAAAGGGAATAGGGAATAGATAAAATAAATCTGATTTTAGACTGCACAAAATCACAATCATCTGTATTTATCAGCGTTTACCAGCGTTAAGCGTTTAATAATTCCTACCTCCTTTCTTCATTAAATAAATACTAAAGGTTTATCTTTAAACGGTGCAAATGCTGCCTGATCAAATTTATATAAACTCGCAGGTCGTCCTGCACCTCGTGAGACTTTAATGCCGGTATCTGATAAAAAACCTAGTTTGAGTAACCGCGCTCGAAAATTAGAGTAGTCGGCAAAGTTTTCTCCTAAAACTGTGGTATATAGTTGATATAAATCGTTGAGGGTGAAGGTTTCTGGTAGGACTTCAAAAGCTACAGGACTATATTCTAATTTATTTTTTAATCTTCTATGTCCATAGGTAATAATTTCATGATGATCAAATGCTAATTGTGGCAATTTTTGCAGAGGATACCAAGCAATACCAGCGACTTTATCAGCAATTAATTCTGCTTCTTCAAATCGTACTAAGGCAAAGTAACTAACTGATAAATAACGGACTCCATAACTAGCAATTTCTTCTCTAGGGTCAGGTTTAGGACTGCTAAAAGTATAAAGCTGTTCTAAATAAAGATTATTTACTTTTATTTTCTCAGCCATAATACGATAAGCAGCATCTTCTAAAGATTCTCCTTGCCGAACTAAAGTACCGGGAAGACTCCAATGATTTAAAAATGGTTCTTGTTGTCCCATAACTAAAAGAACTAATAACTGATTTTGGGCAGTATTTACGGAAAAAATCACATTATCAACACCAACTTTAAAGTTAGCTAAAGGTTGTTGATTTATGGAGTTGAAAATCTTTTTTGGGTGATGTATTGGCATTTGTATAAATGCTGTTGATGAATATAGGCAACTACGGGAGGTGTGAGAGTATTAATATCTCCTTGTTCACGAAAAGCGGTAGAGGAAACATCTAAACCAATTAAATTAGCAATGGCAATTTTCGCTCCCATTTGTTTAACATTTTCTAAACTTGAATTATCTATGATATATCCTGGTCTGGGAATTACCAATAATTGCACTTGCTGTAATAAATCTTGAATATGATACCAGCGCGGTAATTGATTTACTAAATCAGCACCAATTACTAAAGTATATTCAATATGTTCACCCCATTTTAATTTGGCTTTTTCTACGGTTTCTAAGGTTCTCCAACTGCTCAAATCTTGTTCTAAAGCAATATTTTTTCTAGAAACATTAATATCTTTAATTAACAATTCTAACATGACCGCACGATGAGATAAAAGCGTTTGTTGCGATTTTAGAGGATTATCCGCAGCCCAAACAGCTACCCGATCATAATGTTCAGATAACCATTTAAGAATTACTAAATGTCCCGCAGTCGGTGGATCAGCACTTGTACCAAATAAAGCAATTTTCATGATATTTTCAGGATGTTGCGAGAATGTCTATTTAGTTTATGGTAATATTTACTATAAATAATGTCAAGCCCTAGTTAACGAATGGTGACAAATTCCCTAAAATCCTATATTTACAAGGGTAATTATCTATTATTTTACGAATAATTCACATTTATTAATAGTAGAAACTATTATTTAAACTCCAAAATGCCTAATTATCAATTTTCGGTTACAATGAGGAGTAAATCAAAATTATGATTATAAAGTATTGCAAAGTTATTTGAAAAAATATTGTGTTAGGTGTAGATATATGGAGAATAAGAGCAAATAAATAATGGCGGTATTATAATTTAGGCATCGCAGATTAAAAAACTGAAAAAAAAAGGGGCTATAAGATTATGGCTATTTCCAGAATGCTCACTAATATGGCTCAGTTTATTTCTGAAGCCTTTATGCGGATTTTTACCCCTGCTAATGACGCTTATCCTGTGATTGGAGTGCAGCCTTTTACCGGTAATCTGTATAAGAGAGGTAGAGCGGCTTGGTAGCTTTTAATTTGATAAAAGTTACAATGTACGACGATCATCATTGATATTAACCAAGGTCGGGTATAATCTATCTTACCTTGGTTTTGCTGTATTTAAGGAGCAGGAGATTCCTGTCACCTGTTTTTAAGTATTTTACTGTAATTCCTGAAAAAAACAAAGATTTTAGTAATTTCTGAATTTGTGTGTATATTATGTATTAAAACTTAGTTAAGCTCAAATAGAGCAAAACAATTGGCAATTTCAAAATACATCAGATCAGGTGAAATATGAAACTACAAAACTTTTTGGGAACAGCGGAAAAATGGGGATATGAAGCGATCGCTAATGATGTAGAATTATCTAGACAAATTCAAGTTTTATTAATTGGATTAGGATTACTAGAACCACCCGCAGATGGTAAATTTGGACCTGTTTCCACCGCAGCACTCAAAGAATTTCAAGAGTTATTAAAAACTGGAGAAACTGAATTTTTAGGAGCGGTCACAGCTAAAGAGCTAATTGAAGCTAAAAAAGATGATTTACCAAAACCAGCATTAAAATTAGGTAATGACATAGCCAGCAAGATAGTTAAATATATGTTGGCAGAAAATTATCAAGTTTTCACCAATCCCAAAGAGTACAACATCGTTTATATAGAAGGAATAGATGGAGATTGGACTCTTAACAATGATGCACCAAATAAATTTAATGATCAACGGATTGTTCTTGAAATCATAAATGGTGTTCCCAAAATTGTCAATAGTTGGGAAGCAACCACTGAACCAGGTAGCCACTATACTTATAATCCAATGAATCCCAAAGGAGCAGCTAGGATTCAATTTGGACAGTACAAAGCTTGGAAAGTTGGATATCACGGTACTGCAAATCCTCACGAAGCATTAAGACAAGTTGGGAATATCACCGTTTGTAGAGATTTCAACAAAGATTTTAAACGGACTGGGGATAAACTTGATACAGGTGATGATTTTTATGTGAATCAACACTGGGGCTATGATGCTCCCGTTAATGACATCAAAGATGCCAGCGCGGGCTGTTTAGTGGGACGAAGAATAGAAGGACATAAAGAGTTTATGGCTATCATTAAACAAGATCGCCGTTATGTAGCTAACAAGGATTATGTTTTCTATACAACCATCATTCCTGGAAATGATTTACTTAAAAGATTTCCTGGCTAATTAGTCAATTAACATCAATAAATCCCCAAATTAATCATTAATTATAAATTAATTATAAATTGGGGATTCAAAATCTAGAAATTACATTTCTCTTAACATTCCTTCCACTCTATTAACACTATCTAGATCATTGCTAAGACGATATAAACTTAAAGCTTTTCGTAAGGCGCTAGTTGCTTTGCTATTTTGACCCTTCTTTTTAAACATTCCTGCCATTAACTCATAGGTGCGGGGGTTATTTTGATTGAGTTCTAATGCTTTTTGATATGCCCACATAGCAGATTCAAAATCGCCTAATATTGCCTGAGTAACACCCAAACCTAGATAGGCGTTAATATTATTTCGATTAAGTTGTATGGAACGACGATAGGCTTCTTTAGCTCCACTAATATCCTTTGTAGCACTTTTAATGTACCCTACAGCATAATAAAAATCGCTGTTATTGGGATTAATAGCAATAGCCCGACGATAAGCACTTAAAGCTGAGGGAAAATTTCCTATTTGAGTATACAAGTAGCCAATACCAGCATGAATTTTCGCATTGCGGGGATCTAATTTTGCTGCTTGTTGATAAACAGCGATCGCTCCATTATAATCTTTATTATTTACAAGTCTTTTTCCGTCTTCTATCAAGTTTTTCAACTCTGCATTGTCAGCTTGTGCTAATAATAGATCAACTTTGGCCACTACAGGTGTGCTAGTGAAGAAACATCCCAATAATAAGACAGTTAAGACAAATGATGTTTTTTTGTACACAGTCAATTTCCCTAGATTTTCTTCAATTGTTCTTATTCATACATTAAAACAAAAATATTTATTTTTGTAATCTCTATTTATTCATATTTACATAATATGTATTATTATAATATATAATAATCTTTTCTTAAATCACTTGACATTTTCGGCACTATAGCACTAGATTAATAATTAATTCAACCCATCCGTACTCATCAATAATGTTTAAATAGATCTATGCTTTTAACTACTACTGATGTTATTCAAGGTGCTGTAATTCAGTCATACCTAGGTATTGTGACAGCAGAAGTTGTTTATGGTAGCAATTTCCTGCGGGATTTTTTAGCGAGTATTCGGGATATTGTCGGTGGCCGCACTGGTAGCTATGAGCGTCTCTTTGAAGAGGGACAACGCAAAGCAATGGAAGAATTAGAACAAAGGGCGCAACGCTTGGGCGCAGATGCAGTTGTTGGTATTGCAGTTGATACAGGCACAATTAATGTTGATCAATCTGGTGTTTTATTAGTAATTACGGCCACAGGAACAGCCGTAAAAATTCGTTAATATTTTGCTGATTTTGTAGCAAACATTTATTCATCTTTAAGTAATAAAATATTACTGAATCTACCACTTGAGAAATGCTTCCTCAATTCCTTTTTCTCTTCTAATTTTAGCATCAGTTTCAAACCAGGTAATAATTTGCTTTGTTGTCAATTCCTCAATAGAAACATCATATTCTTGAGCGATATGTTGTAAAATCCGCAAAGAAGAAATAGTCAGTCTTGTTAAAAACTTCTCAGGAGAAGACAACAAAGCCGCGTCAACTTGAGCAGATTCTTCAGCAGATAAAAATTGGGTTGATGATTGATTAGGTGCGATATCCATAAAAATTCAAAATTTTGTTTAATCGAGAAGTTGCCTTTTTACCATTAAATCATATTATTGTACACCCTGAGCAATAAAAGCCCAGCAATAAGTAACTCAACTTTAAAAAACATAATACCCAGATTCCCGATTTCTTAATTTAATCAGGAAATTTGTGTTTTTAACCAACTCCGAAAATTCTTAATCATTGACACCTCACCCACTTGTAAACTAGAAGCTAAAAACTGAGGAACTTCTGTATTTAAAGGTAAATTCGCAAAGGTTGGTGAACCATTACAAGGAATATATTTATCCTCAGATAAACTATAAATTTGCATCACAGGTTCATCATAACGCCAAACTTCAGGAACACCTAAAGCTAAATAAATCGGTAATTTATCAATAGAAGAACTAGCATAATCAACTTCTATCACTAAATCAGGTGGGGGATCTTGAGTTAAATCTAAACTTGTTTTATTTCTCATGATTAGTTCATTTTGAATATAGAAACTAGAATCAGGTTCTACACCTCTAACTAAATCTTCTCTTTTACAAGTTAATGAACCTGTGCTTTTGACATTGAGATTTAATTCTTCAACTAAAACAATAATTAGATTTTGTAACAAACGATTATTATGTTCATGGGGCATTAATGGAGTCATAATTTCTAATATTCCCTGATTATAAGTAAACCTGTGATGGCGATCATCACCTGTTTCTAATAAAATCCTTTCAAAAGTATTCCAAGAAATATTATGGAGGATAACGCTATTGGTGTGAGTGTTGCTGTGAGTAGGTGCTAGAGTTACCATAAATTCACCTCGCAGTTTTAATTGTTCTATTATATCACTTTAGGGAATAAGGAAAATTCTCCTTAACAACTAATTTAAAAGTTCTATCAGTTCATCTTTAGTTAAATCTGCATCTCGAATTATTTTTACTAATAAACCTTTTCCGATAGTTTTACCACTATGAGAAGGAATAGAAACAACTCGATTATCTTCATGTTTCATTCTTACATGACTTCCCTTTTGTCTGACTATATAAAAACCTGCTTTTTCTAATGCAGCAATCAGTTCTTCTCCTGTAATTGTTGGTAATTTAGTCATGATAATATTACTTTTTGCACACCAATAAATTCAGTTATTGATTCCTCTTCTAGTTCTTCTAAACACATTTCAATAACTTCCTTAATATTTTTCATTAATTCATCAATAGTTTCTCCTTGACTATAACAGGCTTTAAGTTGAGGAACTTCACCAATATATATACCATCTTCATCTCTTTCAATTACTACATAAAATTCTTTGTTTTTGATGGTTTTATTTGTCATGGCGATAGTGTACTAATAAAGTTAGCAATATTCAAATTTTATTATAACACAAAGGAAAGTTCTATAGATCCTTCCATGCTTCGTCTTCCTCTGGATTAAGCCAAATTTTATTTAATGATGATTCACTCACTTCTAAAAATTCTTTGACCAATATTTTATTATCATCTGTATCAACAGCTTGTAAATTTTTAACTACTTCTAATGGCAGTCCAGTTAGTTTGACGATAAAATCTAAATCAATACCTTCTCGTAACATATTTACAGCAACTTGGGTTAAGCCTTGCTGTAAACCTTTTTCCCATGCTTCCTGTAATGTTTGCGCTGGAATTGATAGGTTGTTCATATTTTTTATATTTATGTAGTTAGATTTTTGGAACTCGATTATATTGTATCATAAGAGGATAAGAAATGTAGGGGTTTAGCGATGTCCAAATATGGGGAATAATTGATAAAGTAACCAGCCTAAAAATAAGCCTATTGAAGATGTAGCCGCATAAGTGAAAAACTGCTTCCACTTACTCAAAGATTGCTGTTCTAGCTTTTTATTTGCAGAGGTATAAGCAAAAATACAGAAAATACATAAAATCCATATTACAATACTAACTGCAAGACCAGACCAACCATAGTTTACACCTAAAATTATTGTTATTAACAAACAAGAAAAACTAGCAATAGCATTAGCATTAGCATTAGAAATATCACTAGCAGTATAACTTGTAATAGCAATAGCGACAGCAATAGCAAGAGCAATAGCAAAAGCAGTATGACTAGCAATATCACTATCACTACCACTAGCAATTGCACGCGCAATAACAATAGCAGTAACAATACCATTACCACTAGCAATAAAAAAACCAATATCACTATCTATAGCAATAGTAAACGCAATAGCAATAGCACAAGCATAAGAACCAGCTATAGCAATAAGACTAGCTCCTGAGAAAAATCCGAGAATTGAATAATAGAAAGTAATGTAACCTAGTGACAACAAAAAACCAATAAAGCCCAATTGAACCAAAGGAATATTCTTACTACTTACCCTAACATTAGGAGAATTATTAGCACCTACAATAACAGGAACAGTTTTCTCAGTTCTAATAGTTTGATGTTCTATTTTCTGACTAACCTGATAAACCTGATAACTAAAATCAGGCAATAATTTTAACCATTCTCTCATAGATTGCGGACGATTTTCCGCTTCTAAATTCATACCTTTCAGAATTGCCCAATTCAACTCATTACTAATACAAACAACATATTTATTAGGAGGAATTAAAGGCTTATTATATAATTTTCTATCCAGCGAACTTTCAGGACGTTTACCTGTAACTGTATAATATAAAGAAGCTGCTAGAGTATAAACATCAATGGTTACTTGTCTATTACCTCCCATTTGTTCATAAGGTGCAAAAGCAATATTAGCGGGATGATGAGAAGTAAAATATCCATCTTGGGGCATTATTTCCCCAGCAATTCCAAAGTCAATTAAAACAGCTTTGCCATTTTTTTGTACCATAATATTACCAGGGTGTGCATCCCGATGAACTAAACCCTGATGATGAACAAAAATTAAAGCCTCTCCAATTTGTTTTATATATCCTACCGCTTCTACTTCTGGTAATGCTCCCCTTTTTTGGACTAAATTAAATAAACTTTCACCGGGTACAAAGTCCATTACTAAACAATATGTTTTACCTTCTTCAAATAATTCAGTTACACGGACAATATTTGGGTGTGGTTGTTGAGAAAGTTTTGCTAATTTGCGTCCTTCTTGAATAAATCTTTTTACATAATTGGGGTATTCAGAATCATTTTTTAGGATTTCATTCGGCGTTTTTATCACTACCCACTGCTTTAAAAGTGTATGTTGTGCTTGATACGTAATTCCAAAACCACCTTCTCCCAGAACTTTTTCGATAACGTATCTTCCACCCTGTAATTTATACCCCTTTTGCCAAACCATAGGTTATAAATCCCTAAAATATAGTTATGTACATTTTGGCACAGTTGGGTATGATTTGGGTAAATATGCTAATTTTTTGATTCTCACGCAATATCTTGAATTAACAATTACTGGTAAAGTGATTATTGTGTATATAGCATTTCCCCAAGCTAGTGATGACTTATGAATACACCAATTAATTTTTTCAATCCTCAAAATGAAATAAATCAACAAATATTAAATAACAAATTGAGAGTTTTCGCAGACTTTAATAATGCTGATGAAGATAGTAATTTGCGGTTAAATTATATTGGCACAATGGAAGATTTAGCACGTCAGAAAATTGAATTACAAAATGGTAAAATACTAACTTTTTATAGCGAAGATTTAGAAGTTGAAGGAATAGTTAAACATTCTCCAGAAGAAAATATTTGGGTTGCGATAATTGATTGGGATAATATTAGACAAGTGGAAGATTTACCTCAATTGATTAAATAAGAATTACCCTAAAATCTCTCTCAACTTCTCCATCAAATCTTCCGCTAATTCCAACAACTCAACCTCATTAATATCACTACTACCAGAAGCGCGACAACTTCCAGAAACCATAACATCACCAAATAAAAAATCCTTAGCTGCAAAAATCCGATCTTTCTTTGTTAATTGACTCAAACAATATTCCAAACCACCAATAATTTCATCCATAGATTTATTCTGTAAATGTTTTCTTACCTCCACCGCAACTACATCATCACTTTCTAAGAAAGTAGTCATTTTCTCAATATAACCCGGTTCATTGTCATCATCCCCCCAAGTTTCCAACCAATCACTATCTATATCTTCAAAATATAAATCAGCCGCTTCTAACCCATATTTTCTGATATCATCTTCTAATTGACGGGCTGATTCTAAATGCTGTAAAAACTGTTCTAGTCTTTTTTGACTTTCTTTTGTAATTTCTTGGTTAATCATAATTACCTCTGTGAGAATTTTTGATATACATAATCAAACTAACGAAACACTATAAATTTATTTTTTGATAAATACCATTGTTCAGATTATCACTCTTATCTAGTGCTAAATTAACTATTTGATTGATAAAATCACTTTCACCAGGATTAAAACTTAAAAATAATCCTCTCTCTATTCCCCAAGAAATTAAAGTATCTTCCCAATCATCAGCTTTTGTTTGTGTAAATTCTTGAGATTGGCTAGTCAGTTGAATACAAAGGGATTGTTCTTGAATACTACTAACTATTATATCACTTGCCATAGATAAGTCTATAATATAGCGTTGTAAGACTTGACCACCATTCCGTTTAATTACATCAGCAATCAAATTAATTAATTTTTCATCCTCCTGATTGAACTCACCAGACATTAATTTTTTTCTCCAAATATAAAATTTGGGGTCATTTTTACTTAACCATCTAGGAAACAATTCACCATACCAGTATCTTTCAGGAGGTGTCATTGATTCATAAAAGTCTTGTCTTTCTGCTTCAGAAGTTAAACGTTTTATATGAAGTCTAATTTCTGCATCTCGAATAAATTGTTGTAAAAACAAAAGAACAAAACGTTTAGACATCAGTGTACCAGGTTTCACATCTTTAATCCAGTTGTTAATCTGGTTTAACTTAATTGCTAAATTGGGATCTATGCTTGAGGCTTCCTCAATTAATGATTTTAGTTTTTCCCTAATCTGTTGTGGATGCAAAATATATACCTGAAAAATAATACAATTTTTTATTTAGTTTATATATTTTTAATACTTTTGTAAAGTAACAATTTATTTAGTTAACACAAGTACATTTTAACGTAGTTAAGCCATTATCCCGGAAACCAATTTCCGGGTGGGTATAGAAGCATACAAATAACCCCTAATTAACTTTTTTCCACCAAATAACCACAACGATGTTCACCATGAATCAACCAGTGAGTCCGTTCAACAGTACAATCTGGGAGAATAGCCGCAAACATTTCCAACTCATGACCACAAACGCTAGGAAAAGATTCCGCAACATCAGAAATAGCGCAGGTATGTTCTACAAAAATGAATCTTTCCCCACCACTAGCATCTGATTCTACAGGGTGAAATTCCGCCATAAAACCTTCCTGCTTTCGCAACTCTATCAAACTTGCGACCCGTTCCCGCAAAGAACCATTACCCACCCGTTCCCGGTATTCTTGGGCTTTGCGTTCCCACTGTTTCCGTAAAATAGACTTTACTTGGTCACGTCCCACAGTTTCGGCTAAGGTGTCCAGAAGAGAAATTGCAAACTCGCCATAACCATCATTTAAGCGGTTAGCGTTTTTTTGCAAGCGGGATCTTCCCTGCTGACTCAGTTGATAAAGGTGCTGCGGTCTCCCCATACTCGGCTGTGCTGATACCGAATACAAAACTAGTTTCTCCGTCTCTAAATCCTTTAAATGACGGCGAATAGCTTGGGGACTGACATCTAAACAGTCAGCCAATTCAACAGCCGTTGCTTGTGAGTGTTTCAATAGATACTCTAGGATATCTTGCTTAGTTGAGGTCTGCTGGGTAGTCGCCATGTTCTCTACTAGACGCTTCGCAAACGTCCCAAAATAAAATTTTTAGAAAATTTGACTAAAACAACATTCTTGTTGTTAATCTATCGTACAATAAAATGTAGATTAAACAACCGCCGAATTGTTTTAGTCGTTAAGCCTATTCTAGCAGTCTTGTTAGCAATCGGTAAGAAAAAACGGGAATTAGCATCATGCAACCCGTCGCCCATCCTTTAAAGAGAACACAAGAGAACCGATGAGCGCATCTGTCACCACCTTAGTCAACCAACCTTACAAGTACGGCTTTGTTACCGATATTGAAGCTGATACTATCCCCCGTGGGTTAAGCGAAGATGTTGTCCGCCTAATTTCCGCTAAAAAGAACGAACCGGAATTTATGCTGGAATATCGCCTCCGCGCCTATCACCAATGGCTGAAAATGACAGAACCAACTTGGCCTCATGTCAAATATCCGCCTATTAATTATCAAGATATTATTTACTATTCCGCACCGAAACAAAAGAAAGCAAAACTCAATAGTTTGGATGAAGTTGACCCCACATTATTGGAAACTTTTGAAAAATTGGGTATTTCTCTTTCCGAACAAAAACGATTAGCTAATGTTGCTGTTGATGCGATTTTTGATAGTGTTTCGGTGGCGACTACATTTAAAGAAAAACTCGCGGAAGATGGTGTCATATTTTGCTCTATTTCCGAAGCTTTACAAGAACACCCAGAACTAATTAAAAAATATTTGGGTAGCGTTGTTCCTATTGCTGATAATTACTTTGCTGCTTTAAATGCAGCGGTATTTAGTGATGGTTCTTTCGTTTATATCCCCAAGGGCGTAAAATGTCCTATGGAATTGTCAACCTATTTCCGCATTAACTCCGGTGATACAGGACAATTTGAACGGACATTAATTGTCGCGGAAGCAGATAGTTATGTTTCCTATTTAGAAGGTTGTACAGCACCAATGTACGACAGCAATCAATTACACGCCGCCGTTGTGGAATTGGTTGCTTTAGATAATGCAGAAATTAAATATTCTACCGTGCAAAACTGGTACGCAGGTGATGCAAATGGTAAAGGCGGAATTTACAACTTTGTTACTAAACGTGGTTTGTGTCAAGGTGTTAATTCTAAGATATCTTGGACTCAAGTAGAAACAGGTTCAGCTATTACTTGGAAGTACCCTAGTTGCGTCTTAGTTGGTGATAATTCCGTCGGTGAATTTTACTCCGTTGCATTAACAAATCATAAGCAGCAAGCTGATACAGGTACGAAAATGATTCACATTGGCAAAAATACCCGCAGTACAATTATTTCTAAAGGTATTTCTGCTGGTAAATCTAGTAATAGTTACCGGGGTTTGGTGAAGATTAATCCTACTGCTAAAGGTGCGAGAAATTATTCCCAATGTGATTCGATGTTAATTGGTGATAATGCTCAAGCTAATACTTTTCCTTATATTCAAGTTCAGAATAATACGGGAAAGGTTGAACATGAAGCTTCTACTTCTAAAATCGGTGAAGATCAATTATTCTTTTTCGCTCAACGGGGTATTTCTGCGGAAGATGCTATTTCAATGATGATTAGCGGTTTCTGTAAGGATGTTTTTAATCAGCTTCCTATGGAGTTCGCTGTTGAGGCTGATAAGTTGTTAAGTCTGAAACTAGAAGGTAGTGTGGGTTAAGAAAACGAACCACTCCAGGCACAGAGTACCCAGAGAAAGAGAGGAAGAGAAGATGATTGTTGAGAATAGTGATTTGATTTTGTCGGTTCAGAATTTGACCGCTGATGTTGATGGAACTCCGATTTTAAAGGGGTTGAATTTGCAGGTTCGCGCTGGAGAAGTTCACGCGATTATGGGTCCAAATGGTTCGGGAAAAAGCACTTTTTCTAAGGTTTTGGCGGGACATCCAGCTTATACTGTTACTGGTGGTGATGTGGTTTTTCAAAACCAAAATCTTTTGGAAATGTCACCGGAGGAACGGGCTAGGGGTGGTGTGTTTTTAGCTTTTCAATACCCTCTGGAAATTCCCGGTGTCAGTAATTTAGATTTTTTACGAGTTGCTTATAATTCTCGTCAGAAATCTAGAGGTTTGGAGGAGGTTGACGCTTTCGATTTTGATGATTTAGTTCAGGAAAAATTGGATATTGTCAAAATGAATTCCTCTTTCCTTAGTCGCAGTGTGAATGAGGGTTTTTCCGGTGGGGAAAAGAAGCGCAATGAAATCCTACAAATGGCTATTTTAGAACCTAAATTAGCCATTTTAGATGAGACTGATTCTGGTTTGGATATTGACGCTCTCAAAATTGTCGCTAATGGGGTTAATCGCTTAACAAGTCCCGAAAATGCCACAATTATGATTACTCACTATCAGCGTCTTCTTGATTATATTGTCCCTGATTTTGTTCATGTGATGGCACAAGGACGAATTATTAAAAGTGGTGGTAAGGAGTTAGCCTTAGAGTTAGAATCTCGCGGTTATGATTGGGTGCTGGAGGAAGTTTTGGGAGTGGGTGTATAATGAATATGTCAATTAATTTAGAGCGGTTTCATGAAACGTCTCTACCAAAAAATTTATTAGATAGAGACGCTTTTTTAAGTGGTTTATTAAGTCGGGTAACTACTACAAAAACAGATGGTTGGTTACAAGATTTACGCGAAGAGGCTGCTAATTGGGTACGTCATTCTGTTGTTCCCAATACCCGCGAGGAAGAATGGCGGTTTACTGATTTGTCACCTCTCAAACAGGTAGATTTTCAGTTGGGAATGTTTCATGTTCACAATCATGTAGAGACGTTCCATGGAACGTCTCTACAATCCATGATTTTACCTGAAGTTTCTGGGCGGTTAGTGTTTTTTAATGGTGTTTATTCACCTGATTTATCTAATACTGAAAATTTACCTGCTGGCTTAATTGTTGGTAATTTGGATGTTTTACCTGGTGAAGTTGTTCAGGAATATTTAGCGCAAGCTGAAGGTGCTAAAGAGGTTTTTACAGCTTTGAATACTGCGGCTTTAAATGATGTCGCGGTGGTATGGGTTGCGAAAAATGTGGTGGTGGAAACACCAATTCATCTATTATTTATTTCTGTGTCGGGTGAGTCTGCAACTATTTCCCAACCTCGGGTTTTAGTAGTAGCTGAAAGTAATTCTCAGGTAAGTTTAATTGAAGAGTATGTTACAGGCAAGATGCCTGTTCCACAAGAGGAGGAGGTTTATTTTACTAATGGGGTGACGGAAATCTGGGTACAGGAAAATGCTCAGGTTACTCACAATAGGGTCGTGCGGGAAGGTGCGGCGGCTTTTCACATTGGTAAAACTGCTGTTACTCAAGCCAGATATAGTCGTTATAATTGTAATGCTGTAACTGTTGGTGGTAAAATCTCTCGTCATAATTTGGAGATATTACAAACTGGTGAACAAACAGAAACGACCTTGAATGGTTTAACTGTTATTGCTGATAATCAGTTGGCTGATACTCACAGTGTTTTATCTTTAAATCATCCCCATGGTGTTAGTAAACAATTACATAAGTGCATTATAAGCGATCGCGCTCACGGTGTATTTAATGGTAAAATATTTGTTCCTAAACTGGCTCAATTAACGGACGCATCGCAATTAAATCGCAATTTGCTGTTATCATCTAAGTCGAGAATTGACACCAAACCTCAGTTAGAAATCACCGCTGATAATGTTAAATGCGCTCACGGGGCTACCGTCAGTCAATTGGAAGATGATCAAATATTCTACCTGCAAAGTCGTGGTATTGATGAAAATGATGCCCGCAAATTATTAGTTAATGCTTTCGCAACGGAAATTATTAACTTTATCCCTGTTCCTTCTTTGCGTGAGAGTTTGTTAAAAACAGTCACAAGTCTCACCAATAAATAATCAAAAACCCCACCTGCAAAAAGTGGGGAAAACCCACCAAAAAACCCTCTAAAACTTTCTTTCTCTGTGTCCTCTGTGCCTGGAGTGGTTCGTTTTTCTTAAATTCTGCCATACTCCTAAATTTTAGTTACTATTCTGAACTTCTAAAATATGACCTTCACTTCTACCAAAACTATAGCTGATAAAGTCCGTTCTGACTTCCCAATTTTACATCAGGAAGTTCATGGTAAACCCCTGGTTTATCTGGATAATGCAGCTACTTCTCAAAAACCTGTATCAGTCTTAAATGCTTGGCGTGATTATTACGAACAATATAACTCAAACGTTCATCGTGGCGCACATTTTTTAAGTGCAAAAGCTACTGATGCTTATGAAGAGTCCCGTGATAAAATTGCTAAATTCATTAATGCTAAATCACGCCAAGAAATTGTTTACACCCGCAACGCAACTGAGGCTATTAACTTAGTCGCTTACAGTTGGGGAATGCACAATTTACAGCCAGGGGATGAAATTATTCTCTCGGTCATGGAACACCATAGTAATATTGTTCCTTGGCAATTTGTCGCTGAAAAAACTGGTGCAGTTTTAAAATTTGTGGAATTAACTCCAGCAGAAACTTTTGATTTAGAACAGTTTAAAAACCTGATTTCTGAAAAAACAAAACTGGTATCTATCGTTCATATTTCTAATACATTGGGTTGTATAAATCCAGTTAAAGAAATTGCTGAAATTGCTCACAAATTCGGTGCAAAGTTCTTACTTGATGCTTGTCAAAGTGTTCCCCATACTCCTATTAATGTTCAAGAACTTGATTGTGATTGGTTAGTAGCTTCTGGACATAAAATGTGCGCTCCCACGGGCATCGGCTTTTTATATGGTAAGCTGGAATTACTAGAAGTAATGCCGCCATTTTTCGGTGGTGGTGAGATGATTTCCGAAGTATTTTTAGACCATTCTACCTACGCAGAATTACCCCATAAATTTGAAGCCGGTACTCCTGCGATTGGAGAAGCGATCGCATTAGGTGCGGCCATAGATTATCTTACTAATATCGGTATGGATAAAATCCATGCTTATGAAGCGGAATTAACCGCCTATTTATTCGCCCAATTAGCACAAATACCCCAAATTAGAATCTACGGACCAAAACCCAATGCTCAAGGCGAAGGTAGAGCCGCTCTAGCAGCTTTTACGGTAGAGGGTGTCCACGCTAATGATCTATCTACATTATTAGATCAGGAAGGTGTGGCCATACGTTCTGGTCACCATTGTACACAACCATTACACCGTTATTTAGGTGTAGCGGGAACTGCACGGGCTAGTTTATCTTTTTACAATACTCGTGAAGAAATTGATATTTTCATCAAAGCATTAAAAGAGACTTTGGACTTTTTTGCTGGTGTGTTTGCTGAGTAAATTTTGGGTGGGTATTTCCCACCTGTTTTAATTTTTTAATTTAATTTAATTTAATTTCAAATTATTTTGTGAGTATGATTTTCAGAAAAAATTAATTGCTGAAGAAATGGAAAAATAAATTTACCACGGGTAACTTCCAGGAATAAATCAAAGAATAAATCAAATGTCATACAGTGAATTTACTTTAGATAAAGTTAGAAAAGCTTTTGCTTTAACAATTATAGATAAAATTAATGCTTTTGCATCTATTCCAGAAATTGAATGTCCGGCTTTACTAGCAGAAGTATTACAGGAAAATGTACCTTTAGCTCTTGCTAGTAATACGGAAAAATCCCGCTCTGAAATGATAATTGCACCGATTTTAATAGCTGCTAGAAAATATTTAAACAATCAAATCAGTTTATTTTCAGGTATTGATTTTACTGTAGATACAGAACAAGGATTAAACGGTAATTGTGATTTTATTATTAGCCGTTCACCTGAATTATTAATTATTAATGCTCCAGTTGTGATAATTGTAGAGGCTAAAAAAGAAAATATTAATGCAGGTTTAGGACAATGTGTAGCCGAAATGATAGCCGCAAGAATGTTTAATGAACGTGAAGGTAATAATATTCAAACAATTTATGGAACTGTCACCACTGGTACTAACTGGAAATTTTTAAAACTTATTAATCAAGTTGTCGAAATTGATTTGACAGATTATTATATTAATCATGTAAGTAAAATTCTGGGGATTTTATCTAATATCGTCATGGAATAGGTATTGTATATGCTTCTGGAGTCAATTATTGCTGAACAAAGAACAGTTTTATATAACCTTAGCTGGGAAACTTTTGAAGCCTTGTTGAGAGATACAGGTGAGGGTAGGGGTTCTCGCTTTGCTTATGACTGCGGTACTTTAGAAATTATGACTCCACTTTTTGAACACGAAAACCCGAAAAGCAATTTGGGTAATTTTATTATTGCTTTAGCTGAAGAATTAGATATAGAAATCAGAAGTGCTGGTTCTACAACATTAAAACGTAAATCTTTGACCAAAGGAATAGAACCAGATAGTTGTTATTATATCCAAAATGAAGCGGCTATGAGAGGTAGGGAAACTTTAAATTTAGAAATAGATCCTCCTCCAGATTTAGCAGTTGAAATTGATATTACTAGCAGTTCTGTGAATAAGTTTAATATTTATGCGGCTTTAGGTGTGGCTGAACTTTGGAAATATGACGGTGAAGTTTTAAAATTTTATCAATTAGTGGAAAATCAATATATTGAAATTAAGTTTAGTATGGCTTTTCCTCTAGTTTCTGTTGGAGATATGAATAGATTTATCCAGCAAGGTAAAACTATGGGTGAAATTGCTTTGTTGAAATCTTTCCGCGCTTGGGTACGGGAAAAAATAGGGTAGTTTACTTACCGCAAAGTTAAAGAGGAAATAATGTTTGTATCAAAGTTATATACAGACAAATGGATACTTGTAAAAGTAAGTTGGGTGTTGCGATCGCTCTACCCAACATATAAATAAAGTTTTCTTCACATTACTTTGGTTGCTCTTGTTGCTTGAAGAGATTGATAATTTTGCTGTTTAAGTAATCTAAACCTCCTATACCTTCTGGTACTTTTTTGAATTCAAATTTACTTTCTGCAAAGAAAAATGTTGCTTCACAGCGTTTCTTGGCATTATTATAAACTTTAATCTTTAAGAGATTATTAATTCCTATTTTTAAATCTTTTTGCGTAAAGTTGTAACCTCCCTCTTTTTGAGCAATCTTAATAAGACTGTCAATGTCTTTTACTTCTTTTACTTTTTCTTGCCAACTTGCTTCATTGTTGACTTCTTCAAAAAATTGTGTTACTTGTTCTATCATAAAAAACCTCTATATATACTCTCTTATCTCAGTATAACTTAAAATACTGACAAAAATTAGTGTCCGCCAAATTTGCCAAAGTTAAAGCAATAAAAAAGTTCTTCATTCTTAAAGTTTGTGATATCAAAAAAATTACGGTGAAATAACAGTAATTTTTCTATATCCTCACAGGAATAATTACGAAAACTAAACTCAAAAAATGGTTTATCATCCATTACATTTTCTTTATTATCATCAGTGAAAAATTTATAGATAATTCCATTTGTAAGAATACCAATTTTAGTTCTACCTTTGCTGTTGCTGGCTGCAAAATATTCTGCTAATTGACCCTGGTATGATTCCAAATTTTCTCTGTGATGTTTTGTTTCAATAATTATTAAAGGTTCATTATTTATTTGAATAGCAAAGTCAACTGCATTTGCTTTACCTTTACCTTTATTTCTAAAATCAGCTTTAAACTCAGATTTAACTTCTTGAGCATTATGAATATCATAACCCAGCATTTTAATAAAAGGTAATATTAAACTTTTTCCAGTTTCTGATTCATTATCTATATGATCTAATTGGTCAGTTGTTTTTATATAAATGTCTGATATGTCCTTTATTAAATAAGATAAAGCTTCTGGCTCAACCCCATCTAATATAGTTTTACTGAAGTTAGCTCCTGTTAAAATCGTATTACTAAAATGCGCTCTAGTGAGATTTGCGCCACTTAAATCTGCTTTAGTTAAATTAGCAAGTTCTAAATTAGCACGTTCTAAATTAGAATCTTCTAAATTAGCACATTTTAAATTAGCAAGTTCTAAATTAGCACCTTCTAAATTAGCGCGGAGAAGGTCAGATTCAGATAGTATTGCCTCTTTTAAATCAGAGCAACAAAGGTAAGAGTCAGATAGTGTTGCCTTTTCTAAATTAGCTCTGCTCAAGTCAGATTTATATAAATTAGCTTGTTCTAAATCGGCCAGATACAAGTTAGAATCAGATAGTTTAGTGTGTGCTAAATTAGCACAACTAATATCTGCACCTTGCAAATTAGCACCTGTTAAATTAGCAAATTCCATTTTTGCGAAAAGTAAATTTGCTTTGCTCAAGTTAGCATTTTTCAGGTTTGCCTCGAATAAATTTGTATCAAATAGTCTTGCACTTGATAAATTGCATTCACTTAAATCAGCATAGTCTAGCGATACATCGCTCAAAATGGCTTTTGCTAGAGAAACTTTAGTTAAGTTTGCATTGGTTAATATGACATATCGTAAAGAATGATGATCTAGACAAATACCACTTAAGTTTGCATTACTTAAGTTAGCGAAGTCCAACTTAGCACAATCAAGTTTTACATTTCTCAAATCACAACCAGTAAGATTACAGCCTCGTAAATCAACATCTATCAAATTTGTATTAATTAAATTAGCTCCAGTTAAATTTGCTTCTCTCAGGTAAGAACCTACTAAGTTTGCATGACTTAAATTAGCTCCACTTAAATTTGCATTCATGAAATCAGCAAAACTTAGATTAGCACCCTCTAGATTAGCATTACTTAAATCAACGTACATCAAGCAAATATCACGAAAATACCTTTCTCCTGCTGCATATAGAGACAATAATTCTTTAGCATCCATATATTTATATTTATTTCGTTAATTCTCTTAATGAAGATAATCTTCTTATTGAACTTGCAGAAAGACGTTTACACCATTCTTGTTTCTCCACACTATTAGCATAACAAATATTAATTGCTTGAGTTCCTCCCTCAATTGAATTCAAATCTTTCAGCATGAATAAATCACCACGTCGGCGAAGTTTACCTTTAAAAATAGTTGTTTCACCTGGTAGTAGCTCCAAATTGTCAACGAAAGTTGTGTTAAGTTCATTTGGTTTTAATGAGCCTTCACTCATTCTATAGGTCTGATAGGAAACTTGTATATATTTTTGAGAGCTATTTCCTGTATTTGTGATTGTACCAACTACATAATATTCTTTATTGATCTGAGTAATAGCAACCTTGTTAATAGTCAAGTTTTGACTAGCTGTTGAGGAAGGAGAAACATTTTGCGGTTTAGAACCACATAAAGTCCCCAAATCTACACTTCTGCCATCTGTAGTTTTCCAGTAGCAAATAGGATCAGCATTATTGCTATTTTGTGCTAATACATACTGAGAACCAGATAGTTGTGTAATGCTCAATTCTAAGCAAATTGCACTAATTAGAGCTATAGGAGCGTTTTTGTATTTAAACATAAATTCATTTTGTCGTAGCGTGTGAAAGATTATCTAGTTATACGCATAACAAGTCAATAGTGTAAACACTTAATTGGATATATTTGTTATATACCGTTTTAGTATGACTTTAGCACGTAAGTTATATACATATTAAATAATCATATTCTCTAAAGCTAAATTGCTATAAATTAAAATATTTGTATCTATAAAAATTGCTTTATCTATCATATAAATCTTCTCTACGAAACGTGAAATTATCAGCAATTAAACCCACAGGATAGGCTGAACATTTAAACATTTTTGCTTGATTCTTCGCTGCTAATTGCTCTGGTTTAACACTTTCATTAAGAACTATAACTACTTGATATTCACCTGCGGGTATATCTGAAGGTAATTGGACTGTAATTTGTCGCTCTGGGGTAACATTCACAACTGTTTCTATTGTTTTCATTATCTTTTATCCTCAAGAATATCTACTAAATAAAATCCTACCTTTTTTAGTCCATAAAGTCAATTAAATATCCAATAACCCATATCGTTTTTGCAAAGCCAATAACTTCATCCTCGCTTCCCCAGCATTATCCGCTAAATCAGCAAATTCCACAAACCTCTTTAATTCCTTCTTTAATAAATTCCGTTCCACTTCAATAGTTTCCCTATCCAAATCTGGTGGTAACACAATCATATCAAAAATTGTTGCCCGTTCCTTGCCAGGGTGAGGACGTAAAACCCGTCCCCGACGTTGGATAAATTGACGGGGATTTCCTGAACTTGATAAAATTACTGCGGTTTTAATTGCGGGAATATCCACACCTTCATCTAAACAGCGAATTGCGACTAAACCCTGTAATTCTCCACTTTCAAATTGACGACGTAAAATTTCCCTTTCTTGTAATGAGGTGTTTGCTGTATAGGTACTGACTTTATAACCTAATTCTCCCCCCAAAATTTGAGCAACTGCTTTGAGTTGACGCAAAGAATAACGGTGTCCAATTTCTTGAGAACCATCACTACAATAAAACAGTGTATGGGTAGTTCCTCTGCGATTTTTCATTAACTCTTGTAAAGCTGTTAATTTATTTTCCGCTGTGCCAACTAACCGCGCTCTTTGTATTAATAATGATTTAATATCTTCGTTTTCTTCAAAATCTCCTGTCTCCCCCGTATCTCGATCTTTATACAGTAGAGAACGGCCGATTTTTTTGGTTAATTTTAAATAAGATATACTTTCAAATTCCGTTAATTCTACTAACACTGGATTATATATATAATGAACTAATGCACCTTGGGCAATGGCATCTTGTAAATTAAATTCGGGTTGCAAAACTGGACCAAAATAATCTAATAAAGATTGTGTTCCGTCATCATCAAAATATCTTTCTGGTGTCGCTGATAAAGCTAGACGTAAACCCACATTGCGTGGTAAACTTTCCTCTAATTTCGGTGATCCTAAATTATGGGCTTCATCACCAATAATTAAGGTTTTTGGGGGAAAATATTTAAGTTGTGTCTGAAAACCATCACTAATTAAAGTGGAATTAGTGGTAATTACTGTGAGAAAATTTTGAGAACCAGAGGACAAATTATAGATTGCTGTGGAAAGTTGACTTTGCCAACTGCGTAAATTATCGAATGCTAAAATTGGCTGTAAGTTAAATTTCTCACATTCTCTGCCCCACTGGGTAACAAGATGACGATAGGGACACACCACTAACAGGACTTGTAAATCAATTTGCTGATATAATTCACAAGCGATCGCTAATGCAGTAATAGTCTTACCACTACCAGTAGCCATTTTTAATGTTCCCCTGCCATGGTTAGTAAACCAGCTAGTCACAGCTTGACGTTGATACTCCCGCAATTGCAGAGATAAAGGCATTTTCGGAAAGCCGGGTAATGGTTGCTTAACTTGATAACTGCCTTTTTTCTCCCCCGCATAAGGTAACTTGAGTTTAAAAGTAGGCAGTTTCGGGGCTGGATTTCGCGTTAAGTACATAAACTGGAATAATTAATTGGTAATTGGTAATTGGTAATGGGTAATTGGTAATTGGTAATTGGTAATTGGTAATTGGTAATTGGTAATTGGTAATTGGTAATTGGTAATTGGTGATCATCAGTAGTCACTTATTTTTATTTGCCACTGACCACTGACTACTGACTACTGACATCCTTTAGTTATAATTGCGCCAAATACCCACCAAAGAACCTTGTACCTCCACTTGCACTGCGGGAACTTCTATGGGATTGTAATCAGGATTTGCCGGTTTGAGAGTGACAAGATCATCATGACGATAAAAACGTTTTAAGGTTGTTCCGTGTCCTTCCACCCTTGCAGCCACAATAGTCCCATTTTTTAATTGATTCGGTTCAGCCACCGGGCGCAAAAATACTACATCACCATCTGCAATCAAATCTTCAATCATACTATCCCCAGCGACCCGTAAAGCATAGCTTTTAGGAGGTAATGATAAATTAGCTAAATCCATAATTTCTACCGCGTCTGTGAAGGGTTCTATCAAGCCACCTGCGGCAATAGTTCCTAAAATTGGTACACCTTGTTTCAGAGGATTAAGTATACGCAGAGTTCTGGCTCTACCTTCGTCCCAGCCAATATAGCCCTTATTGCGTAAATGTTCCAAACGACTTTGCACTGGTGCGGGAGATTTCAAATTCATCCCTTGCATCATTTGGCGAATGGAGGGAGAATGTTGATTTAATTTAATATATTCTACCAACCATTCGTATAGTTCTTTTTGCGGTTCTGTGAGACGTTCCATAATTTTTTCGGGAAGTGAATAATAAATAAATGCCCATAGAACATTGGTACTACAAAATTCTTCTCTTCACAAGCTTTTATTGAAAATTTATGGTAAATAATAGGCAAGAGGCAAGAGGCAAGAGTAAGCAGATAAGAATTTCACCAATTACCAATTACCCATTACCAATTACCCATTACCAATTACCCATTACCATTACTGTTATTTTGCCCCAAGAATACTGGCTAGTAAAGCTTTTTGAGCGTGTAGGCGATTTTCTGCTTGATCCCAAACTCGTGACTGTGAACCTTCAATTACCTCTTCAGTAATTTCCTCACCACGATGTGCCGGTAAACAGTGTAAAACAATTGCTTCTGGATCAGCAAGACTTAATAACTGTTTAGAAATTTGATAGGGTTGAAAAACAGGAAACCGATTATTGGCCTGTGTTTCTTGTCCCATACTTGCCCAAACATCAGTATACAGCACAGATGCACCTTTAGCCGCTGCTTCAGGATCATGAGTCAGCAGAACCTCCGTTTTATTATTAGCGATCGCTCTGGATTTTTCCACAATTTCCGCATCTGGAGAATATCCTGACGGAAAAGCTATTCTGACATTCATTCCCACTAAAGCACAACCCAACATCAGGGAATTAGCGACATTATTACCATCACCAACATAAGTTAAGGTTAAACCAGCTAAACTCCCAAATTTTTCCTGAATTGTCAACAAATCAGCTAGAATTTGACAAGGATGTTCTAAATCTGTCAAGGCATTGATGACAGGAATTTTCGCATATTTAGCAAAAGTTTCCAACTCCTGTTGGGCAAAAGTGCGAACTGCTAAAACATCCAAATAACGATCTAATACCCTAGCAGTATCCTGGATAGGTTCTCCTCGACTCACCTGAGTTACATTAGGGTGAAGATCAATTACCTGTCCCCCTAATTGGTACATGGCTACTGTAAAACTAACTCTAGTGCGTGTTGAAGCTTTGGAGAATAATAACCCCAATACCTTTTGACAATGCAGTTTGAGTTTTTCTGACTTGAGTTGAGTAGCCAATTCTAGCAGTTCTTGTAGTTCCCCAGAACTTAGATCCGCTAAACTTAATAAATCTCTGCCTATTAATGCTGTCATGCCTGATTATATATTATAAAGAACAAATGGTTTTACGCGCCTTCACTTAGCTGTGTTATGAGGAATACAAAATTGAACTTTACCAAATATTTTTGCATGAATCTACAACATGGCCGCTAGTTTTGACTATTTTTGACAAACAGAAAATATTTTGTTTACCCTCTAGACAAATCATTTACATGAGGCTATAATGTGTAATCGGTGAGGGAATAAAAAAATCTTCCCGCCAACACCAACCGCCAGCATAGCACAGTGGTAGTGCATCCGACTTGTAATCGGAAGGTCGCAGGTTCAAATCCAGCTGCTGGCCTAAGACTTACAGCAAGTGTCACTTGCCAAATTATTTGACCGCGTTGACAAGTTATTGTCCGTCTTGCCAAATTATTGTCCCTCACGGTCAATAGTTTGTTTACTATCATAAGCTCCGTCCAAATTAAACCGACCTATATTTTCAGATTTTTTCCCCTTTTTGGACTTTTTACTTTTGGTGGGTGTATTTCCGTTGGTTTCTTGTGATGCAAATTGAGCCAAAATTTCAGTAGATTTATTACGAAGAGTATCTAATGAAACGCCACTGTATTCTACTAATTCAGCATCACTATTGAGCATTTCTAACCAGCGTAATTTACCATCTAATTGGGATTGATAACCCTTCATCAGAGCAAACCAGGATTTATAAATATAATTTACTAATGCTGTGGCACTGGTGTAAAACCTTGCAGGTTGCCCCATAAAGCGCGGATCAGTTTTCAGCAATTCACACAGTTCTTTAACAACTTCTGTGGGATGTTTACCTTTTTGTCGCCAGGTTTCAATTTCTGGATGTTTACCCATTTGCATCAGTAGTTCGTTAACCAGTGGCGTGTTTTTCTCTGCCATCAATTGCCATAACTGTTGACGGGTAAACTCACTGGCTAGTAGACGACACTGAATAGTGATTTGGCTCATAGAATAAACATATTTGTCTAATACTAACATATCTGTATTATAGTTTCTTTCTGTAAAATGGTTTTTTATGCAAGAAACTTTTTTCACAAGTAAGGATGCGGCTCAATTGACAGGTTGTACCCTTCGCCAGATTCAGTATTGGCGAGAGAAGGGGATTGTTATACCTATAATTAGTGATACAGGTACGGGACGCAGTATTTATTATTCAAGGTCTAATTTAGTGGAGTTGGCAGCTATGGTATATTGGTTGTCTACGGGGATAAGTTTTGATATTGCTTGTTTTATTCTGAAACAACTCAAGGAACAAGAACCAGAGTTGTTTGTTTCGGGTCAGGGGAGGCGGTTTATGTTGTTATCACGGGATGATTCACTTTCTTTGGTAGAATTTGATAGGGAAAGAGCGATCGCATTCCTGGATGAAGGTAAGGCTGTGATTCCCGTGTGGTTAGATGTTATTTATCAACATTTAGTTCTGAAATTGGGGAACAATTATATTTAGCTAATACAGCAGATTCCTTTGTTATGAAGTACATTATACCCCCCTCATCAATTGCGGGGAGGGGATTGTGGGTGGAGTTCTTGTACCTCATAACACTGGGAAGTGCTGTAACAATTAATTTCGCTTGATCAAATAACTTTCTTTGATACCTGTTTATTTTTGCAAAAAGCTCAAATATTAAATAATCAAGGCTCTCCAGCTTTACTTTTTTTAGTATTTCTAGATTTCTTATTGGTTTGCTTGGGTTTACTAACCTCTTCTTCTGGAGGTTCTCCACCTTTACTTTTGTTGGTCGTTCTAGATTTTTTATTAGTTTGCTTGGGTTTACTAACTTCTTCTTCTATTTGTTGGTTTGTTTTATCTTTATCTTGATAATGGTGCTTTAAATCAACCCAAAGATGTCTCAGATCAAATGGCGTAGGTTGAATCTGTTCACGCTCTAATATTTGGTCTAGTCTTGTGATATCTGGTTGTTCACCATCAGAAGATATAGTAATATTAGATAATAACTCAGATGCAGCATTAGTATTAACTTCATCCAAAATAGTTTGCAATTCCATATCTTGAATGTAGCCAATCATTGCACCTGAAGTTGATGATTTACCATAACCCCATTCAGGATCAACAAAACGTTTAATACCATTAACTACATAGTTTTTATTAAATATCCATGTGGAACTTGATGGAGAACCTAATCTCTTAGATTCAATAATGAAATATTTGGTCATTCTATCAGGATCAGCCTCTTTACAGTCACAGAAACCCCACTGAAAGTCTGGTATTTTATCTTCTCGCTTAGTTCGAGTCTTGTCATCTGGATCAGGCTGATTCTTAGATTCATACATAAGAGTTGATTCAATACCTTGACCTCTATTCTCTTTGAGTAGCATTCCATTAACACGGTTTGCACACAAGTATAGTTCTCTATTCAGGTTGTTTTCTTCAAGTGGAAGGGTAGGCTTTTCACTCAACATTTTTAAAGCAAGTGTAAATATATTTAATACTCTTTTTTCATGATTAGCCCATATCTTGTTGCCTTGTATACGTATCATACTTTGTCACTCCACATCACCCTGATTAGTTTCTTGTAAGTGAATTGCTTGTAGCAAGGTAGCTTCAGCATCTTCACGAGCCATACTACGAGTCCACAATCTCATTTCATTACGCTTAATGATAATAATTTGAGTATCGCTAACTACACGAATCATACCATCAATATAAATTTGATGACTATCATAAGGAACTAAATTATGTTTACCAATACTTCCTAATATTTCTTTCCATTCATCTTCGCTAGAACTAGAACTATAACGGTCTGGTAGAGAAATATTTTTCTCTTGAGTTGAAAATACAACAGCTAACATACTTGAATTTGTTTCAGCATCAATGACTTTCCAATTAAACTCACCATCAGGTTCAAGTTCACGATTCCAAATATTGAGAAAAGTGTAAATATAGCTTTGAATATGATTTTGATTACCACGTATATTGGAAATATCTGCAATAGTACCTTGCAATTTTGGAAGAGATTTTATATTTAAAGATTGCACAGCCTGACTATTACTGTGGTTGTAGAAAAATTCTATTCCAACATCACACATATCTCTGATTAGATCACGTTCTGATATGTTCAACTCATATAAATCAAATATTGCTTCATCTAACCTATACTCTAAATCTTTTAGTTGATTATTTAACAGTATTTGATAATTGTGTAACTTGTACAAAAATATCATACCCGCTATACAGTTGATTCTCCCAATAAGTAGCCAAATAATTGGTATTGTATTAAGCAGTGAATCTCTTACTTGCTTCACTAATTCATATCTTTCAACTGGATTCCAATTTTGTAGTTCTTCAACAATCTGAATAATTCGCTCACGCAGATTATTATCTGTGGGTAAAGTAATTGGGAGATTTAGATATTCATCCATATAGATTCCATCATGCCATATACCCCATTTACTGGAAGTCAGAAAAAAGTAATAACGTGGCAGTGAAGACCACAAAATCCCCAGAATAACTTTATATTTCCACGTTTCTGGTTGAATTAATTTAATGCAGTTAATTGAATTAGTGAAGCAGAATTTAGCTGATTCCATACGAGCTATAATCTGCCCTTTATTACCGGAAGATTGAGTAATACCATGCTTTATAAGTAATCTATCTCCTTGATAGAAGGTTTGTTTACCTCTTCGCTTGACTTCTGGAGGTGGTTCTATAAACAAGTCGGGATTAATAGTTCCATATTTGGTAAAATTATCTATTGGTAATTGTTGATATTCCACTAACCAATCTGAAGGTTTTCTCTCTTTAATGCTTTTAGTAAAACCCTGCCCACTATTATTTGGATTATGTAAAACGCTTAGAGGCGTATATAAATTGATAGCGGATACCAAGGCTACATCTCTATGATTACCCCACCAGTAAATTTTCCAAAGAGTATTATTACGCAAAAAGTCTGCTTGTCTTACTACATGACGATCAACAACACTCAAAACAACTGCTTGAAGTTCCTTAACCATTGCAGTTTTTTTAGCTGACCAGTACAAAACATAGTTTTTCGGAGTTTGTGCGTCACTTTTCTTGCAAAATAAAACTGAAGCAAATGGAGCAATTGCAGAAGATTTTCTGGATTTTTTACTACTAGTTTTTGCAGATGTTTTATTTTTTCTATGACCTTTTGTAGCTCGACGAAAAAAAACATCTCTGACATGAGCAAAGTTAATAACTTCTTTCAGTTCAACTTTTTTTAGCCACTCTTTCCTAAATTCTTGACTTTTTTGGTGTGTTTTTAATAAAACACCTGTAGATACTAAAAGAGATGCCCAACCATTATCACGTAGTAAGTCAAGCACTCTCCATATAAAAGCTTGGGAGCGTTCTTGATCTCCAACTGGGTATTCATGCGTTTTACACCATTTAGATGTTATATTCCATCCAGTTGGATTTGAACCCCAGGGTGGATTACCAACTACTACATCAGCACAATTACTATTAAACCTATTTAATATTTTCTTGTTATTATTTATTGCTGAATCAATATCAAAAGTATTTGCTCTAAGCAAATTATTAAAATGCTGTTTATCATCAGTCCAACCATCTTGGTAAATAAGATTGGGTAGATGTTCTCCATTTTTGATTTGTTCAAGTATATCTGGAGCTTCCTGGTAGTGAAGAAGAGCCAAATATAAGCTGAATGAGGTTATGCGTATGGCTTCTTCGTTAATTTCAATTCCAGCGATTTGATCGCGTAAAATATCCCTCATTCTGTCCGCACTTAATCGACGACCATTACTTTTGTAAACATGATGGCGAATTATGCGTCTAAAAGATTCAACTAAAAATATTCCTGAACCACAACACGGATCAATAACACGAGGATTTGTATTTAAACGTTCTGAAGTAAGAACTTTTGAAAGAAGATATTCTACTAACGAACCAGGTGTATAGTGTGTACCAAAATCATCTGATTCTTCATTTTCTTCATGATAAAATTCTTCATAAATACTACTAATTAGGGAAATAGGTATAATTTGGAATTTATAAGCCCAGAAAAATAATGGTTTTGCTGAAGAAAAATCTCCCCTTAAAAAACTTTGTAAAAGTTTGAGATGATCTGCTGTAATTACCTGTTTCTCTTTAAGATCAGAGGGAAACATATCTCCATTAAAATCATTAGCTAGTCTCTCAAAAAGTGCATAAGTAAAATCTTTGTTTTCTAGAATCCTGATATAAAATTGTTTAGCTTCAGGCTCAAGATTACGTTGTAGAAATTCTGGTGTATTTAATAAAGCTTGCCATTGTGGATTTTTTTGTGCTATTTCATCAAAATACTCCCGCGAAAGTATTTCTCTATCTTCTAAATATCTAATAAAAATTGATCTGCCTATAAGGGAATGAGCATATTTTAATTTATCTCCTCTAAGCCCTTCATCCATGAGAGCAAAACGGACTCTCTTAAGATCCTGAATTAAAGATTGATCAGCCCGTTGGTTGTCTGTCCCAAAACGCTGATCTTCAAATAATCTACCAGATTCTATTTGCTCACGCCTATATTGATATAATTTTGATGCTACCTCGGCTGTAGTTCTAGCAACAGCCAATGATTCTTTGTCTTGCCACTCTTTAATAGTTTTAGATGGAGGCTTAGTTAAATCATAAACAGCAAGTTCACCTTGTTTTGCTAAAAATAAATATTGAGGTCTTGCCATGCACCAAATTTTGTTAAAAACACGACGCAAAACTTCATCATCTTCAGTTTCTTCTACACCAGCAAAAACAATTATGGGATTATTGTTAACAAAAAAAATCTTTTCTGCCCCAACTTGCTTACCTAAAGATAGCCAATCTCCTTTTTCAATCCATTGTTCTAGCGTCAAGTTAGTAGGAGAAGTATCTGTAGCAAGAAGTTCACCCTCTTGAAAATTGAGAGTGGAGTAAGCAGCTTCTAAAAGTTCACGAACAGAGTTCCGCACTACAACCATATCTAATTAATTTAAGTAGCAGTCATATATAAACACTGAAAGATTATCAGTGATATAATACGATATTTATATAACTTATCACAATCACTAATCAAAAATGCAACAAGTAATTAAAGATCAGTAATATTACTTTACATAATCCAAAACTTTTGCTGCTTCACCATGTCCCCAAACGGCAAAAAACACCGATGACACCAACCATCAACCCACAACGCCGGAACTTTAAACCTAGCCCCACAATTAGGACACTCAGACAGCAAACTTAAATGATGATGCTGACACCCCTGAGTTACCTTAAACTGCCACTCAATCCGATGACAAGGCGACTCCACATAACAAGCAGCACAAAGCCGAATAGGTTCAAGATTCATTCCCACCCCAGCAGGTGGTAACATCCGCTTTAACCTATCAGCATCAACCCCTACAACCTCAGCCAAAGCCTCCAACTGTTGCCGAGAAGGAGGGGGATTAAAACGAAACTTTTCCCAATTGGGTTTATCATTTTGTGTTTCTAGCATATATGTTTATTAAACACATAGTTGAATTATACTCTATCGGAGGACAATTAATTTGTCAAGTAAAGTCAATGTTGGAAAAATAGAGATTTTCAATACAGGACAACTAATTTGTCAGGTTTTTAAATTCGGACAGTTATTTTGTCAATTGATGTTGAAGAGGCTCAATATAGGCTAAAATAACAAAACCCTTGCTATGTAAGGGTTTAAGGGTTAATATTTTTGTGGACATTAATTTGTCAAGTGGTCATTTAATTTGGCAAGCGACAGATTGAGTGAGGTATACCTTGTGGGGGCAAGATGCCCGCACAACAAGAGTTTTATTATTAATATCTGTACTTCATAATATCGGAAACTGCTGTATGTTTTATTCTTTTTATTGTCGTGTGCCAAATCAAATGATCGCCTTCACAAATTAATGTCCGCATTGCCAAGTTATTTTCCCTAAAATAGAACCAATTTGGGATATTTTTGACAGGGCGATCACTAAAAAATGTAACCTGGATATTTGTAGTTGTTTGTAATTGTAATTGTAATTGCACAGAAAGTTTAATTAGTGGAAAATGCCTTCTTCTGTTTGACAGATAAGGAATGGGAAATTATTTGACCCAGATTCCGCGCTCAGGGGCAACGCATCTAAATTATCTTGATAAAATACTATATTAGTGAATCAAGATGGAAAAATATCTCATTTCAAAATCTGATAAATTCCTGTATTAGTATCCTAAAAATTTAATAAATTTGGTTCTTCCGTACCCGTTATGCCAAATATGAGTTTATTTACCCCATAACCCATATAAATAAAGCGTTTCATTGTTTTTAATACCAAATTTAAGTAGGTGAACCGAAAAAACCGAAATATGTAACGAAAAGTAAAGTTGCCCAAAACCTCTTCCCTTTTCCCTCTTCCCTGTTCCCTTGTCATAACGACAATTTTTAACGCCAATCTAATTATGTCAAATTAAGGGATGAATTAAGTTAAAATCTTTGCCATATAAAGATTTTGGCGTTTGGCAAAACAATTTAGCACAAGAAGTACCGAAGAGCTATAAATTTAGAGTAATTATTTATTTTTGATGATGGATTTATTTTGTTCATTTCTATATACCAATATCTATATTTTTTGACATCAAAAATCTAGATTATATTGTAGAATCAACAGAAAAATAAATTGTTTATATTAATAATATTTGTCTATATTTTCTGATTTTCATCAGATACATTCTAAAATGTTTTCTAAATATTCATCATCTAAGAAAATTTTAACTATTTATTAACCATATCTTAATTTATCCATACTATCGTAAGTGTATTGATAATAAAAAAGAAGAATTGTCTAATTGTAATGGGCAAATTTTCAGTATAAATACAACTAAAAACCTGAACTGACAAGAATTCTCAGGTGACATTATCGCTTTGGTAACTAGACTATTAAAGGAGATTCTAGTATGGCAGTTCTCGCGGGCGACATTGCTTTTCTTGGGGTAAATTCTACCAATCCTGATCAATTTGCAATTCTTGCATTAAAACCAATTGCTGCTGGTGATACATTCTATGTCACCGATGGTGGTGTTACTGGAAATGGGGGAGCCGCATCGAGTTTTTTCCGTTCGAGCGAAGGTTTCCTACAGTATACCGCACCTACGGGGGGAATCGCTGCTGGCAGCGTACTCCTAATCAATGCTGGTGATAGTAGCACCAGCCCCCCAACCCCATCATCTGTGGCACGCAATGGTGGAGGTAGTGCTGGTGCGGTGACGCTATTAGCTAATTTCAACAATGCGACGAATAACTTTAGCTTTTCTACTAGCGGAGACTCACTCACAGCCTACACTGTTAGCAGTGGTACGCACCTCACTGGTACGCCCAATCTGATTGCGTTTATAGGCTTTGGTGTTTCCCCTTATGGCACTGGTTCTGCACAATCATCCAGTACACCAACGATTTCTGGCGGTCAAGTTCTTGTCCTCGGCAATTTGGACAATGCTATTTTTACTAATGCCGCAAACGCCTATTCACAGAATATCATCACCCTGAGTGACGCTAGTAACTTTACGGCTAGAGACTCAACGGTTGTTAACTTGACTACACTTTCTTCAGGCAGCATTTCACTTCTACCAACTGTTAACCTCTCCGTAAGTTCCAACACGGGAACAGAAACGGGTACAACAGTCATCACTATTACAGCAACAGCCTCTAGTGCGGTTTCTGGTAATCAAACCGTTAATTTAGCCGTCACCGGAACAGGTATCACCACAGGAGATTACACTCTCAGCAATAGCATCATCACTATTCCCAATGGTGCAACCGTTGGGACTGTCACCTTCACTGTTGTTGATGATGTTTTAGTAGAAGGAACAGAAACCGCCACTTTAACCATTAGCAATCCTTCTAGTGGTCTGACATTAGGTAACACCACAACTCAAAACATCGCTATCACAGATAATGACATCGCCATTACCAAAATTAGCGCCATTCAAGGTAGTGGTGTAACAGCAGCATTAACAGGAACTCAAACCATTGAAGGTATCGTTACCCGCGCTTTCCTTGGTGCTACTAAACTCAATGGCTTCTATGTCCAAGAAGAAGACGCTGATACTGATGGTAATTCTGCCACCTCAGAAGCGATCTTTATTTATGATCCATCAGGATTATTCACCGGCAATGTGGGTGATAAAGTCAGAATTACCGGGACAGTTAGTGAATTTACTACCACTAGCGGTACTAATACCAGCAGTTTAACCCAACTTTCTAATTTAACAAGCATTGTTAATCTGGGAGTAAGTGCCTTACCCACAGCAGTTAACGTCCAATTACCCAATAGCAATTTAGAAAGCTACGAGGGAATGCTAGTTAACTTGAGTGCTGGCAGTGGAAACCTCACAGTAACAGAGTATTATCAACTAGGACGTTATGGGCAGGTTGTTCTCTCAGCAATGGGTTCTAGTAACCAACCGGGTACAGATGCCAGACTAGATCAATATACCCAATTCAACGCCCCCAGCGTCAGCGGTTATACCGCCTATTTAGCCGATCTTGCCACTCGCAAAATCTATCTTGATGATGGTAGTACCCTTCAAAACCCAGACCCGATTATCTTTGGTCGTGGTGGTAATCCTTTAAGTGCAACTAATACCCTGCGGGGTGGTGACACTGTTGCTACTATCACTGGTATTTTAGACCAGCGTTATGAAGGGTATCGTATCCAAACTAGAGATAGCGTTAACTTTACCCCCGCCAATCCTCGTCCTGTTGCTGCTCCCACGGTTGGTGGTACGCTCAAAGTAGCTAGTTTTAATGTTCTCAACTATTTCAATGATTTAGATACGAATGTTAATATCACCACCAATGGATTAACTTTTGAGCCTCGTGGTGCTAATACTGCCACTGAGTTAACTCGTCAATTGCATAAAATCATCCAAGCCATTATTACCTCTGGGGCTGACGTTTTAGGTTTGATGGAGTTGGAAAACAATGGCTATGGTGCTAATAGTGCAATTCAAAGTTTAATCACTGGACTAAATGAAGTTGCTGGTGCTGGTACTTACAGTTTTATTAATCCTGGTACAAGACTGGGGACAGATGCAATTAGTGTGGGTTTGATTTACAAATCCAGTCAAGTTACCCCTTATGGTACTGCTGCTACCTTACCTGATAGTTATGGTACTGGTGCTTTTGATTTAGTTGGACGCAAACCCCTAGCGCAGACATTCCAACAAAACTCAAACGGCGAATTATTTACCGTAGTTGCTAATCACTTTAAATCTAAGGGTAGCAGCACTGGTGGTGTTGGTGATGCTGATGCTGGTGATGGTCAAGGTTTATCTAATGGTACTCGCACCCGTCAAGCCCAAGATTTAGCCGCATGGTTAGCTACGAATCCTACAGGTACTAATGATACTGATTATCTCCTGTTGGGTGATCTCAATGCTTATGCTCAAGAAGACCCACTGACAACATTAGCTATCGCTGGATATAACAATCTCTTTCCTAACACTTCCTATTCTTACGTTTTTGATGGCCAGTTAGGTTCTCTTGATCATGCTTTGGCTACCAGCAGTCTAGCTGCACAGGTATCCGGTGCAGAAAAATGGCACATTAACGCCGATGAACCTAGTGTATTAGACTATAACACCGAATTTAAGTCAGTAAGTCAAATTACCAGCTTATACAGTGCTGACCAATTCCGTGCTTCTGATCATGATCCGGTAATTGTTGGGTTGAATCTTAACTCTGCTCCTACTAATATCACCTTAACTGCTACTAGTATTAATGAAAATGTACTTGCCAACGTAGTAGGTACTTTTGCAACCGTTGACTCCAATAACAGTGATACTTTTATTTATACCTTGGTGGCTGGTGGTGTAAATGATAATGCAGCCTTCATAATTAATGGCAATCAATTACTCATTAATACCTCACCAGATTTTGAAGCTCAGTCTAGTTACAGCATTGTCGTCCGTTCCACGGATCAAGGTGGACTTTACACCGATAAAGTGTTCACAATTAACATTGATAACATGAATGACCCCGCCACCATTAATGGCAACAGTACCCTTAGCATCACAGAAGGAACTAACATTAACGCTGGTAAGCTAACTGCCTCCGGTACGCTAACGGTTGTAGATCAAGATGCAGGTGAAAATAAATTTGCTACCACCGTCGTTTCCGCTAATGGCAATTTGGGTAGTTTGACAATTACAGAAACCGGAGCATTTAGCTATAGCGTTAATAATAGTGCCGTACAGTATTTAAACCCTGGTCAAACTAAAGTTGATACTTTTACTGTCACATCTTTAGATGGTACAGCCAGCCGAGATATCAGCATTACTATCAACGGTATCAACCCAGTCACTACTGTAGATTTGTCTACTTATGTCCGGGTTGGCCGATACGATTTACCCGAACCTACCCGCACCACCGCACCTACTAATAGTCTATTAGCTCAAGAGGTTTCGGCTGTCACCTACAACTGGGATACAGATACGCTGTTTGTTGTTGGAGATGGCAGTACATCAATTGTACAGGTATCAAAAACTGGGCAGTTGATCAATTCCATGACTTTATCTCGTGGTAATAGTCCCCAGGGAACGGATTTTTATGACATTGAGGGAATTACTTATATTGGCAATGGCAAGTTTGTTTTGGTTGAAGAACGAGACAGACAGGCCAATTTGTTTACTTATACTCCCGGAACTACTCTTACTAAAGCCAATGCCCAAACTGTTAAGCTGGGTACAACTATTGACAACATCGGTATAGAAGGGATTTCTTGGGACCCCCAAAGCGGTGGATTTATTGCAGTCAAGGAGAAGCAACCGGCAGGTATTTTCCAAACAACCATTGATTTTGCGGCTGGAACTGCTAGTAATGGTTCTCCTACGACAGTTAACTCGACAAACCTTTTTGATCCAGCATTAGCCAATCTTTTGGACTTCGCTGATGTTTATGCTTTATCTAATCTGTCGTCTCTGAATGGACAACCGGATTATGGCCGCTTACTAGTTTTGAGCCAAGAATCCGGCAAAATTGTCAGCATTGACCGCTCTGGAAATATCTCTAGTTCATTAAAAATCATTTCCGATCCTGGTAATCCAGCTTCCGTTGCAGACCAGCAACATGAAGGACTGACTATGGATAACAATGGTTATCTCTATGTAGTCAGCGAAAATGGTGGTGGTGGTATTAATTATCCTCAACTTTGGGTTTATGCACCTTCGGCACTTCCTAATCAAGCCCCCACTGGTTTGGTTCTGGATAATAAGGTACTAGCGATCGCCGAAAACACCAGTACCACCGCTGCCATAAAAATAGCTGACATTACCATTACCGACGATGGATTAGGAATAAATACTCTGAGTTTAAGTGGAGCAGATGCCACTTTCTTTGAAATTAACGACACTGCATTGTACATCAAAGCTGGTACTACTTTAGACTACGAAACTAAAACCAGTTACAGCGTCACCATTAATGTAGACGATGCCACCCTTGGTAACAATCCCGACGCAACTACCAATTTTACATTGGCTGTTACTGATATCGTCAATGAGATTCCTACTCTACCGGCTCTGATTATCTCGGAAGTATCACCCTGGAGCAGTAGTAATAGCGTCTATACTGCCGACTGGTTTGAGGTGACAAATATTGGTACTAGTGCTGTAGACATCACAGGCTGGAAGATGGATGACAATTCCAACTCCTCCGCCAGTTCCGTAGCCCTCAACGGTGTTACTAGTATTGCTCCTGGGCAATCCGTGGTCTTCCTAGAAACCGCTATACCTGACACTACTATTTCTGCATTTAAAACTGCTTGGTTTGGTACTAATGTTCCCAGTAATTTAACCATCGGCAGTTACACAGGTAGTGGCGTAGGACTAAGCACCGGCGGCGATGCTGTCAATCTCTTCAATGCCAATGGCACAAGAATCACAGGCGTTAGTTTTGGTGGGTCTACCACATACACAACCTTCGACAATGCTCTTGGACTAGGTAGCACCACCCTACCTCTGCCAACAGTATCAACTCTAAGCACCGTCGGAGTTAATGGAGGGTTTTTATCTTTTAATAATGCGCTGAATGTTACATCCAAAGAAACTGGTTCACCAGGAAGGATTATGAACAATCTCGCAAGCATTAGTGGTAATGGCAATGTCACTATTAAGGAAGGAATTAATGTTAATGCTGGTAAGCTAACCGCTTCTGGTACTTTAACGGTTACAGATCAAGATGCTGGTGAAAATAAATTTGCCACTACTGTTGTTTCTGCTAATGGTAATTTAGGTAGTTTGACAATTACAGAAACCGGAGCATTTAGCTATAGTGTTGATAACGGCGCTGTACAGTATTTAGGAGCAGGTCAAAGCAAAATAGACACTTTTACTGTTACTTCTTTTGATGGTACAGCTACTCAAAATATAGCGATCGCTATTAACGGAGTTACGGCTGGATTTACAGGGGTAGCTGCTGGAGATGCTACGGCTAATAGTGCTATACTCTGGACTCGTACTTTTGACGCTGCTAATACAAGCACCCAACCTGGTGTTACACAAGATGTGACTCTGCAATTGTCTACTGATGCTGGGTTTACCACTATAGTCAGGTCAATTAGTGGCGTTACCCGGGATGCCAACCGCGACTATACTCTGAAAATAGATGCTACGGGTTTACAGAGTGGGACAAAATACTACTACCGCTTCCAAACAAGTGCTGGGGAATTGAGCCAAGTAGGGACATTTAGAACTGCTTATGATGCTACAGCCCAAGCACCTGTAAAATTTGCTTTTAGTGGAGATGCGGACGGTCTGATGCGACCCTACATTTCTACCCAAAATTTCCCCAATTTGAACTTAGACTTTTTCATGTTCTTGGGGGACACAATTTATGGAGCAGCAAGCGCTGGATCTCCGGCAGCAATTACTAATATCGTTGGTAATCCCGGTCAAGCTTTGGCTGATTACCAACGTAAATATTTAGAAAATCTCCGGCCTGTCAATAATAACGGCTTTTCCGGTTTACAAGGTCTGTATAGTTCTCAAGGCAATTACACTGCGTTAGATAACCATGAATTAGGGAACAGACAATTAATCAATGGTGGCGCACCGGGGGCTTTAGCTGCTGTATCTGGTAATGGTTCTAGTAATACGGTAGATGATGTCAATACAACAGGTGTATTTATTAACCAAAATCCTGGTTTTAAAGCTTTAATTCAAGCATATTCTGACTACCAACCCATTAGAGAGAGCATCATTTCTGCTCCGACTGACCCTCGCACTAATGGTACACAACAACTTTATTTAGCCCAACAATGGGGTAAAAACGTTATCCACATCAATACGGACACCAGAAGCTACCGTGATGTGCGGTTAAAGACTGCTGGTGGTGCTGATGATACAGGTTCTCGTGCTGATAATCCCAACCGCACCTTACTAGGAAGCACTCAACTAGCATGGTTAAAGCAAACCCTGTTAGACGCTCAAAATAACGGCACCATCTGGAAATTTGTCAGCGTATCTAGTCCGATTGATCAAATTGGTGCTATTGGTTCTGGTTTGGATAGTGGTAAATCATGGATTGGTGGCTATCGTGCCGAACGGAACGACTTACTCAAGTTCATTGGTGACAATAACATCAAAAACGTAGTCTTTTTGTCCGCAGATGACCACCAAAATCGCATCAATGAATTAACCTACACAGATAATGGTGTGGTTAAGGTTCTACCCAATGCCTTATCAATTGTAGGCGGTCCCGTAGGGGCTACTGGACCGGATACTGTTACCGACCATAGTTTTGCTAACATCCAGACCTTAGCCAACACCCTTGCCACCAATCAGATAAACGCAGGAGTCAACCCACTTGGTTTAGATCCTAATTTCCCTGGTTTAAAAAGTGTGTGGCGTGAAAACGACACCAATCCCACACAAATCGAACCCGTTGATTTCTATTCTCCCGACACCTTCAATTACACCGTTTTTGACATTTCTGCTGATGGTAAAACCTTGAACGTCAACGTGCAAGGGGTTAACTCTTATCGTCAAAACTTATTCCCAGAACCATCTACAGCCAATCCAGTCCGCACAATTCTCAGCTTTAGTATTGATGCTGACCTTAACCAAGCCCCTACAGACTTAGCATTAAGTGCTACCAACTTCAACGAGAATATTGCAGCCAACTCAGTGATTGGCACATTTTCTAGCATAGATGTAAACGCGGGTAACACCTTCACCTACAGCCTAGTTAATGGCACAGGTGCAAATGATAACAGTGCCTTCACCATTAGCGGAAATCAACTAAAAATTAACGCTTCCCCAGATTTTGAGACCAAATCTAGTTACAACATCCGGGTCAGAACCACCGACAATGGTGGCCTGACGTTTGATAAGACATTGACAATTAATATTAATGATGTCAATGAAGCTCCCATTGTCAGCAATTTAATTCCCTCCCAACGTGGGGAAAACGGCCAAGCCTTTATCTACATCTTACCAACCAATATCTTTAGTGATCCTGAAGGGAAACCACTGACTTTAAGCACATCTGGACTGCCCGGGTGGCTGTCCTTTAATGCCAACACTCGCACCCTAAGCGGAACTCCTAGCAGTACTGGTACTTTTACAATCGCTGTCCAAGCATCTGACGGCGTGGGAAATGTGTCCACCAATTTCTCAATTAACGTTGCTGCTGCCACAGTTAGCCAAAATTTGAGCAGCAGTAATACTGGTCAAACAATTACAGCCTCCGCAGGTTCAGAAGTAGCTAACTATACAACAGGCTCTGGTGACGATACTATTAATGCCAGTGCTAGAACAGGAGTCATCACAGTTTACGCCAACGCTGGTAATGACAACATTTGGGGTGGTACTGGTAATGACTTCCTTTATGGTGGTGCTGGTAATGACACGCTCTCTGGTGGCTTAGGCGCAGACCGACTCTACGGAGAAGACAATGATGACATTCTCAAGGGTGATGCCGGCAATGACTTCCTCTATGGTAGTAATGGAAATGACACGCTCTATGGTGGTGCTGGTAATGACAACCTCTGGGGTAACGCGGGTGCTGATGTCTTTGTCCTTGAAATAGGGAATGGGGCTGATAGCATCCGCGACTACGAGGATAACATTGACAAGTTGGGCTTCAGCTTTGGTGCTGTGTCTTTTGTTCAAAGTGCTACTAATGCTCAAATTAAACTCACCAGCGATGGCTCACTTCTAGCAACTTTGATGAACGTCAATATCAGTGTTCTTAACAGTTCGGATTTCACCACTGTCTTCTAGATAAAAGCTCACTACTGACTAATCACAGTTAGGGTTTAGTAGCCGCAAAACTATTTGACTAGCTCATGGGGATTTTGACACCAATGACCAGCTAAACCCTTTACCTACGCTTTTTCACCATTTTTTAGGAAATTCACCAACAGTACTCTGTAATTACTCTTAAGGAATCCATACTATGCGTCAAGTTAACTTTACCATCGGCATAATCACTTTTCTAGCTTGTCTGCAAGGATCATTGTCAGCCCAGGCGATAACCTTTAATTGGCGTGGTGATGATGGTTACTCAGCTATGGTTGATTTTACTTTCAATGATGTCAATAATGATGGTTTTGCTCGCACAGGTGAATTTATAACCTTTAATATCACCCTTGAGAATCCTTCCAAGGCCACCCTGGCATCCTATGATTTGAATTATCTTCAAACAACCACTCCAGCCTTTAACTTTAACTACAATATTGCCAGTAACTTGGTATTGCAGTCTAGAGATTCTAATGCAAGTGATGGATTTTCTATTGGTGATAATACTACTGGATATTATTTCAGTAGCTCACCTAGTGGAATCACTTTTAGTAACAGTGACAATAGTATTACTGATTTCGGCGGGACTGTTACTGCTGTACCTTTTGAATCTTCACCTTTTACTTTAGCCTTCTTGGTTGTTCCCTTTGCTATCCGTAAAATATTAAACTGGCGGCAAGTTAAAGCAAAAACAATCTCACAAGCCGAACCAGAAGTGAGCTAAAGATACAGCATATTTATAACTGTAGATATCATACCCAAACACAAAGCCACTCAAAATTATCTTTGCGCCTCTGCGTGATATCATATCTTAAGCTGCATCCAAACCTGTGCGAATTGCTTGCACAAAAACATCCTTCTACTAACAGGCTGATTGTTTACAGCCAAAACAGTAGTAGTCTTTTCTACAACCAAAATAGCACGGTTGCGGGCTTTGGTACTGCTGGTAAGTTTGCTATTCTCGCTACTGCTACCAGTCTGAATGCCAGTAATTTCTCCCTGATTTAACGAGTAATTAGTTCACTGAATCAGTGATTCATGGGGTGGGGGATGATTCTTAGGTGGGGCAACCACGGGGGGATTGCCCCTACTTCGTTATCACCTCCCACTTTTTCGTAGGTAGGGCAACCACGGGGGGATTGCCCCTACTTCGTTATCACCTCCCACTTTTTTTTGTTTGATGCTAGAAAACTGGTAAAATCTTTCGTCTGTTTGGCATTTTTCCGTAGAAAATCATCAGCAATTAAATCCCCTGCTATTACAAACTATATATGCAGAGGAGCAGCAGGATAGTTAGGGTGAGAAGTGGTCAAATATACTAAAGTGGCATAGTGCGGATAAGTTACATGAAAAAGACAGTTTTTATGACTTTACAAAAATTATTCATAAAAATGTCTTAGAAGTTGCCACTTTACTTGCAACGGGACTTACAAAAATTCAGCCTCAAAATTACAACTTGTTGGGCAATTATTAATCGTAAACTTGCCTCCAACTCTGTACATAATTACCCAAATTCAATTTTAAGTGGAGTCTATTATCTGAAAAATCCTGAAAATTGTGGTGGCATATTTTTTTGTGATCCTCGACCAGCATCACAGATGATCGTACCACCTTCTATAGAGTTTAATCTGTGGAATTTTCCTAAAATAACTTACTGTTTTTATCATTGCTGCTACTGTACCAGTGAGTCGTGCAAAGTGCTGCAAACTTATTATATAGATAAATACTTATTATCAAAATCAAGAAACTTACGAAATAAATAAATTGTTCTTAACCTGTTGTGGTAACTGTTCTTAACATAAGTATGATTATCTAAGTATTACTTGCAAAAACTGAACTAACCAATTGAGAGGTTTTATGACAACAGGTAATCATGTCATTTTCATGCACCCAGATGGAGCAAGTCCATCTCATTATGCTTTTGCAAGATTTGTAGATAAGGGTCCCGATGGACGTTTGAATTGGGACAAGATGTCCAATGCTGGTGTGTATCTGGGTCACATGGAAAACCAGTTGGGCGGCACATCTAACGCTGGTGCTGTTACCCACGCTACAGGTGCTAAGGTTTATGCTGAGTCTTTTGGTTATGAACTAGGGAATTTACCTGTCACATCCCTTTCTGGAACTACCAAAACCATTGTTGAAGAAGCTAGAGATGCAGGTAAAGTTACCGCCCTAGTTCAATCTGGAGCGATCTATGAACCTGGTACAGCCGCCTTTGTTGCTAAGACACAGCAAATTACTAACGCCAATGGAAGTATCACCGTACCTCGCGCCCAATCTGCGGAAATTGCCAGACAGGTAATTAACTCAGGTGTTGACTTTATCATGGGTGGTGGTGAACTTAATCTGTTACCTGTCGGTACAAATGGTTTTCACGGTACAGCCGCACAACTGGATGCAATTAGTATCAGTTCTCTACAACGTCCTACGGAAAATCTGATTACACTAGCTCAGAACTTGGGTTATACAGTTGTTTATACAGAACAACAACTCAATGCTCTGCTAACTCTCCCCACCCCACCAACTAAAGTATTGGGTGTATTTGCACCTGTTCACACTTTTAACGATCGCCCTGAAGAAGTTTTAGCCGCACAGGGTTTGCCTTTCTATAGGGAAACAGCACCAACTATTGCCGAAATGTTGGATGTCACCCAGAAATTGATGGAAAAGCACCCCAACTTTAACAAAGGTTCTATTACCATTGTGGAAGAAGAAGGTGTAGACAACTTTGGTAATAACAACAATGCCCCTGGTAGCTTAGAGGGTTTACGGCGGACAGACGCAGCCATTGGGGTGGCAATGAACTTCATCGAAAGGCATCCTAATACCTTGATGGTGACTGCTGCTGATAGCGATGCTGGTGGTTTACAAGTAGTTGATCCTCGCACTCCTGGAACAAATCTAGGTAATATTAATAATAATCCCACTAATCCCACTACGACTGCTCGCAACGTACCTCTAGACGGTCAAACTGGTGCTAACACTTTACCTTTTGTCGCTGCTCCAGATGCTGATGGTGATGTGTTTGGGTTTGGTGTTGCCTGGGCGGGTACACCGGATTTTAGTGGTTCAATTGTTTCTAAAGCTCATGGTCTCAATGCAGATAAATTACCTGCAACTCTAGACAATACCAAGATTTATGAGTTGATGTACGAGACTCTATTCAATGTTGAATTGGTATCTCGGAATCCTGACCCCACACCCGCCCCCCCAGCTACCAAGTCAACTGGGAATGTGATTTTTATCCATCCAGATGGTACAAGTCCTTCTCATTACATGGCAACCCGCAATGTTGATTTAGGTCCTGATGGTAGGCTCAACTGGGACAAGATGTCAAATGCAGGTGTCTATTTAGGACACATGGAAAACCAGTTAACTGGTACTTCCAATGCCGGGGCTGTCACTCATGCTAATGGTGTGAAGGTATTCAATGAGTCCTTTGGCTTGAATGAAGACCAATCTATTATTACTCCTGCTTCTGGTAAAGTTGGCTACACAATTTTAGAAGAGGCGATCGCCGCTGGTAAAGCAACCGCCCTTATTCAATCAGGTCATATTGGTGAACCGGGAACAGCCGCTTTTGCTGCTGCCACCACTAACCGCGTTGGCAATAACATCCGCGCCCGTGATAAAACAGCCGAAATTGCCGAACAGGTAATTCGCTCTGGCACTCAAATCATCATGGCGGGGGGTGAAGTTTATCTACTACCTAAGGGTACTACTGGCTTCCACGTTACTGCCGAAATTGATGCTGCTTTCGCTGATGCCGAAGATCGCCCTACCATTAACCTGATTGATTTAGCAATATCTTTGGGTTATAGCGTGGTTTACACGGAAGAGCAAATGAATACTGCTGTGGCGAGCGCTACTGCTTCCACGAAGTTACTGGGAGTCTTTGCTGCTAACCACACCTTTAACGATCGCACTGAAGAAGCACTAGGACTCAACAGTGCCAATCCTCAGCCCCTATATTTAGCTACTGCGCCCACAGTGGCAGAGATGCTAGATGCGTCTTTAAAAATTCTCAGCAAAGACCCTGATGGTTTCTTTGTAGTAGTGGAAGAGGAAGGTAGCGACAACTTTGCGAATAACAATAATGCAGTCGGCACTATTGAAGCTGTTCGCCGCGCTGATGCAGCGATCGGTGTAGCCATGAACTACATCAACACCCAAGATCCTAATACTTTGGTGATTACAGCCGCAGATAGCGATGCTGGCGGATTGCAAGTATTCCAATTCGAGCCTTACACCCGTCCTGCTGGCAACTTTACCCCCAACAACCCCACACTGGCAAATACTGAGCCTAGTGCGCCATTTATTCGTGTTAACCCCACTACAACTAATACAAATCAGGCAGTTTTGGATGGTGTTAACGGCAGCACAGGTACAGCAGAAGCACCTTGGAAACCCTTTGCAGCAAAAAGCAGCATAGATGGAGCGATGGGTAACTTCGGTGTGGCTTGGGTCGGTACTCCTGATTTCCCTGGTAGCATTGTTGCCAAAGCCTATGGGATGAATGCCGAAAAGTTGCCTAGTACCTTGGACAATACCGTAATCTATGACCTCATGTACCAAACCATGTTTGGTGTCTACAATCTAATCAATGGTACAAGTGGTAACAATAATCTCACAGCCACTACTAACCCAGATCGAATTTTGGGTAATGGAGGTAATGATACTATCACCTCAACTGTTGCTAACGCCGGACAAAATGACCTTTTCGATGGTGGCATAGGCACAGATACCTTAGTAATATCTGGAGGAACAGCATCAACCACTTTAACATTGAATGTTGCCAATATTGCCAATACTAGCAATCAATTAAGCGGTATTTCAGGACTGGTAGTTCAAAACTTTGAGCGCTTCGATTTTGCTAACTTCTTGGGAACTCTCAACGCTACTGGTAGCACAGGCAATGACACTATCACTGCTGGTGCTGGTAACGATACCCTTGATGGTGGTGCAGGAACAAATACTCTACGAGGTGGTGCTGGTGATGATACTTATATCATTAGTGCCTCAACTAATACCATTACTGAAGCTGCTAATGCGGGAATAGATACTGTTCGATCATCTGTAACTTACACGCTGGCAACCAATGTAGAAAACCTAGTTCTTACAGGAACTACCGACCTGAATGGAACTGGTAATACCTTCAATAACACCTTAACTGGCAACATTGGTAATAACATCCTCAATGGTGGCATCGGTGCGGATACCCTGATTGGTGGTGCAGGTAACGACACTTATATTGTTGACAACGCAGGTGATGTGATTACGGAAGCAAATGGTGAAGGTAGAGATTTAGTACAATCATCTGTTACTTACACTCTGAGCGACAATGTAGAAAACCTGACCCTGACTGGAAATACAGCCATTAACGGCACTGGAAACGGACTAGATAACACCATCACAGGTAACAGTGGGAATAACACCCTTGATGGTGGCGCTGGTAACGACACTCTCATTGGTGGCGCTGGTAACGACACTCTCATTGGTGGTGCAGGTAACGACACTTATATTGTTGACAACATACTTGATGTAGTCACAGAAGCATTGAATGGAGGTATAGACCTGATTCAATCATCTGTTACTTACACTCTGAGCGAAAATGTAGAAAACCTGACCCTGACTGGAAATACAGCCATTAACGGCACTGGAAACAGCCTGAATAACACCATCACAGGTAACAGTGGAAATAACACCCTCAATGGTGGTTTAGGTACTGATACCCTGATTGGTGGTGCAGGTAACGACACTTATATTGTGGATTCGACCACTGACACTATTACAGACAGTGCAGGCATAGATATCATTCGGTCCGGTGTTGACCTGAGTTTGGTTGGTTATGCCACTATCGAAAACCTCACCCTCACAGACACAGCCTTGATTGGTACTGGAAACAGCCTGAATAACACCCTCACAGGTAACAGTGGGAATAACACCCTTGATGGTGGTACTGGTAAGGACACTCTGATTGGTGGTGTAGGCAACGACACTTACATTGTTGACAACATACTTGATGTAGTCACAGAAGCATTGAATGGAGGTATAGACCTGATTCAATCATCTATCACCTATACTCTGGGCGACAATGTAGAAAACCTCACCCTGGCTGGAAATACAGCCATTAACGGCACTGGAAACAGCCTGAATAACACCATCACAGGTAACAGTGGAAATAACACCCTCAATGGTGGTTTAGGTATTGACACCCTGATTGGTGGTGCAGGTAACGACACTTATATTGTTGACAACATACTTGATGTAGTCACAGAAGCATTGAATGGAGGTATAGACCTGATTCAATCATCTGTCACCTATACTCTGGGCGACAATGTAGAAAACCTCACCCTGGCTGTTGGAAATACAGCCATTAACGGCACTGGAAACAGCCTGAATAACACCATCACAGGTAACAGTGGAAATAACACCCTTAATGGTGGTGCCGGTAACGACACCTTGCTGGGTGGTACAGGAAATGATACCCTGATTGGTAGTGCTGGTAATGATAGTTTGGTTGGTGGTACAGGAAATGATACTTATTTGTTCTCCATTACCACTAGCATCGGTACTGACACCATTACAGAAGCAGTAGGTGGTGGTCAAGATACTATTGACTTCACTGGTACAACCGCAGCAATCCGCCTAAATCTAGGCATCATCACTACTCAAACCCTGGTTGCTAATGGTTCAAAACTGAAATTAACTGCCGCTAATACCATTGAAAATGTGATTGCTGGTGCTGGAGCAGATAGAATTATCGGTAATGGCCTAGATAACCGCTTGGTTGGTGGCGCTGGTAATGATACTCTAGTTGGTAGTGCTGGTAATGATACTCTAGTTGGTAGTGCTGGTAATGACATTCTGACTGGTGGTGCTGGTAATGATGTCTTCAGCTTTACAGGGAATGCGGCGTTCACTTCCGCTAGTCAAGGTCTAGATACTATCCAAGACTTTGGTATCGGTAGTGACCAAATATTGTTGAGTAAGTCTGTATTCGCTTCTGTTACCAGTGTTATCGGTCAAGGATTCAGTGTAGCAAACGAGTTTGCTGTGGTTGAAGATGATGATTTGGTAGGTACTAGTAACGGGCTAATTGTCTATAGCCAAAGCAGTGGTAGTCTTTACTACAACCAAAATGGCGCGGCTGCGGGCTTTGGTACTGGTAGTGAGTTTGCTATTCTTGCTACTGCTCCCACTCTGACTGCTAGTAATTTCTCTCTTGTTTAATGAGTAATTAGTTCACTTAATCAGTGATCTCTGAGGTGGGAGATGATAGCGCGATCGCGCTATCATCTCCCACTTTTTTTGTTTGATGCTAAAAAACTGCTAAAATCTTTTTTAGCAGTAGAAGCAGAAGACTCCAGCCAACAACTGGCAACCAAAAATTAGGATTTCACAAAAATTTCACAAAAATTTAACAATGTCTACAAAAATTTGATAAATTAATACATAATTCGCAACAATTAGGGAAACATTACCTTGAGTTATCATCCAGAAGCAAATGCCCCCCACGGTGGAGAGTTAATTAACCGAGTTGCTTCCGCAGCACAAAGAGAACTATTTCTAACCAAAGCTGACTTTTTACCCCGTGTGGAACTTGATGAACGAGCAGTTTCTGATTTAGAAATGATTGCTATTGGTGGTTTTAGTCCGTTGACTGGTTTTATGAACCAAGCAGACTACAACCGAGTAGTTACAGAAATGCGGTTAGCTAACAATATTGTCTGGTCAATTCCTATTACACTGTCTGTAACCCCAGCAGTGGCAGCCCCTTTAGAAATAGGTAATTTAGTGCGTCTGGATAACCCCAGCGGGCAGTTTATTGGGGTATTGGAATTAACCGAAAAATATGCCTACGACAAACAACGGGAAGCTATTAATGTTTACCGCACTGACGACCCTAAACATCCCGGCGTGCAGGTAGTATACAATCAGGGTTCTATTAACTTGGCTGGTGATATCTGGTTATTACAACGGGACTCTCATCCCCATTTTCCTAGCTACCAAATTGATCCCGCTGCTGCACGGGAAATGTTTAGAAACAAGGGCTGGAAAACAATTGTCGGTTTCCAAACTCGTAATCCCATCCACCGGGCCCATGAGTATATTCAAAAGTGCGCTTTAGAGACTGTTGATGGTCTATTCTTACACCCACTGGTAGGAGCAACTAAGGAAGATGATATTGCTGCTGATGTGCGGATGCGTTGTTATGAGATTCTGCTAGAACACTATTATCCCCTAGATAGAGTAATTTTAGCAATTAATCCCGCAGCAATGCGTTATGCAGGTCCAAGGGAAGCGATTTTTCATGCCTTAGTTCGCAAGAATTACGGGTGTACACATTTTATTGTCGGACGGGATCATGCTGGTGTAGGTGATTATTACGGCACTTATGACGCTCAGTACATATTCGATGAATTTGCGCCAGAAGAGTTGGGAATTGTTCCTATGAAGTTTGAACACGCTTTTTACTGCACACGCACCAAACAAATGGCTACAACTAAAACCAGCCCCAGCAGACCAGAAGAACGGGTTCATCTGTCTGGAACAAAGGTGCGGGAAATGTTACGTCGGGGTGAATTACCACCACCAGAATTTTCTCGTCCAGAAGTAGCTGCTGAATTAACACGGGCTATGCAAAATTCGCCCGTATTAGTTTAGATTAAGACTAGAAACTTTACTCTATGGACTTCAGCCTTTAAGCTATTACTGACGGGCTGGGGTCTGATGGTTAATTATGAAACGGCGTAAGTTTTTACAAGAAATTAGCTGCGTCTTAGCAGCGTTAGGACTAGCACAAGAAGAGTGGTTAAGTTTGGGCAATCCTTATTACCAGGCTTTAGCACAATCTAAATCTCGCAAGTTAGCATTATTGATAGGTATTAATCAATATTCACAGAGTCCTGTCTTGGCTGGTTGTGTTACTGATGTGGAATTACAAAGGGAATTGTTAATTAATCGCTTTGGTTTTCCAGCAGCAGATATTCTGACTTTAACGGACAAACAAGCAACTAAAGACCTAATTACAGCGGCTTTTGTAGATCATTTGAGTCAGCAAGTCAAACCTGAAGATGTGGTGATTTTCCATTTCTCAGGTTATGGTACTCGCGTGAAGACAAATGATCAAATCCCTGACTTTTTTAAGAAATCGGGAATCTATAGAACAGGTATATTACAAAATGCTATACTTCCTGTTGATGAAAATAATTTAGGAGATGAAAAATCTGTCAACTATTTATTAGAAGAAACTCTCTTACTATTATTGCAATCTCTACCCACAAATCAAGTTATAGCAGTATTGGATACGAGTTACTATCATCCTACTGAATTAAAATCCACAGGGTTGCAAATTCGTACTCGTCCAGAATTATCATCTCTAACTTTGAAAACAGAAGAATTAGAGTTTTTATCACAATTCAAAAATCAAAAATCACCTATTAATAATGCCCTGATTTTTCAAGCTACTTCAGAACCAGATCAACAAGCGGGAGAATTACTTTTCCCTGGTTGGAGTGCGGGATTATTTACTTATGCCTTAACTCAATATTTGTGGGAAACTACTCCCCAAAAAACAATACAAGTTCTCCTTTCTCATGTGGGTAGTTCTATATATAAACTGGCAGGAAAACAACAACCAAGCCTATTAAGTGCGCGGAAAAATCCCGAAAATGCTCTCATTACTGATTATTTCCCTATTAATAACTCTAGGGGTGTGGGCATAATCAAATCCATAGAAGATGATGGTAAAACAATCAAATTATGGTTAGGAGGATTACCTCCCCTGGTTTTAGCAAATTATGGCGTAAATTCTCGTTTAATGGTCGAGACTGGAGAAGAGTTAATTATTAAATCCCGAACTGGTTTAATAGCCAAAGCCCAAGTAGATAAAGAAATTATCAAATTACCACTTGGACAAATAGTACAAGAATCTGTTCGCGCATTACCCAGAAATACCCATCTTAATATGGCCTTAGATCAGGGTTTAGAAAGAATTGAACGGGTAGATGCTACCAGCGCTTTTTCAGGAATTAACAATGTAGTTAATATTGTCACCAGCACAGAAACCGCTGATTATGTCTTTGGTAAAGTTTCCCAAATACCCAGCCGTTATGGTGTTTTTTCCCTGGGTGGTGAACTAATTACCAATACTGTAGGGGAAATTGATGAAGCTGTAAAAGTAGCAGTGCAACGATTAACACCAAAATTTTCTACCCTGTTAGCATCAAAATTATGGCAACTTACGGAAAATGAGGGTACTTCCCGTTTACCAGTTAGGGCAACTTTAGAGGTTGTTAATAACATTCTACCTCGTATTCTCATGGTTAGGGAAACCGTAGAAACTGCTAATAGTGATAAAACCTATCCCAGACCCAGTTATTCCCCCACCGCTATTCCCACAATTTCTGTAGGTAGTCTGGTGCAGTATAGAATTGAAAATTTGAGCGATCGCCCTGTATACTTGATTCTAGTAGCTTTAAATAATAACCAAAGTGCCTTTGCCTTTTATCCTTGGCAAGTTTTTCCACCAAACAACATTTCTCCTCACAAACCCCAATTAACAGAAATCCTCATTCCTCCCGGAAAAACCGTCAAAATTCCAGATAATCAACCTGTACCTGGTTGGTTAGTTCCCACACTTTCTACCTTTTGTCAACACCAAATTATTCTCAGCACAAACCCCTTTAAGGAAACTCTCACAGCCTTAGCCACTGCCAAATATCCTACCACAGATCAACAAGCCATTAGTCCTTTAGTTAATCCTTTAAAAGTTGCTCAAGCTCTATTGCAAGACTTACATCACAGCAGTAAAGTTAAAGATGATATTAATCCTACTACCACTGATGCCTATATTTTAGATGTCAATAATTGGGCAAGTTTAAACTTTAGTTTTCAAGTTGTTTAAGTAACATCTGCTGGTACTTTGGGTGATCAGTGCCATAAAAATTTTTTCGTGATAATTTATAATTAATACTAAATATAAGTAAGTGAACGTAAAAAAACCGACATAAGTAACTAAAAGTAAAGTTGCCCAAAACCTCTTCCCTGTTCCCTGTTCCCTGTTCCCTTGTCATAACGACAATTTTTCACACCAACCTACTTAGTAACTTATCAAAATCAAACCTATGGCTTTAACCGCACAAGAAATAGAAGCATTAATGCCAGATTGCACGGAACTACTCAGCGACGAACCAGAAATGGAAAGCTCCTTACATTACACACAACTATTAATATTAGTAACTTGCTTAGAATGGTTATGGCGCGATCAAGAAGATTTTTTCATTGGTGCAAATCTCAGCATCTACTATAGTCGACAACAGTTAAAAAATCGAGACTTTAGAGGACCAGACTTTTTCCTAGTCAAAAACACGGAAAAGCGCCCCCGCGCTTCCTGGGTAATATGGGAAGAGGACGGTAAATATCCGAATTTGATTATTGAATTACTTTCTGATTCTACAGCCAAAGTAGACAGAGGATTGAAAAAAGAATTGTATCAAACTCGATTTAGGACTCCTGAGTATTTTTGGTTTTCCCCGAATACCTTAGAATTGGTAGGTTGGAGATTAGTAGGAAATAAATACGAAAGTATTAGTCCTTCAGAAAATGGTTGGTATTGGAGTCAGGAATTAGGATTATACTTAGGAGTGCTGGAAAATAGGTTAAGGTATTTTACCGTTGAGGGTAGATTAATACTTACGCCAGAAGAAGCAAATTTAGAAGAAATTAGAAAAGCTGAAATTGAACGTCAAAAAGCTGAAATTGAACGTCAAAAAGCTGAATCTGAAAAGCGAAGGGCTGAAATTGAACGTCAAAAAGCTGAATCTGAAAAGCGAAGGGCTGAATCTGAACGTCAAAAAGCTGAATCTGAACGTCAAAAAGCTGAATCTGAACGTCAAAAAGCTGAAGCTGAACAACAAAAAGCTGAAATTGAACAACAAAAAGCTGAAATTGAACGTCAAAAAGCTGAAATTGAACGTCAAAAAGCTGAAGCTGAACAACAAAAGGCTGAAGCTGAAAAGCGAAGGGCTGATGAGGCAGAGCTAAAAGTAGCAATTTTAACTCAACGTTTGCAGGAATTAGGTATTGAAACTGATGATTTATAACTGAGATTATTCCCACGAAACAATCCCAGGAGAATTAAACAATATGGATTTGGTGTAATTACTACACCGTAATTTACCTATAATCCATTTATTGCTTTGAACATTCTAAGAGGATGCTTGCAAAGTAGAAAAGGATAAAGGTTTTGAAACCCACCTTCTTAAAACACTCATTTTTAGGACTTACGCAAGATTCATGGAATAACGAACCACTCCAGGCACAGAGGTCACGGAGAAATGAGGATTTGAGAGATATTTTGCGTAAGTCCTGATTTTTTCATTTTCTCTCTCGTCTTAGGAAAGGTCTTTGAGGTTTATTTGTGTCTTATAAGACTTGCAAACCAAACATCCTCTTAGGTATAATTTCCCTTATAAATACTTCTCTAACAATAATCGCAATTTTTCCTTAGTTGCTGTAGGTGCTTTGTCCAGATTCGTTAAAATAGCATACTTTAAAGCCGAATGAGCATCACTAATGGGATAAATTTCGCTTAATCTCTTTACAGTTTCTTGAATTACCCTTTGAGCATTTATCGCGTTTTTATGTAAATTACTAATCACCATTTCCACCGTCACACTATCATGATCAGTATGCCAACAATCATAATCTGTCACCAGTGCTAATGTTGCATAAGCAATTTCCGCTTCCCTAGCTAACTTTGCTTCTGGTAAATTTGTCATACCAATCACTGTAGCATTCCAACTTCGATAAAAATGAGATTCCGCTTGAGTGGAAAAAGCCGGTCCCTCCATACATACGTAAGTACCGCCATGATGCAAGGTAACATCTGGTAAATTTAAAGCTGCGATCGCATCCGCTAAAATACCAGATAACTTTTTACAAATCGGGTCACCAAAAGCGATATGAGCGACAATACCTTCACCAAAGAATGTAGAAATTCGATTTCTGGTTCTATCAATAAACTGATCAGGAATTACCATATCTAGGGGTTTAGCTTCAGCCTTTAAAGAACCCACAGCACTGGCAGATATTAAATATTCTACCCCTAATTGCTTCATAGCGTAAATATTAGCCCGAAATGGCAACTCAGAAGGTAATAGAGTATGATCACGACCATGACGCGCTAGAAAAGCTACTCTTGTCTCCTCTAAAGTTCCGAGAATAATCGCGTCAGAGGGAGAACCAAAAGGTGTAGAAATTTCTACCTCCTCCACATCTTTAAGAGCGTCCATTTTGTACAAACCGCTACCACCAATAATTCCAATTCTCGCTACTGTCATATTATCAAACCTGTGATTAATTGGTCTAAAAAGTAATTTTACAGGAAATATTACAACTATTTCCCATCATGGTTAAAAACAATTTATGGAAGTTAAGATATGATGCTTTTTTCCAAAATCCAAAATTCAGTTAATCCCTAACTTTCTCATCATATATACCATTTTATCCTCCACAAAATTAGAGATTTATCTGTGTTTATCTGTGGTTAAATTCCTATTATTTTACCTCGACAAGAACGGGAATATTATAAACACAATTATCTCAACAAATTTCCTCCTTAATTATCAATTAAATAAAACGATCTTACCTAAAACCGAACCATTTTCAATTAAAGTATGTGCTTGTGCTGCTTCAGCTAAAGGAAAAGTCTGACTAACTTTAATCCTTAACTTACCTTCATCTATCCAATTCGCACATTGTTGTAAAATATCTCCATGATGTTCTAATGCTTCCACAATTCCTGATAACATTGGTGTCAACATTAATTCCAAACCAATTCGTAGATTTCTATTTCTAGCAACCTTCCAAACAGTATTAGCTTTAGGTTCGAGAATAGTGACAATATCACCATAAATGCGTACTGCGGGAAAAGACCTTTCAAAAATATCACCACCAACAGTATCAAACACTAAATCCACACCTACACCATCAGTCCAGTCTAATACAGAATTGACAAAATCAGTTTCTCGATAGAAAATCACTTTATCAGCGCCAATTTGAGTAACGAAATTAGCCTTTTCCAAAGAACTAACCGTAGTTGCTACCCTTGCACCTTTGAGTTTAGCCAATTGAATGGCTACATGACCAACACCACCAGCGCCAGCATGAATTAATACACTTTCTCCCGGTTCAAGTCTTCCCCGTTCATATAAAGCTTCCCAAGCAGTGATTAAAACCAGGGGTGCGGCTGCTGCTTCTGCAAAAGAAACAGACTTGGGCTTAAAAGCAACAAATCTTTCATCAATAGTAGTGTATTCAGCGTAATTTCCCTGATGTGCGCCCAAACCACCATAACAAAAATATACTTCATCACCAACCTGGAACTTTTGCACATCAGCGCCCACAGATTCTACTATACCAGCGCCATCACATCCTAAAATAGCTGGCATTTGTTCAGGATCAAATGTACCTCGTTGACGTAATTTAGTATCAATCGGGTTAACACCAGCCGCTAAGATGCGAACTAGAATTTCTGTGTTTGTTGGTACGGGTTGAGGTAATTCTCGTAACTGTAAAACATCCGGCTTACCCGCTGCTGTCATTAATATTGCTTTCATGCTTTTCCCCCCAATGTACTTGTTTAACTCAAAGTAAAAATTACAAACAAATGACAAAAATAAATAACCACTAATTCAAAAATCTCTTGATTCCCTATTTCCTGTTCCCTGTTCCCTAATTTTTGAGAGACCATCTTTATTAATTAAAGAAATAGGCTACACTCATGTTAGGGGCGAACTCATGGAGTGCGTCACAAGACTTCTTGGAAGATATCCCTATCGCAGGAAGTGGGTTGAAGCCCACTTTTTTTATTGAATTCTCTCATGACTCATCCTTTAATACCACAAATTATTGATTTGGCGACACCAGTAGCGACAGAATTAGGGTTGGAAATTGTTAATGTAGTTTTTCATACAAATCAAACTCCGCCAATCCTACGGGTAGATATATTTAATCCTCTACAAGACATTGGCCTGGATGATTGTGAAAGGATGAGCCGTGCCTTAGAAGCGTCATTAGATGCGGCAGAGATCATACCAGACGCTTATATATTGGAAGTATCTAGTCCTGGTATTTCAAGACAACTAGTAACAGACAGGGAATTTATTTCCTTCAAAGGATTTCCTGTAGTGATTTCCACTTTCCCACCCTACGAAAAAAAGCAAGAGTGGATAGGTCTATTGATTCGCCGGGACGAAACTACAGTTTACCTTAACCAGAAAGGTCGTGTAGTGGAAATTCCCCGTGACCTCATCAGCAGAGTACAAATAGATGAGCGTAGGTAATCAATATTAGATTTTAGACATTGGATTCGGGAACGGGAAAAAGGTAATTGGTGCGGAGTAATTGGTCATGGAGAAACAATTACCTATCACACATTATCTGATTGTGCTGACTGCTTGCATAAAATTTTAGGAGACTGCGTATGTCAATGGTGACCTTATCGGGATTAAAAGAACTAATCGAAAGTATTAGCCAAGAACGCAACTTACCGCGTTTAGCTGTACAAGCAGCCATTAGAGAAGCATTACTTAAGGGTTACGAACGTTATCGTCGCGCCCAAAATTTAGAACGTAAACAATTTGATGAGGAGTATTTTCACAATTTTGAAGTAGAATTAGATATAGAGGGTGAAGGATTTCGTGTTCTTTCCACCAAAAACATTGTTGAAGCAGTTAATAACACCGACCACCAAATTTCCTTAGACGAAGTACAGCAAGTAGCTCCAGAAGCCCAATTGGGAGATTCCGTAGTTTTAGATGTCACCCCGGATCAGAGAGAATTTGGGCGCATGGCCGCCATGCAAACTAAGCAAGTATTGGCGCAAAAATTGCGAGACCAACAGCGCCAAATGGTACAAGAAGAGTTTCAAGACTTAGAGGGAACAGTTTTACAAGCCAGGGTATTACGCTTTGAACGCCAGTCAGCTATTTTAGCAGTTAGCAGTGGATTTGGACAAGCAGAAGTAGAAGGAGAATTACCAAAACGAGAACAGCTACCCAACGACAACTATCGAGCTAATGCTACCTTTAAGGTATATCTAAAAAAAGTTTCCCAAGGACAGCAGAGAGGACCACAATTGATTCTATCTCGTGCTGATGCAGGTTTAGTTGTTTATCTATTCGCCAATGAAGTTCCGGAAATTGAAGATGAGGTGGTGAGAATTGTGGCTGTAGCGCGAGAGGCCAATCCGCCATCTCGCTATGTTGGACCGCGGACAAAAATTGCCGTTGATACCCTAGATCGGGATGTAGATCCTGTTGGTGCTTGTATTGGGGCGAGGGGATCAAGAATCCAAGTCGTAGTTAACGAATTACGAGGGGAAAAAATTGATGTCATTCGCTGGTCACCAGACCCAGCCACCTATATTGCCAATGCATTGAGTCCAGCAAAGGTAGATGAAGTTAGACTCATGGACCCAGAAAGTCGCCAAACCCACGTTTTAGTCGCTGAAGATCAACTGAGTTTAGCAATTGGGAAAGAAGGACAAAATGTGCGGTTAGCAGCCCGTCTTACCGGTTGGAAAATTGATATTAAAGATCAAGCCAAGTATGATTATGAAGGCGAAAATACCAAATTTGCAGCAGTAAGAGCGCAATATCAGTCACAAAATTATGAAGATGAGAGGACAGATAGAGAAGATGAAATCGCAGAAGAACTAGAATTAGATGAAGATTAACTCTCCTGGGGAGACAATATCTGGGGAAGATAATTCTTTCCACTGACCACTGACCACTAACCACTAACAACCGATGAAACCGAACTATCGGCGTTGTATTAGTTGTCGCCAAGTCAACTTGAAGCAAGAGTTTTGGCGCATTGTCCGCGTCTTTCCATCTGGAAAGGTACAATTAGATCAGGGCATGGGGCGTTCTGCCTATATCTGTCCTCAAGCCAGTTGCCTCCAAGCAGCTCAAAAGAAAAATAGATTAGGGAGATCCCTGCGCGGGGCAGTGCCAGATACAGTGTATCAAACATTGTGGCAACGTCTAGATCACGGCAATTCCCAAAATCATATTCAATGGTAATAACACAAATTGCGATAATCCTTTGAGAGATTATGACAAGAAACCGACTATTTTTGCCCTGATCATATCCTTTAGTATCGCTCAAGTTAGTGCCAAAATGGTAAATGGGTGTAAACAGCTTTTTCGGTCTCTCTTTTTTGGCGAGACGCGGGGCATTACTCCCAAAGAGTTTTTCTGGATTGTGTTGTGGAAAACTCACAAGGAAAGCAAAACAAAAAAAATCAAACATGGCAACCTGGTAGCGCCAAAGCGCAGTTGGGCATTAACCATAGCCCACGCGACCGCGTAAGGAAAATTGAATGGTGGAGATGCCACCATGAAACCGAAACATCTCTCTTTCCTAACTGGAGGCACCGGCAATATCACCAAGGGCAACCGAAAAAACAGTGATCACAGGGTGGAGATGTCATAAACCAGGCAACCATCCGCTAAAACTGTAAATTAAAGGGGAAAGAGTGGATGAACAACGGCAAAGTTAGAATCTATGACTTATCAAAGGAATTGAATTTGGATAATAAAGAGCTATTAGTAATTTGCGACCAGCTCGACATCGCGGTCAAAAGTCACAGCAGCACGATTTCCGAATCAGAAGCTGAACAGATTCGTACCGCAGCCCAAAAGGTCATTGCCGCGAATTTAGCCGCCAAAAAAGCTGCTAAAAAGGAACAAGGTACAAATGGCCATAGACCAAATTCATTCCCAAACCACAAGAGCGCCAATCACAAACAGCAAATTCTGGAAATTCGCAAACCGAAAATATTGAGAAACACCACCAACAACACACCTGATGCTTCAGTAGCGACTGCTGCTGCTGACGCTAATCATCCTTCACCTCCACGGACTTTCGCTACACCAGTGTCACCCATGAAGCCGACGGCACCAACTCGACCAGTACCCAGAAATCAATCTGAAACTCCGCACAAGCCTAATATCACCCCACCGGAACAGGGATCTAATTCTCAACCAACAGGGGAAAGGGTGAGTGCGGAAAAGTCAGAAAAAATACCTGCACCCAGACCGAAACCAGAGAAACCTTACAAACCCCAATTGGTTTCTCCTCCTCCCAGAGTAGATGGGACAAAACCACCTGAAACACAATCCGTAGGAGTATCGGAAAAACCAGTCCTCAAACGGGATAGACAACAACGCGCTGAAGATAATCCGCATCCAATTCGAGGTAAAGCAAATAAACCTTCATCGGACCAAAATCCACCACCAGCACCGTCAAAACCCAGTCGTGCTAATTCAGCCCCGACAAAACCAGAACAGCGAAGTGGTAGACCATCTGTGGGTGGTGACATCCAACGCCCTCGACCAGCACGCTCTGGTGAACCAGTGGCCGCCATGCCCATTGCCACTCCACCCCGGCATAATGTGGGAGGAGGGAAGAAGGAAGTATTAGATAATACACTAATAGTCCCCGATATCCTGGATTTAAAACGTCCCACACCCCCACGTCTCAACAAAGGCGGGAAAAAATGGCAAGAAGAAGAAATCATTGACGAAATCAAAGAAAAGGCTAAGATTGGACCCAAGGGCAAACGGGTCAAACCAGTCTTAGAAGATGATTTACTCGATGAAGAGGATTTACTTGATGAAGGTCTGGGTGAAATTTCCGCAGCAGTCCAAGTCAGTCTTTCCATTGCCCGTCCTCCCAAACCTAAAGGGACTCGCCACGGTGCGCCAACGGTAGCGGTTGTAGCTGCTCCCACCACTAGAGGTAAAAAATCTAGTTCTTCGCGCGAGCAACATCGTCGTCAAGAAACCGTAGAACAAAAACCAGACCGTCCAGCCACACTGGCTGTTACCGGTCCATTAACAGTTCAAGAATTGGCGGATGCCTTGGTAATTGCCGATACAGAGATTGTCAAAATTCTGTTTATGAAAGGCATGGCCGTCAGTATCACCCAAAACCTGGATATTCCGACTATTACCCTGGTAGCCAAAGAACTAGAAGTAGAAGTCGAAATCGTGGAACGTGAGGCCGAGGCTCGCAAGATCACAGAAATGATTGACGTGGAAGACTTGGATCACCTGATTCGTCGTCCTCCAGTGGTTACCATTATGGGTCACGTAGACCACGGTAAAACCACCCTCCTCGACTCTATTCGCAAAACTAAAGTTGCGGCTGGAGAAGCGGGCGGTATTACCCAACATATCGGCGCGTACCATGTTGATATAGTCCATGAAGGCAAACCACAGCAGATTGTCTTCCTAGATACTCCCGGACACGAAGCCTTCACAGCTATGCGTGCCAGAGGTGCTAGGGTGACAGATATAGCCGTTTTGGTCGTCGCTGCTGATGACGGTGTTCGTCCCCAAACCATGGAAGCTATTAGCCACGCTAAAGCCGCAGATGTTCCCATTGTTGTCGCTATTAACAAGATTGATAAAGAAGGCGCACAACCAGAGCGAGTTAAACAAGAACTCACTAATTACGGTCTCACCGCTGAAGACTGGGGTGGTGAAACTATTATGGTTCCCGTCAGTGCTATCAGAGGCGAAAACCTCGATACTCTCCTAGAAATGATTATGCTGGTGTCGGAAGTTGCCGAACTATCCGCTAATCCAGATCGGGCTGCTAAGGGAACAGTCATTGAGGCTCATTTGGATAAAGCTAAGGGTGCTGTTGCTACCTTGCTGATTCAAAATGGTACTCTCCACGTTGGAGATATGCTTGTAGCTGGTTCGGCCTTTGGTAAAGTCCGCGCTATGGTTAATGATCGAGGCAAGCGTGTAGACGTTGCTAGTCCATCCTTTGCTGTAGAAGTATTGGGTTTAAGTGATGTCCCTGCTGCTGGTGATGATTTCGAGGTCTATGAAAACGAGAAAGAAGCTCGTTCTATAGCAAGCGATCGCGCGGACAAACAACGTCAATCCAGGTTATTACAGGGCCGTGTTACCCTCACAACCCTGTCAGCACAAGCACAAGAAGGCGAGTTGAAAGAACTCAACTTGATCCTCAAGGGCGACGTGCAAGGTTCTGTGGAAGCCATTATCGGCTCTCTACGCCAAATTCCTCAAAACGAAGTCCAAATTCGGATGCTCCTGGCTACCGCTGGAGAAATCACCGAAACAGACATAGACTTAGCTGCGGCTAGTAACGCTGTTATCATTGGCTTTAATACCACTTACGCCAGTGGCGCGAGACAAGCCGCGGATGAAGCTGGTGTAGATGTTCGAGAATATAACATCATCTACAAACTCTTGGAAGATATTCAAGGTGCTTTAGAAGGTCTCCTCGAACCAGAATTGGTAGAAGAACCCTTGGGACAAACAGAAGTCCGTGCTGTCTTCCCAGTTGGCCGGGGCGCAGTTGCCGGTTGTTATGTTCAATCTGGTAAACTGGTTCGCAACTGTAAAGTGCGCGTCCGTCGCCATAATAAGGTAGTTTATGAAGGTGTTCTCGATTCGCTGAAACGGATGAAAGAAGATGCCCGCGAGGTCAACGCAGGTTATGAATGTGGTATCGGCATTGATAAGTTCCATGACTGGGTGGAAAATGACATCATTGAAGCCTATCAAATGGTAACTAAACGTCGTACCCTAACCATGACGAAATAGTTCCGTGATGAGAACGTTGAGTGCTGAGTTGATGAGTGTTGAATTAAGACTATTTAGAGTTCAACACTCATATAAGTTAAACTCAGCACTCCGTAATTCACGACTAATAACGTTGATCAAAATTCTCTTGTTCATTAAAAACAAGTTTTTTGCAAATTTTTAACGTTAAAAGTAAGTACAATTGCAATACCTCTCGTACTGCTAATTGTCTTGAGTGTCTAGTACAATACGGCGTAAATCTGATTACCATTAAAAGCTACGAAAATTTAATTGATTACAAGGCTTAAAAATGGTGTGTAAATTTACGCTGCTAGGTGCTGCTGGGATGTTTGTATTTACCTATCCCTTTTAAGCAAATCTTAAAGAATCCGTGTGTCTTCAGACCACAGAGTGTCAAAATAAATTCCGCTTTTAGTAATTAACGAGACAGAATTTGCAGGCATAAAACCATTATATTGGGAAAGATAAGCAAAATTTGATAATTTTAGGTCTGGGTGACTAGATTTACGTCTTTCCCTTTTATTTGGCAATAAATAGACGACTGAAATCCCAAATCTGAAATTTTCTGGGCCGCGAAAAATAAGGAATGAGAAATTATGACTCAATTTCCAACTTCTAGCGATTACGCGCATCAACAGGACAGCAAAGGCTATAGCAGTAGTGAGCCTAGAGATATCCAATTATCTACTAACAAACTACTCTGGCAGGAACTAAAATATGTTATATCTGCTAGTTCCGGTTTTAAACGGTGGCAACTAGAATGTAATGCTCAATTACAAAGTTTACGCCTAGATCAACAAGTGCAAATGTATTTACGAGAGACTTTAGACACTTTAGCTTATTAATCATTTGGCCAATACTTACCACCTGTTTTTAGCAGGAGACTTGAGGATAAGATTTCTTATCCTCAATTTTTATGTATATCCGGGAACAAGAAAGAGCAGATAAGAGTCAAAAACAGCAGAAACCGAAAATTTTTACCCCCAAAAAATTTTGATTTTCTGGCTGAAAAACTACCCAAAAATGCAACAATGGGGGGCAATAACCACTGAAGCATACGGGAGCGTTAAGTTCCGTGATTTTTTTTAATTATAATTCTAGCTAAAAAATTGCCAATCATCGGGTATAGTTTGTCTTATGTTGTTACAGAATTCAATCTGTCACCTGAGACTCTTGTGAAAGTACCATTATTAAACACACAATTCAGTAAGAAAATGAAAAATCAGGGTTTCCACATTCCTAGTTTATCCTTGCAAGCCAGCCTTACAGCTTTGTTATTAATTGCTGGTAATTCTACTCTGGTATCTAATCAAGTTAAGGCTAGTCCTAACCCAATTTTAACAGCCCAAGCCCCGGCTACAGCCACCGTCATTTACGTTAACTCAGCTACAGGACAAGATATCGCTGGCGCTGGAACCGCAGCAGCGCCTTATAAAACAATTACCTTTGCTCTGTCCAAGGCTCAACCCGGAACAGTAGTTCAAGTTGCCCCCGGTACTTATAGTAAAGATACTGGGGAAACATTTCCCCTTGTCCTCAACTCAGGCGTGACACTTCAAGGTAATGAAACTAACAAAGGTCAAGGTATCTTAATCAATGGTGGTGGTTTTTACACCAGTCGCACTTGGGCTAAACAGGATATTACACTGTTAGCTAACGATAATACTATCATTAGAGGGTTAACTTTTACCAATCCCAATTCACGGGGAAGTGCTGTATGGGTAGAATCAAGTAACCCTGTTATCAAAAACAGTACCTTTACTAACAGCAATAGAGATGGGATTTATCTTACTGGTAATGCTAATCCCCAAATTGAAAGTAATATCTTTCTGAAAAACGGGGGTCAGGGCATTTCCGTAACTAAATCAGCACAAGGTTCGATTCGTGGTAACTTATTTCAGGATACTGGTTTCGGTGTAGCAATTGGCGGTAGTTCCACACCCCTGTTAGAGGCTAACAACATTACTCAAAATAAGAGTGGTTTGTATATTTCGGAAACGGCAAAACCTATACTCCGTAAAAACGCAATTCGCAATAATATACAGGATGGTATAGTCGCTACCATTAATGCCTCCCCTGACCTCGGTACTAGCAGCAATCCTGGTGGTAATCTCATCCGTGATAACGCTCGTTATGATCTGAACAATTCCACTAAAGGCAAGATTACGGCCATTGGTAACGATATTAACCAGAAGAAGATATCCGGTTCTGTTGATTTTATTGCTGCTACGGTGACTACACCTCCCGATAACAATAACAATACCGGAAATACTGGTAAAGTGGCGTTTAAAGATGTGCAAACAGGTTATTGGGCAAAAGCTTACATCGAAGCTTTAGCTTCTCAAGGTATTATCGCTGGTTTTCCAGATGGCAATTTTAAACCCAATGAACCCGTCACTCGCGCCCAATTCGCTGCCATTATCAACAAAGCCTTTAAACCCTCAGCTACACGCAATGCCATTACCTTTAAAGATGTAAAAAGTAATTATTGGGGTTATGGTGCTATTCAAGCCGCTTCTAGTAGTCCATTCCTGACCGGCTATCCTGACCTAACCTTTAAACCAGAACAACAAATTCAAAGAGTCCAGGCAATAGTGGCTTTAGCAAATGGTTTGGGTTTAACTGCCAGTAATCAGAATGCAATCAAATTCTACACTGATGCTAGTCAAATTCCCAGTTATGCAGCAGGTCCTGTGGCCGCAGCAACTTCACGGCAATTAGTCATTAACTATCCAAACGTGAAAGAGCTTGCCCCTAAGCGTCAAGCAACTAGAGCCGAAATTGCGGCCTTTGTCTATCAAGCCTTGGTTAATGCTGGTCGTGTTCAACCTATTGCTTCTCAGTATATTGTAACTACTAAGTAGTTAAGGAGAGGTGCAGAGGAGAAATATTATTTTGTCTTCTGCCTCTTGTCTGTCATTTACGCCTTTTATTTTCCCATTTCCAGAAAAACACCATTAACCCAATTACTCCTAGCTGGATTGCGAAATTTGGCAGGGCTTGTTCAATATCGCGCCCGGCTAGGAGTTGGAAAAAGAAAACAAATGCACCAATAAAACCCGAAGCGCCCACGCTGATATAGATAAATTGCCTTAACCCCCGGTAGGGTGCGGCTACTTCGGCTTTTAAACGCTCATATTGTTGAGGTTTGAGATTATTTGGAGAATTTGGTTCTATCATCAATAAATTATGTTATGATGTTTGACTGTGTACGCCGATGTGGCTCAGGGGTAGAGCAACTGATTCGTAATCAGTAGGTCGTGGGTTCAAATCCCATCATCGGCTTTTAGTAATATATACATTCGCACATTCGTGAGGGTAGCGATCGCATTTTTTTAGGAATTACGCAGGGGTCACGGAATAACTAACCACTCCAGGCACAGAGAACACAGAGAAATGAGGGTTTGAGGAATATTTTGCGTAAGTCCTGTCTATTTTAGTTCCTGTCTTTGGTATGATGTCTATTTTTTAAATTGTCATGTTTTATTTGCAGTTCGTACCATTCATTTAAACAGTATTCTGACCAACAAAAACAATATTCATTCCAACAAAAATCACATAATTCTTTTTGTTTGATTTGATCTTTATTTACTGGTTTTTGCAGTAGATAATTGCGCGGACAATGGCTGTAATTATTCATGATTTTACCTGGTATATGGGGTAATATTTCTGGATGATCTGGTTATCTAAAAGATGATACATATAAATCTCGCTTTTTGGTGGAAATTATTTACTATCTGTATAAAATATTTTTAGAAAAATATATTTTTTCATCCTCATACCTACGTATAAATAAGATCGCAGCTAAGGACTTGAGGATACAGAGGAAACGAGAAAACAGGAGTTTGGGAGATTGCGCGTTAGTTGCGAAGGTAGACTTCTCTTCAGGAAGTAATAAAAATTTGCAACATATAACCTATGAAAATCATACACATTGAGTTACTATGGGAGAGGTGTCAAATACAGCAAGATTACCCGCATGGATACAAATCAGTTAAAGTTTCTATTAATGCTGTTAGGATGTGCTAATTATCGTACTGGCTTGAGTTCTAACATTCTTGATGGTTTTAAAAGTGAAAAAAACAAAATTTGTCGAGATTTGGGAGAATTGGAATATGTGGACTATTCCCGTGAAGTTGCTACGGTGAAGATTTTACCTGCTGGTCAAGCACTATTGAAACTTGACTCTACACAGTTACCTATTGATAATCAAGAACTCAAGGTACTGGAGAAGATAAGTAAAAGTTCTGGAAAAATAGCCCCCAGTGAAATCAAAGTTTCAGGACTAAAATCTGATGAAAGAGATGTAATCTTAAAAACCTTGAGTGAACGGGGTTTGATTACTGCTGAAATTAAGATGAAAAGGGCTAAGGCTGAAGTTTGGTTAACAGAAAGAGGAATTGAGTTTTTGCGGGATGAATATGTTCCCAATAAAGGTAATAAGCCTGTTATTAGTTTAGATTTGCTGGGTAATTATGTGCAGTTTTTACGGAAGAATTTGCGAGTTAAGTCAGAAAAAGTTTCTACTTTAGTTTCTGATAATTCTGATAATGTGGAATCATATTCTGATATTAATAGCAATATTAGTGATGAAGAAATTTTAGAGACTATCAAGAAATTAGATCGGGAATTGGGGACAGAGAATTATTTACCAATTTTCCATTTACGACAAAAATTACAACCACCTTTATTACGAGATGATTTAGATCAGGCGTTGTATAGGTTGCAAAAGACTGATCAAATTGAACTGCGAGGGCTTATTCACGCTGAAGTATATACCCCAGATCAAGTTAACGCCGGAATTAGCCAGCGTTCAGGAAGTCCATTATTTTTCATTCAACTTACAGAGAATTAAAGAGCAAGCTTATGACATCTATTGATGAGATTATTCTCAGGAGTATTAACCCCTTTGGTAATATTAGGTCAGTCAACTTTTGGCATAAACAACAACCAGAACCTACGGTTGATTCTATCCATCAAGAAGCGATCACTAAAATTGAAACAACACTTGATCAAGTTGTTCAAGATCATAATACACGCACTATAATACTTGATGGTGATGCTGGTTGTGGCAAGACTTATTTATTGGGTAGACTCAAAAAGAAATTCAATCATAAGGCATTTTTTGTCTATATTCCGCCATTTACTGAAACTGATAGAATTTGGCGGCATATTTTGCGATATACGGTTGATAGTTTGGTACAAGTTCCAGAGGGACAAAAAGATTCTCAATTATTACTTTGGGTAGAAAATGTATTAACCTCTATCAAGGAACGCAGTGTTAAAGACAGTATTTTCAAAGATGATGTACTTGATTTGCTGCGAAATGAGCGGGGAAAATTTATTAATAAACTCAGGGATATCTACAAAAAAGCAGGTATCTCTATCTACAATGCGGATGTTTTTTTTGGTGTCCTGCATGATTTGACTGATACGGAACTCTATCCATTAGCTTGCGAGTGGTTACGAGGTGATGACTTAAGTGAAGATTCTCTAAAAACTTTAGGGATTAAAAAATCAATTGATACAGAAGAAGCTGCAAGAGAAAATCTAAGAAATTTTAGCAGAATTGCTGGTGATACTCAACCAATTGTCCTGTGTTTCGACCAATTAGAAAGTATTGCTCTTTTACCTGACGGAAGACAAAATTTACAAGCGTTATTCAACGTCAATACTATAATTAGTGGCGAAAATGGTAACTTTCTGATCATTATCAGCATAGGAACTAATACTTGGGAACAAAATAAATCTCGAATTGATCAAAGTCACAAAGATCGTATTGATGAAAGAATTTATTTAAAAAGTATTAGTTTGACCCAAGCTGAATCACTTTTATCATCTCGTCTTTATTCTCTACACCTTCAAGCACATTCTCAACCATCATCTCCTATTTACCCTTTAACTCGCCAATATCTAGAGGAAGAATTTCCAGGAGGAAAAACTAAACCTAGAGAGATAATAATATTTGGGAAAGATGTAATTCAACAATATAAGGAATGGTTGGTTGGTGGTAGTAAAGGTGAGTTTAAACCTGACTTAAGTGTAAAAAAAGATGACCCTTCAGAATTACTTGCAGCTTTTAAATTGAAATGGCTCAATGAATTTAATAAAGTTCAGCACCAAATTACTAAAATTCGCCATTTTTCTGCACCGGATTTAATTAAGATGCTGCAAGATGTTTTAGAAACTTTGCACGTAGAGGGAGTTAAATATCCACTGTTTACAGGTACAAAATATGCTAGTTATTCACTAGAATATAAATTGTCAGATAAATCTAGACTTTTAGGAGTTGTCTGGACAGAAGATGGTAGTATGACTACTTTTTTTCATGTTATGGAAGCGTGCAAAAAAGCAGCTAAAGAAGATTCAACCTTAACCCTATACCTCATTCGTGCAGAAGTATTAGGTAATACCAAGAACAAAGGCTATCAAAGCTATACAAAGTTTTTTACAGGTTCTCCCCATCGTCACATCACCCCACATATTAATTCTGTTCATTACTTGGTTACATATCACAACTTAGTAAAAGATGCTCGTGAGGGAGACTTGGTAATAGGAAGTAAAAACCTCAACTTCAAGAGTTTACAAGAACTAATTCGTGAGTCTAAAATCTTAGAAGGTTGTTCTCTATTACAAGATTTGGGAATCTTTAAAAAGATTAAACCTATAATAATCACACCGCCACCAAAAGTAATAGAATTAACAGAATGTAAAGATTACTTATTCGATCTAGTTAAAACTCAACATTTTTTAGGAAAACCAACTTTAATTGACAATGCTATTAGCAACTTTCCTACAGTTAACGAAGATCAAATTAATGTATTGATTCAACAACTATGTGAGGAAAATAAAATTCAAATTCTTGACCCCAAAGCCAAGCCAGAAGCTCAATTAATTTGTTTAGTTCCTCACAAGTAATCTATCCAGCACATTTTTTATATCAGCCAATGCACTACCTGACAGAAGCTTCTGAAATTTACCAGCAAATTTTCCAACTGTCCCTATATAAAACCCTATGGATAGATACGGAAATTGCTGATTGGTATACCGATAAACCAAAATTAGCACTAATTCAGGTATTAGCTGATTATACAGATTTAACTGGTGAATCTGCTTACATTTTTGATGTTTTAGATAAGCCTGATTTGGCTGTATATTTCATTAACCAAATTATGGTTAATTCCAAAATTGAGAAAGTTTTTCATAATGCTGGTTTTGATTTAAAATATTTAGGGAAGGAACTAGCACAAAATGTCACTTGTACTTTAAAAATAGCGAGAAAAATCACTAAAGAAGTTTTACAAACTACCAACTTAAAACTAAAAACTCTAGCTGCTGAACTCTGTCAATTTTCTCATGTAGACGCAGAAGAAGGAACAAGTGATTGGGGAAAACGTCCCCTGACTCAAAAACAGTTAAACTATGCAGCTATGGATACTGTTTATCTCGCTGCTGTTCATTATCGCTTGCTTGAAATATCCAATCCTGATGTTATCAGTCGTGTATTTAATATGGTAGATCACAAATCTGAAAATTCCTCTTTAACTCCCACTAAAGTTAGATTAGCTTTTGAATGTCCTCGACTATTTTATCTCAATCACCATTTTAATTGTAAAGCAATATTCTCTCCTAAAGATACTCTTGGGGGTGTTGGTAATGTTTTTCATAAATTAGCAGATGATTTTATTAATTTACTGCTGATTGAACCCAGATTTAAAAGTTTATTTAATCCATCTACAACAGAATTAAATGTAGATCAAATTACATCGGAAATTCAACAATTATTCTATCAAATTAAGTTCTTTCCCTATTTACAAAATACAATTGTACAAGACGGAAGTAAAGCACCTATATTATTACAAGTTTGGCAAGGTTTACAAGGATTAATTAAAAAGTTTACTGAATTGTTGATCATCAATCGTCGTTATTGCAGTGCGGAAACAGTTATTCAAAATACTTTTATTTCTGGAGAACACAATTTAGAATATTACTTTGATTTACCTAATGGCACAAAACAATTAATTAGAGGTGAGTTTGATTGTCTGGTTTTTAATTTTGAACTTAAACGTCTTTGTATGGTAGAATTTAAAACCTATCAACCTGTAGATTCAGCAGCACAATTAGCGCAAGTTTCTCTCTATAGTTATATGTTATCGAAGCAGAAAAAAACACCTGTTGATTCTGCTGTTTATTGTGTTTTACCAGAATTTAAAGAGTACAAATATTCTTGGGAACAGTTAGAAAATACGGTTCATCAATTAATTCCCTATAAACTATTACAAATGCAAAACTGGTTAAGTTGGGAATCTCCCAATCCTAACCCACCACCGGCGACAACTCAACCTCATTTATGTGAAATTTGTCCCCAACAACAAAAATGTCAAACTTTTTTTGATGTTGAATCTAATCATGATCAAAATTCAGATACAGAACCTCCTAAGCCAGATCCATCTATTAATGCTGATAAAATAGGCGAAGATCTAGTTAATACTTTGCAATCTTTTGGTATTGGTGTTGAGTATCATGGTGCTGCGGTAAGTCCAGCATTTATCAGAGTCAAACTTAAACCAAATTCGGGTGTAAAAGTAAATTCAATTCTCAAATTATCCGCTGATTTACAAGTACAATTAGGCTTAAATTATCCGCCTTTAATTGCACCTCAAGCTGGTTATGTTAGTGTTGATTTACCGCGTCAAGATAGACAAATTGCTAAGTTTGAAGATTTTATTCAAAAGCAATTTTTACCCCCAACAGCACCCGTAAAAATTGCCATTGGGGTGAGTATTGATGGTAAATTGTTAGAGGCTGATTTATCAGATCCAAATACCTGTCATTTTTTGGTGGGAGGAACAACAGGAAGCGGAAAAAGTGAATTTTTGCGATCGCTTCTTCTCAGTTTAATCTATCGTCATTCTCCCCAACATTTAAAAATTGCTTTAGTTGATCCTAAGCGGGTAACATTTCCCGAATTTGAACAAATGTCATGGTTATATGCACCAGTTGTCAAAGATAGCGATCGCGCTGTAGAATTAATGGAAGAACTAGTTGCAGAAATGGAATCTCGTTATCAAAAATTTGAAAAAGCTAAATGTGCAGATTTAACAGTTTATAATCAACGTTCCTCCCAAATTTTACCGCGCATTGTTTGTATTTTTGATGAATATGCTGATTTTATGGCAGAAAAAGAGGTTCGCACCATATTAGAACAAAGTATCAAACGTTTAGGCGCAATGGCAAGAGCCGCAGGTATTCATCTAATTATTTCTACCCAACGTCCAGAAGCGAGTATTGTCACCCCAATTATCCGTTCTAACCTACCTGGAAGGGTCGCACTCAGCACTAAAAGTGAAGCTGATTCAAAAATCATCTTAGGTGGAACATCAACCGTAGCAGCTTATCTGATAGGCAAAGGTGATTTAGTTTACCAAGTTGGTTCGCACTTGCAACGTCTTCAGAGTTTATTAGCACAAAGTATTCAGCTACCATTAGTTTAGCCAAATACAGGGGTTTCCGCTCTTATGAGGTACATCCTAAGCCCCCTCCTCGCACCCCCCTCAATCCCCCCGCAGCGGGGGGAAGAAAAGGATAAACTTTTGATATTGGAGGGGGTTGGGGGTGGGGTTCTTGTACCTCATAACATCGGGAAGTGCTGTAAATAACCTAGTAGAGACGTTCCATGGAACGTCTCTACTATTTTTGTCGGAGATGTCTATTAGAAATCATTTGATACTTTTCCACATTCCCCTAAAAGAGTAAACTAACCAAAGTTAAAATCTATTAGATAATATGAACGCTATCTAAATGGGAAAGCGTCAGTAGAGGAAATAAAATGGGACATATAATCGCAACAGCAAATATGAAAGGTGGAGTCGGTAAAACCACTATTACAGTCAATATAGCTACTTGTTTAGCGAAAAATTACGGAAAAAAAGTCCTAGTTTTAGATTTAGATAGTCAAATTAGTGCCACACTGAGTTTAATGTCACCAGTAGAATTTGCCAAACGTCGTAAACAAAGAAAGACATTGAGATATTTGCTAGATCAAATTATCAACCCCGAACCAGAGGCAAAATTTACCATTCATGACATTATTCAACCGCAAGTTTGTAATCTTCCTGGATTAAATTTATTACCGGGAGATATAGATTTATATGATGAATTTGTGGTTTCAGAAATGCTGCATAATCAATCTGTAGCATTGGGTGAACAGGACTTTGAAACTATCTGGAATCGCTTTGAAAGAGTCTTAATTAGAGATATCTTAAAACCTGTGCGCGATGAATATGATTTTATTCTTTTAGATTGCGCTCCCGGTTATAATCTCATGACTCGTAGTGCTTTAGCTACAAGTGATTTCTACATTCTCCCAGCTAGACCAGAACCCTTATCTGTAGTAGGAATCCAACTTTTAGAAAGACGCATTTCTCAATTAAAAGATAGTCATGAACAGGAAGCAAAAATAGATATTAAGATATTGGGAATAGTCTTTAGTATGTCCAGTGTAAATATCCTGAATAGCAAATATTATAAACAGGTAATGCACCGAGTCATCGAAGATTTTGGAGTAGATAAAATCTGTAAAGCCCAAATACCAGTTGATGTCAATGTTGCCAAAGCCGTTGATAGTTTCATGCCAGTTTGTTTACTCAATCCCAATACAGCCGGTTCTAAGGCATTTATGCAATTAACTCGGGAATTATTGCAGAAGTTTTAAATTAAAGTTCATAGTTGCTTTATATCCAGGACTTACGCAAAATATCTCTCAAACCCTCTTTTCTTCGTTCTCTTCGTTCCTTCGTGGTTCATTATTCCGTGACTTGTGCGTAAGTCCTAATATCATAAAATTGCAACTACGAAACTAATCTTTGAAACGATCTCAGAGGATGTTTTAAAAGTGCCTCATGGTGTATCAAATATTTTCAATCAAATATTTTCAGATCCTCTTAAATCCCCTTTTATAAAGGGGATTTTGACCCTAATTTACCCTTAACAAGCAAGGGCTTGTTGCGTTATTTATGGCATTATTTATGCCTTTTTTGATGCCATTGCCAAGCGTGAGAGACAATATCTTTAATGTCTGGATATTGAGGTTGCCAATTCAAGATTTTTCGCGCTTTTTCACTTGTACCAATTAATGCTGGAGGATCTCCGGCACGGCGATCGCATTCCTTGACTGATATTAGCATACCTGTAACATCTTCCGCCGCAGAAATTACTTCTCGGACTGAGAAACCGTTACCATTCCCTAAGTTAAAAACTTCGCTTTCACCGCCATTTAATAAATATTCCAAGCCCAAAATATGAGCATCTGCCAAATCATTTACATGAATATAATCCCGAATACAAGTACCATCAGGAGTAGGATAATTAGTACCAAAAATGCTAATGGCTTCTCGTTTACCTAATGCTGTTTGCAACACTAAAGGTATTAAATGAGTTTCGGGATTATGATCTTCTCCTAATAAGCCCTCGGGGTTTGCACCAGCAGCATTAAAATAGCGGAAACACACTGATTTAAAATTATATGCGACATCAAAATCAGTTAATATCTTTTCTACTATTAATTTAGTTGTACCATAGGGATTAATGGGATTTTGGGGATGATCTTCCGTCAGGGGAATAAAATTCGGTATACCATAGGTGGCACAAGTGGAAGAAAAGACAAAATTCTTCATAGAAGCTGCTAACATTGACTCTAATAATGTCAATGTTCCTAAAACATTATTACGGTAATATTTAGCTGGATCTGTTACGGATTCACCTACATAAGCATAGGCGGAAAAGTGCATAACTGCGGCAAAATTATGACTCTGAAAAAGATTATCTAACAAAGTGCGATCGCTTGTATCTCCTTCTATCAATTCTACTTGTAACACCTGTTCCACCAAATCCCGATGTCCATAGACCAGATTATCAAGTATTACCACCTCATAACCGGCTCGCTTGAGGGCTAACACCGTATGAGAACCAATATATCCTGCTCCCCCTGTCACCAAAATACTAGGTTTTCTCGTTGACATAGTTTCTCCTTGATGATTTATTTTCTTAATCTAATTTAGCGTCAGTTTATTGAAAATAAATCCTAAACAATCCGCAATATTAGTTGAAGCCAGACGCAAGCCGGGTTAAAATCATAAGCAATGTCTAACACTCAAACTGATCGCTTTTTTGTTTCGCGCCAAGATGTAAAAAGCAAAGACGCAAAGAAGTTTATTAATAAATGTTTACAGCAATTATAAATCGCTACCACACAAACAAAGTCCACCCAGGTGGACTAAGGAAAAATCAAGGGTTTTACCTGTGTAGACGCGGTTTATAAGCACCAGGAGAGAATAAAATTTAACTTCTCAGACATCCTCTTAGAGGATGTTTTAAAAGTTTTTAATGTGTAAACAGACCCCTCTCCAAACCTCTCCCCTGGTAGGGGAGAGGCTTTAAAAACCCCATTCCCTACAAGGGAATGGGGGGAGGGGGGTTAGGTTTTTGGAGATTATGGGTTTCATATAATACTTCTCAGACATCCTCTTAGAAAATTATCCATTTATGGGTCGATCTGGAAGAGTGAAAAGTACAAAATAACTAATAATTTCCAATTCAGGATATATTATTATTTAATTTACCGAATCCAAGAAGATTCAGTAAAAATTCTCCGAGTTCTTCACAATTCAAAACATTATCTAAATTAAATTCTTTTTTTTCTAAACCTTATGCCTCCAACATCAGAAATTGCAGTTGACTTTCAAGATGTCAGTTTTCAAATAAATGGCCGTTACCTATTATCTCACTTGAATCTTACTATTTATCAAGGGGAAGCTCTAGTTTTATTAGGGCGTAGTGGTAGCGGAAAAACCACCACGTTAAAATTAATTAATCATCTGCTTGTTCCCACCCAAGGACAGATTTTTGTCAGAGATCCTAGTGGCGAAGATATGTATTATTCTACAATTAAATGGGATGCAATTAAATTGCGACGACGTATCGGTTATGTCATTCAAGATATTGGTTTATTTCCCCATTTTAGTGTTAGAGAAAATATCGGACTTGTCCCCTCTTTAGAAAAGTGGACACCACAACGAATTGAGGAACGAGTCTATCAAATGTTAAAATTAGTTGATTTGGAGCCGGAAATATTCGCTCACCGCTATCCTCATCAACTCTCTGGTGGACAACGTCAGCGCGTCGGGGTAGCCAGAGCATTAGCCGCAGATCCGCCTATATTATTAATGGATGAGCCTTTTGGCGCACTTGATCCCATTACTCGTTTAGAATTACAACAACAATTCCAGCATTTACAAAAGCAGTTAGGAAAAACCGTAATTTTTGTCACCCACGACATTCAAGAAGCTTTTTTTCTAGCAAATCGCATTGGGTTAATGTGTGCAGGAAATTTAGTTTTTTTAGGAACGAAAGAGGAATTACTCCAATCTGAACATCCAGAAGCAAGAGCTTTTATTGCTTGTTTGAATGCTTGGGAAAATGGGGAAACAATTTAAATTTTACTAAATTTTAGGAGCTAATTTTGCTTTTTAATCAATATTTTCCAGAAATCCTCCTCCGCAGTGGTGAACATTTGGTATTAGTGGCGATCGCCATGGCAATATCTATCTCTATTGGTATTCCTTTAGGTATTCTCATTACTCGTAAACCAAAACTGGCTGGACTAGTTTTAGGTTTATCTAGCGCTATTCAAACTATTCCTAGTTTAGCTATTTTTGGTTTTCTAATTTCCGTGCCATTTGTAGGGGGAATTGGTAAAAATCCCGCGATTTTCGCCTTAACTCTCTATGCTTTGCTGCCGTTAATTCGTAATACTTATATTGGCATTAATGGGGTTGATCCAGCGATTCGAGAAGCCGGAAAAGGCATGGGAATGACAGATTGGCAATTGCTATTTCAAGTAGAAATTCCCCTGGCTTCTGGGGTAATTATAGCAGGAATTAGAGTAGCCACAGTGATATGTGTAGGTATTGCTACCATTGGGGCGGCTATTGGAGGAGGTGGGTTAGGAGTATTTATTTTTCGGGGAATTTCTATAGTTAACAATGAATTGATTCTCGCTGGAGCAATACCTGCTACTATAATTGCCTTAAGTGCAGATTTAGGTTTAGGATGGTTAGAAAAAAGACTGATAACACAAGCAGAAAAAAAGTTTAAATTTAATATTAAAATTAATCGCAGAATTGCAGTTATATCGGGAATATTAATATTACTAATTTCGGGATTAATCGCTTTTAACTATCAACAAAAACCTGCAACAATCACCATTGGTTCAAAAAATTTCACAGAACAATTTATTTTAGGAGAATTACTAGCGCAACAAATTGAATCCCAAACCAAATTAAAAGTTAATAGAAGTTTTAATTTAGGGGGAACTTTTATTGCCCATAAAGCTGTACAATCAGGGCAAATTGCTGGCTATGTAGAATATACAGGAACAGCATTAACAGCAATATTGAAAGATAAACCTAACAGTAATCCTCAATTTGTTTATGAGAAAGTCAAGCAAGAATATGAACATAAATTTAAATTAGCAGCCATGCAGCCCTTGGGATTTAATAATACCTTTGCTATGATTATCCGGGCTGAAGATGCTAAACGGTTACAAATTAAAACTCTTTCCCAAGCGGCTAAATACAGTCCCCAATGGCAAGCAGGATTTGGCTATGAATTTTTAGAACGTCAAGATGGTTATCGAGGTTTAGCTAAAACTTACGGCTTCAAGTTGACTAAACCTCCTCAAGCGATGGAATTAGGATTAATGTATCAAGCTTTAGCCGAAAAAAAAGTAGATTTGATAGCTGCAAATTCAACAGATGGATTAATTCCAGTTTTAAAATTGGTAATTTTGGAAGATGATAAAAAATATTTCCCTCCTTATGAAGCTGTACCTATTTTTAATCAGGAAATTCTGCAAAAATATCCAGAATTAAAAGAAGTTATTAATCGTTTAGCTGGTTTAATTTCCGAAGAAGAAATGCAAAAGATGAATTATCAAGTGGATAATCAATCTCGTCCTGTTGAAGAAGTTGTTAAGGAATTTATCAAAACCAAACCTAAACTGGATTAATCCTATCACCATCAGCCTGTAGCTTGGGTTTCCTTCCTCAATCCAACATTAATAAATCTCAACTAAATTTTTGTGTAGGGGTAATTCATGAATTACCCCTACTTCTCTTGTTCCTACAGCAAATTGTCATCAAACCCGGAACAAGAACCCCGCCCCCAACCCCCTCCAATATCAAAAGTTTATCCTTTTCTTCCCCCCGCTGCGGGGGGATTGAGGGGGGTGCGAGGAGGGGGCTAAGATGTACCTTATATGATTGGAAATCGCTGTAAGTCCTGTCAAACTAAAATGTTCGTCTTCTTCTTCGATTTTCAGACAGCGTTTTTTGTAAAGGGACTACCTCTGCTTCACTACCCTCCCTCGCTACTCGAATTAATAAAGCAGAACATAGTAAACTGGCAATCATGGAATTACCACCATAGCTAAACATGGGTAGGGGTAAACCTGTAGTTGGTAACGCACCTGTAGTTACACCAATATGTAATAATGATTGTCCAACCATGACAACTACTACACCAATTGCGACTAATTGGGATGTCAGATTTTTGGATTTGAGGGCGATAATTAATCCTAAAGTAGCAAATATAGCTAACATTAGTAATAGTAAAATACCCCCAACAAAACCAAATTCTTCCGAAAAAATTGCGAAGATAAAATCAGTATCTTGAATTGGTAAATAGAATAACTTTTGTTGAGAAAGTCCAAATCCAGAACCCCAAGTTTGACCCGAACCTACAGCCAATAAACTTTGTACTAATTGATAACCATCTCCGGTAGCATCAGCCCAAGGATTCATAAAAGACATAATGCGTTTGCGTTGATATTCCTTAATGCTAATGCTCAGTAATGCTAAAAGCACACCACCAAAAGCCGTTCCTCCCAGATACTTATATGGTATTCCTGACGCTAAGGCAATAAACCAAATTGTCATCCCACAAAGTGCCGTTGTACTTAAATTAGGTTGGGCTAAAATCCCTAAAAGCACAAGACAAAAAACACCCAACCAAGACAAACGAATTCCCCAGGTAAGTTTTTCCCACTGACCAAAAAGTGTTGCACTTTGTAAAACTAAAAATGGTTTAATTAATTCTGATGGTTGGATAGGAATTGGTCCAATAGCTATCCACCTAGCCGCGTCAAAGGCTTTTTTTCCTAATCCTGGAATTAATGTAACAAAAATCAACAGCAAGAAAAATATCAAAAACCAGTGAGAAACCCCCAAAATTTTTCGTAATGGTAGATTGACAATGATATTGAAAATAATTAAACCAGCTATAGCCCAAAGAATTTGACGCTTGAAATAATATAAACCGTCACCTTGACGATCATCAGCAACAGGATAAGATGCAGAAAAAAGGATAATTAAGCCAATAAACATCCATATCAATGTTAGCTGGCGTAATAATCGGGCTTCTAAACCCCAGCTAGAAACGGAATTATCAAAAATTGGGATTAAACGGAGTAGATTCACAATATATTACAGACATAGGAACATCTGCTATTTTAGATAGCAACAAGTCAAAAGATAATCATATAACAGGGAAGAGGGAAGAGGGAAGAGGGAACAGAGTTCAACGTCATTCCTCTTTTACCTCCGTGCTTGGCGTGGTTCGATAAATTACTTTTAAAGCGATGAGGTATTTTTTAGAAATGATGTATTTAAATCAAAACTAAATTATCTCGGTGAATCACAGTATCAGCCCCCTCGTAACCTAAAATTGTGGGAATTTCCCGTGAATGTCGGCCGCAAATTTGCTGTAATTCCTCACTATTATAATTCACCAGTCCTCTAGCAATTTCATAGCCATTACTATCACATAATTGCACCGCTGCTTGATTGTCAAATTCCCCTTCTAGGGCTTTAATTCCTGCTGCTAACAGAGATTTTCCCCCTTTAGTAATAGCGGCGATCGCACCTTGATCTAAGTATAATTTTCCAGTAGTAACCAATCCGTAGGCTATCCAACGTTTTCGGGCTGAAGTTGGTTCGGGTTGAGGTGTAAAATGCGTCCCGATGAGTTCTCCGTGAATAATTTTTTCAATGTTCCGGGGAAATCGACCCTGAGTAATGACTGTGCGGATACCCGCCGCGATTGCAATTCTAGCCGCAGAAATTTTAGTCATCATACCTCCAGTTCCCCACCCAGACCCCTGTCCACCAGTTTGAATCTGCAAATCTGTTAGTTCTTGCATACTATTAACTAAGCTAATAGGTTTAGCGTCGGGTACACAACGAGGATTTGCTGAATATAATTTATCAACATCAGTTAATAAAAATAACCAATCCGCTTCTACTAAACTAGCTACTAATGCAGACAGGGTATCATTATCGCCAAATTTTAATTCTTCTACCGCTACTGTATCATTTTCATTAACTATAGGAATTACTCCCAAATTTAGTAATTCTTGAAAAGTATTATTGGCGTTAAGATAGCGGCTACGATGTACCAAATCTGCCCTAGTTAATAATACTTGAGCAATCGGTTGTTTTATTATGCTAAATAAATCATCATATATACGCATTAATCTCCCCTGTCCAACCGCCGCTACAGCCTGTTTTAAAGCTATAGTTTTGGGACGCTCCGTTAAACCTAAGCGTCCACAACCCACTCCCACAGCACCAGAGGAAACTAAAATTACCCGGTGTCCCTGTTGTCTCAAATCACAGAGAGTTTCCGCTAAAGTAGCAATGGTAGAAAGGGCTAATTGTCCTGTTTCTGCTTGAGTGAGACTAGAAGTACCGATTTTGACAACAATTGTTTGACTCATTATTTATTTGATTTATTTGACAAAAATTAAAAATAAGGGGTTTAACCCCTTGGCGCTAGAATTACATAATGTGCTGTTCAGATGCACCCTGATGGTTTTAGAGAGCTATCCAGGTGGCTCTCTTTTATTTTATGGGATAATTAACCGCAGATAAACGCAGACAAACGCAGATAAAGAGGAATGATTTGATTTATTTCCTAATTTGTGATTACCTATGGTCTTTACGGTGGGGTCGGTTTATTTAAGGCGAAATTTTTTTGAGAAAAAAATTGTCATCAACGGATAAAATTACCTGTAGACATAAATACTCGACGCTGATATCAAACTAGCAGCAGAATGTATTTTAATAACAAAGGCAATATAATAATTGTGGACAAAATTATGGCAAATTGGCAAATAATTCCAGGTGGTGTGACAGCAGCACGAGGATATAAAGCAGCGGGAATTACAGCAGGACTAAAGGCTTCGGGATTACCAGATTTAGCTTTGATTGTATCAGATGTGGAAGCGATCGCCGCAGGTGTATTTACTACTAGCCATGTCAAAGCAGCTTGTGTAGATTATTGTCGGCAAGTGTTACAAGGGAAACATAGTGCTAGAGCTATCCTTTGTAATGCGGGACAAGCTAACGCTGCAACCGGTGAACAAGGCGTTAAGGACGCTCAAGAAAGTGCTGATTTATTAGGGAAGGAATTAAATATTAACCCGGAATCTATTTTATTAGCTTCTACAGGTGTAATTGGTCAAAGAATTAAAATGGATATCCTGCGGGATGGTATACCCAAGGTAGTCGCAGCGCTTTCGGACACAGGTTCGGATGCAGCCGCAGGGGCAATTATTACCACAGATTTAGTGACAAAATCTATTGCTTTAGAAACTATTATACATGATCGTCCCGTGCGTATCGGTGGTATTGCTAAGGGTTCGGGAATGATTCACCCTAATATGGCGACAATGTTAGCTTTTGTTACCTGTGATGCTGCTGTATCCTCTACACTTTGGCAACAAATGTTAACTAGAGCAGCAGATAGAAGTTTTAATTCGATCACAGTGGATGGTGATACGAGTACAAATGATTGTTTAATCGCTTTAGCAAACGGTGAATCTCGCACTCCCGCAATTACGGAAATGGGTGCAGAAGCGGAGAAGTTAGAAGCTATGTTAACTTATGTCTGTCAACATTTAGCTAAAGCGATCGCCCGTGATGGAGAAGGTGCAACTTGTTTAATAGAGGTACAGGTTTCGGGTGCTTATGATGAATTATCAGCCCGACAAATCGCCAAAACCATTGTTGGCTCGTCTTTAGTGAAAGCGGCCATTTTTGGTCATGATCCGAATTGGGGACGGATAGCGGCGGCTGCGGGGCGGTCTGGTGTACCTTTTGAACAAGACAACCTCTCTATTAAATTAGGGGATATTTTACTCTTTGAAAATGGTCAACCTTTAGCTTTTGATAAGGCCGCAGCTAGTGCATATTTAAAAGCAGCGGTTCATGGTGAGTATTTACAGTCAGATACGGTGTTAATTTCCGTTGGTGTGGGAAATGGTCATGGTACAGGTAAAGCCTGGGGTTGTGATTTGAGTTATGATTATGTGAGGATTAACGCTGAGTATACAACTTAGAAAAATCGTGGCTTTAGCTCCTAGTATCTCGAACACAGGACTAAAGTCCTCAATACCAGTTAGAATATTATATCAGTTGCTTAAGTCCTGCCATTGCTCGCACCTGAAATTAGTCTAGAATTAGGTTTAAATAACAAAAATATACTGATCATAGAAACCGTTAGGGTGCGGCTTGTAGTTAGTTCTGTAAGGTAATTGAGGATATCCAAACAGTTAAAACAGTTAAAACTGTTCCCTATTCCCTGTTCCCTGTTCCCTGTTCCCTTCCCTCACAAACAACTTATTCAGCAAGCCCTATTTAAGAAATTTTCACTGGTGTATTTTATGCGTTTAAACTCAATTCGCTTCATTGTTATTGCTGGTTTTATTGGTTTACTTTTCTGGATAGGGACTCCCACCGCTTTAGCTTTAACACAGATTAAATTATCTGATATTTCCTACCATGATTGTCCTTTAGAACTAGCGACTGGAGTGGTAACTAGCAGCGGTTCAAATTCTGCTACTTGTTTTATCGTCACAGGTAAAGCTAACAACAGCACAAATAAAACCGTCTATGATGCGGATATTTTTGGGCGCATTTATGATAGAAATAATGATCCTATCTTACAAAATCGTACTCGTCTCGGTGGCATAGCTGAAGTTCCCCCAGGAGTCAGTGATTTTGAATTGAGAATTTCTGTACCTAGTAATCAACCTTTACCATTGAAATTGAAACAGTTCAAAGCGGCTGGCTTCAGCGGTAAAGTAAGAAGGTAATCTTTGGATACATTTGGATATACTTTATATATACTGTGTGAAGGTAATTTATGAATTACCCTCACTATCTTGAGTAAGTGAACTGTGACTTAAAACCCTGTGACTAAGGTAAAACGGGCTAAATTATTCAGAAGATCACCAACTATGTTCAAGGCCAGAAATGCTAGGATAGGGGAAAAATCCATACCACCCAAAGGAGGAATGATGGAACGAAATAGATTTAAATAGGGGTCACTAATTTGACTTAAAGCCGCAAATGGTTGACTAGACCAGTCAACAGTGGGAAACCAAGTTAGTAAGACCCGAATAATCAGCAAATAGCTGTAAAAGGTGACAAAAGTGGCTAGGGTTGTAATGAGTAAATTCATGGCCGGGTGACTTTCCTGTTAAATGTCAAACATAGATTCATGATTGATTTTAATTTAGTGCAAGTCATATTGTGTGGCTTGTAATCAATATACAATATAACTACTAATTTAAGTTGCTAGTTATCTAGTTAAGACTGGTAATGGGTAATGGGTAATGGGTAATGGGTAATGGGTAATGGGTAATTGGTAATTGGTAATGAGTAATTGGTAATTGGTAATGGGTAATTTGTGATATAAATAATCTGTGTCTTCAGCCTGTTCATCCTTTAGTCTCGGACATTATCTCGACTTCCCTAGATAACCACCTGATTCTGACACTGGGTTATTCATTACCAATATTAATACTCTTGACATTTCCCAATTGCTGCCGCACATCATCAATTGTGGCATTAAGTTGGGCGATTTTATCTTCGAGCGATCGCCTGGTGGCTTCTATTTCTAAATTTTCATTAGCTGAAGCCCGCATTCGTCTTTTTCTATTTGCCCCTGGTTCATTATTGTCGCCAATAGTTAGGCCATTATCTTCTTCTGGGTTTGCTGTTAAGTCTAATCTAGAGGTAATCACCGCACCCAAAACACCCCCAACCACACCACCAATTAATGTTCCCAGGAGAAAACCACTACCAAAACCATCTTGCTGACTCATATTTTTACCGCCTTTTAGAAAATAAGCAACTTTGAAAATACCTTAGCTATTTTCCAGCCTTAGCTGCACCCTAGCTTAAGTCCCAAAAATGCGATCGCCCGCATCTCCCAATCCTGGTACAATATACCCCTGATCATTAACCGTTTCGTCAATAGTAGCGGTGTAAATGGTTAAACCGGGATAGACAGCAGCCAACTTTTGTAAAGCCACAGGTGCAGCAACCACAGAAACAATCCGAGTTAAAGAGGAATCAACACCTCTTTGGGTTAATTCCGCCATTACTGCCATTATAGAACCTCCTGTAGCTAACATTGGTTCGGTAATTAATACCCTGGTTTCCGGGTCAAATTTTTCGGGGAGTTTATTCAAATAACAAGTAGGTTCTAGGGTTTCTTCATTGCGTACTAAACCAACATGATAAATTGAAGCCAAAGGTAGTACACCAGCAGATCCCTCTAATAAGCCCAAACCAGCCCGCAAAATCGGCACAACAGCCACAGGTATGCGAGAGTCAATAAAAGTCGCTGGACAGGCAGCTAGGGGACTCTGGACTATTGTTTCTTGGGTGGGCAACCATTCCCTAGTAGCTTCATAAGTTAGCCACCTGCCCAACTCAGTGATAGCAGAACGAAATAATACCGATGGCGTAGCTACATCACGGGCAACTCCCAACCAGTGCTGAATTAAGGGGTGAGGTGGGACATAAATACGCAGTTGTTGTTGCGTCATAAAGAAAAAAGGCAGCCCGTTATTATATTAAGAACTAAAAAACTATCATACTGCCATTTGACGCTCCCCGCCCTATAGAGGGACGGGGATTCTTGTTTCAATGAGCAACCTTGCTCAAACTTGCCTGTAGAGGGATGGGGTATTACGGCGTTTTCTGATAAAACCCTCTTCTAGAATAATCAACTATGGCTTTGATTTTAGGTAGTCAAGAATTTGATCAAGTTTCTTCTCTAATTCTTGGTTTTTCTTCTCCAAATCGCCAATTTTATCCATGAGTCTTTGATTTTCGGAACTCTCAGCAGCCGCCCGTAACTTGCGAACATCATGACCAAAACCCATCAAAGCTGGACGTTCCACATAAGTCACACGGTGTAAAACCCGCCAGGCTTTATTGGGTTTTCCGGCTTGAGCTTCACGTAACGCTCGTGCTTCCTCATCATTACTTGCTAACCATTCTGGGTCAACCACATAGTTAAAGAAGTCTTGGAAGTGATTGGTGCTACCTTCGAGGTAGAAACTCATAAACCGATAGCGGTCTACTTTTTCCCCAGGTAAAATGGGTCGGTCTTTGTAGTCGGTGATGTCTTTATATTCCAACCCACTCAGGTCTACATTCAACTGAAAACCCTTACTCCGCAGTTCCGTTTTAGTCATGGTTTGAGTTAAATTGACCGTAGCTTGGGCTGTGAGTTCTACCACAGCAGCAAACGGTGAATAATCACTTTGAACCCCTAACCCTGCATTCATGCTAAAAGACCCACCAATGGTATGCTCTACCGTATTAGCAAAACTTTGAGCTTCTGTGTGTAGTCCGCCATCGGCATCCCAAACGTAGGTATTGACAATATTACGCTTACCGGAGCGAATTTGGATACTTTCCATGCGCTTCTGCCAACCCGCAAAACTGTCAGTAGCTTGTACCCGTTTCTCTTGGTCGTCGATTTTGCTTTTAATTTCGGCCTGTTTCTGTTTAGTAGCTGCACTCGTCTTGTCAGCAGACTGAGCCGCACTATCTTGAAAATTTTGTGCTTTGTCGTCTTGGGCTTTTTTCTTTTCCTCATCTGTCATCTGAGTACCCGGTTTGTCTTCTTCCCGTTGTACTCCCACCGTTGAGGGGGCATCCCCACTGTCAATATTGCGGTTTAAGGAGAGTTGATCCACTAAACGCACATTAAAGTTAGAGAAATAGGATTCTCGGCGTTTATCTTCCGCTTCAATTTGTCGTTTCAGATCGTAGGCTTCTTGCAGACGGTAGTAACTAGCTGGATAGAGAGAGCCATACTGAGAGCGCATTTCAGGAACGTGCTTAAAGAAGCGATCGCTCGTAGCACTGCTACCTGTCATCCCATCTAAGCTGCCATTCATGGTGTAGGCAGGATTCATTAAAAAGGTGATGGTATTGACATCGGGAGGAATGCCATCCACAGGCAGCACTTGATAGCCGATCATTTTACCACTGCGAGCAAGACGAGTCACAAAAACATCCGCCAGAGCCGAAACGACTAAGGCATAACCAATGTTTTTAGGAACAAAACGAGTCCCTAAATGAGGGAATTTAGGGGTAACTTCTGGTGTTCCTCGTAGTTCTAGTTTATCCGTCATGCTTAAAGACGAACTAGAGGTAATGCTGCTCTCATTTTGGAATTGGTAGCTGAAGTCAAAATTACCTTTGAAACCAACCTTGGTACTGGTTTCGATTGACGTACCGATACCCATTGGCGCACTTAGAACCGACATTTTACCTCCTCCACCGATAAAAGTGTCCAAAGTTCCTCCCAAACCAGAATCCTGCGATCGCGTCCAATTAAATTCCACATCTTCCGACATGGTTAATTCCACAGATGTCGCACCGTTGTAATCTTCTTCTAAGGTCAAGTTTTCACTGGGAACGGGAGGTGGTCCTTCGATGTAGCCCAACAACGTCGGCGCAAACTGGCCGTTACCAATCCATTTCAATTCCAAAGCCTCAACTCGCTTGTCAGGGAGCAATGTAACTCCATTGGGTGAAAGATGAGCAAAGAAACGGCGCATCATCGCTACTTTCCGCTTCGTATTGGAATCTAAGGAAACGCTACTATACTCATTACACAGCAGGGCATTAGGGACAATGGGTAAAGTCTGATCATCTACAGTAATCGCTTTAGTCACCTTACCGTGATTATTTCCTGCTAAGTCTAAGACTGTTTGCTCAGAACCTTCAATCCTGATTTCATTGAGAGGATAGTAAGCAACTAAATTGGCTTCTTTGCCAGTGAGACGCTGGTACATATCCCCTTGAATTTCGGCTTGAGTGCGGGCGACCTTCCAGATACGGACTTCAGCTATAGAACCTTTGAAATAATTACCTTGACCCTTATCTAAATTACACCCGATGTATAACGGTGTTTTATCAATCTTCAAACTGCCTTCGGTTAGCCCTTCTGCGGAGAGTTGTCCATTAATATAGGTTCTGGCAGTTTTACCATCGTTAGTAATTACAACATGACTCCATTGATTCCATTGGATCGAACCATCAGGAGTATCAGGTATACCAGCATCGTTGTTAACAACAGTATGGAAACGATGATGAATACGGGCATTACTATGTAACCAGATATGAAAACTGCGTCCAGGTTTACCAACAATCCCGCTCCACTCTTGATTAGGAGCGCCATTAGGCTTAATCCACAGTTCTAGGGTATAGTTAGTAATCCATAAATTAGCATTATCCTCAACAGTAATACAATCATTTACCCCATCAAACTGCATCACCGTATTCCCCGGCTTCCCAATCGGAGCGGTACATCCCCACCAAATTTCACCGGATACCGTACCATTATTCCCCTGTCCAGACTGATCCCGAACGACCGTCCCTGTAGCCTCATTAAAGGGATAATAGGCTAATAAACCGGGTTCATTACCACTGAGCAAGGTTTTAGCATTAACAGCGATCTCATCATCTGTCAAAGCTACTCCCCAGATACGAACTTCTGCCACTTTACCAAAATTCTCTTCCATGCCTCCCAGATGTCTATTACCAATAGAAGAAACATCACTAGAAACTTTCAACGTAGCTGTTTTGATATCCTCAACTTTTTGCTTGACGGTAGCATCATTGGGGGTTTTCTTGAGATTTTCTTCCGCATCCGCTAAGGCTTTAGCTTTGGTATCGCCAACTTTCTTGCCATCAATGTAGAACAAAGTGGTGTCGCCTTTTCCAACTGCGGTCAGATGATGCCATCCTTCAGACAATAACTCTATATTGAAGCCACATTCATAGAACTTTTGTTGTGAAGGATCATTACTCAGATAAATCCCTAATTGTTTGCCATTTCTCACCAAAATATGATGATTTGCATCTTTCCCTTGGGTGAGCGTATTCCATTGTCCCTCTTCTGGTAAAGGATAGACAAACCATGCTTCAATACTCCAATAATCTGGGGGAAGATAGAGGGCTTTATCCAACTTAACAACACTATTGCTGTTTTTAAAGTTTAAACAACTACGTTGAGCATCGGGAATCCACTGTTCAAAAGTAGCATTTTTCCCATCCGCAGTGGCATCATAGTTGGTTTGTCGCATCCGTCCTTGGTTATCAAAGTAACTCAGTTGGACATTGCCTTCGCTAGTTTCGATCGCATTAAGACGAGTTACAGAATTAACAAAACCAAGGATTGCTCCTTGAGTGACTAAACCCTTGCTATTTTTGGGAATTTGGGGCATCGTTTGGGGAGTTTGTTTAGTGGTAGATAATACATTGAGGATTTTTTCGTTTAATTTGTTTAAGGCTGTTTGAACTAGATTCAGTTGATTTTTGATTTCTTCAAGACGATCGTTCCAACTCGATTTCTTTGTTGTACCATCTCTTACAACTTCTTGCAAAGTCTGCAATTCCGATTGTTTTAGTTTGATGGTGTCCTGTATTCTCGCTAAAGAAATTTTCTTATTATCGATAGCAACCTGATTTACAGCTTGTCCCGTAGAAATAATTTGCCACTGTTGATGACGAAATAGCCCCATATTATTATAAGGTATTGTAGTATAGACACCAGTCGCAATCGAAGATGTTTGCAAGCAATGTCTATTTTCCCTGTTTTCAAAACGGTAGTAATCGCCAACTTTTTCGATGAGCCATTCGGTATCGTAATACCATTTGTCTTTACGCCATGCTTCTTCGGTTCCTTGATAGTTGTTTTTCGCTATAGCTTTACTACGATCTACCTGTAAGTGATTGTTTGTCTGTCTATTTTGCAGTCGATAGAACTTGCCTTCAATGCAATCAATGCGCCAGTGAGCATCATACCAAGCAGAACTCTTCCAAATGGCTTCTGATGTAGTAGTCTGTCTTGCTACAACTGAAGTTCCATCCACTTCCATAAAATTCTTAGTCTCTACATTGGTAATTAAGCACCAGTAATTGAAGGGATGATCAATTTCAGCTTGATATTTCCTTTGCGCATTTTCAAGATCACTAATCTCGTTGTTGATTTCAGTGATTCTGGTTTTTGTCTTTTCCAGATTATCTAATGCTGCTAGTTGCTGGTTTAATTTCCGTTTTTCTAATTCCAAAGATGCTTCTTCTTTCTCTTTGAGTTCCAACTCCGACAATTGTGACGGTAAGCTTGCTTGCTGGTCTGCTAAGGTTGTCAAATTTACGACATCAATGTATTTAAACTCAGTAATACTTTCAGACATTAAACGGATGCGATGTTTACGAATTTCTAAAGATTGCCAGTTACCTTGAACATTAGCAATCTCAAAAGAACGTAACATACTAATTCCATCAGGAATCGTGACATTCCCAGAGACTCGATACCAACCTTTTCCTAAATCTTCAAATTTGTTTTGTTTAATTTGTTCAGGAGCAATAATCTGTTTTGCTTCAGCGCTACGACTGGCTTTTCCCCAATAGGAGAGCTTAAAAATCTTCGTGCCTAAATTCTTCCCGTCTGCATTATCCAAATAGTCAAGATTAACAGCAGAGGAGGAAACAACCTTAAATTCAAAGCTTTCCTCATAAGTTGCTCGTTCACTGACCGCAAACAAGTCATCATTGGTATATTTAACCGCATCTAACCCGCCTGCCAGTTGACGATTGAGGGTAGCAGCGCTGACATAAGCATCGCCATAGACAGTACCATTCTGTCCATTAATGGAAAAGTCAACGACTTGTCCTTCTCCAATTGCTCCCAACCGCCAATAACCAACTAAACCGACTTCTTGACCCCTCAGTTGCAGGTACATATTATTTTTGATGTCTTCAGCAGTACGGGCTACTTTCCAGATGCGGAGATCAGAAATTTGCCCTTCAAAATGCGTGTCTCCTTCCCGACTATCACGCCCAATTCTGTGAGCAATTACGGCACGCTTATCCGAAACTTCTCCAGAATGTTCAAAATCAAGAACGCCATCAATATAACCGTAGATTTTCTTATTTTCCTTATCTCTGACAAAGCTGATGAAATGCCATTGATTGTCTCTTAAATCTTTAGAGCCTAACAGGTCAGGTTCCCTATTCCAGAAAAATCTCAGTTTGCCATTGAAAACTTCAAAATTCACATTGATTGAATCTGGTAGTTGATAGTCTCCTAACAATATGCCTCTAACAGAATTTTGAGGTACTTTCACCCACATTGAAACGGTGAATGAACCAGAGAAAATTGAAAGAGGCTGAGATAGTTGAATATAATCATCCACGCCATCAAAAACGATGCCCCGCCGTCTGCGAGAGACGAGTTTAATATTAATCGCCGATCCGGTTGCCCATTTGCGTTCAATGACAAAATGGGTATCATCGAGTTTTTTGATGGGATAACTATCGTTATAGTTTTCTGTTCCGGCAATTTGAACTTCATCGCCATTGTCTAAGCCATGATAAGGACAGGTTACTCGTAATTTACCATCAGCCATCTTTTCGTAGGCGGTAATCATGCCATCAAAAATTAAGCCGCCTTCTTCTTCCTCTTCTTTTTCCCAGTAACCTAATCCTTGGGTTAATCCTAAGTTAATATCAAAGGTGTTTTCATCAACGGTTTCGGCTTGATAAAGCCCTTGATAATCACTGGTCCCCATGATTTTCACCAAGTCGCCATTCGTCAATTGACTGGCTTGACCTTCGGTAGCAATTTTGACTAAATCTTCCGCATCATCTTCGTCTGTTCCTTGGGCTAATCCTGTGATCATCCCTTGGGGAGGGGGAGTTCTGTCGGCTAAGGCTTTGATTTCATCAAGGGTGTTTAAGGGCAGGAGGATTTCTCTGGTTTTACTGCGAAGGATGGTTTTGTCGGGGTTTTCATTAATCTCTGCGAGAGTTCCGTCTCCAGCAATGGCAAAGTTAAGTGTAGCTGCTCCTTTGTCAGTGGGAATGGCTAACATTAATCGTGTGGCTGTTTTTAACAGTTGCATTTCCCCGGATTGGGTTTGCTGTTCCTGTTGTAAGTCATATTTGGTAGCGGTTAAGCCGTTTGTAATGGTTGTTTTGGATATGTCTAGGGTGCGTTTAATGATTCCAGGAATTTGACGAGGAACTAGGGTTTCATTGATTTCTTCAAAAATAGTATAATCTTTGACTTCAAATAACCCTTCTTCTGATGTCCGAATGGTGGTTAGTTCGACTTTCTGGGTTTGGCTGTTGTAAGCGAAAATATGCCAGCGATGAACATCATCTTCAATTGTCGGCACTAACACCACAGAAAACCAACCTTGATGTAGGTTATTTACCAAACATAATTCGGTGGTGGGTTCGTAGAAAAAGTTCCCGTTAGCATCACGAAAGTCTAAGGTGTCAATATTATTGAGGACTCCATTAGACCCCTTATTCATGTTCTTTGTGGGGGTGTGTTTCTGCTTACTGCGCTTAAACCGCACTTCTAATTTACGGTTTAGCTTATTAGTCATCCCGTCTAATACAAACCTGTCTACCAAAAGGGTATTAGACTTGGACTGACGGAAAATATAAATGTGTCCCAATGCCGAAATTGCTTGTACTGGAGCAACAGCAGTCTCCGTGTCGGTTCGGTAACGTGACTTGAGAATAAATGCGCCCTTTTGGTCGGTAAGTTCGGCCCTTTCCTTGTCAATGACGGACTGATCATCTTTTTCTTCCTTGGGAAATTCCAGTTCTTGCCACTTTTCCCACCCAGTTCTTTCAGCTTCTTTAGTGTTGAGGTAACTATCTTCAAAGCCATCTTGCTTGACTGTGTACCGAATTTTCCCGTCAGTCTCAGTAGTGAGGACGACTACTTTACCTTCATGGGCAATGGTATTAATGTGTTGAGGTTTTTGATCCGCTAGTAGTAGCATATTGTATCTAAAAAACGAATTACGACAGTAATCTTATAATCAACTATCTACTGGTGTCAAGATCAAGTGGTCAATAAGTTTACATAAGTTTACATAAATTTCTCAAAAAAGATTTATTGAGAAATATTTTTATTACTACTTGACAAATATTCTTAATTAAGGCTATATTGTGATCAGGTGTTCTCTCTATAAAGGATCGGCAGACGGGAAAAGTAAGCAATAGCAAGCTTTTCCTCGTTTTTTTCCGCTATAATCCCTATGTAAAGATCCTCGTGAATTGTTATTTATGTGTATTGTTTATATTTTTATTCCTTAAATATGAGTTAATTTTTTAGCAATTAATCAAAATAACTTTCACAGTAAATTTCAAGTTCTTCAGATACAAAAATACCCCACCCTCCCCTGACTCTTGAGCAGGAAAAGGAGGGTAATTCTGGTAATTTTAGTGAAATATTAGTGAAATAAGTTTTTAGGAGGGAAGCTGACCTTTTTAGGTGCGTATTCAGCACAATTCATGGCTTTTTCCGTGAGAACAGTATCAGGTTTGACAGCACATTTTAAATAGTGGTTATTGGCAAAAAATTGACATTTTTTACAGGGAAGTTTTTGTAAAATTTTACCATTTAGGTATATCTTATCATCAGTATTGTTACGTAATTTATGAAAAATTAGGAGAAAAATAGCCCAAATAAAAATAAATCCCAGAGGAGCTAAAGATAGTGCTAAATCTGGTATTTGGATATTGTGATATTGTACTTGAACTTGTATTTTTTCTTGTTCAACTGCATTTGGAGCAAGTTTATTTTCCAATACCTGCTTTATATACATCTTATTTCCCCCATTGAACTATAATGGCTTTGACAAAAATCACAGAACCAGTTTTGTAACCTCCCCAAGATCAAGTCTGTTTCAATTGTGTTTTAATTGTGACTAATTTTTGATTGTGAAACCTCTGATTTCCAACATATTTGTCAATAATTAATAATTAATGATCAACTGAGTTCTGATTCTAACCGAGTGAGTCAGTGATGTGATTTATCTAGACATGAGTGAAACTTAACCTTCAATTATAGGTTTAGCAAAAGAAAAGTTTAGTTATCTCTGTCAATAGTTTTGATTTTTATAATTTCAATATATACCCGGAGTTGTAGTTGTTAACACTGTCGAGTTTCAAACCGGATTTTTTTTGATAGAATTGTATAGATTTCCAGATTAATTAACCCCTGGATACAATTATTAGACATCTCCAGTAAAAATAGTAGAGAATAGTAGAGAATAGTAGAGACATTTCATGGAACATCTCTACTAGAAAACGCATATTTAATTTTTAGATCATGTCTAAGGTCAGCAATATTTACCTATTCCCTGTGATCTAATCTAGCTTTAATATCAGCAGCAAAGTCTTCATATTTCCTCAAAGGAGCGACTTCTACTTGCACTTTTTGTCCATTTTTTTTGATGATAGGTAAATCTAGAAGAATTTGATCTAATGTATCTGGACTAGGAACATCAACAATGGCAATTACACGACGAGTACCAACACATTTCCATAAATCAACTATTACTCCAGCTTGTTTAGCTTGGAGTGCTGTTTCTGCTGCTTCACTCCATATAGCAAACAATTCTTGTTGGCTCATGTTATCGGGGTATTCAACCTGAAAATCCAAATGGTAGAGCATATTTACCGTTTCAACCCTTTTTTGTGGGGACTTTAATAGTTTAAACTAAAATGGATGTAATTCTGAGTTTAACCTGGGGTAATTTCTTCTTGAACGGGACGAATAATAGGGGGTGGAGGTGGTAGTTCTGGTTGAAAGATTCCTGATAGTGCTTGTTCTAAAGTTTGTGCCATAACGATGCGGTTTTCATAGGCTACAATGACTCTGACTAAAGTGGGTAAACTATTCTGTGTAGCTTCTAAATAAATTGGTTCAACATATAATAAAGATTGTTCAATGGGAATTACTAAAAGATTACCTTGAATTACCCTAGAACCTTGTTGATTCCAGAGGGAAATTTGTTGGGAAATAACCGGATCTTGATTAATTCTCGCTTCAATTTGTTCCTGTCCATAAATTAAGCGTTCTTTGGGAAAGTTATATAATAATAGTTTACCGTAATTTTCACCGTCGGAACGTGCTGCTAACCAAGCAATTAAATTTGTCCGTTGTTTAGGTGTGTAAGGAAGTAATAAAATAAATTCTTCAAAGGGAAGATTGGGGAGACTGGTAATTAAATAATAAGGTTCAACTGGACGGGTTTCACTTCCATAGATTTCATTGGGAATTTGCCATTGATCTTCTCTATTATAAAACACTTGAATATCTGTCATGTGATAGATCATTAAGCGTTCTGATTGAATTTTAAAATAATCTACTGGATAACGCAAATGATTATGGAGATTAACAGGTAAATTGTGAATATTTTGGAACATTTGAGGAAATATTTTTGACCAAGCGGTAATGATTGGATCTAAGGAATCAGCAATGTAAAATCTCACTGTACCATTGTAAGCATCAATTACGACTTTGACGGAATTACGAATATAGTTGATCCCCTCTTTACCTGTGTCAGAATAGGGATAATGATCGCTGATTGTGTAAGCATCAACTATCCAATAAAGATAGTTTTCTCTTCCAGGAAACTGTTGATTTTTATTGTCTGTATAAGCATCAGTCGCAACTAAATAAGGATCACTATCGAACTTTAAAAAAGGAGCAATGGTGTGAATTCTTTGATTAATATTTCGTCGGAATAATACTTTAGTTTCTGGTAAAAAGTCTTGTGTAAATATCATTCTCCAATCTTTTAAATATATAGAAAATAGCCATTTTTTCCATAGAGAATTGATATTTATTCCTCCTAATCCATCGTAGGTATTATAAACATTATCACTACCGCTGGGATAATCTAATTCTTTAACTTTTGTCCCAGTCATGACGTGAGTATTAGTAATTTCTCCATAATAAATTCTGGGTTTATCAATGGGAATACTTTGACGAATATCTATGCTAGAAGTATTTAACGCGCTCCCTTCCTGACTAATATCTTTGACAAAATACTCTGGTAGTCCACCCGCAGCAACGGTATTTACAGGACTCATGGTAAAACCATAACCATGGGTATAAATCATATTTTTATTTACCCATGTTTGCGCTTGGGGAGGGACATTTTCATAATTCAATTCTCTGGCCGCAATTAATACCTGTTGTTTTTCTAGATTGTCTTTTTTGGGGTTACTTTTGATTAAATATCTATCAATATCAGCATCAGGAAATTGATAATAAGGTCGAATTTGTTGTAGTTGACGGTTAGTTTTTAATAATGGTTCTTGGTCCCAAAGACGAATATTTCTAATTGTTAAATCATTGGCTTTAATATCGTTTATTGTCAGTTTTCCTATGGGGTTAAATATTTGAGAATCAACGATATCTAAATTAAAAGCTTGACGAGTCAGCGCGATATTTCGCTCTATATAAGGTTTTTCTCTTTGTAATTCATTCGGTTCAACAATGAAATTTTGCACGGCCATAGGTAAAATGAAGTTACCTGTAATTATCAAGGTTAGATAAATATATATACTATAGTTTATCCAGGGATGATGTGAAGATTTTTTTCTCGAAAATCCAGTTAAGTATAATAAATAAAAAGCTATAGCTATTGATAAAAAATATAATATTGTATCTGCTGGTAATTGGGCTTTAATATCGGTATAACTAGCACCATAGCTGACTCCATTATCAGAATAAAGCAGTTGATAACGATTCAGCCAATAATTTAAACCAGCTACTAACATTAAACAGCCAGATAAGCCTAATAAATGGCGTTTTTGTGGTGCAGAAAATCCTCTAAAAATACCTTGGCTGAGGCTATTTGCTGACAATAAATAAGTGAGAATAACGCTAATCAATCCATATAAAGATAATCCCATTAACCAAAGTTCTAAGATTTCCCAAATCGGAAGAGAAAAAATATAAAAACTTATATCTTGATTGAATAATGGTTCAGAACGGTTGAAGGAAACAGGGTGAAAAAATAACAGAAATTTTGCCCAATTTTCAGTAATTATCTCCCCAAAACTCAAACTTAAAATCACTGCGATCGCTCGTAACAGAAATTTGCTATAAATTAATAAAGCAATAGATAATCCCCCAACTATTCCTAAATACCAATTTTGAGAAATGATCTTTTTTCCCAACTCCCAAATCATCTCTATTTTAAATACAATTGGTGCTGATAAATTTGATAAATTTGATTCACTGATTTTTTCAGTTCCATAAGCTAGAGCAATTTCTCCATAATATGCTAATATTAAACAAACTAACAAACTTAATCCTAATGTCAGCGGTAACAACCACCGCAATTTGATTTGATGGCTATTATTAGTTAATGGCAAATTTTGCTCATTTTTGTTATAATGGGGACTGAGAAAAGTGGTTAATTCTCGACTAATTTTGATTTCTGTCTCTGGAATATAATTATGATTTGGACTAGATTGTAATTTTTCAGCTAAAATTAGATTTCCCCATAAATAAACAACACTTAAACTGACAATAAACAGCCATAAACTACCTTGAGTTAACAATTTTAGAGAAAATACTTCTATATAACCAACTTCCTGAAACCAAAAAAATTCCGCACCTAAATCAGCAGCTATTTTCAAAAATAAGCACAACCCCAAGCAGAATATAAAAACTTTAACCCACCATTTCCCAAACCCAAACATTATCTTAGTATTAATCATTGGTTATTAAATGTGATTACTAAACTAATTTTTATTCTACTATAGCGTTTCCCAGTCTCATGAAGTACAAAATTATCTGCGTTTATCTGCGTTTATCTGCGTACCCTTCGGGAAGCAAGCTACAATTATTACTGCTTGTACCTCACTTAAATGGGAAAATGTTTATTTTTTAAACATTGTTGAATAAATCTTTTAGGAATCTCTTGACTTTCTCCCCAATGTTGATGAATATAAGAAGCATGGACATTAGGTAAACTCCAACCTTCAAAACCTGTATTTTCATCACAGTCATAACGATAGGTATTAAACAATGGTTTTGAGTTATTAGTTATTAAATGAGAACGATGAAATTCATGACCAAAAATACTTGTGTTCATATCAATTAAAAAGGTGTTTTCTAAAACTACTGCGCGACGATATCCCAAAGTTAATTTTTTATCCATTTGCGCTAAAGTTGGTAATATTCCTACCATTGGCCAAGTTTTACCATCAAAATCAATAATCTGCTCACATAAATACATTAATCCTCCACATTCTGCAATTGTCGGTATTCCTCCTAAAATCGCATTTTTCACTTCTTGAATTAGGTTAACATTTGCAGCTAATTGTGATGCAAATACTTCGGGAAAACCTCCACCAAAATACATTCCTTGGATATCTTTTGGTAATTGATCATCATTTAATGGACTCCAAAATACTAATTCTGCACCTAATTTTTCTAATAAATCTAAGTTATCTTGATAGTAAAAATTAAAGGCTTGATCTCGTGCTACAGCAATTTTACAGAGTATTTTAGATTTAGGAATATCAATTACATTCTTCTTTATATCTTCTTTTATTAAAGGTGATTTTAAAAGCGGTAAAAGTTGCTCCCAATCAAAATAAATATCTCCTAAATCAGCTAAACTATCAATTATTTGATCTAATTCTGGTAATTCTGCGGTGGGAATTAAGCCCAGATGACGGTCAGGAATGGTAATATTGTCTTGTCTTCTTAATACACCCAAAATTGGTAATTTTAGAGATTCAAGAGATGCTTTTAATAATGATAAATGTCGTTCACTTCCTACTCTATTTAAGATTAAACCAGCAATTTTAATTCTTGGATCTAAGGAAGAATAACCATGAGCAATTGCAGCTACAGAACCGGATAAACGACTACAATCAATTACTAATATTATCGGTATGTCTAATAATCTAGCAATATGTGCGGTACTAGCAAAGTCTGATAAATTTCCAATACCATCAAATAAACCCATTACTCCTTCAATTAAATTATACTCACTTTGGCAAGAATGATGATTAAAGCATTGTTGAACATAACTTTCTGAAGTTAATACAGGATCTAAATTTCGACAAGGAAGACCAGTAACATATTTATGAAACATAGGATCAATATAATCGGGTCCTACTTTAAAAGATTGTATATTCAGACCACGACGACGTAAAGATGCTAAAAGGGTAAGTGTAACTGTTGTTTTTCCGACTCCGCTTCTTTCTCCAGCAATAATTATAGACATAGATGACAAATTTAAAGTTCAATTTCAAAGTTTAAAATCAAATTCTAAATCAAATTCAGACAACTGATAAAAATTAATTTATTCAATATGAATATTCTCTTTTTTATGCTCCGTGTGAGAATGCAGATTTAGATATTCTGATTTTAAAATACAAGAGGTAGAACCTCTAACAAGACATTCTCCGTCTGGAGACTGGGAACGAGAAAGGAAAAATGAGAAAACATTTTTATTCTTTTTCTTTTTGTTGTCTTTGTTCAATGTCCGCAGGAGAAATCATACTATTAATTTTTTCAGTATCTGTCATCATCATGATAATACCTTCTACATTATCGCCGATCAAAGGACTAAAAGCAATATAACATCGAATTTGTTTACCGCGACGATTAGTACCATTAATTAGTATTTCCTGAAATTTCTTTTTACTAGAGAGTATATCACGAATTGGGATTTGTAGTTGTTCTACAGGTAAACCAATATCTAAACTAAACCAAGATTTGTTCATTACTTCCTCTTGACGTAAACCCCACATATCTTCAACCGCATGATTCCAAATTAAAATATTAAAATTAGTATCTATTACAACCATTCCTATTTGCAGAGAACTCAAAATAGAAGACATAAAGGTATTAGTTTGATCTAGTTCATAAGTACGATTACTCAGTTCATGGTTAATTGCTCGCAGTTGTTCATTAGTTGATTGCAATTCTTCGTTTATAGTCTCCATTTCTTGATTGGTAGATTGCAATTCTTCATTGGTAGTCTCCAATTCTTCATTTGTGGATTGCAATTCTTCATTGGTAGTCTCCAATTCTTCATTTGTGGATTGCAATTCTTCGTTAGTGGTTTCCAATTCTTGTCGAGAGCGTTGCAATGCTGATTGCAGTTTTATGTAACGGCTAACATCATTAAAGGTAACTGTCACACCGATAATGGTTTGATCAGTATCTTGCAAAGGAATAATCCGCACATCTAAATACTGAGTTTCTGAATTAGGCTGATAACGCTCAATATTAGTTAATGTAATTGGATGACGTTCACTATATACTTGCTCAATGAGCGATCGCAATTCTAGAGGTCTATAAGATAATTCTAAATCTTGAAAAGGGCGATTGATATCTTTAAGTGTTAAATTAAATAAATTTCGAGCTTGTTCATTAATTATGATTAAAATTCCCTGATTATTAATCACAATCTGAGCGTTAGATGCTGTATCAAAAGCTAATTCTCTAACTCGAATTTCTTGAGACACATTAGCTGATTCTTGATTTTGTAAATTAGCCATTACTAATTGACGATTGCGGATATTTCCCAAAGATACTTTCGCAAAAATACGATCTTTTAAATTTATAGGTGTAAATAAATTAGTATGAGTGATTAACATTTCTGCTTTTCCTAAAAACAGATAACCATGATCATTAAGAGCAAAATGAAAACGATTGATAATGCGTCCTTGGGTTTCTGAGTTGAAATACATTAAAGTATTACGACAAACCAATAAATCTAAACGAGAAATTGGTGCATCCTGAAGTAAATCATGACGACCAAAAATCACAGCACGACGTAGATCTTGCTGAAAAATATATTTTTCATTGCTTAAATCAAAGTATTTATCCCGCAGTTCTAATGGGACAGCGTGAATATTTTTGGCCGAATAACTAGCTTGACGTGCTTGGTTTAAAGCTTCCTCATCTATATCTGTAGCGTAGATTTTTACGCGATAACGAAAATCGTCAATTCCTAATATTTCTGCTAAGATTATGGCTAAAGTATAAGCTTCTTCTCCAGAAGCACAACCAGCACTCCAGATTCTAACTTGTTCATTTTTTTGTTTATTTTTAAGAATATTGGGAATAATTTCCTTAGCTAAATATTCCCAAGCTAAAGGGTCACGAAAAAAAGCAGTTACATTAATTAAAATAGTATTAAACAAAGTTTTAAATTCATCGGGATGAACTTCTAAATAATCTTGATAATTAGCAAAATTTTCTATGTTTAAATACTGCATCTGTTTACTAACACGACGCATTAAAGTTGAACGCTTATAACCTGTGAAATCAAAGCCTCGGTTAGTTCTTAAATATTGGAGAAGATTTTCAAAATCAACGTCTTTATGTGGAAGGTTCATAGAATCAATAGAGATGTAGCTATTTTGGATGGTAAGTTATTGATAATAACCTGAATTTATCAACTAGCGTCAGACATGATTAAAGTTCGTAAAGCCAGGGAAATTTCTGCCAAAGGTAGGATAAAATCTACATTACCGGTTTTAATAGCAGCAGTAGGCATTCCCGGAAATTCAGCAGTTTTCGCATCTTGAACAATCACCGTACCACCCATTTTTTTAATTGCTTCCACGCCCATCGCTCCATCCGTACCAGTCCCAGTTAATACAACTGCAATAGCCCTTGCTTGATAACTTGCGGCCACAGACTCAAACAATAAATCAGCGGAAGGACGGAGAAAATGCACCATTTCCGACTGAGATAAAGAAACTTTACCGTCACCATTAATCAACAAATGATTATTAGGAGGAGCAATATAAACAGTTCCAGGAGTCAGTTTATCTCCTTCATTAGCCTGTATTACCTTTAACACAGTGCGACGACTGAGAATTTCCGCCATGAGGGAAGGGTGACGAGGATCTAAGTGTTGAACGACAACAATAGCTGCTTTAAAATCTGCTGGTAAACCAGTCAAGACCTCAATTAGCGCCGTCAACCCCCCAGCAGAAGCCGCAAAAGCTACAATCTCAAAATTAGGAAGATTTGACATATTTATTTTGAATAGATGATTTAACCCCTATTGTAAAGTATCAAAATTTCTCATTCATTTTATCTATCTATTGATAGATAAAATTTTTGGCGTTGTGTGAATTGAACTTAGTAATGGGTAATTGGTAATTGGTAATGGGTAATTGGTAATGGGTAATTGGTAATGGGTAATTGGTAATGGGTAATTGGTAATGGGTAATTGGTAATGGGTAATTGGTAATGGGTAAATCGAAGAGCCTAACTTTCTGCTTCTAAAGCCTTTTTTGCTTCCGATAATTTTCGTTTATATTCTTCACTGATTTTTGGGTATTGTAAATTTAATTCTTGTAACTTTTGGCAAATAATATCTGCTACTATTAATCGTGTAAACCACTTGCGATCGGCCGGGACAATATACCAAGGAGCAAATTCCGTGCTAGTGTGGTTAAAGACTTCTTCATAAGCATTCATATAATCATCCCAGAAACGGCGTTCTTGTAAATCACTAGCGGAAAATTTCCAATTTTTTTCTGGTGATTCAATGCGTTCCAAAAACCGTTTTCTTTGGACGGACTTAGAGACATTGAGAAAAAACTTGAGAACAATCACACCATTATTAACCAAATATTTTTCAAAATTATTAATTTCCTCAAAACGCTGTTTCCATATTTGATCACCTTTAGGAAAAAAGGGTAATTGTTGTTTTTTAAGAATTTCTGGATGTACACGCACTATGAGTAATTCCTCATAATAGGAACGATTAAAAATACCAATTCTTCCCCTTTCCGGTAAAGCCCTCATTGAGCGCCATAAATAATCATGATCTAACTCTTCTTCACTGGGTGCTTTAAAACTAAATACCTGACATCCTTGGGGATTGATACCAGACATAACGTGTTTAATGGTACTATCTTTACCAGCAGCATCCATAGCCTGAAAAATAATCAACAAAGAATAAGTATTTTGAGCATAGAGAATATCTTGATACTTAGCTAACTGGAAAATACCAGCCTTTAATTTTCTGACAGCATCACCTTTTTGATGAAATTCACACTTATAACCTGGGTTATAATCCTTGACCAAAGAAATTTGAGAACCTGGTTTAACAATATAAGGATCATGATTCATTGAAAAAAATTAGCACTCCTATAAAACCTTTAAACTTAATTCTAGAGACAAAAACCAGACATTCTAAATATAACCTTCCTCCTCCGCGTCCTCCGCGCCTCTGCGGTTAGAGAAAAAACCCTAAAACCGCAGAGAGAGGGAGTCAAAAAAATAATATTTTATTTCCTGACTTCTAAGAAACAGAAGATTGTAATTTGGTTAACTCCGCTAAAACTTCCGTACTGTGAATACTAGGATTGACCTTGACAAAAGTTGCGCGTAAAATACCTTGAGGATCAATAATAAAACTATGGCGCATAGAGAAAAAACTCATCCAAGAACCATAAGCCTTACTAACTGTTCCCGTAGTATCAGCTAACAAAGGAAATTTTAACCCTTCGGAATCACAAAATTCCGCATGAGAATCAACATCGTCAGCACTGATACCAATAACTTGAGTATTTTTCTCAATGTATTTAGATAGGTCTTGCTGAAAACGTCGAGCTTCAATAGTACAACCAGAAGTAAAATCTTTAGGGTAGAAATAGAGAACTACCCACTGACCGCGAAAATCAGCCAAAGAAATTTTACCATTGCCTGTATTAGTTGGTAAAGTAAATTCTGGCGCTAGTTGATTAATTGTCGGTAATTTACCGCCTAAAGCTTGAGCGTTGGGTGTAAAATTCAACCAACTAATCACAGCTAAACAAGTAGCAAATAAAATGCTCAGAAAAGTGCGACGGGAAATCATGGTTTAAACCAGAAAAATAACTTAATATAAGTTTACATTCTTCTCGTCTCCTATTTTGCATCTGAATCAGATTCCGGTGGTTTTTCGATACTTTCAATGTATTGGCTATCTATGAGAAAAGCCCCTCTAGTAAAGCGTACACCCCAATAACCACCGGGGCGACAGTCAATAACTATACCTTCTTCCCCAATGTGAATGACATCAGCAGGACGTAACATAGGCATAGGTTCAGCAGTTTTCAGGTATGGTGGTAAGGATACCACACGAACTTTACTACCAATTGGGAATTGTGGGGACATTTTGTAATAATTTGTATTCCATAATTTTACAAGCGGTTAGCATTGGGTCTTTGCGCTTTGGCGTGAGACTAAATCATACTTCAATTATACAACACTCAAGAAAACATATCTAGAAAATTATGTTACGTGATTTTAAAAACAGAAGTGAATTAGTTACATACCTGCGGGAACAGTTTCCCCAAGCAGCAGATGATCATGTTAGCCATATTCCAGGGGGAAGGAAAGCAGCGGAGAAAGCACTCAGAAAAATTGATCCGGTAGCTTATGGAAAAACACGCAATTTTTTAGATGGTAATGTTACTAAATTGTCAGCTTATATTCGTCATGGTGTTTTAAGTTTGGGAGAAATTCGAGAATATGTACTCAAACGAGTTAAAAACCCAAATGATGCTAATAAATTGATTCAGGAATTAGCTTGGCGTGACTACTGGCAAAGATTATATGTTAAACTAGAAAACGGGATTTGGCAAAATCAGGAAGAATATAAAACCGGTTATCTACCCGCAGATTATACAGCTAAATTACCAGAAGATATCACCACTGGAACTACAGGGTTAGTTTGCATTGACAGCTTTAGTCAGGAATTGCGAACCACTGGCTATCTCCATAATCATATCAGAATGTGGTTAGCAGCTTATATTATTCATTGGCGACGGGTGGAATGGCAAGCCGGCGCAAAGTGGTTTTTGCAACATTTACTCGACGGTGATCCAGCAAGTAACAATATGTCATGGCAATGGGTAGCAAGTACATTTAGTCACAAACCCTATTTTTTCAACCGCGAGAATTTAGAACGTTACACAAAGGGAGTTTATTGTCATCAGTGTCCTTATTTAGGTAAATGTGACTTTGAAGGAAGTTATGAACAAATAGAACAGCGACTTTTTCCCAAAGCGGAATTTAGTAAACAACATCATAGTCAAACCTGGCAAAAAGGAACTAAACGCAAATAAGCACTTTCCTTACCTCTGTTGATTTTTACCTAAGTAGATAAACGGAAAAAAACCGACATAAGTAACGAAAAGTAAAGTTCCCTATTCCCTATTCCCTATTCGCTGTTCCCTGTTCCCTGTTCCCTGTTCCCTGTTCCCTATTCCCTATTCCCTATTCGCTGTTCCCTGTTCCCTGTTCCCTGTTCCCTTTTCATAACGACAATTTTTAACGCTAATCTACTTATTTGTTAATAATGTTAATAAATGTAAAGAACAGATTCCACCAGCAAAATCAAATGATATATTAAATCCATAGGACACCAAACAAATAAGAAACCAACCAAAAAGGGCGAATGATCTAGTGTCCCCTGTCATCAGCCCAGCAAATTACAGCATTATTGATGATCAAGTGGCAAGTAGCCAATTGTAAGTGGCGAGGCCAAATCCCAGAGCGGAAAGACGTAGAGATGCTGTGTTTGTGTTCCCACGAGTCCACCTTTAGTAACTTAGATTCACTTACTTTACTTTAATCATTTGAAACCTGCAAATTCACTATAACCCGGTCAAGCTTGATCGGGTTTTTAGATGTTTATACCTTGTTTGGATGAGAAAATGGGCGTTGCTGATTAAGGGTATGAATTTTAGTCTCACGCAAAGGCGCAAAGACGCAAAGGTAAGAGTTTTAAAGGTTAAATTTGGGAATTTTTCTCCTCAATTCAGCAACGCCAGAAAAATTTACAGCGATTTCCAATCATATAAGGTATATCCTAGCCCCCTCATCGAACCCCCCTCAATCCCCCCGCTGCGGGGGAAAGAAAAGGATAAACTTTTGATATTGGAGGGGGTTGGGTGTGGGGTTCTTTTTCCAGGTTTGATGACAATTTGCTGTAGTATCAATGATAATTTTCATTAAAGATACTTCTCCACTCGATGTTCTTCTAACATTGCTTTTACCTGTTCATCGGTTGGTGCTGGTTGATTGGTTTTTAATAAACCTTTCATTTGTTTAATAATGCTAGTCCGTTCTGATTGTTGACTGGTTTGATTTTGCAATTATTCAATGATTGCACGGACGGGTTCTAAGCGATCGCTCTTTGGTAGTTGAAAGGCTTGCTCTTTCAGTTTTTATAGGGACATGGAGGTTATTTTAATAATACTTGATTATATTTTATCTCATAGCAATACTTTCAGTAAAGCGATCGCTCATTTTCTTCAAGCTGTTTTTAAAAGTGTATCCCTCATCATATTTGGGCGAATATCGCAGTAATATACACCGTCCAGTGAATTTAGTTTAATAGTGTAGGCTTTAAAGTGTCCTGGTAAAAATAAGGAAATGTAGTTTTGAATAGTCTGAAAATTTTCTTTGTCCACTGCATGATTTACTAAATCTTCTAACCTCATCGAATAGACTCCCTGCGTTCTGAATTTTTGCGATCAAAGGCTATCCATTCTTCCTTTGTCATGGGATGGACATTTTCTAATCTTTGAATTGCCCAATTATTATACTCAATATTTAGATCACATCCCATCCAACGACGGTTAAGTTGTTCTGCAACTACAATAGTTGTTCCAGATCCTGAAAATGGATCAATAATCAAATCTCCTTCCTGTGATGATGCAAGGATAAATTTTCTTAATAATTCTTCTGGCTTTTGAGTTGGATGAGGTGTTGTTTCACCCATACCGTTACAAGTAGTAGGAATTTCTATTACGTCTTTAGGTTTTGCACCTTTTGGGTTAGGTGTCCAGTTATTATTTTTTTTTGTTTTACCTTTTCCATAAGCACTTGTTTCTGCTTGGGGATGGGAAGGATACTTTAATGTATGTGCGCCATAAGGAATTCGCACATCGTCAATATTAATTTTCACTTGATCTGATTTACGAAAATGAATAATACTTTCATGCGATCGTCCCCAATCACTACCTAAATTAGCCTTGTTTTTATAGTGCCAAATTAACCAACGACAATTTTTGAAATATTTGGATACTGAATATTTTAAATCAGCTAATATTTCAGAAAAACCACAAACGTAAAGAGATCCATTAGATTTGAGAATACGCGAAGCTTGGCTAATCCATTGAATTGACCAGGCGATATATTTTTCTTGGTTCTCAAAATTATCCCATTCAGCTTTTTTAATATTATAAGGTGGGTCAGCAAACACTAGATCAACGCTTTCTGAATCAAGAGATGCCAGCCAATCTAGGGAATTACCTTGATAAATTTGTCCGTGAGGATGGGTATATTGTAGTTGGAATCCTTTTGTTAATGGTAATGGTAGTAATTTTTGTTCACTACTTTGTGCTTCTACCACTCCAAGATTTAGAGACTGTTGTATTACGTTTAATGCATTATTATAACTGCTCAATCTCATCTATCCTCACAAGTTTAATAAACAGTGTTAAAAATTACTCAACGCATCAGCAGTTTGGGAAATTCCGTCAAACTGCCAAAAAATATATTATACTAACTTTCCTCACTACTCAATTTTTGTAACAACTCTTCACGGGATAAATTACCCAAAGACAGAAGTAACTGAGTTGGTGTTAATTTAGCTAAAAAGTGAGATACTGGAAAAAATTATTTCCCTTATTCACATAACAACAAATGGAAAAAGTACAATTATTTGGTATGCCTGCTGAGAAAGGGCGATGGCTACTCATACCTCTAAGTATAACTATCCTGCTGTGCTTGGGTACAGTTTATTCTTGGAGTATTTTTAGAAAACCTTTAGAAAAACTTCTCAATGTGGGTGCAACTGATAGCCTGTTGCCATTTACTGTGCTGTTGGTTGTCTTCGCAATTTTAATGCCAATCACTGGCTTTTATATCAATCGTTTTGATACTCGTCTGATTACAGGTGTTGGTGGATTAATTACGGCATTAGGTTATATTCTCTCTAGTTTGGGTGGCAATATTCCCACACTAACTATTACCTATGGTGTAATTGCTGGTATGGGTGTGGGTATCACTTACGGTGTACCGTTGGCTGTGGTAGCTAAGTGGTTTCCCGATAAAAAAGGTTTGGCTGTTGGTGCTACTGTGATTGGGTTTGGTTTGTCACCTTTAATTACTGCACCTTTGGCAAAGTTTCTCATAGATGCTTTTGGAGTTCGGCAAACTTTTGTAATTTTAGGTATTGCTTTTGCAGCTATTATTACCGCTATTTCTACTATTCTCACAACTCCTCCCCAAGGTTGGCAACCGGAAGGATGGACTCCACCTGTAGCTATTCAAGCAAATTCTCATACTAAAACTTCAGGATCAATTCTTCAGACTTCCAGTTTTTATGGCTTGTGGTTTTGTTATACCATTGGTTCTTTTGCCGGACTGGCAGCTATTGGTATTTCTAGTCCTCTAGCACAGGAAATTATTAAATTGGATGCAGCAACAGCCGCAAATACAGTCTCCCTGTTCGCTGTCTTTAATGGTGCAGGGCGGTTATTTTTTGGGTGGTTCACGGACAAATTTACGCCAAAATTAGCGGCAATTGTTTCCTTTGTTTTCATTTTGATTGCCTCGATTATGATGCTGAGTGCTGAAAAGGGAAGTGTACTCACTTATATAGTCGCTTTTTCGCTATTTTACTTGGCTTTGGGGGGTTGGTTAGCGATCGCTCCTACTTCCACTTTAATCATATTTCAACCCCAAGACTACGCCAAAAATTACGGTATTGTCTTCACTGCTTACGGTATGGGGGCTTTGGGTGGAACTTTATTAGCTGGCAAAATTAGGGACATTTTCGGTAGTTACACTAATTTCTTTTACCCAACTGCGGGATTAGCAATTGTGGGAATTATCTTGGCTGTATTCACGCTGAAACGCACCTCTACCAATGCCGATTTAGTAACATAATTTGTTCGTTTTCGATATCCCCTCTTGGCTTGTGTTTTCCACAATTTATATTGGGAAAGTAGCCACTTCAACTCCCTATATCAGTTTATTACAAATAACCCATAATTAGATTTTAGATCCCCGACTTCTTCAAGAAATCGGGGGTCTTGTTGTTTCATAAATCCCCTCAAACTTCCTCACTACTCAATCTTTGCAACAACTCCTCACGGGATAAATTACCCAAAGCAAGAAGTAACTGAGTACGTTCAGAAATAGGAATATTAGCAATCTTTTCCACCACACCAGATAACTCAGCATCTAAACTACCAAACCGCCCTTCTAGCAGAGAAGTTATTAAAGAAAATCGTTCTTCCTCTTTTCCTTCTTGCTTTCCTTCTTGCTTCCAATCTTCTATTTGTTGTAAATAAGCCGGTGATAAGTTCATAATTACTTCCTCCTCTTCTCTACTTAAATTATCTCTCAATTCTAAATTCTTGCGCCAGTCCGCTAAAATTTCTAACAAATTCTCTCGAAAAGGGTTATTTTCAGGTAACTCAGTTAACTCCTCTACTGCTCTTTTTTGTGTTCCTCCTTTCCCCAAAACTCTCAACCATAATGTATCCTCATTTTCTGGTAATTGATGAATCACAACTATTGCTGTTTTCAGAATATTCGGCAGAAAATAAACACCTTTAACCCAATCTTCTACAATTTCATTTGCACCTAAACCTGCAATCATCCGATTTGAAAAAGTTGGTGTTAAAATCCATAAAATCGGTAATTCTGATTCAGCAATATTTCTGTTTTCGCGTTTTGCTTTCCTAACTACATCACCATGAACGGCATATAATTTAAGTAAACAACTGCGAATTTCTATTTCCGATGGTGGATTGCGAAAAGGCTCAAATAAACATTGAGTTTTAGCCATCTTCCCTAATAAACCTAAAGGTAGATTTTCCTGATTTTGATCAGAAAAGGGTTCAAACCAAACATCAATTTCTTGAATTTCACTTTTAACCTTTTCGCTTTTTTTAATTGTTCCTAAAGGTGTTAATAATTCCTCTAGATATTCTTTAGCGAATTGATCATGGGATTGTCGAGTCATTTCATTATATCAAAAATAATGGTACAATATTCTTTATGAAAATCACTAATTAACTCAATGAACGAATTATTAACTCGTATTACACAAATACCTGGTCAATGTGGGGGTCGTCCTTGCATTCGCGGCATGAGAATTAGAGTTAGCGACATTTTAGAAATGTTAGCAGAAAATGTCAGCATTAGCGAAATTTTAGAAGACTTTCCTGATTTAGAACCGGAAGATATTCAAGCTTGTCTTGTGTTTGCTGCACGACGGACTGATTTTGTGCGGTTGACAGCATGAAAATTTGGAGTGAATCTATACCCATGATTCCAGGGAAAAAGGCTGTACTTGATGAATACGTTGAAAATCGCTATCAGCAGAAACGAGAGTGAGATTGTGTTGAATAGCTGTCGCTGCTATCCAAAGATCATGGTCACTAAAGCCCAAGTTTTCAATGCTGAAATTACGACGTTTGCTTTTGTCTTTGGGAGCAAAATAATTAAAAACTGATGATTTTAGACGACTGTAAATAATGGCAGTTTCTTCATCAATAAAATACAAATCAACGTCAGACAAAAAAACTCGAACTGCACCTAAATTTTGAGATTTTAGTGCTGATTTTTCTGTCATATATAGTAGTTCTGCATAAGTGATAATGCTAACGCCAATGATAACAGATGAGTAAGATTTTAAGGTATTGGTAACTTGAGGATTACCATTAATAATGTAGCTACAGTGATTAGTATCGAGCAAATAAGACATAGTAACAGAAATTAAAACTGCGTTTGGGAACGGGTTTCTTCAACTAAACGCAGACAATCTTCAAGATCATCACCATGCCAAGTTCCAGCATAATGTAGTAAATCACCTGCTTTTTTACCTCGCTTGATGGGGGAAATACGACGTAATGGGCGTTGATTTACAGTGTTTTTTTCCTGGATAGAGTCGAGAAAATCACTAACTAAGGAAAGCTGTTCTGGTGGTAGTTGGGATATCTGTTGTTCAATCTTTTGATGTAGTTCTAAATAAGTCATCTGTACCTCGTTTTGATAGGAAGAATGGGGATGATTCTATTTTATCTCTTTATTTTACAGCGATTCCTACGGAGCGCTTCGCTATCGCTCTCCCAAAAATCGCACCACAAGCGATCGCACTCCCCAAAATTGCACAAACACTGATTTATCAGATCCCTCATCTTAATTCAAGCTGACTTAAAATATAAAACCTATGTATAAAAATCACCATAAACCTCTTTTAACGTTATAAATTTGTTAGAATATCAAGGTAATTGGAAAAAACTATACCTCATAAAAGGATAAAATACTATGGATGCTGAGGAACTTTTAGAACTTTATGAAGAAGGAGAAAGAGATTTTCAGGGTTTAGATTTGGAAAATATAGATTTAAGTGGTGCTAATTTAAGTGGTGCTGATTTAACTGACGCTGATTTAACTAATGCTAACTTAACTGATGCTAACTTAGTTCGTGCTGACTTAACTAATGCTAATTTAACTAACACTAAATTAACTAATTCTAATTTAAGCTATAGTAATTTGCAATATGCTTGTCTACGTGAAACAACTTTAAAAGGCTTGAATTTAAAAGGTGCAGATTTAAGTAATACTGATTTAGCAGGTGTTGACTTTACTGATAGTGATTTGAGTTATGCAAATTTGAGTTATTCTAATTTATGTTTTTACGATGCCAGACGTGCTGATGAAGACTGGATGTATATAGAAAATGTTATTGATTCGATATTGTATTATGGTTATCATTGTTATGATGTTGATAGTTTGACAGTTGCAATTTTAAGTAATGTAAATCTCAGTCATGCGAAATTAATTGGAACTAAGTTATGTGGTATTGACTTCAGTAACCTCAATCTTAATGGTGCAGATTTAAGTGATGCTGATTTAAGAACTGCTGATTTAAGTGGTGCTAATTTAAGTCGTGCTGATTTAAGAAGTGCTAATTTAAGTCACACTAATCTTGAGGATGCAAATCTTAGTTATACTAACTGTGGTATAAAATTCTCGATTCACTACCGTAATGGTACAGATTTAAGAAATTCTAATCTGAGTGGTGCTAATTTAAGTTGGGCTAAACTACGTGATTGTAATCTTGAAAGATCCAATCTCAACAATTGTGATTTAAGTAATGCTTGTTTAAACAATGCTCAATTAGAGGAATCTTGTCTAAATAAAGCTAATTTAACCAATGCTGATTTGAGTGATACTGATTTGAGCTATGTTAATTTAAGTTTTGCTATTCTGAAAAACGCTTATTTACCCAGCACTTTGAGTGGTGCTGATTTGAGAAGTTCTGATTTGAGTGGTGCTAATTTGAGTGATGCTGATTTGAGTGGTGCTGATTTGAGAGATGCTAATTTGAGTGATGCTGATTTGAGTGGTGCTGATTTGAGTCGTGCTGATTTGAGTCGTGCTGATTTGAATTTGGCAAACTTAACTGGAACTATAATTGATAAAAGAACAAAAATAGATCATAAGTGGATTATAGTTTGGAAAATTCTTAATAAAGAAAGATTAGATCAAATAAGTGAAGATCACGAAAATCAAATTAGCTTATTTGATATCCCTCATCTTAATTTAAAATGTATTGATTTAAGTAATAGTTTTCTCAAAGATGCAAAGTTGGTTCGATTTAATTTAACTAATGCTGATTTTAGCAATTCAAATTTACATTCAGCTGATTTGCGTCGTGCAAATTTAACTGGTGCAAATCTAACTGGAGTAAACCTACAAGAAGCTACATTAATAGAAGCGAATCTTCAAGGAGCAGATTTAAGTAATGCGGATTTACGACGTGCAAATATATCTGGAGCAAAACTAAATAATACTAAAAGAGATGGAGCAATATTTTCTGATATATCATGTTCTTGGAATCAATTAGATGATGAAAAATTTGAAGAGCTTTGTTATGATATTCTGATAAAACAACATAATTTAGAACTAACTGATATAGATAAAATTGGTAACTCTCGATCTCGTGATGGTGGTCGAGATATTGTATTTTATAAAGGTACAGATATTAACAATAAACGTATTAAATGGATAGCTCAATGTAAATTAAAAAGTGATAAACGATCTCTTGGAAGTTCACAAGTCACTGATATAAGTGATATGCTAGTAGCACAAGAAGCTAAAGGTTTTTGTATTATGACTAGCGGAATAATTGACGCAACTTTACATGATAAATTAGATGCTTTAAGAGATAGAAACGGTATTGAAGTAGAAAAATGGTCATATTTAGAAATAGAACGCTTTTTAGCAGAACATCCAGAAATTAAAGCCAGATATTTTAAAGATTAATCTGATAAGAATTATCTTATGTAGAAAAAATTAGCTATAAAATTTAGTCTACATTTTGCAATACTTGTATATTATGTTTCCTGCTCAGATTCTGACTCATCTGATTCTGAAATTTCTATCAACTTTATACCTTGACATTTACTTGCTACTTCGTTGTATAGAGCTACAAACGCTTTAATTTCACTGAGTACACCATGCTTTGGTGACTTTACCGATGTTACACCTATAATGTGAGAAGGTTCACCATTTTCCATATAAAAATCCAATACTTTGCCATCAACACTCATTAAACTCCATACATCAGGATGTCCACTATCTCTTGTCCAGCCGTAACCATTCAGTGAAAGAAGATACAAGATTTGTTCTAAGCAACTTTTCAGCCACTGTAAGAAAGATGGCATATCTACATAAATCCAAAAATCTTCTGGTCTGATTACAGCAATTTTATCTATGTGTGAATCAATTTTGTCTCTAACAAGACGTAAAGCACTTGTTTTGTCTGTAGGTACATCTATTATAAATTGTTTTTTTCTATTGATAATTTCTTTATGCTGAGGTGATGCTATCAGTGCATAGCTTTTAGCATTACTTTCTAATTCGTTAAACATATCTAGAATGCCAGAACCCAAAGTATAGAGTGGAGATGCAAGTTGCTTTACTAATCGTTTATCTGAAATAGGATCTTCAAGTTTAGCAAGACCTTCCATAATTTTTGAAATATCCCGTATTGCTTCAAGACATCTGAGTAACTTAAAAGAGAGTTCATTCGAGCCGCGCCAAACTGTAGTATCTTGTATTAATGCAGGGTCATTAATTTCTGGTTCACTCCAGTCAGCATATAGAGGAATACCTCTCTTTTGCTCCTCTCCACCTTTTGCTTCTTTACTTGTTTCCGACATATCAAACAATATCCTCAAACTGCCAAAAAATATATTACCCTAACCTTCCTCATTTCTTAATCTTTGTAACAATTCTTCACGGGATAAATTACCCAAAGCAAGAAGTAACTGAGTACGTTCAGAAATAGGAAATTTAGCAATCTTTTCCACCAAACCAGATAACTCAGCATCCAAACTACCAAAACGCCCTTCCATAAGAGAAGTTATCAAAGAAAATCGTTCCTCTTGCTTCCAATCTTCTATTTGTTGTAAATAAGCCGGTGATAAGTTCATAATTACTTCCTCCTCTTCTCTACTTAAATTATCTCTCAATTCTAAATTCTTGCGCCAGTCCGCTAAAATTTCTAACAAATTCTCTCGAAAAGGGTTATTTTCTGGTAATTCAGTTAACTCCTCAACTGCTCTTTTCTGTGTTCCTCCTTTTCCCAAAACTCTCAACCATAACGTATCCTCATTTACTGGTAATTGATGAATTACAACTATTGCTGTTTTCAGAATATTCGGCAGAAAATAAACACCTTTAACCCAATCTTCTGCAATTTCAGTTGCACCTAAACCCGCAATCATCCGAGATGAAAAAGTTGGTGTTAAAATCCATAAAATCGGTAATTCTGATTCAGCAATATTTCTGCTTTCGCGTTTTGCTTTCCTAACTACATCGCCATGAACAGCATATAATTTAAGTAAACAACTGCGAATTTCTATTTCCGATGGTGGATTGCGAAAAGGCTCAAATAAACATTGAGTTTTTGCCATCTTCCCTAATAAACCTAAAGGGAGATTTTCCTGATTTTGATCAGAAAATGGTTCAAACCAAACATCAATTTCTTGAATTTCACGTTTAACCTTTTCACTTTTTTTAATTGTTCCTAGAGGTGTTAATAATTCCTCTAGATATTCTTTAGCGAATTGATCATGGGATTGTCGAGTCATTTTATTTTATTAAAAATCACATTTGTTTTGTACAAAAATCACACTAAACATCAAAAATATTATATAATAATTATGTTACTACCAAAAGCATACTTTTAAAAGTAGTTTACCCCAAAAATTAAACTAATGTTACAGTCAATCGAAGGCATTTACAAAGACGGGAAAATTGAGCTAACCGAAACTCCAACAGGCATAAATACAGCGCGAGTAATTGTAACTTTTCTCGATACCAATGCTTCCGTAGATTTGTCATCTCGCGGAATTAATGAAGAACAAGCCGCAAATTTAAGAGCTAGATTACAATGTTTTTCACAAGATTGGGATCAACCAGAGATGGAAGTTTACGATGCCTTATAATCGTGGTTCAGTAGTGCTAGTTTTGTTCCCAGACTCAAACTTAAAAACTGCTAAACGTCGTCCTGCTTTAGTTGTTCAATCTCACAATATTGGTACTGGTTTATCGCAAACTATTATAGCTATGATTACTAGTAATGTTTCCCGTGCTGGACACCCTAGCAGAGTATTTGTGAATATAGCAACACCAGAAGGAAAACAAACGGGATTAATTACTGATTCTGTGATTATGACAGATAATCTAGCAACTGTTTTAGATACAGAAATTGATAAAGTTATTGGTTTTTGGTCAGAAATGTCCTTAGTAGATGCAGCACTCAGACATACATTAGAAATTTTATGAATTGTGTTTCGCGCAAAGACGCAAAGGAGCAAAGATACAAAGGAAGAATGCTATAAATATTAATTTTTACATAAGGCGTTCATATCAACGGGATGTATTTTTTCATCATCATTTAGTGTTTGACCCATTCTTGTTTTTAATGTCGTTAAAAACAATTTGCCCTGACCTAGAATTGAGGAATCTTCAACAGCCTTCTCTATCTGTGATTCAGAAATCTTGGAGCTTGGTCTAGCGTATACAATTCTTAAATTATAATTCCCAGGGGTTGCAGAATAAATATACAAATTACGATTTGTGGTTTTAGTATCTTTCCGACTAAAATACCATGCTTCTTTCTGTATTTTATTTGGATGTAGACCTAATATAACTCCTGATTTATAATAATTCGACGCATTATTGAACACTATTGTTTCAAGTCTTGGATTAAAATTAGAATCGTTCTGGTTAGTATTACTAAGTTCAAAAAAGACAATATTTCCAGGATCAGTTTTGACGCTATATGAATCATATCTTGATGCAGAATCATTCAGACTTTCCGGCGGAGCAAGCTTATCATTTGCATCAATACTACCCTTAATGGTCTCACATTTAAGAGGGAAAATATTTTCACCCGGAACTAAAATGACCTTATTATTTGTTTCTGCAAAAGAAGGTAATGCAGTCAGAATAACTAGCGCACATCCTTGGAATATCAATTGATGAATTTTCATTAATCTCTTCTCCATTTTGATAAGGCTTTTAGATTTATTTTGATTCCCCAAACTAAGGTTTTAGATCCCCGACTTCTTAGAGAAGTCGGGGATCTCGTTGTTCACTAATTAACCTTGTGCTACAGGTTCTTTTGCCAAAAACTTCTCCAACTCAGTCAAAGCATCAGCATCAACCTTAGTCTGCATTGGACAGAATTTAGGTCCACACATGGAACAAAACTCAGCAGTTTTATAGATATCTGCTGGTAAAGTTTCATCGTGATATTCCTTCGCTCTTTCCGGGTCTAAAGACAACTCAAATTGACGATTCCAGTCGAAATTATAGCGAGCTTTAGAAAGTTCATCATCCCTATCTCTAGCACCTGGCCGATGTCTCGCAATATCCGCCGCATGAGCCGCAATTTTATACGCAATTAAGCCATTCCGTACATCTTCAGCATCAGGTAAACCTAAATGTTCTTTAGGTGTCACATAACACAACATCGCCGTCCCATACCAGCCCGCCATAGCTGCCCCAATAGCTGAGGTAATATGGTCATAACCAGGAGCAATATCTGTAACCAAAGGACCAAGAACATAGAAAGGTGCTTCCGAACACTCTTCCATTTGTTTGCGGACATTGAATTCAATTTGATCCATAGGTACGTGACCCGGACCTTCTACCATCACTTGCACATCATGTTCCCAAGCTTTACGGGTGAGATTTCCCAGAGTTTTCAGTTCTGCCAACTGGGCTTCATCGGACGCATCATGGGTACATCCTGGGCGCAGGGAGTCGCCTAAACTGAAAGAAACATCATATTTCTTAAAAATCTCAATGATGTCGTTAAAATGGGTATACAGCGGGTTTTGTTTATGGTGATGCAACATCCACCGCGCCAAAATTCCACCACCGCGAGAAACAATACCAGTAATTCGGTTTCTCACTAAAGGTAAATGTTCAATTAAAATCCCCGCGTGGATAGTTTGATAGTCTACCCCTTGCTGGGCGTGTTTTTCGATAATGTGGAGAAAGTCATCAGCAGTGAGATTTTCAATTGTTCCGTGAACACTCTCTAAAGCTTGGTAAACTGGAACAGTCCCAATGGGAACAGGAGAAGCCTGGATAATTGCGGTACGAATTTCGTCTAAATTACCACCACCTGTAGACAAATCCATCACCGTATCAGCGCCATATTTTACCGCCAAATTAAGTTTATCAACCTCTTCCTGCAAATTAGAAGAATTGGGAGAAGCACCGATATTAGCGTTAACTTTACACTTAGAAGCGATACCAATAGCCATCGGTTCTAAATTTGTGTGATTAATATTTGCAGGGATAATCATCCGCCCCCGTGCTACTTCAGCGCGGATAAGTTCAGCCGGCAGATTTTCCCGCTTGGCTACGTATTGCATTTCTTCAGTGATTACACCCTGACGAGCGTAGTGCATTTGCGATACGTTGTCTTGTCCACGTCTCTTAGCTACCCATTCTGTACGCATATCCAATTCCTCAATAAACAGCTTCCCTCCGCTGGTATTATCCAGACTCAGGTGTTAAGGGTTTGATCTCAGCTTAGTTTCCCAAGCACCCCTAGCATGATGTAGATTGTAGCATTTTCGTGATCTTTGGGGGAGGGTGATGATAAATCGTGAGGATGTTTGTCCGTTATAATGGCTTTGTAGTGAAATATCACAAGGTACGCTAAAACATGAATATGACTGAAATAAGTAGTGATACAGATATTATCGAAAATTTTAAAGAGGACGAGGAAGAAAATATTCCATTTAAATACTCTATAACTAGTTATGGAGCAGATTACCCTGTTGATAGTCTGGTGAAACGACTGGAAAATGGAAGTATATATATTCCCTCATTACAACGTCATTATGTCTGGAAATTAGATCAAGCTTCACGTTTTATAGAATCTCTTTTAATTGGATTACCTGTTCCAGGAATCTTTTTTTCAAAAGAGAAAGAAACGGGAAAACTATTAGTAATTGATGGACAGCAAAGATTAAGGACACTTCAATATTTTTATCATGGCATTTTTCAACCAAGTGAAAAAAAATTTGCTCTTAAAGATGTACAAAAGCAATTTGAAGGATGCACTTATGATTCTTTGGAAGAGGAAGATCGTCGGCGATTAGATGACTCAATTATACACGCCACAATTGTCACTCAAGATGAACCATCTGAGGATGATAGCAGTATTTATCATATTTTTAAAAGACTGAATACAGGCGGTACTGTCTTAAAAGCTCAAGAGATTCGTTCTTCTATTTATCATGGTGAATTTAATGATTTATTAAAAGATATGAATAATCATCCCGCATGGCGAGGTATATATGGCAGAACTGATAAAAATATGCGCGATGAAGAAATGATTCTCCGGTTTCTTGCACTTTATTTTAAATCTGATGAATACAAGAAACCAATGACAGAATTTCTTAATGAATTTATGGGTAAAAATCGCCATCTTAAAATTTATTCTGGTCAAGAAATTAAACAGAAATTTGAAACCACTATTAAAACTATCTATGATTGCATTGGCGGTAAGGCATTTAAACCAAAAAGAAACTTAAATGCTGCTGTATTTGATGCAGTAATGATAGGTATTGCCCGTCGTTTAGAAAATGGTGAGATTAAAGACATTGATTCACTATCATTAAAGTATGAAGCACTGCTTAATGATCATGATTTTCAAGCAGTAACAACGAATACGGCTCGTACTTCTGAAGTAGGAATTGTCAAAGAAAGAATTAAATTGGCGACTGAGGCTTTTACTGAAATAAAATGAAGAATAATGAGGTGATACGGGCTAAACAAAAACTTGACAAAGTATTTGCCAAAATTGATCAACTACCAAAAGAGGATATTGAATTACAAGCTCATTGGGCAAAATATTTATGTATATTAGTTTCAGGATTTTTAGAAAATTCTGTGCGAGCAATATATAGTGAATATGCAAAAAAGGTTTCTAATACTAAAGTTACTAACTTTGTAGAAAGTAAATTGAAGGATTTACAAAACCCTAAAATGGAAAAAATACTTCAGTTAACGGGATCATTTAGTCGAGAATGGCAATCTAATCTGGAAAAAGCTACGGAAGGTGAATTAAAAGATGCAATTAATAGTATTGTTGCTAATAGAAATAATATCGCCCATGGTGAAGATTCGGGTATAACCTATACAAGAATAAAAGAATACTATGAAAAAGCTATTAAGGTCATTAACATGATTGAAAATCAGTGTAACCCTTAGTATAATTATAATTTTTTATACTCACCTCAAGCTTCATCAGGATTAACACTCCACGGAGGCAATTATTATATTTAGGACTTACGCAAGTGTCACACCACAAATGTATTGTAGGGTGCATCAGATATCAACAATCCATTTATTTACCTGACTTTTGCGGTAGTCATGCACCTTACCAATGTGCCAGTTGCGTAAGTCCTGAAAACTTATAAACCGTTTTTTGTGGATTTTTGCAACTCTTAATCATTTATCCACCCATTTTTGGGCTAGATATTGCTACACTGAATCTCATACAAAATCATAATTGTTGTCGTCTGCACCTTGTGAGAGCATAAGAATCAGCTTTCTGGTGTAATCAAGAAAAGAAAGATAAAAGAGCAAATCAAAACATGGTAGACTCTCTCAAAAAACCAAGCTTTGACGAAATCCGTCCCGGAGTTAAATCCCCTGCGAAGGAAACCCTTTTAACACCAAGGTTTTACACGACTGATTTCGATGAAATGGCGCGGATGGATATTTCTGTCAATGAAGACGAATTACAAGCTATTTTGGCAGAATTTCGCGTTGACTACAACCGTCATCACTTTGTTAGAGATGCTCAGTTTGAACAATCATGGGATCACATTGACGGTGAAACTCGTCAATTGTTCATTGAGTTTCTGGAACGTTCTTGTACAGCGGAGTTTTCTGGATTCCTGTTATATAAGGAACTCGGCCGTCGCTTAAAGGATAAAAGCCCTCTTTTGGCTGAGTGCTTTAACCTAATGTCACGGGATGAAGCCCGTCACGCTGGGTTTTTGAACAAAGCTATGTCGGACTTTAATCTTTCTCTAGATTTAGGGTTTTTGACTAAGAGCCGCAGTTATACGTTCTTTAAGCCCAAATTCATCTTCTATGCTACCTATCTTTCTGAAAAGATCGGTTATTGGCGTTATATCACCATTTATCGTCATTTAGAATCCCATCCTGAAGATCGGATCTATCCAATTTTCCGTTTCTTTGAAAACTGGTGTCAAGATGAAAACCGTCATGGGGATTTCTTTGATGCGATCATGAGAGCGCAGCCGCAAATGTTGAATGACTGGAGAGCGAAACTATGGAGTCGCTTTTTCCTTTTGTCGGTATTTGCAACTATGTATCTCAATGATATCCAACGCAAGGATTTTTATGCTTCTTTGGGCTTAGATGCGCGAGAGTATGATATTCATGTAATTAAGAAGACCAATGAAACCGCCGGTAGGGTCTTCCCTGTGATGTTGGATGTTGATAACCCAGCTTTTTATGAACGTTTAGATGTTTGCGTCCAGAATAATGAAAAATTGGCAGCAATTTCTAACTCTAATACTCCTAAATTCCTGCAATTCTTCCAAAAGCTTCCAATTTATTTGTCCCATGGTTGGCAGTTATTACAATTATATCTGATGAAGCCCATTGATGCGGCTTCTGCTCACGGTCAAGCTCGTTAATTTGAGCTTAATTTTCTTTAAATGTGGTTTTGTTTTTAACAGAGCCACTTTTTTGATTTTTGATTATCAATACCCATGCCAATTTTCCGAAAATAGGTCTCAAACCCAATAAAATCGTTACCATATTGGAATATTCTCAAATTAAAATGAAAGTCAATTACCACAATTTTTTTGCCCATAAATTACTTAAACCGTTATTTCGGTCTTGGCTTTTAATTTCCTTAATCACAGTTTTTTGGGTAAATACTTTGACATCTGTTAACGCCCAAGTACCAAGTCAAGAAATTCGTGGTGTGTGGATCACAAATAATGATTTAAACATTCTCAAAGACCGGACTAAGGTTCAAGAAGCTGTAACCCAGCTACGAGAACTCAATTTTAATACTGTCTATCCTGTGGTTTGGAATGCTGGATATGTGATGTATCCTAGTAAAGTAGCCAAGGATTTAGAAATTCAACCTTTTGTATTTAAAGGATTAGATGGACATGATATTCTCGCGGATTTAATTGATAGATCTCACCGTCAAAATTTACTGGTAATCCCTTGGTTTGAATTTGGATTTATGACTCCTAATACTTCTGAATTGGCATTAAATAAACCAGGATGGTTAACACAAAAACAAGATGGTGGTACAACATCTGTTACCGCAGCTGGTGAGGTTTCATGGTTAAATCCATTTCACCCAGAGGTACAACAGTTTATTATTGATTTACTGGTAGAGCTTACTAATAAATATGATATTGATGGTATTCAATTTGATGATCATACCAGTTTACCCCATGAATTTGGCTATGATAAATATACAGTTGACTTGTATACTAAAGAAACTAAAAAAACTCCACCAAAAGATTATAAAGATCCAGAATGGGTAAATTGGCGAGCAAATAAGATTACAGAATTTATGGTGAGACTTAACAATACAGTTAAGCAAATAAAACCGAAAATGATTTTCTCTATCTCTCCTAATTACTATGATTATGCTTACAAATTTCAACTGCAAGATTGGTTGAATTGGGCAAGATTAAACATAGTAGATGAGTTAGTCATGCAAGTTTATCGGGAGAATTTAGATAGTTTTACCTCCAAGCTTTCCCGTCCAGAAATAGAAGAAGTTAAACAAATAATTCCTACTGGAATCGGAATTATGGCAGGTTTAAGAACTAAGCCCGTTTCAATTCAACAGATTCAATCTCAAGTTCGCGCTGTTCAACGGCGTGGTCTTGGCGTGACTTTTTTCTATTATGAGAGTCTTTGGAATATTGCACCAGAATCATTAGGAGAACGCTTGGCTGGATTTAAAAATTTATTTCCATATCCTGCATTGCGTATGGCTACACCAGACCAGCTATCAGAAGTAGAATGATTAATTCGGTTTTATTGGGCTTACTTACTCAGGAATTAGTTTGTAAATAATCAATTGCTGCTGCTAATTTAGCAGGATAACCTTGAGCAAATCTTTCAAACCATAATCCTTCTGATGATAAAGGATCTAATTTAGCTAACCATTCTTGGGCGGGTTTTTCTAAAGCTTCTCTTTGTTTGGCTTTAAGTTTTTCTTGACGAATTTTCTCCTGTATTAATTCTTCTTGTTTTCGCAGTGCTTCGGCTGCGTCTTTTTCCAGAAAATCAGCTTGTACGTCTGATAATAAGTTATCTATAAATCCATCTGACTTAGGAGGAGGTGAATTTAATTGAATTTGCGGTAAGTTATTTCTAGAGTTAGATTGTGTATATTCAGTTTTAGCTTCCGAAAAATCAGCTTGTACGTCTGATAATAATTTATCTATTAATACATCTGATTTATTAGTAGATAAAACCACTTTCACAGGGTTTAAATTAGCCTGTGGCGGCGTGTTTTTGGGTTCTGTATGTTCAGTTTTGACTTCAGCTAATAGCTTATCAATGGAATCCATATTTGTCATTCCTGGAGAATCTATTGTTAATCAGTGATAGCATTTAGTAAAACTTCTGATAAACTCATATCTTCCATATCATCCATGGTGACAGTGTCGCAAATATCAAATTTAGCACCTGCACTTTGCAGTTCATCATCCAAGATTTTCAAAAAGCGAGTAGCTTGAGGATCATTACCAACTTGAATAAAGGAAATAGCCAATTCTTCATCTTTATCCAAACGACGAGAAGCTTCAATAATTACCTTCATTACAGCTTTACGATCATCTGGTTCACCGTCAGTAACTACTAAAATTGTTTCCCCATTGAGTTTAGTTTGACCGGCTGCTTTGCGTTGCAAATAATCATCAGTAGCGTGTTTGAGAACCCCAGCTAAATCTGTTGTTCCCGAAGGATCATTTTCTTTGAAAATTTGTGAAACTTTGGCAGATGTCACATTTTCATAACGTTTAAATTTCCCAGAAAATAAGTAAATGGTAATACCATCGGGATCTAGTTGTTCACATTTACTTGCTAATGCTAAAGTTGATTCTTGGGCTGCGACCCATCTACTTCTTCCACCTTTTTGATCTGGGGTAGCCATGCTACCGCTTTTATCAATAATCAAGGTATAATCACGGTTTTCTAGCATGACTGAACTCTCCAGATATTAGTAATTTTCGTTAATTAATCTGTGATAGCATTCATTAAAACATCAGTTAAACTCATGTCTTCTAAATCATCCAAGGTTATTGTATCACAAATATCAAATTTAGCTCCCACACCTTGTAATTGATCATCTAGGGCTTTGAGAAATTTGGTGGCTTGAGCATCTGAGCCGACTTGAATCATGGAAATTCCTAATTCTTCATCTTTTTCCATTTGTCGGGTAGCTTGTATAATAACCTCAAATACAGCTTTGCGATCATCTGGTTCACCGTCAGTAATCACTAAAATTGTTTCTCCATTGGGTTTAGTGTTACCTGCTGCTTTGCGTTGAAAATAGTTATTCAGGGCATCTTGCAATACACCAGCTAAGTTAGTTGTACCGGCAGGATCATTTTCCTGAAATATCTGGGAGACTTTGGCTGTTGTCACGTCATCATAACGTTTAAATTTGCCGGAAAAAACGTAAACTGTAATCCCATCAGGATCAAACTGTTCACACTTTCTAGCTAAAGCAATGGTAGATTCTTGGGCTATTTCCCATCTAGTTCTACCGCCCACTTGGTCTGGTGTGGACATACTACCACTTTTGTCAATAATCAAGGTATAATCACGATCGCTCATCATAATCTTCCTTTTGTTATTTTCTGATCTTTAGTTTAACAGATACTTCAAGCCCGGACAGTTTCATCTTAATTACGAATCAGCAGCTTTTGACTTAGGATAAGCAATGCGTTTATGATGAAATTGTTGCCAAACATCCACAAATATTTGGGCAATTTTTGGCATTTCTTCCCTAGTTAATCCCGAAGCGATTAATTGTTCATCTTGCCATTTTGCCCGTAAAATATTATTTAGCATATTGAGTGCTTTATCTGGAGTGGCATTTTTCAGACTACGTAATGCAGCTTCACAAGAATCTGCTAACATGACGATGCCTGTTTCCCGTGATTGGGGTATGGGTCCATCGTAACAAAAATCGGCTTTATTGACTACAATCTGGGGATTTTCCTGGGCTATTTGTTGGGCTTGGTGATAAAAATAGGCAATGGCCATTGTTCCTTGATGTTCGGGAATAAAAGCCTGAATGGCGGTTGGTAAACTGTGTTTCTTGGCCATTACTAACCCTTCTGTGACGTGCTTTTTAATAATTTCTGCACTTTTCCAAGGATCTTTTATTTCTGTTTCATGTTTATTGGGACTATCAATTTGATTTTCAATAAATCCCAAGGGGTCGTGCATTTTCCCAATATCATGGTATAATGTCCCGGCTCTGACCAATTCGACATTACAGCCCAATTGTTTAGCAGCAGCTTCCGCCAGGGTGGCCACTAATAAAGTATGCTGGAAAGTCCCTGGGGCTTCCGTAGCCAGACGCTTTAATAAGGGACGGTTGGGGTTAGCCAATTCTGCCAAACGGATAGGGGTAATTACATCAAAGAGTGTTTCCAAATAGGGACTTAAACCCAAAGCCACAATACTCCAAGCCCAACCTGATAAAGCAAATAAACCTGCTTCTTGGAAGATATACCAACCTGAACCAAATACCCCACCAGTAAAGATTTTTAATAATAAATATATACCTCCTTGAGTTAATGCCGTGACAACACCTAATAATGCTAGTTCTTCGCGCGATCGCAATCTATGAGCTACATAAGCACTTAACATTCCGCCCACAGCCCCCGCCAGCAGCACTAGAATATTTGTATCTACTGTAATTGGTAATATTAACGACAGTAAGCCTGCTACCATTACACCTATAGTTGGTCCATAGAAACTGCCTAACAATAAACCAATGGCGCTCCAGCTAGTATAGGGTAAACCGAGAGCCAATACTCCGGGGACAGTGAGAGTAAGTAATAAAACTAACAAATGATCCCGTTGTCGCAAATAGTTATGACTTTTTCTTTCTAACCAGACAAAAACCCAAATAGCTACGGTGACAACCGCTACTAAAACTGTTAAACCCAGCCAATTCACTTGATGACCAATCAAACGATAATGTGCTAATATCTCAAATTTTAATTGTGTAATTTTCTCTCCTTTACTAACAATTATGTCGCCTTTTTTTACAGGAAACATTACAGATGGTATTTCTCTGGCTAGGATTTGAGCTTGTTGTTTAGTTTGCTCTATATCTTGTTTAAGATTTGGTTGCAGTACCGCCAATAATACTTTTTTTGCCAAGGATTCAGCCTCACTAGGCACAGATAATTGTACCTGTAAACTAACTGCATTATGTAAAATACTTTTGGGCAAGCCAGCGGCTATACCTTGGGCAATAATTCGTTCAGCACTTTTACGAATTCCCGCCTGTGTTTTTGCCCAATCATTATCAGATAAGGCTAAAAGCACAGGTGCTGTATAAACTTGTTTTACTTCCTCACCAGTTTCTATTTGTAATGCTTTCTCAATCCCTTGATTATATCTTTTTCTAACTTCCGATATTTGGGTAATCAGGGCAGAAAAATTACTTTCTGTTGTCATAAATTGATAAGCTTCTAGTTCTGATAATGCTTGCAAGAAAGCAGCCTCATCACCCACGCCATTGGACAATGATAATTGCGGCTTGGAGTTTTGTTTTTTTGTGTTTTGTTGTCTGTTACTATCCAAAATTCCTATTAACTTTTGCCATTCTAATTCAGGAAAAGACCTCAGATAACTTTGAACATAAGGCGATAAAATTGAACTATTTAAAAAAGGGAAAATACCAACTACTGACCGAATTTCATTACTTATGCTTAATATCTTTTCCAACCGTGCATGAATTTGCTGATTGATCTGATTATCAATCATTAAAACTGGCACAGAATTATCTATAGCTGCTTTCCGTTGCAGTTCGGTTTCTTCTTTATCTTCAATATTATCCGTATAGGGAGCAATAAATGTTTGTAAGGCAATACTACCAACTTTCATTCTTGGTTGGTTATAAAAATCACTTCCTATCACACTTGTGAGTAAGAATATTGCTAATACCAAAATTATTGAGGAGCGTTTTTGATGTACCCACCTGAAAATAACTGTATCAATGCCACTCTCTCTAGTAACTAATTTAGCAGTTAATCTTTGTGTCTGTCTGTGTTTTCCCTGTTTTCCTTGATGATTATTTGCTGATAAATACAGAAGTATATTCTTGAAAAAATGCTTATGCAGTTTCTGGTGGTACTTTCCCTTACGAAATAGCGCTTTATACTGTCCCTGCCATTGCCTTAATTGCTGTCTCAAAGACTGCAAAAATCGCTGCGTTTTCATCTTTCCTTCCGCAAAATACCCCAGATATATCCTCCTTTCCCAAGCTAGATCATCAGCTGTACTGCATTTAATTTGTATAATTATAGCGGACAGGACTTGTACTGAGCTTGGCTGTTGTATGCCCGCACCACAATATCTAGCCATATTCTGATTATACAGTTTAGCTGCGTAACAGCTTAACTTAGGGAGGGATAGCAGTTTACATTTAACCGATACTTTTTTGCTAACTAATACTAACAAATACATAAGTTGAGATTGTCTCTCAACCAAGGCCTGAATGGGGTTAAATCATAATTTTGTTCAAAAATCAAATAGTAATCCTATATCATTTCCACGCCTACGTATAATCTTAGGAGCAGCAAAGATAGTATATCCTTTGTTTGTAAATTCGCCAAAATCACCACCAAAGTCATATACTCCAGACCACACCGCCATCATTCTATCGGCTAATTCTAACATTTGGGAAAAATTATCAAGTCCCCATGGTGAGGAGTTAGTGAATGAGGGGGAAATTTGCCAATTTACTGGTATACCAACTATACTGTTATATGCCCCTGATAATGCTCCCGCCATTGCACCCGTAATATACTCATGAGCAAAATCATGATTTTTCGTAGCGCGGAATACGGTCAAGGAAAAATCTTCTAAGGTACTCAGAAAACAGTAAAAAGCTAAACCAATATTGTTAATTAATGTTTCTGAACTGTTCAGTTCCTTTCTTGCTGTTTCTAGTCCCACTCCTTTTTTTAACAATTCATTGACTTTTATTAATTGTTGTGGTAAGGAACTTGATGTTTGATCTAAAAAATTAACTATTTCCGAAATCAGGTTGAGAGGGTCAATTTTTTCATTTAGGGATTTAGCGATCGCATATCCTATGATTAAACTAGCATCTGTGATCAGTTGGCTATGTTGTTGGTTCAATATGAATATTCTTTGTACTTCTAGGATATTTTCTCGCATTTTCATAAGATTTTCATGAAAAAACATCACCACTGGTAATATAGCGAAGATTATTTGTCCCCAGGAGTGAATATTTGTTTCTAATTCAATTTCTGCTTGTTCTTGACGCTTTAACCAATCATCTACATCTAACCTCCCCAAACTGATTAAACTTTCCGTACCCAAAACGGCGATTTTACCCAAGTTACAACAGTTCGGGTTAGCTAAACCCTCCCCTAAAAAAGCTCCCATAAAAGCACCCTTAACCCGATTTACCAAAGAATAACGCATAATTTTGATCAGGCTAGTCAGTGGTCAGTTGTCAGTGGTCAGTTGTTTCCTATTACCTATTACCTATTCCCCATTACCTATTCCCCATTACCTATTCCCCATTACCTATTCCCCATGACCTCTTACTTCCTTAAATAAGACACCAGTGCTTGTAAGCCTAACAAATAGCTTTGAGCGCCAAAACCACTAATTTGACCAATTACCACTGGTGCGATATAAGAATGATGACGGAAATCTTCCCGACCATAAATATTACTCAGATGTACTTCGACAGTAGGTAAATTAACAGCAGCGATCGCATCTCGTAAAGCTACACTAGTATGAGTGTAAGCTCCGGCGTTAATGACAATTCCCTGATGATATCCTAATGCCCCGTGAATAGCATCTACTAAAACTCCTTCATGATTTGACTGCACGGGTAATATTTGTGCTTGTAACTCCATAGCTTTGGAATTTAACAAACGATTAATTTCTGCTAGAGTCAAAGAACCATAAATTCCGGGTTCTCTAAGTCCTAGCAAATTTAGGTTTGGCCCGTGCAGTACAAGAATACTTAAAGCTGGTAAATTCAACTCTCACACCTTCAGGACTTTAGCGACGGCGCATAGAACGTTCATGGACAGGAATCGGAACTAGTTCCGGTTCCGGTTCAGCCTCTGGACCTAGCAGGCTATCAATTAACTTCCGAGCTAATTCTTTCAGCTTTTCCAGTACCTTTTCTATATAATCCATTAAACTGACCGCTCCTGAGATACTACCTCAATTTTATTTAACAGGGTGGCAGAAACCGGCGTATGATCGCACTTTAGCCTTGCTTATGGTTGACAAATTCCCATAAGTATGGTATTTACTACCACGAGATTTCAATTTTGTGTTTTGCCTTACTTATTAGATTATCACATCCTTAATTAGTAATGGGGTAATTGGTGATCAGGAATAGTTATTGATCATTAGTCATGATCAAGAATTTATTCCGCCTAACTGCTGCTAAATCTAACTTGCTGCGTCTTTCTTTTTGCTTCTAGGAGTTGACTTAGTGGTTTTGCGTGGAGATTTTGTAGATGCTTTAGCTGAAAGTAATTCAACAGCCGTAGACAACGTTATATTTTCTACTGATTCACCTTCAGGAATACTAGCATTAGTTTTCCCATGTTTAATATAAGGACCATAGGGACCATCATAGATACTAACTGGTGCATCATCTTCTGGATGTGTCCCCAACTCCCGTAAAGCTTCTTTAGACTTACTCTTAGTTGCAGAACGTCCTTTTTTTGGTTCTGCGAGTAATTCCAATGCACGATTTAGGGTAATTGTCAAGACATCATCGGTAGATTTTAGGGAACGGTAATCTTTCCCTTCCTTCCCCTGGTCATGAACTACATAGGGTCCAAACCGTCCCAAACTAGCTTGGACTTTACCACCGGTTTCTGGGTGAGTTCCCAAAGCACGGGGTAGAGACAGTAAACCGACAGCCATTTCTAGGGTGAGAGTTTCAGGGGTCACACCTTTGAGTAAAGAAGCTTGTTTGGGTTTAGGGTTTTCCTCGCTTTTATCGCCTAATTGAATATAGGGACCATAAGTACCCAGTTTAATATAAATTGGTTCGCCAGTTTCCGGGTGACGACCAAATTGGTCAGGTCCTGCGGTTTTTTGTTTCAGCAGGATTTCCACCTGTTTAGGGTTAAGATCAGCCGGAGTCAGGTTTTTAGGGATAGAAGCGGTAAATACTTCCTCCCCATTGGTAACTTCAATGTAAGGACCATATTTACCAATACGGACTTTAGCATCTAAATTTTCTAATTCTACAGTTCTAGCTTTACTAGCGTCAATTTCGCTTTCTTGTTCCCTAACCAAAGTTTCTAAACCTTGCTCACCAAGATAAAATTCCTTTAAGTAGGGTAGCCACTGAGCCTCACCCGTGGAAATTTCATCTAGGGTTTGCTCCATTTTAGAAGTAAAACTAGGATCAACAATATCTGGAAAATGTTTTTCCAGCAAATCAGTCACAGCAAAAGCCGTAAAAGTGGGAATTAGGGCATTATTCACCAATTGGGCATAATCTTTATCAATTATCGTACCAATAATGCTGGCGTAGGTACTAGGACGACCAATACCTTCACTTTCTAAAGTTTTCACTAGAGTTGCTTCTGTATACCGGGCTGGAGGTTGGGTTTCATGGCTGACGGTTTCCAGTTCATGACATTGAGGATGATCTCCAACTTTCAAAGCGGGTAAAATTACCTCTTGATCTTCTAAAGCAGCATCAGGATCATCCGAACCTTCAACATAGGCGCGAAGGTAGCCCGCAAAATCTATGCGCTTACCAGAAGAACGAAAACCAGCATCTTCAACTTGTATTTGTACAGTAATTTGAGTTTGGCGAGAATCAGCCATCTGTGAAGCAACAGTGCGCTTCCAAATCAAATCATATACAGAAAATTCCCGTCCAGTCAACCCGGTTTCTTGGGGGGTGCGGAAACTGCTACCGGCGGGACGAATCGCTTCATGGGCTTCTTGTGCGCCCTTAGATTTAGTTGTGTATTGTCTAGGTTGGGGACTCAGATATTGTTTACCGTATTTTTGTTCTACACAAGCGCGGGCGGCGGATATCGCTTGATCAGATAAATGCACAGAATCCGTCCGCATATAGGTAATATACCCTTGCTCATACAAATTCTGAGCTACCCGCATTGTATCCCGTGCTGACAACCGCAATTTGCGGTTAGATTCTTGTTGTAATGTGGAAGTGGTAAACGGTGGCGCGGGTTTGCGGGTGACAGGACGTTCTTCCATATCCGTCACTGTCCAAGTTTTCCCTTCTAAACGGGCTTTTAGGGCTTCCGCTTCCTCTTCATTGAGTAAGACCACATTGCGACCTGCGGTAATCCTACCAGTTGTAGAGTCAAAATCGCTGCCTGTGGCAACTTTCGTACCGCCAAGAGTCACCAGAACCGCGCTAAAAGGACTTTTTTCCTGCTCTAGACTAGCCTTTAAATCCCAATATGTCCCTTCATGAAAAGCTCGGCGTTGACGTTCCTTAGTCACTAATAAGCGTACTGCTACAGATTGTACTCTACCAGCGGATAATCCCCAGGCAATTTTTTTCCATAGTAGCGGAGATAAAGTATATCCTACTAATCGGTCTAAAATGCGCCGGGTTTCTTGAGCGCGGACTAACTGCTCATCAATGGTACGGCAGTCTTTCAAAGCTTTTTGAATTGCTTCCTTAGTGATTTCATGAAACACCATGCGCTTTGTCGGCACTTTTGGCTTGAGCAATTGGTATAAATGCCAACTAATACTTTCCCCTTCCCGGTCTTCGTCAGTGGCTAGAATCAGTTCAGTTACGCCCTTGAGGGCTTCTTTTAACTGAGTAACAATTTTCTTTTTATCTTTGGGGACTACATAAATCGGTTCAAAATCGGCTTCTACATTTACCCCAAGCTGCGCCCATTTTTCCCCTTTGACGGCTGCGGGAATTTCGCTGGCCGACTGGGGAAGGTCACGAACATGACCCATGGAAGCTTCTACCCGATAATCATTTGGTAGGTAGTTGCGAATAGTGCGAGCTTTTGTGGGAGATTCGACAATAACGAGAGTTGACATGGAAATTTAAAATAAATAATAGCTATGCAGCTAAATAGTCAAGTTGGGTTAATTTTTGCGAAATGTCAAGACGAAATATCACGCCTAAGTAGTGATTGTATACTTACACAAACTGCCCAACAGCGGGGGAATTTTCTCAAATTCAAGTCTGGTGATTGTTTTGAGCATGAGAAAAGCAACCTTTGAGAGTCAATTGTCAGTTATTTCCATCTTTAACCTATCTAGCGCATAGTTGGCGACTATAGTTTGTAAAATACCCCAGAAATTTAATAGTACAGGATTCACAGTTGTTGAAAATTGGGGAAATAAACTTGAGGTGCATAATAGCTTACAACTTGATTATAACTTGTAGTATGAATGTAGAAATTGACAGTTGTAAGTATTTGTGTCACATTATTTCCATAGGAATAAATCATCAAATCCATGAATACCTTGCTCAACTCTGCCCTGACGCTGACATATAACCAACTCAGCACCTTTGCCGATTTAGACAACTTCTGGAATTTATTTGATACAGCTTTTGGTACACAATACAACCGTAGCGGTGCGGAAATTCTGCGTTTACAGTGGCTATCTGGTGATTTTAGTCAACTTCCGCAAATTGAGATTTTAGATAGTAGCATTCTTGGCAATGCCAATGGGGCTTATGCCAGTAGCAATAATCAGATTTATTTATCAGCTAATTTTCTCACCACTTCTACAGCAGAAGCTATTAGTGCAGTTTTGTTAGAGGAAATTGGGCATTTTGTAGATGCTCATATCAATCTCAGTGATAGTGCTGGAGATGAAGGGGCGATTTTTGCTGCTTTGGTACAGGGTAACAGTCTGGATACTACAACTTTACAGGCTTTGAAGGCTGAGGATGATCACGCGACGATTACGGTAAATGGGCAAAATATTCAGGTAGAACAGAATAGCGTAATTAATCCTACTTATTCATGGGATACCAATTTTGTCAGTAGTATTAATTCTTCACCGATTTTAGACCCTGTGGACACTCTGGGGACTGACACAAATGATACAGTATTTGGTCAAGCTGGCAAGTCCGTGTACAGATTTGCAAGCAATTCAGGACTTTTACTAAATGATCCGAATATCCCTATTAACAACTACTCCATAGAACTGGTTTTCAGTTTTGATGCTACTACAGGTTATCGCAAAATCATAGATTTTTCTGATCGTGTTAGCGACACAGGATTATACGTCCTAGATAATTCTTTGCAATTTTATAGCGAAACCGCCGCAGTGGGAACATTGGCATCTGGATATAATCATATAGTTTTCAGCCGTGCCAGTAACAACACTACAATTATCTATCTCAATGGCAGTGAAGTTTTGTCTTTTAATGATACTAATGGTTTAGCGGATCTGAGTCCTAATGGAGATTTGTATTTGTTTGTAGACGACACAGAAACTGACGGAGAGCATTCTGCTGGTAACGTATCTTTAATCGGTTTGTATAATAGCGTATTAACAGCAGACGAGGTACTGACAAGATATAACACTTTATCTAAAGGAACCTCAGAGTTACCTAATATCACCCTAGCAGTATCACCCAGTAACGTTACAGAAGACGGTACAACCAATCTGGTTTACACTTTTACTCGTACAGGAGCGACAACTAGTGCCTTAACAGTCAACTATGGCATCACTGGTACAGCTAATACTAGCGACTATACAGGTGCAACACCCGGAACAGGAAAAACCATCACCTTTGCAGCCGGTGCAAGTACAGCCACCCTCACAATAGACCCCACAGCAGATACCACCGTTGAAAGTGATGAAACTGTGGCTTTAACTCTAGCTACAGGTACAGGTTACACCATTAGTACAACCACTGCTGTCACGGGAACTATTACTAATGATGATTTCCCCAGCGTCACCCTAGCAGTATCTCCTAGTAGCGTTCTAGAAGACGGTACAGCCAACCTCATTTACACTTTCACTCGTACAGGAAGCACAACCAGTGCCTTAACAGTCAACTATGGTATCACTGGCACAGCCGACAGTAGCGACTATACAGGAGCAACACCAGGAACAGGAAAAACCATCACCTTTGCTGCGGGTGCAAGTACAGCCACTTTAACCATAGACCCTACAGCCGATACCATTGTTGAAAGTAATGAAACTGTGGCTTTAACATTGGCAACAGGAACAGGTTACAACATTGGGACAACTGCTGCTGTCACAGGAACTATTACTAATGATGACTTATTGCCTAATCTTAACCTCAGTGCTAACCAGACCATAGTTGAAGGTAACACCAACCCTCAAAACGTTCGTTATACCGTTACTCTTTCCAGCACTAGCACCCAAACTATTACCGTCCAATATGCCACTGCTAACGGTACAGCCATAGCAGGATCAGACTATACCAGCACCAGCGGAACTCTCACCTTTAACCCTGGTGTTACCAGTCAAGTGATCAATATTCCCATTCTCAATGATTCTCTGAATGAAGCTAATGAAACCTTTACTCTCAACTTGACTACCGCCACCAATGCTACCCTTGGCACAGCAATAACTACTACCACAACGATCACCGATACCCTCAGTGCTTCTGTGACTACTACTCTGCCCGGTGGCGTGGAAAACTTGACTTTAACCGGAACAACGGCTATCAACGGTACAGGTAATGCCAATAATAACGTTTTCCAAGGTAATAGCGCCAACAATACCCTGACCGGTCTTGATGGAAATGATACTTATCGTTTCCTAGCAAATACAGCTTTGGGAACGGACACAATTACGGAAAAAACAACAGGGGGTATTGATAATCTTGACTTTACGGGGACGACTGCTGCTGTAAATGTGAATTTGGGTATCAATACATCGCAAATAGTTAATAGCAACCTTAAACTCATTCTCTCTGCTAATAATGTGATTGAAAATGCTACAGGTGGCACAGGAAATGATCGTCTCACGGGTAATGCTCTAAATAATACCTTAAATGGTGGTGATGGCAATGACCAACTGCAAGGGTTAGGAGGAAATGATACCCTCTGGGGAGGAGCAGGTAATGATATTCTCAACGGTGGCACCGGTAATGATAGTCTCTGGGGAGGACTTGGTGATGATATCTTGACGGGAGGAGTTGGTAATGATCAATATCTGTTTCAAAGCGATAGTGTTTTTAGTACCAGCTTAGGCGTTGATTACATTAGCGAATTTGAAGCGGGACTAGACCAGATTGTATTAAGTAAAGCTACATTTAATGCCATTACTAACCTTCCAGGACAGGCTTTAACTGACTTTGCAGTTGTTAGTGATGATGAATTTGTCAATGCTAGTAACGCTCGTATTGTGTTTAGTCAAGGTACGGGAAGTATATTCTATAACCAAGATGGCAGTATTTTGGGTACGGGAACAGTGTTTGAATTTGCCCGTTTAGGTAATCCTGATATCACTCTCACTAGTAGTAATTTCAGTTTGATTGCTTAAACTGTTATAGCTTTCTTACGCAAAATCCACAAACCGCCAGGGAATGAATTCCCTGTCTAATAGCAAAAGTCATCTAAAGATGACTAAAAATCCGAAAATATCCCCAGTTTACTTTAGTGCAATCGCCGATCTTGTAGGTTGGGTTGACGAAAGGAAACCCAACATTTCCACCAAACAATATTCCCTGCCAAAATTAATTAACATCATACATCCTACTGTTACTGTTTTTTTGAAAAATTTAGGGCGATCGCCATCTCCTCTTATTATCAAGGTGAACTTTACGTTAGCCTTTTTAATTCGGAGTGCATGGATTTAGCGAAAATGCTAGAGTGATGATATTGATGGGGCTAAGTTGACCTATGACCATTGCAACCGAAATACCAATACAACAGCAGTTACTAAGTTTTGGCGATTTTATCGTCCGTTATGGTGACAGTAACCGCTACGAATTGATTGATGGAGAGGTGTTTGATTTAGAACCAACGGGCTACCATGAAGAAGTTTCAGCTTTTACTACCACAAAAATTTGCGCCCAAATTGATGCAATAAGTTTAAATTGGTTTGTCCTTCAGCGAGGATTACTACGTCCTTCTAACTTGGGTATGACAGCATTTCGACCTGATGTTATGGTTATTGATCGCAATGAACTTGCGAAAGAACTACTTTGGAATGACCAATCAATCCTCACGCTGGGCAGTTCGATTAAATTTGTGATGGAAGTAGTTAGTAGCAACTGGCAAAACGATTATGCGCGTAAAGTCGAAGACTACGCAATTCTAGGTATTCCTGAATATTGGATTGCGGATTATGCGGGTCTAGGTGGGACTCGACATATTGGGAAACCGAAACAACCTACCCTTTCCATTTGTACGTTAGTCAAAGGAGAGTATGAAATTCAGCAAATTCGAGGCAATCAACCCATTACTTCCCCGACATTCCCAAATTTCCAACTGACAGCTGAACAAGTTTTAAAGGCTGGCAGATAAAGTGCTTTAAGCTATGCTTACAGGAATATCCGGTTAGCTAAAATCAAATATAAGAATTATCAACTGTTAAAGATAGAAAGATCAATGCAATTTTAGTTAAAAACTATAGATAGAATAAACTTGTGTCAGCTAATCGCTAAAACCTATACATCTCATGGATTTTGCTAATTTTGCATCCCAGTTAAATGCGGGAACGATTTTACCAGAGGGAATCGTCATGATTACCCTTCTGGGGGTTTTGATTGTTGATTTGATTTTGGGGCGTAGCTCTGCTCGCTGGATTGGATATCTAGCTACGCTCGGTTTAACAGCGGCAATAATTGCTCTATACTTTCAATGGGATACAACTACCCCCATTGCCTTTACTGGTAGTTTTAATGGTGATGACCTGAGTATTGTCTTTCGTGGTATCATCGCTCTATCGGCGTTGGTGACAATATTAATGTCAATTCGCTATGTCGAACAAAGTGGTACGGCTTTAGCCGAATTTATCGCTATTTTGATGACTGCGACTTTGGGAGGAATGTTTTTATCCGGCGCTAATGAGTTGGTGATGATTTTCATCTCTCTAGAAGCCTTGAGTATTTCCTCTTATTTGTTGACAGGTTATACAAAACGTGATTCCCGTTCCAATGAAGCGGCGTTGAAATACCTGTTAATTGGTGCTTCTAGTACAGCAGTATTTTTGTATGGTGTCTCCCTCTTATATGGTTTATCTGGTGGACAAACGGAATTAAGTGCGATCGCTCAGGGTATCGCCACAGCGAATGTTGGTCAGTCTCTGGGTTTAGTAATTGCTCTAGTTTTCGTAATTGCGGGTATTGGCTTTAAAATTTCCGCTGCACCTTTTCACCAATGGACACCAGACGTTTATGAAGGCGCACCTACCCCTGTAATCGCTTTTTTATCCGTCGGTTCTAAAGCAGCCGGGTTTGCTCTGGCTATCCGCTTATTAACTACTGTCTTCCCGATTGTAGCTGATGAGTGGAGATTTGTTTTTACCGCTTTAGCTGTCCTAAGTATGGTATTGGGTAACGTTGTCGCCCTAGCCCAAACTAGCATGAAACGGATGTTGGCTTATTCATCTATTGCCCAAGCTGGGTTTGTGATGATTGGCTTAATTGCGGGAACTGATGCCGGTTATTCCAGTATGATTTTCTATCTATTGGTATACCTGTTTATGAACCTGTGCGGCTTTACTTGTGTGATATTATTCTCTCTCCGCACGGGAACAGACCAAATTGCCGAATACTCAGGTTTGTATCAAAAAGATCCTCTTCTCACACTGGGTTTGAGTATTTCCCTGTTGTCTTTGGGTGGTATTCCCCCATTAGCCGGATTTTTTGGGAAAATTTACCTATTTTGGGCAGGTTGGCAAGCTGGTCTTTACTGGTTAGTTCTGCTCGGTTTAATTACTAGTGTGGTTTCTATCTATTACTACATTCGTGTAGTTAAGATGATGGTGGTCAAAGAACCTCAAGAAATGTCCGAGGTAGTCAAAAATTATCCCCAAGTGCGTTGGGATTTACCAGGGCTTAGACCTTTACAAGTCGGTTTGATAGTAACTTTGATAGCTACTACTATCTCTGGAATTTTATCTAATCCCTTGTTTACTTTGGCTAATAATTCTGTTACTAACACTCCTATGTTACAAGCAGCAAAGGCTGTCAGTACACAAGTTAGTGTTATTACCAATCAAGAGCCACAGCAATTTTAGGTTATTTGTAAATAGTGGATAATGGGTAATAAAGCTGATCTTCAATAGATCTCTGGAGGTAAAGATTGTAGAGACGTTCCATGGAACGTCTCTACATTGGTGTGACACTTGCGTAAGTCCTATTTTGGTTAATTGCCAATGTAATAATAATTACGAAGCATAAAACTATTTAATTTTCTGTTTGATAAAGGTGACAATTTGATTAATATGAATTCTCATTGATTAATATGAATTCTCAACAAAAGGTTGATATCAAGTCAGAAATTATAACTATACCTAGCTGGTTGCGTCGTCCTCTGGGCAAAGCTAGTGAGATATCTACTGTCCAGCGGATCATTAAGCAGCGTCAAATTCACACGATTTGTGAAGAGGGACGTTGTCCAAATCGGGGCGAATGCTATGCTCAAAAAACAGCGACTTTTTTATTAATGGGTCCGACCTGCACCAGATCCTGTGCTTTTTGTCAAGTAGATAAAGGTCATGCCCCCATGGCTTTGGATGAGCAAGAACCCCAAAAAGTAGCAGAATCAGTACAGCTTTTAGGATTGCGGTATGTGGTGTTAACTGCTGTAGCCCGTGATGATTTAGCTGATGGGGGAGCAGGTCATTTTGTCAAGACTATGGAAACTATCCGTGACCTGAACCCAGCAACTCAAATTGAAGTGTTAACATCGGATTTTTGGGGTAGTGGAGGTCTAGCTGGCCAACGTCATAGCCTAGAGATGATTATTCAAGCTGAACCGGCTTGTTTTAACCATAATGTGGAAACAGTCCGCAGGTTAACCCCAACCGTGCGTCGAGGGGCAAAATATGACCGCTCCTTGGCTGTATTAGCGACAGTTAAAGAATTTAATGATCAGATTCCTACGAAGTCGGGTGTGATGGTGGGTCACGGAGAAACAATAGATGAATTAATTGAGACAATGAGGGATTTGCGCTCTGTAAAGTGCGATCGCTTAACCATTGGTCAATATATGCGTCCTTCTTTAGATCATCTCCCAGTCCAAAAATATTGGACACCGGAGGAATTTACAGAATTAGGTGATATAGCCAAGGAAATGGGTTTTAATCATGTCCGTTCCGGTCCGTTGGTTCGCAGTTCCTACCACGCTGGGGAGGAATAAGGGGACAGGGAACAGGGAACAGGGGACAGGTTACAGGGGACAGGGGACAGGGGTGCAGAGGAGAAGATTTTTCCTACCAACAACTGACAACTGACAACTGACAACTGACCAACCTTACAAAAATATTTTTAAAGAATTTGCAAAATTGGCGCGTGAGTTTGCTATTTCTTAAAAAGCCACAAAATTAGGAGAACCGCTTATGACTGCTAAAGGAAAACCTGCTGCTAAACCTTCCTACGCTTTCCGTACTGGTTGGGCTTTATTACTTTTGGCTGTTAACTTTTTGGTAGCAGCTTACTACTTCCACATTATTGAATAGTTAGAAGTAGGCTGGTGCTGCTTAAATTGTGCCTTTGAATAAACCCTTGGGACGAATCAGCAGCACCAAAATCATGATTAATAGGGCTACACCTTGTTTATACTGTGAACCTAGCCAAGGGGTGCTAACTTCTTGGGCAATACCAATTATAAAGGCTGCGGCGATCGCTCCGTAAGGATTGCCAATTCCGCCCAAAATTACAGAAGCGAATAGGGGTAAAATCAAAAACCAACCCATATTTGGACGCACGGCTGTAATTAGCCCGTACATACTACCTCCCAGGGAAGTGAATGTACCAGCAATTACCCAAGTCCAAAGAATTACTCTATCAACATTAATACCCGATACTCTAGCTAAATCTAAATCGTCAGCCACTGCCCGCATGGCTTTACCAACTTTGGTATTTTGTAGTAGGTAGTGAAGGGATAAAATGGCTAAAATAGCTAATCCCAGTACCAATAATTGATTTTGCGGTACTCTTAATGTACCAAATTCTAAAGCTGATATCACAGGTAGATTATAATTTTGGTTTTTACCTCCCCAGATAAAAATAATGCCGTTGCGGAGGAATAAAGCCAGCCCAATGGAGATAATGATCAGACTTGTGGAGGTGGCACGGATAGACCGCATTTTTGACCACAGTAATTTTTCTGCTAGTAACATTCCTCCTACTGTTCCCAAAGCTGCTAAAATCATTGACAGCCAAATATTTACACCTGTACTATTGGTCATCAGGGTTAGATAAGCGCCCAAGGTGAGAAAATCACCATGGGCAAAATTAGATAACCGTAAAATTCCGTAGGTTAGAGTCAGTCCGACGGCTGCTAGGGCAATAATGCTACCTACAGCAATACCGTTGATCGTCAATTGAGCAAATTGTTGTACATCCATAATTATGAGGTGATTTTCATGCCTTTACCCGTTTCTATTGCATATAATCGTAACTTTCAATTATACATTTTGTAATCGGAATATGTAAACTTTTTTTACGAACTTATCTATATACTGAGAAGACAACATAACATAGTTATGTTAACATAATCTCAGATAAAATAATTTAGTTAATCCAAGTTATACCAAGGAATTAATTACCAAGGCTAATAAAATGACAGATACCCATATTCCCCAACTCGATAATTGTAGTTCCACAATCCTACTTAAATATTTTGAAAATTCCTGGGAAATGGAAGAAACCTTAATGAAAAGTGTAATTAAGGAAGAAACCTTTTATCTAAATCCCGATCCTTTAAGAAATAAATTAATTTTCTATCTTGGACATTCGGCTGTTTTTTATATCAATAAATTAATTCAGGTCGGTTTATTAACAAATCGGATTAATCCCCAATATGAAACTCTGTTTGAAATTGGCGTTGATCCAGAAACACCAGCAGAACTAGAGGAAGCTATTCAAGGATTTAACTGGCCTGATGTTGAAAAAGTCTGGGAATATCGAAACAAAGCTAGGTCAGAAATCACAGCAATCATTAACAACACTACCCTAAATTTACCCATTCATCAACAACATCCTATTTGGGCTTTATTAATGGGAATAGAACATAGTCGCATTCATCTGGAAACCTCTTCGATGCTGTTGCGTCAACTACCAATTGATAAATTACAACGTCCCCAAAGATGGAATTATGCACCGAGTAATGGAGAAATTCCTGATAATCAAATGCGAGAAATTCCCGGTGGTGTCGTCAAATTAGGAAAAAGTGAAGATGATTTAACTTTTGGGTGGGATAGTGAATATGGTAATTTAGAGATTGAAGTAAAACCATTTTTAGCTAGTCAATATCTAATTACAAATGGAGAATTTTTAGAATTTGTTCAAGCAGGTGGTTACAACAATTCTAATTACTGGAATGCTGAATCTTGGACGTGGAAACAACTCTACAATGTAGAATATCCTAAGTTCTGGATAGTCCAAGAAAATAACTATCGTTATCGTGCTACATTTGATGAAATAGATTTACCTTTAGATTGGCCTGTAGAAGTTAACCATTATGAAGCAATGGCTTATTGTCAGTGGAAAGGTAAGAAGACTCGGTTAATGACAGAAGCAGAATGGAATCAAGCTCTGAAAATATCTGAAGATTCTCGGTTATCAAATAACTACAATCTCAACTTACAATTTATTTCCCCAACTCCTGTAGGAATGTTTTCAGAAAATAATCAATCTGGTATTTCTGACTTACGGGGTAATGTTTGGGAATGGTTGTCTAGTAGATTCTACCCCTTACCAGGATTTAAAACCCATAATCTTTATCCAGATCAATCTGCACCATTTTTTGATAATAAACATTTTATGATGTTGGGTGGTTCTTGGGCAACGAATGGTACAATGGCTTTAGCTTGTTATCGTAACTGGTTTCGTCCGTTTTTTTATCAGCACGTCGGTTTTAGAATTGCTGAAAGTTTGGATTAAATAAATATCTTTTTTTCACCCAGAGTCGCAGAGTAAACAGAGAGGATTTAGCAAATGATTACACAACCTTTAACAGTTTTAGATCATCATTATCAAGAGCTAAGTATTGATGGTAAAGATGTCATTAAGGGGTTAACTGAAAAACCGAAAAATTTACCCCCCAAATATTTTTATGATGATCCTGGTTCTCTATTATTTGAAAAGATTTGTGAGTTACCAGAATATTATCCGACTCGTACAGAAGCCTGGATTTTACAACAATATGCTGATGAAATTGCAGAAATTACAAATTGTTGTGAGTTGATAGAATTAGGTAGTGGTAGTTCTACAAAAACTCAAGCTTTATTAACTGCTTATCAAAAAATTGCTAACTCTTGTAGATATCTTCCTATTGATGTTAGTGGAGGTATTCTAAAGACTAGTGTTTTACAGTTACAAGAAAAGTATCCTGATTTCTCTATTCATGGACTATTAGGGACTTATGAACAGGCTTTAGTTCATCTAGAATCGAATTATTTACAATCACGGATGTTATTTTTCTTGGGAAGTTCTTTAGGGAATTTTAACCCAGAAGAATGTGATATTTTCTTAAATCAAGTTTCTCGCACTTTACAACTAGGAGATTACTTTTTATTGGGTATTGATTTACAAAAACCCCAGGATATTTTAGAAGCTGCTTATAACGATAGTCAAGAAGTGACTGCTGCTTTTAATTTGAATATGCTTTCTCATTTGAATTGGCGTTTTCAAGGTAATTTTGATATCAATTTGTTTAGACACCAAGCAATTTATAATCAAGTTGATCATCAAATTGAAATGTATTTACATTGTCAAAAAAGTCATTGGGTATCTTTAGAAGTTTTGGATTTAAAGGTATTTTTTGAAGAAGGAGAAAGTATATTAACAGAGATTTCCCGGAAGTTTGACTTAGTAACTATGGAAAAACAATTACAAAGTAAGGGATTAAATACTGTGAAAACTTGGACAGATGAAAAAGGGTGGTTTGGTTTGATTCTTTGTCAGGCTACATAAGGTGAGGTTCTTATTTTTTTACTAGCATTCAGATAGTACAAGACATTTAATCACACTAAATTACTAACCATGAAACCACAACCTATCCCCCTACAACATAGACAAGAATCTTTATATACATCGGTTTTAGGGTTCCGACTTACTTACAACCTCCCATAATATTACTATTACATATTAAGGAATAGGTAAAGACCTCAATAACCGTTCAACTATAGTTTTAGCATTTCGTCCCCCTCTAGGAATCAGACGATGACAAAGAACGTGGGGAGCAAGAAACTTGATATCATCGGGAAGAGCATATTCTCTACCTAAGATAAAAGCCAAAGCTTGAGCAGCTTTTTGTAACGCTACCGTACCACGGGGACTAACACCAAGAGTAATTTCTTCATCATGTCTAGTAGTCCGCACCAATTCTAAAATGTATTGTTGTAAAGATGTTGCTACTTTAACCTGGGAACAAGCTTGACGTAATGCTTGTACTTCTTCTAAAGTGATACAGGGCTGTAAATCAGTAACCTTGAAACCTGCTTGTAAATTTTGTAGCATTTCCATTTCTTCAGATTCCGAAGGATATCCCAAACTTAAAGACAGCATAAACCTGTCCATTTGCGCTTCTGGGAGGGGAAAAGTCCCTTGATACTCAATGGGGTTTTGGGTAGCAATGACAAAGAATGGCTGGGGAACTGGACGGGAAACACCATCAATTGTGACTTGATGTTCTTCCATGACTTCCAGTAAAGCTGACTGAGTACGGGGTGTAGCGCGGTTGATTTCGTCAGCTAGTAGGACATTAGCAAATATCGGACCAGGGAGAAATGTAAATTCACCGCTTTTAGGATTCCAAATATTTGTACCAGTGATGTCTGTAGGGAGTAGGTCAGGAGTACATTGTAACCGTTGAAACTTACCATCTACGGAACGAGCTAGAGACTTGGCCAAGAGGGTTTTACCGACTCCAGGGACATCTTCTAATAAAGCATGACCACCACCAAGTAAGGCTACTATAACCAAGCGGATAGCTTCATGTTTTCCAACGATGGTACGAGCTAAGTTTTGTGTTAAAGCGTCAATTTTTTCTCTCATGTAGTACCTGGGGGGGAAATGTAGAAGGAATTATGAAGTGTAAAAAGGATTTTAGAATCCAGAACCGTCTCAATCACTATTTTTAACACTAATCTACTTCTATGGTAGGTTGGGTTGAGGAACGAAACCCAACAAAATCATTGATTATGTCATGTTTCACTATTACTCAACCTAACCCGCATTTCTTGAACCGACAAGTATTGAAACCAGAGATGAACCCAAAATTTCTAGAAAATCGGTTACAATATTTGCTATTGAGTTACGAAATATATAACAAATTAAGCACAAAGTACATGAATAAATGAGGGTTTGAGAGGTTTTATACCTAAAACTGCTTAATTAATTGCATCTGTTAAAGACAAGACCACCCCCTGAAATTACTTCAAGTGTATTAGGAGCGGGTTGTACAAAAATACTTTTCGTTCCCCTATCTTTTTCTTGAGTTACTAACTGAAGTCCTTGAATATACCAATTACCTGATGTACTGAATTCAAAGTCTTTTCTCTTAGCTTTTGGTGGGAACTTCATTCGCGTTACTAATTCCCATGTATTGTCACCATAGATTTCCATTGTTATTGTATTAACTGCCTGACCAGTCCTATATGCAGTAATCCAACATCCTAAAACCGAGGAATTATTTGTCTGGGCTATTGCTGTAGGTATTAATTGGAACTTTGAAAAATCACAAAAAACCATAAATAGCGATAAATTCATGGCTATACTAAGCTTCCAGAAGATTTTGCTGTTCATGTTCAAAAATAGGGCTTATGTGAGTTAGGTGAGGATACCAAGACTAAACCGACGAATTGATGTCTAGACAAAAATTATACCAAATTTTGTATTAAAGCGTCAATTTTTGTCTTATGTCCTATATTGTATCAGAGGAAATATAGACACAGTTTTTAACCACGAATTTAGTTTTAAGTTGATAATTTAGCCTTTCTTACAGTATTCTCACGTAACACTTGTCATCCATCATTAAGAATTAAAAATTGCTTGAGCTGCTGTACAATCAAGTTGAATTTGATTTTTCAGTGCTTCCAAAGAGGGAAATTTCTGTTCAGGACGCAAAAATCTTACTAACTGTATCTCCAAAATTTTCCCGTATAAATCACCAGACCAATTTAAACAATGTACTTCCACACGAGTATCTATACCATTAACCGTGGGACGGTTCCCGATATTCATGACCCCTAATTGCTGAATAGGGTCTGTATCTGGAGTTTGATTATGAATGATCACCTCCACAGCATAAACACCATGTCGAGGTAAAAATTTATCCTTTGGTAGTTGGATATTCGCTGTAGGAAAGCCGATAGTTCTACCTAATTTCTGACCTGTTACTACTTCACCCGTAAGAGTATAAGGTCTTCCCAGCAAACGATTTGCTTTAGGAATATCACCTACTTCTAAACTTTCCCTAATTAAGGATGTACTGATACGAGTATCATCTGTTGTGGATAAGCTGTCTGTATCAGTTTTTATAGGAACTATGGTCACGGGTATATTGTATTTAGCTGCGAGTATTTGCAAATCCTGGGCTGTACCCATACGCTTCTTGCCAAAACAGAAATCTTGGCCAACGCTAATTTGTTGACATTGGAGTTGTTGAACCAGAATTTTATCCACAAATTCCTCCGGGGAAAGAGCGGACAGTTCTCTATCAAAAGGTAATAATACCAATTGTTCTACCCCAAGCGATCGCAATTGTTGCACTTTTTCATCCAGTGGTGTTAACAAATCACGGGGTTGTCCTGTAAAAAACTCATGGGGGTGGGGATCAAAAGTAACAACGGTTGAGTAAGGGCGCGGATTTTTTCGGGCTGGGGGGGTTGAATTTTCCCCGCTTTCACCCCATACTAACTGTAATACTGGCTGAATTACTCTTTGATGACCAAGATGAACACCATCAAATTTGCCAAGAGCAACAGCAGTTGGTGTCAGCAGTCCTTCTGTTGAAGAAGCAACCCATACAGAACAACCATTTTGAGACAAATTTAACACTTGGATTTGGGGATTTTAAGTTTATTATCGCTGGCGGCGTTGACGCTCTCACGCTATATATCTAATCACTAATCTAATCTAAAATCGAGAAATTCGCTGATTAAATTGGTTTTTGACTGGGTATACCAACCCCACGGGGAAAACTAATTGGTGTGTTAGTCACTTTTCGCAAATACAGACAATGACGCATACTATTACTCAAAGGAGTGGCAAATTCTTCAATTAATTCAACTACTCCACCTAGTTGTTCAACAGCAGTTTCTAAACTTTCATTTTCTGCTTCGCTCCAAGTACCTCGATAAATAACCGCCAAACCGCCTTTTCTGACTAATGGTAAACTATATTCAGCACAAACAGAAACATTTCCCACAGCCCGAATCACCGCTAAATCATAATATTGTCTATGTTGATATTGTTGACCAACTTCTTCCGCTCTCCCAAGTAAAGTTTTCGCATTATTAAGAGCAAGCGTTGATAAAATATCCTCAACAAAAGCAATTTTCTTGCCTGTAGAATCTAAAAGTGTAACTTGAGAATTGGGAAAAATTAAAGCAATTGGTAAACCAGGAAAACCTGCACCTGTACCAATGTCAATTATCCGTTTTCCCCTGTCAATACCGGGAATAAATATTTGTTTTGGTGCAATTCCTCGCAAGGAATCCCAAAGATGTTTCTCCCAAAAATCTTCAGGTTCAGTAATCCTAGTTAAGTTAATTTGGCGATTTCCGGCAATGATTAATTGATAAAGTTGTTGAAATTGCTTTTCTTGTAGATTCGTCGGTTGCCAATTCAGCGTTTTTTGCCATATTTCCGCCATTTTCGGCAAATTAGCGATAGATAAAGATTCTATATCCATTATTGAAAATCACTTTTTCCCATTAATTTTAGCCGATTTTTACTTGATCATTGATCTCAAATTTATCTGCGGTTAAATTCCCTATTTCTTGACAAAATATGAATTAAATGAACCACGAAGACGCAAAGAACGCGAAGCAGGAAGAAGAAGGAAGAAGAAAGTTAATACTCACCCGGTAAATTAGTCACTACTTCTTGTGTTTTATTTCCCAAAGTTGTCGGCTCAACTGATTTTAAAATACCATGATCTAATGTCCAACAATAATCAGCTATTGGCAATATATCACTGGCATCATGTGTTACAACTAACAATGTCCAATCTTTTTTCAGTTTGGCTAATAAGTTCACCAGTTGCCGACGCATAGACCAGTCTAAACCTGCTGTAGGTTCGTCTAATAGTAATAAATGCGGCTGACGAATTAATTGGACTGCTAAAGCTAACCGTCTTTGTTGTCCCCCGCTTAAATTAATAGGAGAAGCAGATAAAGATAAATTATCTAATCCCACTTCTGTTAATGCTTGTTTAACCTTTTCTAATCCCAGTTCAGGATGTCCTAAGCGTAATTCTTCTAAAATTGTCCCCCCGCAAAAGTGTCGTTCTGGAAATTGAAATACTAAACCTGCTAATTGTTGCAGTTGTTCAGCTATGAGTCCCTGCTCTCGCCAAAAAACCCCACCAGTGGTAGGATCAGCTAGTCCAGATAGAATTTCTAATAAGGTGCTTTTCCCTGAACCGCTAGGTCCAATTATTAAACCTAGTTTCCGGGGTGGTAATTCTAAGTTAATGGCTTGGAGAATTGCTTTGGGGCAAGCCGTGGGATGATAAGTTAGATTTCTAAGATAGAGCATCTGTTAAGATTACCAAGTTAGGGTAAATTTTGGTGGCAATGGACGTAATTTATAATGCACTGTTTTGTATTTTAGGTAATAGATAAAACAATTTCAACCGTAATTATTTCCTTGATGACTATGTTAAAACAGTTCTTAATTCCTCATTTCATCATATCTCGGCGATTTCCTATATTTTTAAAAGTGACTGTTACTACTTCAATTCTTTTAAATCTATTTGTAAATCCCTCCTTTTCTGCTGATCCATTTCGGACTCAAAAACCTCGTAAAATTGGTGATAATACGGAAGCTGTTTTTAAAGCGATTTTCCAAGAGGGAAATTACCCAAAAGCTAAAAATTCCTTACAAGCAGCTATTTCTAGCGAACCCAATGAACCCTTAATTTATATGATTCAGGCTGGTTTAGCTTATAGAGATCAAGATTGGGTTAGTTTGGAAAAATACAGTCAAAAGACTCTGGAAACTGCACAAGATCTTATTCCTAGTGATCCATTACGTGGTAATTTATACATTGCTGTCAGTCATTTTTTGGAGGGGGCGCTAATTCTCGGTAGAGAAGGGACTATCAATGGTGCTGAACCTGCTTTTAGTCGCTTACGAAAAGTATATACATATTTTGACAGAGCGGAAGAAATTTCTGCCAATGATCCAGAGTTAAACTTAATTCGCGGCTATATGGATTTAATGTTAGCTGTAAATTTGCCTTTTACTAGTCCAGATGATGCAATTGAACGGTTGCAAAAAAATGCGTCACCTGGTTATTTAGTAGATAGGGGTATTGCTTTAGCCTATCGAGATTTGAAGCAATATTCTCAGGCTTTAGATTATGTCAACCGCGCTTTAAAAGCAACTGCTGACAACCCAGAAATTTACTATCTAAAAGCTCAAATTCTTCAGGAAAAAGGAAAAAGGGAAAAAAGTCAGGATTTAATTAAGGAAGGAATAGTTTATTTTGACAAAGCATTAGCTAAAAAATCCCAACTTCCTGTTAATTTAGTCAAACAAATTGAATATGAACGCAGTCAAGCTGTTAGTAATTATTAGTCATTAATCATTGGCAATAATTTCTTACCTATTACCTATTACCAATTACCAATTACCAATTACCCATTACAAAAATGCAAATTCAATTCCGCGAGTTTAATCCTTTTGATGTCTGGATTTGGTTGAAGTTTAGCACCATTCCCTCCCAACAAGAAAAAAAATATGTAGAAGAAGTATTTACTTCCTGGTTTTATTTAGGTAAATTGGGGGGATTTAATGCGGAAAATCTGCAAGTACAAGATACAGGAATTGATATCAGCTACATGAATTATGATGAACAGGGCTATGATAAAAGCTTACTGGCTTTGATGCACAATATGGGTGAATTTGAATATGAAGGAGATTGGATGCGTTGTTGGTTTGATTTGGGAACAAGTGATGCGATCGCTTTAGACATTCTGATTAACGCACTAACACAACTAACTCAAGAATATGTCGCTATTGAAGAACTATATATTGGTGGTGAAAATTCAGATTGGCCTATAGAAAATAGTGAAAGTCGCCCCGATTCAATCTACGATAATTACAATTAATTACTATCATGAATAAAGAAGGTCAAATTCGAGTAATTGTTTTAGCACTAATTCGAGATGGTAATAGAATCTTTGTTTCTGAAGGATATGATCCTACAAAACAATCAATCTTTTATCGGGCCTTAGGTGGTGGTGTAGAATTTGGTGAAACTAGTCGCATAGCTTTAATTAGAGAGTTTCAAGAAGAAATTCAAGCCGAATTAACCAATATTCGCTATCTAAGTTGTATCGAAAACCTATTTACTTTTAACGGTAAACAAGGACATGAAATCATTCAACTTTATGAATGTGATTTTGCAGATTCCAAATTTTACCACATCGAAAGTTTAACTTTTTCAGAAACACCAGAACGTCAACATCGCGCATTATGGATAGATATTTCTCGGTTTAAATCTGGTGAATTAAGATTAGTTCCTGAAGTATTTTTCGATTTTTTATAAACAGGTTTCTAAACCCACACAGGTGGGTTTTGTCTCTGTATACCCGGTTTCTAACCGCCTAATTTAGTCTAAATAATCAATTGAGTTGAGAAGTCGGGGATATTATTGCTATTTTAAAAATAAAGGTAAATATAGGACTCCTATTTGATTTTTGATAGCTTACGTTGCGTAGCCATACAAGACTCAGTAGGTATCAATTCTGTCTTTACTGTTCCCTGTTCCCTGTTCCCTGACCACACAAGTAAATTCACAGAATCAAACCAGATTCCTATAGGAGAAAGTTAATTATGACCTTACAATTAGCAAAACCACAGGTTAAAAATTTTCGCTTTACTATTTCTCAATACCATCAAATGAGTGAAGCCGGTATTTTGTCAGAAAATGATAAAGTAGAACTGATTAATGGAGAAATTATAGAAATGTCACCAATTGGTAGAAGACACGCAGCTTGCGTTGACAGAATTAATCGCTTATTCAGCAATATTCTGGGAATAAAAGTAATTGTTAGGGTACAAAATCCGATTCTCTTAAATAACTTATCTGAACCTGAACCAGATATCGCATTACTAAAACCTCGCGCAGATTTTTATGAATCTGGACACCCCCAACCCCAAGATATATTCTTATTAATTGAAGTTGCAGATAGCAGTATTGAATATGATAGAGACGTGAAAATTCCTCTCTATGCTAGTAGTGGTATTACTGAAGTTTGGTTAGTTGATATTTATCAACAAGTAATTACTGTCTATCGCTACCCTAGTGAAAATGGTTATAGGGATATTCAAATACTAAGTCGCGGGGAAAAATTATCAATTTCAGCATTCCCCGAAAATAATTTATTTGTAGATGATATTTTAGGAACAATAGTTTCATAGCAACCCGCTAAAAAATATCAAATTCCCATCTCTCAGATATTGATTATTTGGGTTGCGTCAAAATTAGTAAAAATAAATTACAATTAATCAAAGCGATAATGTTTCTTGACATCGCTGATAATTTCCCAGACACAAGACATACCAGCAGGAAAAGTCACTAAATCTCCCTTACCCATTTGTACCGCTTGTCCTCCATGAGGAGTGACAATGACATTACCTGCTAAAAAGTAGCAAATTTCCTGATCATCGTAAGTCCAGGGAAACTTAGATATTTCCTTTTCCCAAATTGGCCAATTAAATACATCTAACTGATGGAGATGTGCAAGACTTGGTTGATGTTCGACTTTAATTTCCATGGCCTATTTAATGTTGTATTTAGCAGTAAGATTCAATGTCTTCTCCACACTTGTCTACTAAATAACATAATGCACGAAAACGCAAGCCTACAAACTGGTCATACAGGGGGTTCAATTTGCATAAAGGGGGAATGTGGGCGATTTTGCGACCAAAAACCACGATATCACGCTCAAAGGGACATTGGGCAGGAATAAGTTTAGCAATCAATCTAGCAACTTGACGATTATCAATTTCGATTTCATCCAGAAATTGACGTAATTTTTGCAATAAATTAAACTGATTTTTAGCTTGACGGTTTTGCTCCTCATGGTTAACAAAACTAGAGATAATCATTGGTTGACTATTGGTTTTCAGCATCGTTGTAAATCCTCCGTAGATGAGATTGATGAAAATTTGCCTTGGCCATGCCATGTACAAGATAAATTCTCTTGGTAATTTGCACTGAACTTGGGGAACGGTAAAGTAGTCGAACTAATTTTCATTTAAACGGGCTTTACATGGAATAACTGTTCCCCCCAATACAAAATAACAAACAAAATATAAAAATGGTATATTATTAGCTTATAGATTTCTGATGTTAAATATATTAATCTCATATATGAGATCTCAAGCAGTGGTTTAGCAACAGTTATAGGACTTACGCACAAGTCACGGAATAATGAACCACGTTCGCGGAGCGTCCCGTCAGGGATAGGAACGAAGAGAACGAAGAAAAGAGGGTTTGAGAGATATTTTGCGTAAGTCCTGAGTTAGTAATTTTATGGACAAATCTCCTCAAACTACTTTTCCCGGTGTTACTAAGATTGCTCGTTACAAATAATACTCATTATTGTTTATAAAAACACTGATATTTCTAGCTTTCTATTCCAGGTAGATTCTGTAATCATGAGGAAACTATGACATTAATTCTAGTTTATGGAAGATAAAGAAAAATGTTGTGTCAATTACTTTATAGCAATTATTAGGAGTCACCGAGAAGCCCACACTCACCTGTTCGCGTAGCGTGCCGCAAGGTACAAGGGAGTGTGTGGAGTACGTTACGACTTGTGATTATTTATTTTAGAGTCATGATTAAAAGCTACATTTTGAGCATCACGGGTCAGAAGACCATCTTCCATTTCCACAATGCGATCAGCAATATCTAAAATCCGGTTATCATGGGTAACAAGTAAGATAGCAGTTCCCTGATCTTTAGCCAAACGCTGCATGATTTCTACTACATCACGTCCTGATTGTTTGTCTAATGCTGCTGTTGGTTCATCGGCCAATACTAAAGGAGGATGATTGACTAAAGCGCGAGCGATCGCTATTCTTTGTTTTTGTCCACCTGATAAATTATCCGGGTAATAATTAATACGTTCTTGTAAACCCACAGATTTGAGCATAGTTTCCGATTGAGAAATAGCTGCTGATTGGGAAATACGATGATTTAATTCCACAGCCATTTGCACGTTTTGTCTAGCAGTTAAAAAACCCAATAAATTGTGAGCTTGGAAAATATAACCAATATGACGACGCATCTTTACTAGTTTACTTTGACTTGCGCCACAGAGTTCTTCACCTAAAAATTTCAGACTTCCTTCTTGTACCGATCTTAAACCACCAATTAAGCTCAATAATGTTGTTTTACCTGAACCTGATGGACCGGTCATAATGACAATTTCTCCGGCATATATTTCCAGATTAATATCAAATAAAATCTGTTTTCTTAGAGATCCTTTACCATAGTAGTGATTAATGTTTTTAATAGTTATTACGGGTTTTTTGTTGATCATAATAGAAGAGTTAACAAGAAAGATGGAATAAAGAAGAGGGAATAATCAGGAAGTTTATCCCTATGAAGGTGATAAACCTTTAAGCATAACCAGGGCGGTCAAGATAACCACCCCACAAGAGTTTTAATTTTAGGTAATATGTAAGTTAAATACCTATTATGTATTACCTATTAAAAAATATCTGCTGGGTCAGCAGAACCCAATTTACGAATAGCAATCATTCCTGAAATAAAGCACATTAAAATAGTTAACATGATTACCATAATAGCGCGATTATAACTCATGAATATGGGTAAAAGAGTAGCGTCTCTAGCAACATTGTACAAAACAAGAGCGCAAGCAAAGCCGGGTAAATAACCGACAACAGCTAATAAAAAAGCTTCTTGAAGAATCACGGTTAATAAATAATTTTGAGTGTAACCTATGGCTTTGAGAGTAGCATATTCAGATAAATGATCTGTTACTTCTGTATACAAAATCTGATAAACAATGACAGTTCCCACAATAAAACCCATAATTGTTCCTAATGTAAAAATAAAACCAATAGCCGTACTACTTGCCCAATAATTTCTTTCAAATTCAACAAATTCCTCCTTAGTTAAAACATTAATACCTGTAGGTAAATAACTTCGCAAATATTGAGCCACTTGATTAGGATCTGCGCCAGGTTTTAACTTAATTACCCCAATATCAATTAGTCCCCGTTGACGATTATTAAAAATTCGCAAAAAGTTAAGATCGCTAGTAATTAAATTACCATCTGCACCAAAAGATGCCCCTAAAGTAAATAATCCACCGACTTTAACTTGTCGTCTTCTTACTTCAGCCGTGACAATTTTGCCCTGATTAAAACTATCAGTAATCGGACCATATTCTACCCTAGAAGAACGATCATATAAAACCACATCAGGAAGTTTAAGTTTATTTAAGTTTTCATTTACTCCAGGTAAATTAAACAAATTAACCTCTGGATTTATGCCGAAAATCAAAATACTGCGAGGGCGACCTGTAACGGGATTTCTCCAGCTTGTATAGTCTAAATATATGGGATGTACTGATTTAACTGTGGGTAAATCTAACGCCTTATATAAAGTTCTTTGGGAAAAACTTTTCATTGATAAAACAGCATTAGATTGATTATTAATTAAAATCACATCACCTGCTAAACTGCTGTGCATTCTGACGTTACTATAATAGAGTGCATCCCGGAAACCTAATTGCATGAACATTAAAATATCAGCAAAGGCAATACCGGACAAAGCTACTGCTAGGCGAGTTTTTTCTCTTGTCAGTTGTAGCCAAGATAAAGGTATTTTTCCTGCCATTTTTTAGCTTTTTTTGATTTTGGAAACAATTAATTAAGTAGTTTAACCTGAATATTTTTCAGAGAAATAGGAAGTTAATTAGCATTAATTTCTACCGTAACTTTAGCATTAGTTAAACCAGAAACTTGCTGATTAAATTCTGGAGATAAAGCAATTTTTACCTCTACAACTCTAGCATCAATATCTGCCGCCGGGTCGTTATTCAGAACATCTTTCTTGCCAATTTTTCTCCCGATTTCCGTAACTTTACCCTTTAATTGACCATTAAATGTACCGTTATCACTGGAGATAGTAGCAGTTTGACCTAAACGAATTTTACTAATACTATCTTCAGGAACTTCTGCAACTACAAACATTTGATCGGTTTGTCCAATTTCCGCAATCCCATTTACACCCATCATTTCCCCTGATTTAGTATGAATTTTTAATATTTCACCGGAACTAGGAGCTTTAACATAACTTTGCCGAAGTTCTGCTTGAGCTTTTCTCATTAAGGCAATTGCATTAGTAACTTGAGCTTGAGCTACTTGGACATTTATTGGACTAACTACTAATAGACGATTTAATTTTTCCTTTTCTTCGTCTATTTGTCTTTGTAAAGTGGCTATAGTTTTATTGCGGTTAGCGGTAGCTTCAATTAACTGCTGTTGTAAAGTATTTAGAGTTTTTACTTGATTGGCTCTAGCTTCAGAAATTTGTTGTTTTATAGTAGCTATTGCCCGTTTTAAACTAGCTTGACTTTCAATTAATTGTTGATTAGTTGTTACTGCATTTAACTGTCTTCTATCTCGTTCTTGCTGAGAAATAGCACCTTGTTTGTATAGAAATTCATAACGTCCAGAATCTACTTGAGCATTACGTTGTTCTGCTCTAACGCGCTCAACTGTAGCTTTTAAAGACTCCCTTTGTCCCAATAATTCGGCCTCTAAACGGGTAACTGTGGCTTCTTGGGCAATTTTCTCACCACTTAACTGAGCCGCAATTCTGCTAATCATGGCTTGTTGAGCTTCCTTTTCCCCGGCCAATTGGGCTTGTAATCGGGCAATAATGAATTTTTGGGCTTGAACGTCCTTAGGAGAACCCGCACGCACCTGGGCTAAATTCGCGCGGGATTCTTGCATTTTGGCTTTGGCTTCTTCGACTACGGCCATACTGGTATCGCGGTTATCTAAAATAGCCACAACCTGCCCTTGTTGTACTCGTTGTCCTTCTTTAACTAGAAGTTGTTGGACTCGTGAATTACCTGATAAACCTGCAGGAGCGGAGAGTTTAATAATTTCTCCTTTTGGTTCTAAACGTCCTATGGCGCTAATAGTATTCGGAATTGGTGCTACAGATACAGCAGAAGTCAGTTTTTTCAATTGTTCCATTCTGGTTGTAGCTAGTAAACCGGCAGCTAATGCTACTGGTAAGGCTACAGCAACACTTAACCAAACTTTAGGTTGTTCAACCTTAAATTTCGATTTTTCATCCACCGTTGACATGATATGTTACCTATTGATCTGAATTGTGGTGATGAAACTAAAAAAATTAACTTAGCTATAGGGGAATTAGTCACTTTATGGATTAACTTAGTGACTATGGAAAATCCACATTTTTATGGCTTGATTTTGACAACCATTCTTTAATTGGTATGATTGACTTTGGGTAAACTACATGATGATCATCTTAATCTCTATCAACTTTCACCTTAATTTATTCAATTAATAAATTAAAGTTTTAAACTTTGATTGTTAGGGTTAATTGAGGAGAATTTGCAAGTCTTTTTAAGATTACTAGCACTCTTTAAAACATCTGTTTAATCCTTTACTTTTCTGTGAAAATCTCAAGAAGATATAATATCTACAAGACACATAAAAAATCCAACAGCACAGTAAATAGATGATAATTTTACCAATTCATAATTACTAGTTATCGGCTTAAATTAGATAACTAGAAATTTGGGTGATTAACTTTAGTTTCCCGTCAGAGAAGTATCAGTGGTGATCACTTCATGCAAATTCTACATTTATTGATTGAGAGAAAACGTAACACAACTTACAGTTAGAGTAATAGAGTAGTAATGGGAAGTATTTGGCTATCAGAGATGATTTATAAATTTATGAAGTAATCTTAAATAGTAGGTGAATGGAAAAAACCGACATAAGTAACGAAAAGTAAAGTTACCCAAAACCTCTTCCCTGTTCCCTGTTCCCTGTTCCCTTATCATGCTGAATGCTTAGGGTAAATCAAATAAAACTGTAGTCATATAATTTTCTGCCCATTCTGTACCAAAAGCTTTTTCTAGAACTCTCCGGGTTTTATCATTTTGTTGTTGTTTTGTACAGTAGTTGTGTTGTCCAGCTATAATTTGAGGTACTTTTTCTGGTGTGACTGGAGTAGATGCAATTGCTTGTGTACAATGTATTTCTAGAAACGACTTGACTTGAGATAAAAAACTTATTTCTTCTGCGGAAGAAGTAGGACGAATAAACAGACAAAAATCAGAAAAGATATTTCCCCATTCTGGTAATTCACGAGGTTGAGAAAAGTTGGGTTTAGTTAATTCCCTGAGTTGAGAATTATAACCATCTGGTAAAATCCGATCTAAATTTACAGGAGAAAGATCAGCAATAGCGGCACTAATTTGACCTCTACCTCCCACTAAATCACAGCCAAACATGGGTATATCATATTCTGGACGGGGAAACATCACACAATGAAGAATATCTAACATATTACCGACTCTTGCCAGTTCTAAGTGCATTTTGCGAAACTGGGGAGTTTGATAACAACGATTTTCAATAATCAATTTTTCTCCCTCTAGTCTACCTTCCACATATCCCAACTCCGCAGGTAAATGGTATGGTGATAAATCTAGGTGTTGATGCCAAACTGCTTCAATACAATCAGCTAGTTGACGAATTAGGGGATGTTGTTGTTCGCGCAAGGAAGGAGTAAAAGACATAATTATTTGACAAATACAATTTATTTGTTAGTTTACAACTATCTGCACCAGATCAACTATTCTTTTGATATTTCTCTCTCCAGTATTTTTTGTAATTGTGGTAATAATGGGGATAAATCATTTTGAATAGTTACCCAAATCCTACTCAAATCAACTTGAAAATATTCGTGAGTTACCACATTTCGCATTCCTCCCATCAAACGCCAAGGTATAAGAGGATAGCTTAACTGAATATCGTTTGGTACATTTCTAGCAGCTTCTCCAATCACGACAAAATCATAGAGAACAGCTTTGACAATCGTTTGATTTTTGGCAAATTCTTCAAAGGTTATATCCCTTGTCCTTTGTTCAATTTCATTGATAGATAAGACAATATCTTGAACGCGAAGCCGCCAATCTCTAAAAGGCACAAATGATATCCTTGAATACAGGTTTTCGCAAATGTTCTCTCAAAGCATCCTCAGTTCCCAAATCTACAGGACATCCCAAAATATCTTCTAAATAATACTGCACTCGCAAAAGTTGAAACAACCCACCCGGATGATTAAACTCCACTAAAAAGTCTATATCGCTATCTAAACGAGCTTCATCCCGCGCTACTGAACCAAACAAATTAAGGGATTTTACTCCCAATTCCTGCAACTTTTCTCGATGTGCTGCTAAGGTTGTTATTACCTCATCTCGTTTCATGTTTTGTTTTCCGAAACTAATTTCATATTCAGATAGTAGTCTCTATTTTCTAACATTTTCTCGGAGAAAAATTGGGAATAATAATTACCCAACTATCCCCAAAAATCTGTCACTTCATATCCTAATTCTCCGATCATTTTCCGTAATAGGGGTAAACTTAAACCAATGACGTTACTATGACAACCCTCGATTTTTTCCACAAATAAACTCCCGTACCCTTCTAAAGCAAATGCTCCAGCGCATTTGAGGGGTTCACCTGTTTTTACATAGGCTTGAATCGCGCGATCGCTCATTTTAGCAAAATACACCCTAGTAACTTGACACCTGACAATATGCCGATTTTGTGCAGTGTCAATCAACACATGACCTGTATACAAGTCGCCAAAATTACCTTGCATTACTTGCCAACGAGCGATCGCTTCCTGATCATCTGCTGGTTTACCATGGATTTTACCATTAATTGCCAAAACTGAATCACAACCCATGATCAAAGCTGATGGAAATTGAGAAACTACAGTTTCCGCTTTAGACTGGGCCAAAGTTTGTACTAATTCCCCTGGTTCATTGAGTTGTATTTGCGACTCATCAAAATCACTAGGGCAAATGATTGGGTCAATACCGACAGTTTGTAGTAAACGACGACGCGCAACGGAAGCAGAAGCAAGTACAAATTGCGGAATTTTCATAGATTTCTGTATAAGTAATTTTTGGTAATTGATAATTGTTAATTGTCAATTACCACCATTTTTAATTATTAATAAACAGTAAAAGAACTGACAACTTCATCAATCATCTGTTGTATTCTTTTCCAGCGTTTCTGTGGTACTGACGCATTAAAGGTAAAAAGCTTACCACGACTTACAGCTACACTAGAGATATTGTGTCTTTTTTGTCCGTTAGGAAGTTTAACTTCATATTCTAGAAAGTAGTAAATTTTACCATTTCTTTCTCTTTGCGCCGCATTAATTAGTTCAGCGGTACGGCCAGAATCAACAGGAGCAAGAGCAGCTTTTCCCAACTTATAACCGACTTCTGAGGGTGTTCCTAGTTCTGACAAAGTTTTACCAGCGGGAACAGGACTAATGATCACAGAGACATTTTCTGATACTTCAATTAAATCGTGAAATACCACATCAGGTCCATCAGCAACCTTCACTTGTAACCAACCATTAGGATAATTAAACTGATAACCATCAGCACTATCTACAAAGCTCTTAAGTCCAGCAGCTTCAGCTACACTGGGACTAATTATGCTGAAGCTCAACACCAATAATAAGATTAAAGTAATTCTTTTGCACATTTTTTAAGATTCCTTTGGTTTGTCAGCAACACAAAGCAGGGATGATTTCCACTTTTTATTCTCTCACTAATTGGAGATGTCTAATGAGTAAAAAGGTAATTATTGTTATGCAACTACGCACATAATTGTAATTATGCAGATAGTGACAAATTCAATAGAATTACTATAGGAAAAAATTAAAACATCCTGAACTGACTGGTCGAAAGGAGAAAAATCTGCGTAAGTTCCCGTGAAAGTCAATATTCCCAGTTGTTACAGGTAAATTTTATTTTCCTAACTTAGTCAATACTTCTAGTCTGGACATCTGTCCGACTAGAATGCTCTAAAATAAATGCAACTAAGTACCAATCATAATTTCTGAATATTTCTTTTTTGAGAAAAACATCATTGGACGTTAAATTGTATTAGTGATAATCAATATAGCGGTTATCAGTTGGACGAGAACATACAATGATCATTAAACGTAGATAGTCGCCTAAATTTCCACCTTATTACCCATTCCCTGTGATATGAACTTTCAACCAGAAGAAGACTTACAGCGTCGTCTGCAAAATCTAGAAGCAGAAATCAAGTCCGCTGGAGTTAATACCCAAGGACCAAAGACACAGACACCTATCACAAGTTTCTTTAAATGGAACGTATATTTAGAAAGATGCAGAATTTGGTTTAATAGTTTATCAACAATTAAAAAGCTAGTAGTTACAGGTGTGGCCATGCTTTTAACTGTTTGGATACTGCAAACAGTATTTGCTTTAGTCGCTTCTGTAATTAGTTTGGCGGTTTTGGCGGGGTTAGTGTATCTTGGATACAAATTTTTTGTTGCTGACAAAAAAGGGAAATAAGTTTTAATCACCCTGGCACTAGTATAAAAACAAATTCATAGGTAATTATCCAATGGCGAATCCAATTATGGGGAGAAGCAGTAATCAATCTAGCCGACCAGAAGAACCGAAAAAAGTCAATATCACATTACTAACAACTAGGCGTTTTGCGGCTTGGACGGTGGAAATAACCCTTTTTATTGCCAGTGGGTTAGTTCCTTATGCTTTGGGTGCATATGTAAATTCCCGGAGTGATATCCAACGAGTCCCATTGAATCCGATTCTAGTAGTCACAGAAAAAGCGATCGCTAGACCTCTGGCATTACCCGTAAATTATGGTATTCGTAATGTAGCCTGGCCGACCAATATTCTCTGGACTTTAGCTGTATTATTACCCACGACCTTTTCCTGGTGGCAATTGTATTTATTAGCTCAGACTGGTAGTACCATTCCTAAACGTTGGTTTGGTGTGCGGGTGGTTAATGCAGAAGGATCAGCCCCCGGATTAAGTGCAATAGTAGTCAGAGAAGGATTAGGGCGCTGGACTGTACCCGTTTCCGCTGCTTATTTGCTCTGGCGCTACAGCTTTATTTTTCCCAACTTATCTCTGTTTACATCTTTAACCATATTAATGATCCTAGCAGAAGCAAAAGGTTGGCCTGGACAAAAGTACCCTCGATCCTTCCATGACCAATTAGCCCGGACTTATACAATAGACGCTAAAAGCACTTTCAGTAACCCTGGGGAAGAGCTAAAAATACATGAGGATAATGTAGATAGTTCCTCTAGTCAACAATCTATTTCCAGTCTTTCCCAGAGAAGCAATTCTAATTTCAGCTTGTTTTTGGTGGGGCTGACTAGTATGATTGCTGTATTATCAACTTTAATAGGTACACAAATCTATATCCAAACCCAAGAAAGCCAACGCAGAAGCGAACAAACTAATAGCCAAAAGTTTGTCGAACTCATTAAAGCACTTAATCCCAACAATGGTGTTACCAATGAAGAGCGTCAAAAAACCGTTTTAGCATTGGGTAGCATGAATGACACACAATCCATAAAATTACTAGTTGATTTACTGGTAAAAGAAACAGACCCCCAAACTCTGGATACTATTCAACAAGCTTTAACTAATACAGGTCTAAAAGCTATCCCAGAATTAAAGCGCGTGAATCAGTTTTTGGTTGGTGAAATAGAATCTATGGGAAAAAGTTCAAACTGGGAATTTAGACAAAATCAGTTAATTCTCACCCAGCAGGTAATCAACAAAATTCTCGCTATCTATGGTGGCAAAATTAACAATATTGACTTGAGCAATGTTCAATTAGGTTCTCAAGGATCTGGGGGAAATTCCTCATTCAAATTGGTATTAAACAACATTGATTTATCAGGAATTGTCTTGAAATCTGCAAATCTCAACCAAGGTAATTTCCAAGGTAGTCGTTTCCGTAGTGTAGGCGAAGATGGACGTTGGGATACTTACGATGATACCATGGCAGATTTAAGTAACGCCCAGTTAAAGCAAACTAATTTTACTGATGCCAATCTAAGTCGTATTTTGATGAATCAAAGTGATTTAAGTCGCGCCAATCTTAACAAAGCCAACTTATCCTATACCCGCTTATTTGGTGCTAATTTAAGTAGCGCCCAGTTAGTAGGTGCAGATTTACGCAATGCACTCTTAGAAAATTCTCGCTTAACCAATGCAGATCTAAGCGATGCAAATTTAACAGAAGCAAATTTATATGCGGCTCATTTAGTTCGTGTTTCTGCCGTCGGTACACAATTAGCTTATGCAAATTTAACTAAAACTGATTGGCAAGGTGCAGATTTATCCGAAGCCTATTTAGATTATGCTAATCTTAGTGATGCTAACCTCAGCGCTACTCGACTTACTGGTGCTAGTTTGCAATCAGCTAACTTAGAAAACGCCAATTTGCGAAATGCTGATTTAAGTCGTGCCGATTTGCGGGGAGCAAATGTAGACGGTGCGGATTTTCAAGGTGCAATTCTGTTTACAGGTAAACAAGAGTCAGACAAATTTGTAGAAACGCCTGATCTGGGTTCACAAAATGCTTCAATTCAAGGAGTAGATTTTAGTAAAGCTAAAAATTTAGATCCTCAACAGTTAGCCTTAATTTGTACTAAAGGTGGGCTACATTCTCGTTGTCCATAAATAGAAATAATCACGAATTAATTTAGTATTTAGATTCTGTTAGGAGTGGTGTGATGAAAAAAATTCAGCATTGGTTTGGGCTTATGTCCGTAGTCACAGCTTTGGGTTTAGCTGTCAACTCTCAACCCGCACAAGCTCAAGTAGCCTATGGTAGTTATGTTGGTATTGGTCCTACCGTTGGATTTACGGAGGATAGTCAATTAGGTGGAGTGTTGGCTTTTCGCTATAAGTTGCTAGAAACCCCCATTTCTTTCCGCACTCAAGCCTTAATTGGGAAGGGAACAGCAATAGTACCTACTGTTTCCTATGATATCCCTCTCAACTGGCAAACTGATGCTTATTTAGGTGCTGGATTAGTCATCAATAGTAGTGATGCAGTTTCTCCTGTAGGTAATAAAATTAGCTTTGCTTTGCAACCAGGAATTGATTACGTTGTTCCTAATAGTAATACTGTGATTTTTGGTAATGCTATTATTGCCTTTGATGCTTATCGTAATAGTGGTAGTACGGCTTTATCTTTACAAGGAGGTGTGGGTTTAAGGTTTTAATGGTAATGGGTAATGGGTAATGGGTAATGGGTAATGGGTAATGGGTAATGGGTAATTGGGGAAAAATAACAAATGACTAAATAACTTAACTAAGAGTTTTGTTTAATTTAAAATTGTAATTATTCCCCATAATTTTTTGGATTAAAAATGGTGATAAATCGAGAAAAAGTAGAGTTTTACCTAACAGATATAGAAACATCTATAGGTAAAGTAATTAATTTAACTATCGCTTTATTAGTGTTAGTATCTTCAGGGATTTTTGTCGCAGAAACCTATAGTATTCCTGAAGATGCTCACTTAGAATTAAGAGCATTAGATACTTGTATATTAATAATATTTGCTGCGGAATATTTATTGCGCTTATGGAGTACGAAAGATAGAGTTAAGTATATTCTGAGTTTTTATGCAATTATTGACTTAATGGCAATTCTACCATCTTTGATCGGATTAGCAGATATTAGTTTTATCCGTTTATTACGCTGGTTTCGTATCTTACGATTACTGAGATTTATTGACAAAAAATTTTTAATTGGGAGTATTAGTAATCAAGATAGTGTCATTTTTGCCAGAATATTATTTACTTTATTTGCCATAATCTTTGTTTTCTCTGGGTTAATTTATCAAGTCGAACATCCACTTAATCCCCATAATTTTAACACTTTTTTAGATGCCTTTTATTTCTCAATTGTGACAATGACAACCGTGGGATTCGGTGACGTGATTCCCATTTCTGAATTAGGCCGTTTATTGACAGTATTAATGATTTTAACAGGAGTAGCCCTGATTCCTTGGCAAATTGGAGATCTAATTAAACGATTAGTAAAAACAGCAAATCAGGTAGAAACTATTTGTGAACGTTGCGGTTTAGCTTTTCATGATACAGATGCTAAATTTTGTAAAAGGTGTGGTCAACAATTAAAATGATGAATTTTTGCCTTTTTAATTCACAAGAGTGACGTAAATTTAAACAATTAGATCTTCTCCAGCAGCAGTTTCAAAATTTACATCTTCATACACATCTGCTATAGGACAGTTAAAGTTGATACTTTCTAAATGAATATTTTTCCCAGGTTCATAACTATAAAGTACCCATTGTCCTTCTGAATTACGACGAAAAACTTCTACACTGATGCGGTTTTGACTCACTAGTACATATTCCTGAAGTGATGCTAATTTTCGGTAGTCAGCAAATTTATCACCTCTATCAAAGGCTTCTGTGGTAGGGGATAAGACTTCGATGATTAAACAGGGATAACGCAGAAAGTTATGAAAAGCCTTGTCTTTTTGGTTACAACTAACTATGACATCAGGATAATAATAGGTATTAATTGACTCAATATGTGCCTTTGTATCGGAAATATAAGCTTGACAACCACTTCCACGCAGATGGTTTCTCAGTATAGCAAAGACATTACCAGTAATAATTACATGAGTATTACTAGCACCTGCCATTGCGTAGACTTCTCCGTCCCTGTATTCATACTTAATAGGACTGTTTTCTTCCCCTTGGAGATATTCTGTGGGGGATATGTAGTTATAATTTGGAGTTGCGACCATAAAATTTCGTTGTTAGTTATTGATTGCTATAGGAATCCGGTTTGATTCTGTGAACTTACTTGTGTGGTCAGGGAACTCTTAACTGGGAACACAGGAAGAAAGACAGAATTAATACCTACTGAGTCTTGTATGGCTACGCCACGGAAGCTATCACAAATCAAATATTATTCCTATAATCATCAATTATTAATTAATAATTATCAATTGTCAATTGTTGCAGATATTTTGAATAAATTGGCGTTTTAAAGCTGCAAAAACTGGACAAGGGGTTGTTGGTTGTAAATTCTCCGGTTTATTCCAGGTAAAAGGCGCTTTTTCAGCCGCAGACATCCATAAAAGTTTTTTTGCTCTCGTCATAGCAACATAAAGCAAACGATATTCCTCTGCAATTTTCAGGTATTTTGATTCTTCTCCAGCTTGCTGAATATCAGGTATGGGTTTTTGATGAAGGAGAGCGCGAATTTGAGCGCGTGCGACTTCTGATAAACTAAAATCCCCTAAAAATTGGGACTGGGGAGGAATCCAAAATCTTCCCGGAATTAAGTTTTCATGGAGAAATGGCAAAAATACATAATCCCAGTCTAACCCTTTGGCCTTGTGCATAGTGATAATTGTTAATTGTCCTTTTTGGGTATATTGTTCTTCAATATTTTCTGTTTCTACTGGTTCAAATTTTTCGGAACTGACAATTTCAATTAAAGTTGATATCATCTTTCCCATGGAACTATTACTAAAAATTTGCTGATTTACCCGTTCTGCAAGTTTGTCAGCAGTAGCTAATTCTCCTTGGTTATATTTTAACGTTAAAGCAAAAAAAGAAATTATTTGATAAAAAGGTAATTCTAAATAAGCGCGGAGTAAACTCCGACAAATATGAGCCGCTTTTTTAACTATTTCTGTTTGAGGTGGGGTTAAAGGTCCTGGATATAAAAATTCTTCGGGAACACTAGCTAGGGTGTTAATATCTTGGTTAGGTATTAATTTACGTTCTACAAGCACATCTAAAGTGGCTTTGAGATAATCAGCGGAATGAGGGCGATCGCAAAATTGTAATAATGATAAAATCTCTTGAGGAACATGAGAACGTCGTTCTTTTTCTCCCACATCATAAAGTTTGATTTTATACTCTTGACATATTGGTTCTAAAGCAGTAGCTAACCATCTTCCTTGACGATTTTCCCGCACTAATATCGCTGCGGAAGATTCACGATTTTCTGTAAATAACTCAATTACTCTTCGGGAAATTAATTCAACTGTATGATGTATATCTTTGGGAGTATAAAGTTCTAATCCTCTTCCTACTGGTTCAGGGTTTTGTTTACCGTCACTGATATCTAAAGGGTAAATTTTCTGATTTATAAATGGTGTTTGTCTGCTGTTATTTTTAGCAAAGTTCTGATGATTTACCCATTCTAAAACAAAGTTAGCAGCATCAATAATTATTTGTGTACTGCGACCAGCTTGAGACATTTTAGCTAGTCTATTTTTACTTTCACAATCTTGACAAAATTCCCGAAAATAAATTGGATCAGCAGGGGTAAAAGTAGAATTAACGGCTTGATTAGTATCACCAACTCTGATTAAATTTAATGTTTCTTGACTGGCTAGTATTTCTAATAACTTGGTTTGTAATGGACTAGAATCTTGAGCTTCATCTTCAAAAACAGCTAAAACTTTATTTTGTTCTATCCGACGAGCGCTAGGATTTTCTAATACTTTCAAAGCAGCTAAAATCATATCATCGTAATCAATAAAATCCTGTAATTTCATAAATTCTCGATATTCTGTATACAATCCCGCTGCTACTCTTAAAATATCATATTTATCTGGATTTATTTGACTCCATTTTAATAAATCTTCTGGTAATATTCCTGAACTTTTGGCCTCATGAATAACAGTATAAGCCAAATCTGGTAATACTTCTGTTCTCAGGACTGACTGACGACGTAATCTTTCCGTTTCTTCTCCATCAAATTCTTGTCCTGCAAGCAATTTAAGATAAAGTTGGGGATGATTAAAAATCCATTTTTCTACCGCTACATGAATAAATCTATGACTTTGATTTGGTGTAATTAAGGTTGCATTTTCTAACTGTAAACCCGATAAGTCAGGATAACGACTAGCAATAATTAAAGCTAAAGCGTGCAAAGTATAAACTGCAAATCCTGTTTGTGGTAAAGATAATTTTTTTAAATTTTCCCGAATTTTAGATTTAATATTCGCAGTCGCAGAACGGGTAAAGGTAACAACTACTAACTGTTTATATTCTTTATTACCTGTATTTAAATAATATTGATATTGACGAGCAATAGCAATGGCCGCAGCCGCAGCCATTCCCGTTGATTTTCCCGCTCCTGGAACGGCAGCCACGGCCAATGGACCCGATTGCCAATCAGCCATTTGCGTTTGTCCTGGACGCAATTTAGCCCTAATTTCGGCAATATTTTCTTTTAGTTTAATAATAGATGATTGGTCATTAGTCATTGTCTTGTGGGGTGGGCTTCTAGCCCGCCCAATTATATAAATTAGATGCTTTTTAGCCTAGCTATTACCTTTCTTGATCAATTATTCATCAATTTGCCAAGCATCTTTGGTAAATTCTTCATCTAGAACTTTCTTTGGCCGAACTAAAACAATCATTTTTCCCAATAAGGGAATTTTTGGTGCAGTTTCAAACCATTGGAAGTCAATACTCTCTCCATTATCAAAAACAAAGTAGTTGGAAATATCCCATTCTCTTTGAGCGCGATCTATTACAATCATAATTGGTTCAATTTTGCTTTGATGAGGGTTGGGAAAAATATCACTATTACCAATGACTACCACGGGATCTTCGGCATTTAATAGCACTTTCCACCCTGGTAAAGATACCCAAGCTTGTTCCCCCGCAAATTTGACCATCCGAAATGGTTCAATCTCCGTAATCAATGGTACAGCTTTTAAGTCTTCTTGTGTTAATGGTAACTCACCTATGACTGGTAAAATCCGGGGTAAGTCTTCATCAGATTCAAGACGGTAAAAAGGGAGGATAGGTGGAGCAACTTTGGGCGCAACGCTAAAATCCATTAATAGTTGTTCTAATTGCTTTCTAGCACTTTCAGAATGGGCAAAGCGTAAACCCTTAGCTATTAAACGCGATCGCTCGGACAAGTCAGATTTTTGTTTAGCGAATTTCCAAGATTGATAAGCGACAGCATCCCCCGGATGTTTACTGAAGCCTTCTGGTAAATTAGGAAACCAAGAGAAATCTTTAACTGCTTTGGCTATATCTCTGACTACATCTGCATCAAGCTTGTATTCAAAGGTTAAATCAGCCGTACTGGCACGGTCTTCTTGATTGAGTCCACGTAATTCATATAACACATCACTGCTTTTTTGCTTGTAATATGCTAATGTTTCCGCTGATGCTCCACATTTTTCCATAGAAGCATAAACTTGAGAGCCAACAATTACCTGATTCTGTTGAATTGGTTCAAATCCTGTTGCTTCAAAGATAGTCTGAGGATTATAACCATTTTTTTGCAAGTAAGCGATGGCTTGTCCCCATTCTACCCAAGAACCCTGTTTTTGTCTCAGCTTCACTAATAACTCTGTAGCTGTATCCTCAAGATTTTGAGAGTTGGGCTGTATTTCTGTCATAATTCTATTAAAAAGCAGTTAAAAATCTGCGTACAATAAGTTTTAAACAACTCGTTATAGGCCATTATTGAGTCACTTGTACGAGTATATCACTAAAGCTGGTTACTATGGAGAATTAGGGACTTAAAAAAAATAAATTACCAATTTTCCTGGACTGTGTTGATAACGCACGGTTATAGTATCTATGGTGCATTAGAAGCGCGAAAATATTATTTAATTTACATTAGATCACATACGCAACGTAACAAATCAACATTAATAAATTAAATCTATTAACAGTGCGTTACGCTGTCGCTAACGCACCCTACATTAGAAAATTATTATTTCTCTATTCTTTCCTCAACTCAGCTATGATTTATTTAACCGAATAAATTGGAGTCATGCAATATCGTCGTTTTGGTAAAACTAACTTACATCTTTCTGTTTTTTCCTTGGGAACAATGCGCTATTTAACTGATAGCGAAAATGTCCAGCAAACCATTGAAAAAGCTTTATCTTTAGGAATTAATCATCTAGAAACAGCTAGAGGTTATGGTGACAGTGAGGCATATTTAGCTAAAGCCATTAAGGCTGGTTTATCAATACCTCGTCATCAACTTTATATTACTACCAAAATTCCGCCTACAGCAGATTCTGATACCATGCGTCTGTATATTGATGAATCTTTAAAGCGGTTAAATTTAGATTATTTAGATTGTCTAGGAATTCATGGATTAAATACGTGGGAACATTTAGAATGGGTACAATCAAAAAACGGCTGTATGCTGGCTGTACAAGAAGCTGTAAATGATGGCAGAGTTAGACATATTGGGTTTTCTACCCATGGTGCATTAGATCTAATTTTAGCCGCTATAAATACAGATTTTTTTGAATTTGTCAATCTCCATTATTACTATTTTTTTCAACGTAATACCGCCGCAATTGAATTAGCAATAGAGAAAGATATGGGAGTTTTTATTATTTCTCCTGCTGATAAAGGGGGAAAATTATATAGTCCTCCCCCAACATTAAAAGAACTGTGTCATCCATTCACACCCTTAGATTTTAATTATCGTTTTCTACTCAATGACAAACGCATTACTACCTTGAGTATAGGACCTGCAAAACCAGAAGAATTAGTAATATCTCCCGAAATTTTTGCTGATAAAAATGAATTAACAACAGCGGAAATTGCCATTTTAGAAAGATTAGAAACTCAGCAAAATCATGTTTTATTAACTGATAAATGTAGTCAATGTTATGCTTGTTTACCTTGTCCCGAAAATATTCATATTCCCGAAGTTTTAAGATTAAGAAATTTAGCCGTAGCCTACAATATGACAGATTATGGACAATATCGTTATGGAATGTTTGAAAAAGCCGGTCATTGGTTTCCAGGAATGAAAGCCAACCGTTGTACAGAATGTGGTGATTGTTTACCTAAATGTCCAGAAAATTTAGATATTCCTAACTTATTAAAAGATACCCATGAAAGATTACAAGGGAAAGCAGGAAGAAGATTATGGGAATAAAAAAAATCAAATGTACAGACGTTATATAATGTAGAGACGTTCCATGGAACGTCTCTACAAATATTAGAGATAATGGATATTTAAATTACAGAAATCTTTAAACATTAGTATTTTTGATCCTGACTTCTTCGACTTCTGCTAATGTTTCCACCGTTAAAGGTGTAGATTGACTCGCACCAGAGAGCAGTTTTAAAAGATTAGGACGGGAATCATATAATAGATAGATAATGCGATCGCCAATTTCCCATTCTTGGGTAGCTGACATTACCTGTAAACGTTCTTCCCGTTCTAGCAAAAGAGGTATTAAAATCCCATCCTGAATTTTTTCTTGTATATGTTCCTGTTGAGATGCAAATTCTGCTACATTTAATGTAGTTGCACCTAACTTAACTTGTCCATTGCTTAAATATTCATTCCAAGTTTTTATTGGTAAATCAGAAACAAAAGCCTGATCAACTTTACTATTAACCACAGGAGAACCTTGAGGGTGACGGGGAAAAGCAGCTAAAACACAGGGGGGATTAAATTCCTCAGCAGCCCGTTGTGCTAAAACAAAATTTACCTCACCATTACTTGTAATTGCCAAAAAAGTACCCATTGAAGCAATTCCGGCCTCTTCGAGTATTTCCCCGTCCAAAGCACTACTAGCAATTACCCGCAGATTTTGGGCTTCCGCTTGGGCTAAACGTTCTGGATCAGTATCAATCATCACCACACTTTCTCCTCGTTCTTGAAAAAAGCGAGCAATTAATAAACCTAAAGGATTACAGCCCACAATTACCGCCCCGGTTGCGTCTTGAGAACTAATTCTTAACAATTTAACCAACCAGCCAGCGGTTAAACCTTGACAAAAAACTGTCATAATAATTGTTAAAAACACTAAAGCCTTAATTGAGTCACCACCATTAATGCCGCGTTGGGTGAGTAAAATGGCAAACAAAGAGGCCACAGAAGCGGAAACTATGCCTCTGGGTGCAACCCAACTTAAAAATAGTTTTTGTCGCCAATTTAAGTCACTTTTCCAAGTACAAAAAATGATATTAATGGGACGCACGACAAACATTAACACCAAAACAGTCAATAAACTCCCCCAACCCAAAGCCAAGACACTGGCAATAGATAAATCAGCCGCCAGGAGGATGAATAAAACAGAAACACTGAGAATGGTAAGTTGATTTTTAAAACTTCGCAATAAACGTTCTTCGGGAACTGAAGAGTTAGCAAATACCGCACCAGCCACCACTGTAGTCATAATTCCTGACTCACTGCGGATCATTTGCGCTAGGGTGAATAATACCCATAAGATTGCCAGTACAACCAAATTTTTTAGTTCAAAGGAGATGAAATTAGCACGTTTGAAGATCCAACTCATTAAGTAGCCACCAATACCACCTATACCCGCACCTACACCGAAACGTAAGAGGAGACCAATAATGGCATTAATCGGGTCTGTATCACCGTTTAAAATTGTATCTAGGACTACATAGGCCAGAATAGCACCTACGGGATCAATGATAATCCCTTCTCCTTCTAATAGTGTTGCTACTTGTCTATCTACATTAATTTGTTGAATTAATGGACCAATTACAGTTGGACCAGTAACAACAACAATAGACCCATAGAGAAAAGCTATATTCCAAGGAAATTCACCCAACCAGTGAGCGGCCAGACTACCTCCCAACAGAGTGATCATTGTTCCCAGTGTCACAAGTAACTGTAAACTAAGGGAAACCTTGCCCAACTCTTGCCGATCTAATTTCAGTCCACCCTCAAACAAAATGATTGCCGTTGCTAGGGAAACAATCACTTCTAATCCCGTCCCTAGTAAATGCGGTTGCAATAGTCCCACACCGTCTTTACCCAAAAGAATGCCTAATAGCAGTAGTAAGACAATGCTGGGTAGCTTGAAATATGCAGCCATTACCTGGGCGCTAATGCCTGCAAAAACAGTGATCACCATCTGGATGGTAATTTCAAAAGGTGCTTCCATGTTGTAGATTTTGAGCCATAGATTTCAAAATCCTCTGTACAGAATCATATAGCAAGGAAACTGGTAAACAAGAGTATCTGGAGACGTTCATCATCAAAACATTGCCCACAAAGTTATCTCACTAAGATTTTAGTAGATTTTATTCAACGGTAAGCAGTTTATTTCCCCTGCTCGCGCCTCTAACCCTTTCCCAGACTGCTAAAAAAAATTTTTTCCCAACCTATTGACATCCTCAAAAAAATCCGCTATATTATTTAAAGTGATGAAAAACAAGCCCCCATCGTCTAGAGGCCTAGGACACCTCCCTTTCACGGAGGTAACAGGGATTCGAATTCCCTTGGGGGTACTGAAGAAGGGATAGAAAAAACTTTTTCTATCCTTTTGTTCTTTCTGCTTTTTTTGTAGTTCCTGTAACCAGAGAATTTGTTAGAGTATGGTTTCTAGAGAGCGCTGACGAATTGCTAAGAGGTTGGCTTGCAGATCTTGACTGAGACGGCGTTCAATAATTGAGATTGGCATAGTCAGCTTCGGCCAAACTTGGATGGTGTAGCAAAGAGTAGTACCTTGTTGTTCACTGAGGAAACAAGGCTCTAAGCACCAAAAACCCGAAAACCCTTTAAAATCTCCTTCTACCATATTGAATTGGATTAATTTGGGAAATGATTCCTCTAAATCCAAAACCACACGGGCACAGAATTTAAAATTAAGTAAACTCGCTCTACCAATTTGTTCCAGTCGAATACCTCCATTGGGATGTTCAAGAAGAGTGCTTTTGGCGAGATTGGGAATAAAATCAGGTAATGATTCATAGTCCGTGAGAATTTGCCAAACTTTTTCCACTGGTTGGGGAATTTGGATTTTAGCGCTAATTTGGCGCTGTCTGTCTGATAATTTATCAACCTGAATAGCTACTTCACTGGTATCTAAGTTTTCTTCAGGAAAAGTGTCGTTATTGGGGGTGGAAGAATCAGTTTCCATGGTTTTTATTCTGTTTCCCTATAAATAACCCATAAAGCGGATATTTTACATCCGACTTAATACTGAAATGTTTCCTGATAGCTTGTGTTACCCAAAATATAGGATACAAGCCCCGTCATAGAAGGACGGCTTTATATAGCAATCCTAAATGATACGTGAGAGTTCAATAAGGCTAAAGTGCTTATAAAACAAGGATTTTTATCTACGTATTTTCTCAAGGTTGGGGTAGGATTGCTATAGTAAAACAGATATGGTCGCCTTATGGCATTAGGAGACTATAAACGAAGTAGGACTTACGCACAAGTCACGGAATAATGAACCACGTTCGCGGAGCGTCCCGTCAGGGATAGGAACGAAGAGAACGAAGAAAACAGGGTTTGAGAGATATTTTGCGTAAGTCCTGCGAAGGTCTAAGAACAATAAGACTATTTCGATAGCACAACCCAATGAAGCGTTAAGGAATCCTCCCACTTTAATCCAAGGAGGTATGTCAAGGACTCCACACCCCACAGTCGCTTTGGGTGACTGTTTTGTTCAAGCAAAAATTTTAAATTGTCCCTCACTAATGCGCCCAGCAGCATATAAAGTTTCTGTGATTTCAGAAATTGTTAAAACTGCGTGTGCTTGATAGCCATTTTCTCGCAACCTGTCTTTTACCCCTTGCTCATGATCCATAAATACGACAATATCATTGACATTTAATCCTGCATATTTTAACTTTTCTGCTCCTTCCATGACGCTTTTACCACTGATCAGAATATCGTCAACAATTACAACAATTTCTCCTGGATTAAAATTACCTTCAATCACTTTTCGGGTTCCGTGTGCTTTTACTTCTTTGCGGGGAAAAATCATCGGGGAATTTAGATGTAATGATAATCCAGTAGCCGTAGGTAAAGAACCATAAGGAATACCCGCTATTCTATCATAAGTTAGGTCTTTGAGAATCTCTGCATAAGCAATCACTATCTGATGAAATATTTGGGGATTGGAAATGATTTTGCGTAGGTCTATATAATAGGGAAAAGTAGCTCCAGAAGCTTGGACAAATTCACCAAACATAATACAACCAATGTCATAAAGTTGTAGAATCAAATCTAAAAGTGGGTGTTGATTTAACAAACAAACATCAGGAAACCAGACAGAACAAACGGAGTTTTCCTGGGAAATTTCAGTTCTGAGATGATTAATTTCCGCCCTTAAAGATTGCAGTTGAGTAGATAGATTTTCACTTCCTAACATATCTTGAGAAACGGGAAGAAGTAACCCGTCACCATGATAATTTAATCCCGCTGATAGTAAGTTTTTAATATTACCACCTTCAGACCAGATACTGCGGGCTAAAATTACTCTTTCTGGTGCTTCTTTGCGAATTTTCGCTAAAATATCTGGTTGAATAGTTCCTACTTCTAAACCCAGTTGTTCAGGTGTTCCCCAATTTTTTGCTTCTTTGACTACTTGTAAATAAAAAGGGGATTCCGCTGTAGGGTATTGCTGCAAAATCACTGCACCTGGATTAGAAGTTGTACACAAAATAAAAACGGCTTTATCGGGATAAACTAAAAAGGGTGCTACGTGATCCTGTCCCGCATAAGGGATCAATGTAATCGCATCAATCCGCCATTCTTCAAAAACAGTTTTAGCGAAAATTGTACTAGTATTGAGATCGCTATGTTTGGCATCTAATATAATCGGAATGTGGGGGGGGATAGCTTTTAAAGTTCGTTGTAGTAATTCCCATCCTGGAATACCTAAAGCTGCGTAAAATCCCAGAGTGGGTTTATAGGCACATACTAAATCACTGGTTTGGGTGATAGTAAACTCCAACCAATCCCACAGACTATCAATCATACTTTTGGGATGTGATTTCTGGGAATATCGCTCAGGGAGCATTTCTGGATTGGGATCTAGTCCTACAAACAGTAAACTTTGATTTTGGGCGATCGCGCCATTCAACTTATCGTAAAAGTTCATAGGTTTTCCTTACAATATTCTAATGCCAAATTTATGTCAGGCTTTACGGAATCATAAAATCCATGAATAAACCCCTCTTTATCTGCTGTTAATAACTGACATAGCAGTTCCCGATATTATGGGGTACAGATCAGATATTAATGATAAAACTCTTGTGGTACATCTTGTCAGATAATGGTGTACCTGACTCAGATGAAATGTCCTGTAAAAAGGTTATTGATGAATTGAAATTGTTGGGTAAATTGGATATCCGTACTTACCCAAATAAATCAATCAAATGAATTAGATTGTCCGTGGTGCTGATGGATACTACTGTTATCACCCAAAAATTCATCCCAGAGTCACTATTAGGAGTGTGGAATGAATTTTTGTTCAAGCTAAATTTCTGACTAGCCAGATAAACTTTCCAGGCTAATAGGAAGCATATCACCATTTCTGGTTAATCCTAACAACATTGACTGTTGGGGTTCAATTAATTTACCCGTGAGGACACAACGCTGTTCTTGTTCGGCTATAGCACAAATACTCGCACGAATATCAGATTTAGAAAACCGCGGTTTCCAATCACCAGATTTTTGCTGAATATAATTCCACAGGATATCTCGAATTAGAGACTGATATCCCTGATTACCAGCCAGGTCTTTAAGTTTATTCTTGAGTTCTCGTTCTAGACGAATGCTAGTAACTTCCATGTCGGTTGTAGAGGTGCGTGTCATAGTTTGCATGATTTTTCTCCTTACAGATATATACAGAGTAGTAATATAAGTGTAGTATCTTTAAAAAAATGTTCAATAGATTAAGTGATCGTCCAAAACAGAAACAAATTTTATTGAGGAGAAGGAATATTAGTCCTATATATGTATATAAGCAAGTATTGAGTTATAGTAACGAATAATTATTACTGCATTTCTAATAGTTCAGGGACTGTTACAAATCTGTATCCTTGCTGTTTTAGTCCGCTGATAATTTCTGGTAGAGCTTTAACTGTTCTTTCACGATTACCTCCACCATCGTGCATTAACACAATTGCTCCGGGTTTTGCACCTTTAAGAACATTTTTAACAAAGGCTTGGGGTTTAGCATGAGGATCTGTGTCTGCTGAGGTTACAGACCAGAGGACAACGGAGTTTTGTTGATTTTTGGCATAAGCGGCTAATCCGTTGTTTAAATAGCCCCCTGGAGGGCGGAAAAAAGATGTTTTAACGCCTGTTGTTTTGTAAATGAGGTCGTTTGTGCGTTCAATTTCACTTTTCGCTGTGGTTGTATCCATATTCCGATACCAGTGATGCCAAGTATGATTACCGATAGCGTGACCTTCAGCTACAACTCGTTTAGCAATTTCAGGGTTAGCTTGTAAAGCATTTCCTACCCAGAAAAATGTGACTTTGACATTATTTTGTTTGAAGATATCTAACATTGCTGAAGTTGTTTTTGTCCAGGGACCATCATCAACAGTTAAAGCAATTACTTTCTCTTGGTTTCTGGGTTTGATTTGATAAACTGTCTTCCCTTGATATTTTGCAGGAGTGGTAAAATTTAGATTTTTCATCTTAGCTGGTGGTCGGGATTTGGGGTTAAGTTGATGAGTAGGAACAGCAACTTTTAAGGGTTCTTTGTTGGTGGTTTTTGATTGTGGTCTAATTGCCATATAATTACAAGCAGTAAGAGAGAATGCTATCGTGATCAGAGCAATTGTTTTTGTGGTTTTGTTGTAGTTGTTTGTGCAAATAGAATTTTGGTGCATAAAGTTATATGATATATTTCACAGGATAGGGATTTGAGCTTTTACAGCAATTAGGAAAATTGTTCGAGTTATACAAAGTCCGGTTTAAAAAAATTATCTGGTAATGTCCTCTTAAAGCTGTATTATTTGAAAATATTTATTTTATCAATAATTTTGCCCCAATACCAGCAATGATCATCCGTCATGCTACAGAAACCGACTTACCCGCTATTGTAGCCATTTACAATGCTGCTGTTCCTAGCCGTATGGCTACCGCTGATTTAGAACCTGTGTCTGTAGAAAGTCGTTTAGCTTGGTTTAAAGGACGAGTCCCCTCCCAACGTCCCCTGTGGGTAATTGAAACGGATGGGGTAATTGCTGGATGGTTGAGTTTTCAATCATTCTACGGTAGACCTGCCTATTATTCCACAGCAGAAATTAGTATTTACATTTCCCCAAAATTTCAAGGCCGGGGTTTGGGAAAACAACTTTTGGAAAAAGCAATTACGGAAAGTCCCAATTTAGGTTTAAAAACTTTAGTTGGTTTTATTTTCGCCCATAATCAACCTAGTTTAAAATTATTTGCCTGGTTTGGTTTTCAAGCTTGGGGAAATTTACCGAAAATTGCCGATTTAGACGGAGTGGAACGGGATTTAATGATTTTGGGTTTGCGTGTGATGTAGTGAGGATGAATGCACAAGTTAAAATATATACTTTAAACTTCCCTCCAGACCTCTCTCCTACCTCTCCCTTTTCCCTGAAAAGGGAAAAGGGAAAGGCTTTGAGACCAGCATTTTCTTGTAGAGAAGAGGGGACTGAGTGGGTTAGGCTAGTAGATTTGTGGTATTAATACTTATCAGTAAAATACTTTTACAACATCCTCTTATAATGGTTAAGGTTAACGAATATTGTCTAACAAATGTTTCCCACAGTTCTTACCCATGACCTCCTCACAACACGTTGATACCATAAGTTCCCCCGATATAGACTCAGAAGCATCAGCGGAACCATCTATTAACCCTATTAACCCGCTAGACGAATTACCCGGGGAAGTAGAAATGTCTATTTTTGACCACCTAGAGGAGTTGCGACAAAGAATTTTCTATTCTCTCCTAGTGGTGGTAGTGGGTATTGTCGGTTGTTTTATCGTGGTCAAGCCCCTGGTAAAGTTACTAGAAGTTCCTGCTCATGGGGTTAAATTTCTACAATTAGCGCCGGGAGAGTTTTTCTTTGTCTCCATGAAAGTTGCCGCTTATGGCGGTTTCATCTTGACTACACCTTTCATTCTTTATCAAATCATCCGGTTTGTACTTCCTGGTCTGACAGTCCGTGAACGTCGTTTAGTCATTCCTGTGGTGCTGGGGTCAAGCGTACTATTTCTATTTGGATTGGTATTTGCGTATATTGCACTCATCCCTGCTGCTTTGCAATTCTTCCTTAACTACGGCGCTGATGTTGTTGAGCAAATTTGGTCAATTGACAAGTATTTTGAATTTGTGCTGTTATTGTTATTCAGCACAGGACTAGCATTTCAAGTTCCAGTTATTCAATTACTGCTGGCCAACCTGGGAATTGTCTCTTCACAGATCATGTTAAAAGGCTGGCGTTATGTAATTATGACAGCGGTAATTTTAGGAGCAATTTTGACACCTTCTACAGATCCTCTGACTCAAAGTCTTTTAGCCGGTGCTGTTTTAGGTCTATACTTTGGTGGGATTGGATTAGTCAAACTCACGGGAAAATAATTCAAGTGGTCAGTGATCTCTTGTCGGTTGTTTCCTAAGCAACTGCTGAAGTTTTACCTACAACATTACCACCATTAGTACATTAGTATTTTATCATTTAACTAGTGTTTGTGCGCTTTCAATCTGAGGATTTAATCACGCTCAAAATACCTGTGTCAAGGATCGGGCTAAATTTTTAAGAAATCTTTAAAAATTTAGGTTTTTGTCAGGAGCTAATTTAACCTAAAAATGCCGATGCTCACTAAAACAAAACACATAATTATTTCCTTTATTTCCCTTGCTGCTATTCTCACCAGTCAAGCTGTATCAGCTACCATTAGTCTACCCCTCCGCAGCAAAAAAGGTATGGTAGTTTCTGCAAATTCCTTAGCTAGTGAAGCAGGACTTTTAATGCTAAAAAAAGGCGGAAATGCGGTAGATGCAGCAGTAGCTACAACCTTCGCTATTTCTGTAGTTGAACCTTTTTCTGCTGGTATTGGTGGCGGTGGTTTCTTACTTTTTTATTCTCAAAAAAAGGGGGAAATTAAATCTTTAGATTTTCGAGAACGCGCACCCATTAAAGCTACTAAAAATATGTATTTAGATGCTGAGGGAAAAGTGCGACCTGGCGCGAGTATTACTGGTTATTTAGCAGTAGCAACACCGGGGACTGTAGCGGGTATGTACGAAGTTCATCGTCGTTATGGTAAGTTACCTTGGCGAGAAGTTATGAAACCTGGAATTGCACTGGCTAAAAATGGTTTTATAATTAGTGATAGGGTTGCTTGGCGTTCTTCAGCAGCTTACGAAAACCGTAAACAAGCAATACTAAAAAACCCCGCAGCTAAAAAAATATTTACTCGTAATGGTGAATATTATCAACCAGGAGAAAAATTAATTCAAACTGATTTAGCTAAAACTCTAGAAGCAATTTCTGAAAATCCTCAAAGTTTCTATAGGGGAAAAATTGCTGAAATAATAGCCTCAGATATGAAGAAGAATGGCGGTTTAATTACTATTGAAGATCTAAAACAATATCAAGCAATCTGGCGCAATCCTGTATGTGGTAACTTTCGTAAAAGCAAAATATGTTCTATGTCACCACCATCATCTGGAGGAGTTCACTTATTACAAATGTTAAATATGATAGGTGACACAGACTTAAAGTCTTGGGGATGGCATCACCCCGATGCTATACATTTAATCATAGAAATAATGAAAATAGCCTATAGCGATCGCGCCGAATATTTAGGTGATCCTGATTTTGTTAAAGTTCCAATTTCTCAACTTATTAGCCCAGCTTATGCCCAAAAACGTCGCCAGGAAATTAACATGAAAATGGCGACACCATCAACAGCAATAAAACCAGGAATCAAAGCATTAAAAAATCATGAATCAACAGAAACGAGTCATTTAAATGTAGTTGACGCAGATAGAAACGCCGTCAGTTTAACCTTCACAATTAACTTAGGTTTTGGCGCGGGAATTGTCACACCAGGAACAGGAATAGTTTTAAATAATGAAATGGATGATTTTGCAATTGCACCAGGAGTACCAAATGCCTTTGGTTTGGTGGGTAAGGAAGCTAATAGTATAGCACCCAAAAAAACACCCCTTTCTAGTATGACACCCACCATTATCACCGAAAATAATCGGTTGCGAATGGCTATCGGTGCGCCAGGTGGTAGTACAATTATTACCCAAGTATTGCAAATAATTTTGAATGTTTTAGAATACAAAATGGATGTTGGTGCTGCGGTTTCTGCCCCCCGCATACATCATCAGTGGCTACCAGATGAATTGCGAGTCGAACCATGGGGTTTAGATGTATTAACCTGGGAAGACTTACGCCGACGGGGACATCAAATTAAGGAAACCACGCCTTGGGGTAACGCAAACGCCATAACAGTTACAGAAGATGATACCCTAGAAGCAGCGGCCGATCCTCGCGGTGATGGTTCTCCAAAGGGCTATTAATTCTCTTTTTTACCATAACCTAATTGCCAATTTTTTAATTCTTTGAGATCATTGATTTTACCTGTGAGAGTAAATCTAATTGCAGTGCGTGTTTGTAAATATGCTTTTACTAAATAATGTCCCGGTTTAGCATTAATTCCAGCTATAGTTTGACTACGATTTGCTACAACTCCGCACAAGGTTTGATTCACTGGTAAATTAACTCTAATTAAACGATCATGTAAATAATTATTTGGTAGCATGAACACACCATATACATTATGTTCACCTAACCAAGGACGAACTACAACTTTCTCTGGATGGATATAAGATTTTGTAGTTTTGCTAACCATAAATCCCCAATTTTTACAGGGAAAATCTGATAATTTATGCCAGAAATTACCAAAGCAAATCATCGCAATTAAAGTCAAGGTAAATGAAATGTAACTGATTTGACGATTTCGCACTACTATTACCAAAAACTATCTTTTTCACTCACATTTTAATCTTACTGATTTTTTTCAAAAAGTCAGGACTTACGCAAAATATCCCTCAAGCCCTTATTTCTCTGTGTTCTCTATGCCTGGAGTGGTTCGTTTATTCCGTAAATCCTGGGTAAGTCCTAAAAGTAAAAAAAGATGATTTAGAACGCCAAAAACAAAAACAAGTAGTGGAATTATATCGCGCTCAAAGTAGAGTTGAGCTTTGTTTTATATTTATTTCGCTAAAACTCTAACCTCCAAGAGTAACAGCTAGTTTATCAGCAATTCCCGCAATCCAGTTTTCATCTTGTTTTGTGTAACTGCGGGGAGCATTTGCAGCTAAAATTAAAACCCCTTCTTTACCAATTGGTTGACAAATCACACCTTGTGTGTTTTCTGGTAAATAATCAAATTCAATTTTACCAGGATAGACATACAAAGCAACTAGATAAATTGGCTTTTGTGTTTCTAATACCCTTTTTAAGATTGTTCCTGGTACTACTTCCGATTTAGGAGCTAATATACCGCGACGCAATAAAACCTTACCTTGATAATACACTATTAGCGATCGCGTCACTGTATTTGTTAATAATAAACGTGAAGCCCAAGCCAATTCTGTTTTCGCGGACTCTGATAAATCTCCTGCTAAAAAGAATCCCTCTTCCCCAATTAATTCTACTGTCTCTGGTGTCCTGGGTTGTACCTGTTGCCAAATTAAACCAGTTAAAATTAATATCGCACTTAAAATCACTCCCAGTACATCTCCTCGTGCTTGGGAATCTGTTAGTTGTGGAGTTAACAACCGATTTATTAACAACAAGACAGTACCTAAACCCCCAACTACTAAGGGTAAACGCCGCAAAACTCGATTAGGATCAGATTTAGTCATTGATCAACAGATATTTTAACGTTAATATGGATATTATTTTACATAACCCTGCTTAATAACTTTCTGTTTGTGTACTTTGAGATTATTTTTTCCATTATCACTGAGTGGTTCTTCGTTAACAACAAATTATAATTAAAACTTATAAAAAAATGATAATAGTTTTAATATTCATAACTGATCATAATTTATGTTTAGATTTTCTTAACAATTAATTGAGAATTATTTTTATTTAGTCACGAGCTTGCAATACTTTCGGCGATTTGCTACAATTTTTGAGAATTTCATAATTGGGTTTATATTGTCAATTTTATCTCCGTCTGTCCAGACGATTTCCAAAACCCTTTATTCATAGTTGTTTCAGAAATCAATACCGAAAAAAAATACAAAACTTTACAAATTAGCAGCAATCTCTGAAAGAAGTTTAGTCCAAAATTTTTCCAGAAATTATGTAAGCTGACTGGGAGAACAAACATACTATTGACAAATAGGTTAACCTATGGTATGCGGGGGTATTAGTTAAGCACCCAAAACTAAACTGGGAAATAATATACAACGATAGACAATAGAAAAAAGTACAAGAGTGTGGAGTGCGGAGTATTAGAAAAAATCATCTCCCCCAATCTCCCACTCTCCCTAATCGTCTCCTGGTTCTAGTATGCGCTGGAAAAGATAACCAGTCCCTCTAGCGGTGATAATTAATTCTGGGTTGCTAGGATCATCTTCTAATTTTGCCCGTAAACGGGAAATATGCACATCCACAACACGAGTATCTACATGGCGTTCGGGAGTATATCCCCATACCTCCTGCAAAATTTCCGAACGGGAAAAAGGTTCACCCGAACGACTTACCAGCAATTCTAATAAGCTAAATTCCATACCAGTTAAGCGAATGCGCTCATCACCTTTATAAACTTGGCGCTTATTTGTATCAATTCTGATAGTGCTAACATAAATCACTCCAGAACTAGGAATACCATTTACACCTATTTTATCTACCCGTCGCAAAACTGAACGAATTCTGGCTTCTAATTCCTTGGGTGAGAATGGTTTGACTACATAATCATCAGCGCCCAATTCCAACCCAGTAATGCGGTCTGCCACATCTCCCAAGGCCGTAAGCATAATAATGGGGACATCAGACTCTTTGCGTAATTCTTGACAAACACCATAACCATCTAGTTTTGGCATCATGACATCTAAAACTACCAGATCGGGTTCAGCCTTGCGAAACATTTCTAAAGCTTCCTCACCATCCCCCGCTGTCACCACATCATAGCCAATCATGGAAAGGCGTGTTTCCAAAATCCGACGAATACTGGCTTCGTCGTCTACCACCAGGATTTTTTCTTTATGACTTTCCAAGTTTTGTCATGCTCCTTAACTACAATTTTTCATGATTAATTTTTAATATCATAATATTAAGATATCATTCTCTCAATTGATTGGGAAAAAGCTATATACCATTTCCTACTCCACCAAGGTACAGATTTATCCGCGTTTATCTGCGTTTATCTGCGGTGAACTTCCCTATCCTTGTACCTGACTGAGGACAGAAATGTTCTAACTATTCCTATTATTAAATTTTCCGTTTTTTCAGGAATTAAGAAAAGATTAAGATTATTAGATGAAATTTCAGTATGGCTAAGGCAAAAACCATTTATATTTGTAGTAATTGTGCAGCAGAATTTTCCCAATGGTTCGGAAAATGTTCAAATTGTGACACTTACGATTCTTTGGTTGAACAGAATATTAGTTCTTTGATTGGAGATATACCTAGTCGGGGAGGTGTGGGAAATTGGCACACTACCCAGGGTAATGCTAGGTCTAACACTAAACCAGCTAAAGCTAGATCAGCCTTGACTTTTGATCAAATTAGTGATAGGCAAATTGCTCGTTGGGAATCGGGTTATGGTGAATTAGATCGAGTTTTAGGCGGTGGTATAGTTCCTGGGTCAATGGTGTTAATTGGTGGTGATCCTGGTATTGGTAAATCTACTTTACTACTGCAAGTATCTAATCAATTAGCTTTAAAATATCGCATTCTTTACGTCACTGGAGAAGAATCAGGACAACAGGTAAAATTGCGTGCTTCTCGGTTGGGAATGTCCAAACCGCCTCTTGTAGTTACAGAAGATGATAGCGAAATAGTTAACAATACTGAAAAAACTCTAGATCCTGATAGTATAGGCGCGGATTTGTATGTATTGCCAGAAACGGATTTAGAGGAAATTTTGCGAGAAATAGATTCCCTAAAACCGAATGTAGCTGTAATCGATAGTATTCAAACAGTATTTTTACCAGCTTTGACATCAGCACCAGGTTCAGTTACTCAAGTCAGGGAATGTACCGCAGCCTTGATGAAAGTGGCAAAACATGAGGATATTACTATGTTAATTGTCGGTCATGTGACTAAGGAAGGGACGATCGCCGGTCCGAGGGTATTAGAACATTTAGTTGATACGGTATTATACTTTGAAGGCGATCGCTTTGCTTCCCACAGATTATTAAGAACTGTAAAAAATCGTTTCGGAGCAACCCACGAAATTGGTATATTTGAAATGGTGTCTCAAGGATTAAAGGAAGTTGAGAACCCTTCCGAGCTATTTTTAGGCAACCGTGATGATCCCGCCCCTGGTACGGCCATTGTCGTGGCTTGTGAAGGAACAAGACCAATAGTAGTAGAATTACAGGCTTTAGTTAGTCCTACCAGTTACCCATCTCCCCGTCGGGCAGGTACAGGTATAGATTATAATCGCTTAGTACAGATACTTGCCGTATTGGAAAAACGGGTAGGAGTACCCATGTCCAAATTAGATTCCTACGTTGCTTCTGCGGGGGGATTAAACGTAGAAGAACCAGCAGTAGATTTAGGAATTGCCGTAGCGATAGTTGCCAGTTTTCGTGATAGAATAGTTGACCCTGGTACAGTCTTAATTGGAGAAGTAGGATTAGGGGGACAAGTGCGAACAGTTTCCCAAATGGAACTACGGTTAAAAGAAGCTGCAAAATTGGGATTTAAAAGAGCTATAGTTCCCAAAGGCACAAAATTTCCTGATCTTGGTATAGAGATATTACCAGTATCTAAGGTAATAGATGCAATTATTGCTGCTGTTCCCCATCAAGAACTGACAGTAGAGGATTTAGAACCTGAGGATGAATAGACATCAGGTGATAGGTGAGAAGGGGGTTAATCAACAGTAGACCAGGTAAAGGAATCAAAGACACAGACATTTAAATTAAGGGAGAAATAGGACAATAGTACATATATATTTTGGGATTTTGGGCATATTTGGTGATATTTATTTTTATTGAATAACTAAGAAGTCCTGATCTCTTGCCTTTTCCCATTTTTTCAGCAAGCCCTGTAGATGTAGGGTTTGCTGAATCAGTTACTTATAAGGTTGCTGTATAATCAGCATACTCAAACCTTACACTTATATGTACCCTGAAAATCAGGAGTAGCATCGGGATAAAAAGTACGAATTGCACCATTTTTAGCCACGAAAACATTAGTAAATGTTTTGTCGTTATCAGTAATATTCAAAAGACAGGCTGATTTCCCCTGGGATATCGGATTGTTTTTGTAAGCTTTTGCAGCTATTTCTAAAATTTATTCCGCATTAAGAGTATTAAAAGTGTCAATATAAATTCTATCAATTTATTAATTCCCTCCATTTTAGTTAATTTTTTGGTAACCTTACGATTACTTAAGAATCTGTGTTAATGCTGGTTGTAAGTTAGGATATTGATACTGAAAACCTGATGCTAAAGTCCGTTGGGGTAAGACTTGCTGCCCTTCTAATACCACTTTTGCCCCATCTCCTAACATCGCTTCCAAAGCAAAAGCCGGCACAGGTAACCAGGAAGGACGATTCATCACTTGACCCATAGTTGTGCTTAATTCTGTCATCCTGACGGGATGGGGAGCAGTAGCATTATATACTCCGCTCATTGTAGGTTGGGTTAAAGCTTGGATAATTAAACTGACAATATCATCTAAATGAATCCAGGAAAACCACTGACGACCACTACCAATGGGTCCACCAGCAAAGAGTTTGAAAGGGGTAATCATTTTCCCTAAAGCACCACCATTCCCTAAAACAATGCCTAAACGCAAAATTACTAAACGGACACCAATATCTTTAACTTTCTCAGCTTCTTTTTCCCATTCTTTGCACACTTGGGAGAGAAAATCTTGACCAGGGGGACTATTTTCATCAAAGGTTGCTGTTTCGCTAGTTCCGTAGTAACCAATAGCAGAAGCATTAACTAATACAGTTGGTCGAGGATTCATTTTAGTTATGGCTGCGACAATTTTCTCTGTACTCAGTTTGCGACTGTTGAGAAGTTCCTGTTTCCGTTCTGGTGTCCACCGTTCTTCTGCAATGGGTTCTCCTGCTAAATTCACTACTCCATCACAACCTACTATAGTATCTTGCCACGGACCTGATACGGTGGGGGTATAGGCAATAATTTCTAAATTAGGAAAAGCTGAAGCCGGAAAGACTTTTTGGGCAGATGTGACATTCCGTGTTAATACAATTATTTTATGACCTTCTGTGTATAGTCTTTCTACTAGCCGACTACCCACAAATCCTGTTGCACCACTAATCGCTATTTTCATTTTACCTGTTTTTGATGAGAAATTACGCTGAAAACCTGGGAATTGAAGCCTTTAGAAAAGTTTGAGAATTTTGGTATTTTTTAATTTAACGTCAATTGTGACTAGGCCATGGTGGCTATCGGTTTAGAGCCAACCTCCTTAAAAAAATTGAATTTGTGACAACACTGACAGAACTAAAGGCCATTAGTGCTGCTGCACTGGAAGGACTGAGATTAAAACCCCAGCTAGGTAATAGTACACCAGCAGCTAAGGGAATACCTATTGTATTATAAGCAAAAGCCCAAAATAAATTTTGGCGAATAGTATTAAAAGTCGCTCGACTGAGGTGAATGGCTTTGACAACATCGGTCAGGGAATTTCGCATTAAGATAATTTCAGCGGTTTCCATGGCGACATCTGTGCCAGAATGTAAAGCGATGCCTACATCGGCCTGTGATAAAGCTGGAGCATCATTAATACCGTCTCCGACCATAGCGACGAATGATTTGCTTTTCCCAGACTGAAGAGATTGAATCATGGCAGCTTTTTGGGCGGGAGGGATACCTGCTATGATATCGGTGTTGTTTATTCCTAGTTGTTTAGCGATCGCTGTGGCTGCTTCCATTCTATCACCACTAAGCAACATCACGCGCAAACCCATCTGATGTAATTTATCTACTGCGGTTTGAGCATCTGGTCTGAGGGTATCACTCACAGCAATTAATCCGGTTAAAATGCCATCTACAGCCACACCTATGACAGTTTTTCCCGCTTTGGCTAATTTATTTCCCTGTTGTTGTGCTGTTTCGTTAATATCAATTTGGTGATAATTAAACCATTCCCAGTTACCTAAAAGCACATTTTTACCTTCCACGACAGCGGATACACCCATACCAGGTTCAGTATGGAAGTCTACAGCATTGGGAATGGTTAGATATTGGCGTTTGGCTTCTTCTTGGATGGCTATAGCCAGGGGATGATAAGTGCCGCTTTCTACCGCCGCTGCTAGTTGAATTAATGATAGTTCTAAAGCTGATTCGGTAATGGATATACAATCTGTCACCGTGGGTTTACCTGTGGTGAGAGTTCCGGTTTTATCAAAAACTATAGTGTCTAATTTGTGAACTTTTTCTAAAACATCACCACCTTTAATTAATAATCCCCTTTCAGCACCTATACCAGTACCCACCAGAATAGCTGTGGGGGTAGCTAGTCCTAAAGCACAGGGACAAGCAACTACCATGACAGCGATCGCTAATTTTAAACTAATTAAAAGTGAATAATACTCAGTATGGGGGACTAAATGCTGGGGATGATGTCCCATATTGTGAGCCATTTCCATTGTCCCAGATATGGTAATATCTGGCCATAAGTGAGTTCCCCACAAATACCAAAATCCAAAGGTGAAAAAAGCCGCTGCTAAGACACCGTAGGTAAAATAACCAGCCACCGTATCCGCTAATTTCTGCACTGGAGCTTTACGAGTTTGGGCTGCTTCTACTAAAGCCACGATTTGGGCTAGAGTAGTATCATCACCTGTGCGGGTGGCTTGAATAGCGATCGCTCCTGACTGATTTAAAGTTCCCCCAGTGACAATATCTCCTGGTTGTTTAATTACGGGTACTGATTCCCCGGTTAACATTGATTCATCTATGGTAGTTTGTCCAAAACGAACTTCACCATCAACGGGAATTTTATCACCTGGTAGCACCTGTAACCATTCACCTACCCGCACCTGTTCTGCCGGAATTTCGATTATATTTGCACCAGCAATTAATTTTTCTGGTTCTGGGTTAATAATTAAACGGGCTGTTTGCGGAGAAAGGGCTAATAATTGGCGAAATGCTTTAGCTGCGCGGAGTCTAGCCTGTTTTTCTAAGGTTCTCCCCAAAAGAATAAAACCTAGCATCATTACTGGTTCATCAAAAAAGCATTCCCAACCCATTTGAGGAAACAATAGCGCTACTAAACTGGCAATATAAGCTGTAAGGGTTCCCAAACTAATGAGAGTATTCATATTTGGCGCACCCCGTCGCCAACCTAACCAACCTTCGACTAAAATTGGTCTACCAGGGATAATAATTGCTATGGTAGCTAGTCCACAATGAAACCAGATGTTATTTAAAATAGGTAAAATTGCACCAATATTACCAAAATGGCCAATTCCTGATAAAAATAGTAACAAGCCAGCCACTACTAACTGTCTGATTATAGACTGCATTTCTTGGCGCTGTCTTGAGGCAGGGTTGGGGGAAACAGCAGATTGATCACCAGCACCTTTAGCTGTACGTAGTTGACTGGGAAATCCTGTGGCTGTTAACCTCTGAATTAGTGTATCTGCATCTACAGCACCGGGTTCTATTTCTACTACTGCAACCTCCGTTGTTAAGTTGACACAGACGCTTTTAACCCCTAGATGCTGAATAAGCTGTTTTTCTACTGCATTAACGCATCCACCACACTTCATCCCCCCAACGTCTAAAATAATTTTCTCGCTAGTTAGTATTTTTTGGGAGGGAGTAGATTCCGGGAACTGGTTTTTTTGATTTAGTTGCATGATAGGTTTTTACATTCACTCTTCTTGGTTGGACACTTGACAACCAGTGTCTCTACCTTGAGATTAGGCGAAAATCTGCACTTCAGGCGAGGGAAAAAATATTAAGTTTCTTTAGATCCTAACTTCTCGACAAAAATCCCCAAAATATCTTCATCCCAAACATCATAGTTTTGTCCTGGTAGTGTAAATTATAGCCGTTAACTGTAATGGCAACATCAAAATCAGGCTTTTCCAAAAATAATTTATTTCCCAATCTGATACTACGCTAAAATATCCCGTACTCATTATTAGCAGGATGAGTAAGTGCTTATGTTTATATTTGAGAATTTGCATATCAATTTACTTGATAAAAAATCCTAGAACCAAGCTTGTTTATTCACAAAGTAGGTATTGATAAATTCTTCCGGGGGTTTATTTAAGTAAATCATAGCTTCAATCAAACCAACCAATTGCATTATTATTAATGTAAATCCATAGGTGAGAGAGCCACCAACAACGGAAATTGCTAACATAATAAAACCTTCCGATGTGTAACCAAGAATAAATTTATGTAAACCAAAACCACCGAAAACAATTCCCGCATAACCAGCTAACAGTTGTTTGGTAGCATAGGAGGGGTTAATATTAGTCATATTTAGCTATTCTCCTTCATGTCTAAATTATAAAATTTACGGAATTGATCATTGATAATTAGATAATTACTTTTTTAAACATGACTCCTGTATGATTCAAATAATCATAAAATATAGCAAATTTGGCAAAAAATAAATATTGTGCATCATGTCACATTTACCAATACCGGACAATGATTAACCTTGAAAAAAGTATTCCTCCAAAAATATAGATTTTTATACCTATCTGTTTTTGTCAGATCCGGATGATTTTTAAACAAACAGTTGAGGACTTAATTTCTTATTCCTTTATATCCTCAAGTAGTTAGTTTTCACCTAATGCTTAATACCAAATTAAGATGAAGTTGTACGAGTGATCATTATTCTGTACATCTGCATATAAAATTAATAGTATCCCTGACTAAGCTGTTTTGCATTCAAGTAAATTAAAGCGGGGAATATGCCCGCACCACAAGATTTAGCTATATTAGGATTGTACAATTTAGCCGCATCATAGCTTACGAAGAATTATTGATAACTTCATGAATTGTCTTTACCTATTCTCTGACAACTCACTTAGTTATTACTACCTAGAATAAACAAACTGATTAATGTGCCGCTATTCCAAAGACTATGGAGGAACATGGAGGCTAATAAGTTGCGTGTTCTCGTGTAAACTACTCCTAATACTATTCCCAATGCTGTCAACGGTAGTATTTCTGATAAACTGAGGTGAGCAGCAGCAAATAACAGTGCGCTGGTAAAAATTGCCCCCCATACGGAAGTATAGCGCGTCAGAGATGGTAATAAAAAACCGCGAAATAGAAATTCTTCAAAAATCGGTGCTGCTATGGCTGCGGTAAAGAAAAATATCCCCAATGCTGTATAATCTCGACTTTCTAGCGCCATTTGTAATAGTGGGTTACTTCCTCCCTGTCCTTGCCATAATTTTTGGTTAATTAATGATACTATGACGACAATGGGTAAAGCTGTACAATATCCACCTATTCCCCACCAAAACCAATTACTAAAGAAATTAAAGCGAAACCAGTGGGGGGGAAGGGGGAAAAAACGCTTTATAGAAAAATACAGCACTGACAAACAACCTAAAGCAACTAACATATAACTGACTAAAACTTTCAAAGCTTCAACTCTTACATTACCTGTACCACGGGGAATAGGCAAAATAGATAATAATTCTGGTATAAATAATTGCCCCATTAAAAAGAAACCAAGGACAAAAACCTGAATAATTATTTCCCAATTCCAAGGAGTTGACCAAAGTAAATCACCATTTCTAGCTAATAAGGATTCTCGACCTTTGAGTAAGCGTTGAGTCAATAAGAAAATGAGCAGAATTGTCCCTATTAAAGCTGTTAAGCTGGGAATAGTCGCAATTATTCCTAATTTGAACACCGCTTGGGTTGCGGCTTCTTGTTGGGCAATTTCTAAAGCTGATAACGCTTCTTGACGTTGTTGAAGTCTATATAATTGCACTAAGGCTGTATCCCGAAACCAACCATTGAGGTTTTGTTGAATCAGTTTTTCAGCTTTGGGGAATAAACGCGGGGGTTTACTCCACATTCCGGTTAATGTTTCAGCAGTTTCTGGATATTTGGGGTTAATATCTGAGTATTGCTGTATATTACTCCAGGTTTTAATAGCTTTATCTGTTTCTTGTTCCTGTGCTTGCAAAATTCCCAGTCGTAGGTCTACTTCCGCTAACAATTTCTCCTCTTCCTGGATTAAGTTTTGTAAACTTTTCTCTTCTGCGGAAATAGAAGTAGTTACTAAAGATTGGAGTTTTGTTAACTTCTTCTTAGTTGCCTGTAAACTGGTTTTGATAGATTCACTAGCTTCTTGATATTGCTTTGTCGCGCTTTCTAGGGGATTTTCGCCAATAATAGATTCCTGAATTGTTTGAATGCTATGATCACTACTATCTTCTGGTTGCCATGCTTGGGCTTGTAAAACTATGTTAGTCTGGTACAATTCTAGACGACTTTGGAATTGAGGTTTCTGCCAGCTACTTAATAAAGATAAACCTGACAACATGACAGCTAACAGCGTTAGCACTATTAACAACAATCTCTTAATTGTCATCTATTCCCCTTTGAATATGCAAGTACAAAGTGTATTATAAGCTAGTACCGCAGGGTAGAGTTAATTTTTTTAACGAACCACGCCAGAACACAGAGAACACAGAGACAGAAAATTACTTATTAATATGTTTTTTATTAATTCTTTACAAGGTGAACTGAAGGAATGGAATCATACTATTAATCGTCAGCCAAATAATCCTCATGGTTATATTCGTCGAGGTATGGTCTATTTTAAGTTAGGGAAAATTCAGGAATCAATTCAAGATTTTGATACTGCGGAAAATTTAGATTTTCACATTACTCCTTATCTTTGGCAACGGGGTTTATCTTATTATTATGCTGAACAATTTTCTCAGGGTGCTAAACAGTTTGAAGTTGATTTAACTGTCAATTCCCAAGATGTGGAGGAAACGGTTTGGCGCTATCTTTGTATGGCTAGATTATCTGGAGTTACAGAAGCACGTAATTCTCTATTACCTGTGAAAAATGATTCTCGGAAAATTATGGGAGTTATATATGATTTTTTTGCTGGTAATTGTTCCAAAGATGATGTTTTGAATGTGGGAAAATTATCAGGGTTAAAGGGTAAGTTTTACAGTCATCTTTATTTGGGTTTATATTATGAAGCTGAGAATAATTTAGACTTAGCACGGGAATATATTCTCAAAGCTGCGGACGAGTACAAAATTGATGACTATATGTGGTATTTAGCAGTGGTTCATAAAAATTTACGGAAATGGAATTAGATAAAGTTACATTCTTGTTTATGCACGCAGGGGCGCAGAGACGCGGAGAGAATGCAATAATTAAAACTGCTTTATGCTAAGATGTATTATTTAAGCAATAATAGAAGTTTCTCATACAGTAATTATTCTTGATAGCGATAGGGTGCGGACAGTAGGATGAAAAAATAGCTCTAGTTGTTAAGCTAAAGCTATTGTTAAGGTATTAAGGCGTAGAAATTTAGAAAATCCTACTTAATAAAACTGTAAATGTGTTGAGTCTGCAAATTATCTTTTAAAGATGACGGTAATACACCATCTGATAAAGTTTGTCTATCTAACTGTACTTGTAAATTACTCAACGGATCACTACCATTAGAAATCAGAAATTCCATTTTCTGAACATAGGGTAAAGTGACTATTTCATCTAAAATCAAGCAAATTGCTTGCAGGTAAGGATGACCTTTTTGCTGATACCAATTAGCTTCAGCAATATTAGCTTGGTCAAAACCTAAATGCACTGTTAAAGATGGTTGATCAAATAAAGCAATTCCCAGGGGACGGGCTTCTTCCTGTAATAATAAATGTTGACGGGTTGATAAATACCGTAACTTTTCCAAACGTTCATAGCGTTTAGTAATTGATTCCGGTTCATCTTGCCAATGTATCGCTACTGTGACAAGATAAGTTTGCAACAACATATGACCCAATTTCTCAGCTTTGGTAGCTAAGTAATAGGTATTGTAATCATTGGACTCAATTAACAGCGGGAGACGGTCTATAATTTCTAAACCATAACCCTTGAGACCAGCAATTTTTCGGGGGTTGTTGGTAATAAGACGTATTTTTTTAATCCCCAAATCCATGAGAATTTGCGCCCCCATACCATAATCACGCAAATCAGCAGGGAATCCTAACCGCTCATTTGCTTCCACTGTATCCAATCCCATATCCTGTAAAGAGTAGGCTTTTAATTTGTTAATTAAGCCTATTCCCCGTCCCTCTTGACGCAGGTAAACAACGACACCTTGACCAGCGGTTTCAATCATTTTTAATGCTGCTTGTAACTGCATCCGACAGTCGCAGCGCAAAGAACCCAAAGCATCACCGGTTAAACATTCCGAGTGCATTCGCACCATGACAGGTTGATCTTGGAAATTTGCTGGATCTCCCTTGACAATGGCGACGTGATCTGTATTATCTACTGTATGACGGTAGCCGTAAATATCAAATTGACCGAACTCGCTGGGTAGTTTGGTAACAATTTCTCGATATATGAGGCGATCATTTTGCAGACGATAACTAATTAAATCAGCAATACTGATAATTTTCAGGTGGTGATTTTGGGCATATTGCACTAACTGGTTTAAACGTGCCATCGAACCATCAGGATTTTGAATTTCACAAATCACTCCCGCTGGGTACAGTCCCGCTAGTCTGGCTAAATCTACAGCGGCTTCTGTATGTCCGGCTCGTTTCAGTACCCCCCCTGGTCTAGCCCGCAGGGGGAAAATATGACCAGGACGGCGTAACTCCTCCGGTTTTGTGGCTGGGTTGAGGGTGACTTGGATAGTCCGGGCCCGGTCTTCGGCGGAAATACCTGTGGTTACGCCTAAATGGGGAGCAGCATCAATACTAACGGTAAAAGCGGTTTGGTTAGTATCCGTTAATTTACTGACCATTAATGGTAAGTCTAATTCATCCAAGCGATCGCCTGTCATTGCTAGACAAATCAACCCTCTGGCTTCTACAGCCATAAAGTTAATCATATCAGGCGTAGCAAATTGGGCGGCGCAAATTAAATCTCCTTCATTTTCTCGATTTTCGTCATCTACGACAACGACGACACGACCCGCTTTAAAATCAGATAAAGCGGACTCAATAGAATCGAATTTAAAGGTTTGAGTGGTCTGAGGCTGTGACACAGGAAATTTCCAGCTACCAAGGTAAATTTTTCTAACAATTTCTGATTCTATATTGTAGCTTATTTCTCAGAATTAAAGCTTTTGCGGGATTAGCAAACTGTTACTTGACAATTAAATAGTTCATCTATACTATAGCCAGTTTAGAGTACCATATACATGGAGGATGAAGCTATGGAATTCACGGATATCAGTAAATTACTAGGTAAACCCTACTTTCAATCGTGTAATTGTCTCATTTATAATTTAGATTGTTTAGAGGCAATGGCAATTTTACCAGATCAATCAATTAATCTAACCGTCACCAGCCCACCGTATAACATTGGTAAAGAATATGAGAATTTATTACCATTGGATGATTATATAAATTGGTGTAAAAAATGGATAACAGAAGTTTATCGTCTGACTTTATATGATGGAGCTTTTTGGCTAAACTTAGGTTATTTATCCATTAAAAATCGTGCTAAAGCAATTCCTATTTCCTATTTGCTTTGGGATAAAATTCCTTTTTATTTAATCCAGGAAATTGTTTGGAATTATGGTGCTGGTGTCGCAGGAAGTAAGTTTTTTTCCCCTAGAAATGAGAAATTTTTATGGTATGTGAAAAATCCAGAAGCCTATACTTTTAATCTTGACGATATTCGTGATCCTAATGTCAAATATCCCAATCAAAAAAAGAACGGAAAAATCAAAGTTAATCCTTTAGGGAAAAATCCTACTGATGTTTGGGAATTTCCAAAAGTTACGTCTGGACAAAATAGATCATCAAAAGAACGGACACCACACCCTGCACAGTTTCCCTCTGCTGTTATTCAAAGAATAATTACAGCCTCTTCCCATGAAAATGAAATTGTCCTAGATCCATTTTTGGGTTCAGGTACTACTGCTATGGTAGCTTTAGATTTAAATCGTCTAGTAATTGGTTTTGAAGTTCGTCAAGATTATTGTGATATTGCTGCTAATAGAATTGAAACTTTTTTGCAAGATAAAAATAGTAGAATTGAGCAATTATCACTACTTTTATCAGTTCTTTAGTTTTATCTGCCCATTTTTCAACCGGAATACCCAAATAAGGAGATACCATTTAATCTAAGCCTTTTAATAATTCACTGGGTGACATTCCCAAAGCCTGAGCAATACGGATAATATTTAACAAAGCAATATTTCTTTCACCACGTTCAACACCACCGATATAATTGCGATGTAGTCCTGACAGTTCTGCTAACTGTTCTTGGGAAAGATTTTGGGTTTTTCTAATTGTGCGAATATATTCGCCAAACTTTTGCAGTTGAGAATTTTCTGTCACGTCAAAAATATTATAAAAATATAATATTTATCGTTATCAATCATCTACACACTATCAGTGTGATTAGTGATCAAAGATATTTGTGATTATAAGTACCCTAAAAGATACTCCTTGCTATATAATGCAGCGAAAGTTCAATAACAAGTCATCAGTAATTAGCTAGTAGCTTGACTGCTGATGATTGATAATAGATAACTAAAAGTGGATAAGGATTTAAGATCATGGTAAATTTAAGACGCGTACCAGTGGGAATTGTTGGCGCGTCAGGATATGGCGGAGTACAATTAGTACGACTACTAATGGACCATCCTGAAGTAGAACTAGTTTATTTAGGTGGTGAAAGCAGTGCAGGTAAATCCTTTGCTGACCTTTACCCACATTTTGGTAATATAGTAGAATTACCTATTGAAGCTGTAGAACCAGACATCATTGCTAGTCGTTGTCAAGTGGTATTTTTATCTTTACCCAATGGACTGGCTTGCCAAATTGCTCCTAAACTTATAGAGAAAGGTTGTAAGGTACTTGATCTGAGTGCCGATTATCGCTTTAGTGATTTGAAAACCTATACTACTTGGTATGGTACAGAAAGAAGCGATTCCACTACAGCAGCAACAGCAGTTTATGGTCTACCAGAATTATACCGCTCGCGCATTGCCGAAGCGAGTTTAATCGGCTGTCCTGGTTGCTATCCTACAGCTAGTTTACTAGCATTGTCTCCCCTGTTAAAACAAGGTTTAATAGTTCCCGAAACAGCCATTATTGATGCTAAATCTGGAACATCCGGGGGCGGAAGACAAGCCAAAGTTAACCTACTGTTAGCGGAAGCTGATAACTCTCTGGGGGCTTATAACGTCGCTAGACACCGCCACACCCCAGAAATTGAGCAAATTTGTAGCGAATTGGCTAGACATGAGGTGACAATCCAATTTACACCCCATTTAATCCCCATGGTGCGGGGAATTTTAGCCACTGTCTATGCTACCATGCGTGATCCCGGTTTAGTACGTGATGATTTAATTACCATCTATAACGCCTTTTATCGCAATTCTCCCTGGGTAAAAATATGTAACAGTGGCACTTATCCCCAAACTAAATGGGCGTGTGGAAGTAATTCCTGCTACATTGGCATAGAAGTTGATCCCCGCACCGGCCGAGTGATTGTTATGTCAGCGATTGATAACTTGATTAAAGGTCAAGCCGGACAAGCCATTCAATGTATGAACATCATGCTAGGCTGGGATGAAACCTTGGGACTACCTAAAATTGGGTTTTATCCTTAATGGGTAATGGGTAATGGGTAATGGGTAATGGGTAATGGGTAATGGGTAATGGGTAATTGGTAATTGGTAATTGGTAATTCACGTTTTACAACTGACAACTGACAACTGACAACTGACAATTGACAATTGACAATTGACAAGGGAACAGGGAACAGGGAACAGAAAGATATTTATTAAACCTCTTACGTTCTTTTTACTGTCACCTGTCACCTGTCACCTATTTTGGTCCTAAACCAATAGTACCAGCATAGATGGCGCGATCGCCCAATTCATGTTCAATCCTCAGTAAGCGATTGTACTTAGCTACTCGTTCACTGCGACACAGAGAACCGGTTTTAATTTGACCAGCGCGAGTAGCTACAGCTAAATCAGCAATAGTTGTATCTTCTGTTTCCCCAGACCGATGGCTAATTACTGAGCGGAAACCGTTGCGAGTCGCTAAATCAATGGTTTCTAAAGTTTCAGTGAGTGAACCGATTTGATTCAATTTAATCAAAATCGAATTACCTGCTTTTTGTTCAATACCCTTTTGTAAGCGGATTGCATTGGTAACAAATAAATCATCACCCACCAATTGTACTTTTGAGCCTAATTTCTCAGTCAGTAATTGCCAACTTTGCCAATCTTCCTCATGTAAACCATCTTCAATAGATACAATAGGATATTGATCAACTAATTCCGCTAAATAATCAATAAACTCAGTTGGTGCATGGGGTTTACCATCATAAACATACTGGCCATTTTTGTAAAATTCACTAGCAGCCACATCTAAAGCCAAGGCTACTTCTTCCCCAGGCTTATAACCAGCTTGTTTAATCGCTGCTACCAACAATTCTAAAGCTACTTGGTTAGATTCTAGATTAGGTGCAAAACCACCCTCATCACCCACACCCGTCAGCAAACCTTGATCATCTAACACCTTGCTAAGGGTAGCAAATACTTCCGCACCCCAACGCAAAGCTTCCTTAAAAGAAGGAGCGCCAATGGGGACAATCATAAACTCTTGAAAGTCTACATTATTAGCTGCGTGCGCTCCACCATTGATCACATTCATTAAGGGGACAGGCAATAAATTCGCCAAAGGTCCACCTAAATAGCGATAGAGAGGAATACCTAAAGACTCCGCACCAGCCTTTGCAGCAGCCAGGGAAATGCCCAAAATTGCATTTGCTCCCAAATTGGCCTTATTGGGTGAACCATCTAGGGAAATCATCAATTTATCTAGGGCTTCTTGGTTGAGAGCATCCAAACCTAGTAACTTAGGGGCTAGTATCTCATTGGCATTCTGGACCGCCTTGAGTACACCTTTACCCCCATAACGGCTTTTATCACCATCACGCAATTCATGAGCCTCAAATGACCCCGTAGAAGCCCCGCTGGGAACTTGTGCCAGTCCGATAGCGCCATTAGCTAAGTGTACCTCGGCTTCGATGGTTGGTCTACCCCGTGAGTCGAGGATTTCGCGGGCGACAATGGCTTCAATAGCAGTATCTAGAAATTTCGTCATTTCTGATTTATCCTTAATTCTCGGTGTGCGCTGTGGGTTTAACCTTTACAGTTTACTAATAACCCAATCGTTAGCTTATGCCGATAACAGAATTTTTTGCCTGAGATTAAAGAAGATTTCCGAGTTTGCATGATCTCAGGGGAGATTTAATTATGCTTTTAATTCCACAGAAGCGAATTTGTTTGGATAAAATCGAATAATGAAGATGCTCTGGATTAAGACACACCAACCGCAGGGGCGTGGAGGACGCAGAGATAGAAAATATTAAACAATTCACCGCTGGTTGCACCTAGAGAGGTAAACTGTATTTTGATAGCATAATAGAATTGAGAATTGATAGGAGTTATTCAAAAATTATGAAATACAACCAACTCGGTGCAAGCGACCTCAAAGTTTCAGAAATTTGTTTAGGAACTATGACCTATGGAAGTCAAAATACCATTGAGGATGCACATCAACAACTAGATTACGCTATTAATCAAGGGATAAATTTTCTAGATGCTGCGGAAATGTATCCCGTGCCTCCTCGTGGAGAAACTCAAGGAAAAACAGAAACTTATATTGGTGAATGGTTGCAGAAACAGCAACGAGATCAAATCATAGTTGCTACCAAAATATCAGGTCCTGGTCGTCATTTTTCATGGTTAAGAGGTGGAAATAATAAAATTAACTATGATAATATTTCACAAGCAGTAAATGATAGTTTGCAGAGGTTACAAACAGATTACATAGATTTGTATCAGATTCACTGGCCAGATCGTTATGTTCCCACCTTTGGACAGACAATTTATAATCCAGAATTTGAGCGGGAAACAGTTCCCATTGCTGAACAGTTAACAGCATTTGCTGATATTATTCAAGCGGGAAAAATTCGCTATTTGGGTTTAAGCAATGAGACTCCTTGGGGAGTAAGTGAGTTTATTCGCATTGCTAACCAATTGGGATTACCTCAAGTTGTTTCAATTCAAAATGCTTACAATTTACTAAATCGCAACTTTGATACAGGTCTAGCAGAAGTTTCTCGCTATACAGATGTTGGTTTACTGGCTTATAGTCCTCTAGCTTTTGGTTTTTTAAGTGGTAAGTACATAGAAAATCAAGCAATAGAAAATACGAGAATATCTCTATTTCCAGGTTTTGGACAACGTTATCTAAAACCTAATGTTCAAGAAGCTATAATTGCTTATGTAGAAATTGCTAAAAAGCATAATCTCACACCGTCACAATTAGCTATATCTTTTGTGAAGAGTCGCTGGTTTGTTAAAAGCACAATTATTGGAGCAACGAATTTACAACAATTGCAAGAAAATATAGATAGTGTGAATGTAGTTTTGGATAAACAAGTTTTAGAGGAAATAGATGCAATTCACACTCGTTATCCTAATCCAGCACCTTAACTATTTTTCTTTTTTCACAAGTAATAATTGCCAGGAATCTCTGAGTTTTTTTATGAAGTTCGGAGGTTTTTTTTGCTTTCTATTTCAAATATTATCAAATAATATCAACCAAAGTTTTTAAATATAAAACAGCTTATAAATATCAATTATTATTGATTTTATCACTACCAAATTTTACCCATATTCAAAACAAATCCCGGTAAAATAGGATCACAATTCACAGTATCAGGATTTTCTAAACACTCTTCTATTTGTCCAGGACGATAAATATAAACTCGGCTATTTTTACGGTCAATTAATAAACCTAATTGGATTTCTGGTTCTTGCATATATTCATTCATTTTATCTTTTAAAGGCTGCAATTGATCAGAATCTGACCTTAATTCAATCACAAAATCAGGACAAATAGGTGCAAATTTTTTCTGCTGTTTTCGTGTAAGTTGATTCCATCTTTCTAATTTTATCCAAGCAGCATCAGGAGAACGTTTTGCACCTGTAGAAAGTGTAAAGCCTGTACTGGAAGAAAAACCAATTCCTGTACCATCTTTTTCTGACCAAATTCCTAACTGTACAGCAATATTAAACTCTCGGTTTCCCCTTTCTGAACCTGCTGGTGGCATAATTGATATTTCTCCAAATTTATTTCTCTCAATGCGTAAATCACGGTTTAATTGACAAAATTCAAAAAATTGATCATCTGTCATTGATGATGGCATTTGCAACATTAAAGGAGATGAAAGCATAATTATTTCCTGTTCTTTTTTTCCTGTTATTTTGTTGATTATTTTCTTTACCAAATTTTACTCATATTCAAAACAAATCCCGGTAAAATAGGATCACAATTCACAGTATCAGGATTTTCTAAACATTCCTCTTTTTCTTCAGGACGATAAATATAAACTCGGCGATTTTTACGATCAATTAATAAACCTAATTGGATTTCTGGTTCTTGCATATATTCCTGCATTTTCTCTTTTAAAGGTTGTAAATTATCAGAATCTGACCTTAGTTCAATGACAAAATCAGGACAAATAGGTGCAAATTTTTTCTGCTGTTTTGGTGTAAGTTGATTCCATCTTTCTAATTTGATCCAAGCGGCATCAGGAGAACGTTTTGCACCTGTAGAAAGTGTAAATCCCGTGCTAGAATCGAAACAAATTCCTGTGTTATCTTTTTCTGACCACACATATAATTGTCCAGCTAAGTTAAAGTTACGGTTTCCTGTTTCTGAACCTGCGGGTGACATAATTGATATTTCTCCAAATTGATTTCTCTCAATGCGTAAATCACGGTTTTCTTGACAGAATTGAAAGAATTGTTCATCTGTCATTTGCATTGATGAGGGAAAATGTAATATCAAAGGTGATGAAATCATAATTATTTCTTCCATCTGAAATTAAAATCAATTCTACCACAAACCGTTGCTGAAATTAGTTAATACATAATTATTAACAATTGGGCAATTCAAAACAGAATTAAACGTAAGTTTCCTGAAAATTCTTGATCAGATATAAAATATTAAGAATTGAACAAAGGGTAAATATGCGATTACTACACACCATGCTCCGAGTAGGTAATTTAGACGAGTCCTTGAAATTTTACTGTGATATCCTGGGAATGAAGTTACTCCGACGCAAAGATTACCCAGGGGGAGAGTTTACCCTGGCTTTTGTCGGTTATGGGGAAGAAAGTGACCACTCAGTCATAGAACTCACCCACAATTGGGGCGTAGAAAAGTATGATTTAGGAAATGCCTATGGTCATATCGCTTTAGGTGTGCATGATATTTACGCTACCTGTGAAGCCATTGGCCAATTGGGTGGTAAAGTTGTTCGAGAACCAGGACCTATGAAACATGGTTCAACGGTAATTGCTTTTGTCGAAGACCCAGATGGTTATAAAGTTGAATTGATTCAGTTAAAAACTCCAGAATAATTTAAGGTAGAGGGTAGGAAGATCAATAACTTCTTTACCCTTTACCCATTTGACCTCTAAACTTAAGTCACAAATCTAAAATCTAACATCTAAAATTCTCAAGATGCAGCCTACAGATCCTGATAAATTTACTGATACAGCCTGGGAAGCGGTAACCAAATCCCAAGACGTGGTTCGCGCCTATAAACAACAACAATTAGAAGTTGAACATTTAATTATTGCTCTTTTAGAAGAACCAACCAGCCTAGCTACAGCCATTCTCACCCGCGCGGAGGTTGATCATGTCCGATTTAAACAACAATTAGAGGCTTTTACTCAGCGTCAACCGAAGGTGGGAAAAAGTGATCAACTTTACCTGGGGCGTAATTTGGATTTGCTGCTGGATAAAGCTAATGAAATTAGAGCCAAAATGAAAGAGGAGGAAATCTCGGAAGGACATATAATTTTGGCCTTTGCTGATGATGAACGGATTGGTAAACGCTTATTTAAAAGCTTAAATATAGATATCGCTCAAGTAGAACTTGGGGTTAAATCTGCTCGCAATAGTCAAAAAGTGAAATCATCTCCTAAAACAGAAGCAGATGTACCTGATGAAGCTTTAAAAAGATTTGGACGAGATTTGACAGAACAAGCCAAAGCCGGAAAATTAGATCCGGTTATCGGTAGAGATGATGAAATTCGCCGGGTCATTCAGGTGTTATCTCGTCGTAGCAAAAATAACCCTGTATTAATTGGTGAGCCAGGAGTCGGTAAAACTGCGATCGCGGAAGCTTTAGCCCAAAGAATGGTCAATGGTGACGTTCCTGAATCTCTAAAAAACCGCCAATTAATCTCTTTAGATATCGGTAGTTTGATTGCTGGTGCCAAATATAGAGGTGAATTTGAAGACCGTTTAAAAAATGTTCTGCGTGAAGTTACTGAATCAAATGGGCAAGTAGTTTTATTTATTGATGAACTCCATACCGTTGTCGGCGCTGGTTCTAATCAACAAGGATCTATGGATGCTGGTAATTTACTCAAACCCATGTTAGCCCGTGGTGAACTACGTTGTATTGGTGCAACTACCTTAGACGAATATCGCAAATTTATTGAAAAAGACGCAGCATTAGAAAGACGTTTTCAACAGGTATATGTAGATCAACCAACCGTAGAAAATACAATTTCTATTCTGCGGGGTTTAAAAGAACGTTATGAAGTGCATCATAACGTCAAAATTTCTGATTCTGCTTTAGTGGCTGCCGCAACCTTGTCAGCGCGTTATATTGCTGATAGATTTCTACCAGACAAAGCCATAGACTTGGTTGACGAAGCCGCAGCGAAATTAAAAATGGAGATTACATCCAAACCAGCGGAATTAGAAACCATTGATAGAAGATTAATGCAGCTAGAAATGGAAAAGCTGTCATTATCGAGAGAAGAACAGAGTATTTCCCCAACTAGAGAACGATTAGAACGAATTCAGGCAGAAATTGCCAGTTTAACAGTTAAACAGGAAGTATTTAATCAACAATGGCAAGGAGAAAAGCAGTTATTAGAAGCTATTAGCGGTTTAAAAAAAGAAGAGGATACGCTAAGGGTACAAATTGAACAAGCAGAACGAGATTATGATTTAAATAAAGCCGCCCAACTCAAGTATGGTAAATTAGAGGGCGTACAAAGAGAACGGGAAAGCAAAGAAACCCAACTATCAGAAATTCAAACCCAAGGTTCTACCCTGCTGCGGGAACAAGTCACAGAAGCCGATATTGCCGAAATTGTGGCAAAATGGACAGGAATCCCCGTAAATCGGCTTTTAGAATCGGAAAGACAAAAATTACTCAAATTAGAAAGTCATTTACATGAAAGGGTAATTGGTCAAGAAGAAGCCGTTTCCGCCGTCTCTGCGGCGATTCGCCGCGCCCGTGCGGGGATGAAAGACCCCTCTCGACCTATTGGGTCATTTTTGTTTATGGGACCAACTGGCGTGGGTAAAACTGAACTGGCTCGCGCTTTAGCTCAATTTCTCTTTGATTCAGAGGATGCTTTGGTGCGTTTGGATATGTCCGAATACATGGAAAAGCATTCCGTTTCCCGTTTAGTAGGAGCGCCTCCAGGATACGTTGGTTATGAAGAAGGGGGACAACTTTCCGAAGCCATTCGCAGACATCCTTATTCTGTGGTACTGTTGGATGAAGTGGAAAAAGCCCACCCCGATGTATTTAATATTTTATTGCAAGTCTTGGATGATGGTAGAGTTACTGATTCCCAAGGACGGGCTGTAGATTTCCGAAATACTGTCATAGTCATGACTAGCAACATTGGAAGTGAACATATTTTAGATGTCGCCGGCGATGATTCTAAGTATGATTTGATGCGTAATAAAGTCATGGAAGGTTTACGAAGTCACTTCCGTCCCGAATTTCTCAACCGCGTTGATGATATTATTCTCTTCCACACTCTTAATCGTTCAGAAATGCGGCATATCATTCGTATTCAACTTAAACGGGTGGAAAATCTACTTAAAGAACAAAAAATATCTTTTGAGATATCACAAGCCGCTTGTGATCATCTTGTAGAAGCTGGATATGACCCAGTTTATGGCGCACGTCCGTTAAAACGGTCAATTCAGCGAGAAGTGGAAAATCCTCTGGCTACCAAATTACTGGAAAATACTTTTATTTCTGGTGATACCATCTTGATTGATATGGGTGAAGCTGGTTTGACTTTTAAGAAAAAACCGCATAATAAGGTGACAGTGACGCAAAACGCTGTGAAGTTAATAGAAGCATCTTTAGATATATAAGATTTAGTTTTTTCTCACGCAGAGACGCAGAGGCACTGAGATAAGATTTTGTTTTATATTTTACCTATATCTTTGTTCTTTTTTGTTGCTTTGCGTCCTTTGCGTCTTTGTGGTTCATTTAATCCATTTTCTTTTTGGTGGGACGTTTCCGTTCTGATTTTTTTTTAAAGCCTACTGCTTGGGCTGCATCACTATCTGACCCAAATTGACCTTTTACTGCTTCTTTCATAGCTAGAACGGCTTTATGGAACTCCCATTCTGCTTGTTTTGCTGCATCTGCGGCGGCTTTAAATAATGCTTGTTTTTCGGTTTCTTCTTGTTGTTTTGTTACCATTTCTGTGTATGCTTTCTGTAATGCTTCTGGTGTAGCTTCTACGCGACCAGTAGCATAACCAATGACGGCTGTGAGTCCGTTATAGGAGTCTATGTCTTGCTGAATGGTGTTAGGTGTAATTCGACGGGTTGTATCTGGGGCTGGCATATTAATTTCGTTGTTATAAATAGTTTTATCAGTTTACCATGAGATGTTAATTTTTAAAATTTTCTATTTATATTTTTTATACAATTAGTTTTTGTTTTCTAAATTGTCTTTATGTATTATGATCTGATACTTCTGTTTAGTATTTCAATGCTTATTGAAATAGTAAAAATAGTTTAGGATTATATTTTTATCTTTTTGCAGGAATTTTATTTAAGTTTTTAACAAATTTTTTAAGGTAATGGGCATAATAAGCAAACATATAGCACTGCTAAACTAGCATACGTATAAATTTAATTATGATTTTTTTTCACGCAGAGACGCAGAGGCGCGGAGAGTTATTTTGTCTGTTTGTGAGATAGTTCTTCCTTATCAAGTTCAGAATATCATATTTAAAAATGTCAATTAAGCTGCTGTGAATAGGGATTTGTAATTATTTTACTGTAGTTAAAGGTTGTCGGTGCGCGATCGCTAGGGTAACAGTATATATGGTATCTAAACTTACATTTATAAAAATTGTTTACAGAATTTACAAGTATTTTTGTACTATAATAGAATAAATGTGATATTCTCAGTTTTTCAATAGGAGTAAATTCTATGTCAAATCATAGCGGAAGTTATATGTTAAATGAAGTGATTACAATTTACAAGACGTGAGCATTGTTTTGATCATTTGGATCAAGAAAAAAAGCAAAATCTGATTGAAGAAATTGTCAAACTAGCTCGTTATGAAGATGATTGTAATCCGGGGGAAATTTTAGAAGGACATACAGACTATTTTAAAATCTGTTATTGTTGTTTGGCGAAAACTAATGATCTGGAATCTGGTCTTTGTGTAAAATGCAGGTAATTACATACATCAGATATCGCTCTTTTTTTGTTTCATGCAAAGGTGCTAAGGAACAAAATAGGAAAATAAGGGTTTTGGGAAATGATACATAACATAAATTAACTTGTGGTTTCTACTTCCCATTCTTCTGTAGAAAGTGCTGCGGTTTCGATAGCTTTAATACAAAAAGCATTAATATCCCTAGCTGATAAATTTACATTAATGAACACACCATTTTCTAATTTTCTTGTATCCCGAAATTCTTTTCCATCTCTACTAATAAAACGGGGAAATTGTTCCATAATATCTTTAAATGTATCTGGTTCTAAATCAGCGATCACATTTAAAGTTGTTTCTAAAACATCTCGCCAACTTTTGACAGGATATTCCTTACCAAAAATTCTTAGTTGTTTGGGAGTTGTACCAGTTAATTTACTTTTGGATGGAATGATAAGATTTTCATTACCAAAGTAAGGCCAAATTTGTAAAACTATCTCAGATAAATCTAAACTTCTTTTTTCTATATCCTCTCTTTTCCAAGTTTCTTGATTTTCAAAGTATTTATTGATTTCTAAATGACTATTAATCAATATTTCTTTTTTATCAACAAATTCCAAATTATATAATTCACCATTGTAAGCTGTAATAGTTAAATTACCCAAAGAATGAAGTAGTAAATCATGAGTTATCCCCCAATGTTCCCCTAAATGTTCTTGCCACCATTTATTTATAGTTTGTGGCATAATATGTTCAATCTCCAGACCATCCAAAATGACCTGTTCTTTATGATTAAAAGATTCTTCAATAGATTTTAAAATTAATTTACCTTTTTTAGAACGTCCAGTACCGTATAATTTAACATCCAATAAACTTTTCTGAAATTCTGTATCTTTGGGATAATCACGATTTTGTAAATCTAGTTTTAATCTTTCCACAAAATCAGCATGAGCTAAATTACTTGCTTTGCTAACTTGAGAATACAGTACAGAAAAGATTCTATTTAATCCCCTGGTTTGAACATTACAAACAAATCGGCGAATAATGAAATTTTCTAAAATCTGCAAAACAGAAATAAAATCTGCTTCTGAAAGTTTATTTTCTTCATAATCATGATAACAATTAAGTAAAAAAGGATAAACAGTAGCTATTTCTAAACGGTTGACTCTTTCTAGAAACCGACGAATTTTTAAATTATCCTCTTTGACTGGATGTAAAAGTTTTGCATAATATTCTGAAAATTTATATAAATTTTGTAAATAAGAAAGAGCTTCACTTTTACTCATTCTTTCTTTAATTTCAAAATAAACTTCATCTTTCTTAATTTCCACACCATCTTTTGTTAAGTAATGCCTGATAAACTCTGTTAAATTATCATTATCATTTAGAGTTTCTTGCATTGGTAGCCAATATTTTTTATAAGCATTGTCTTGATTATCTGTATTAATTCTCATGAAGAAATAGTTACGAATTAAATCAGCTTGTGTTAAAGGTTCACCCTTAGCATTGAGACTTTCAAAGACTAAATAAGGATTATCTTCTGTGCTTAAAACAACGCTCACAATAGATAAATAACTAGAAATTACTTGCTTTATTCTCCCAAATTCCAGATTACTTTGTCTAATTTTCCTATCAAAAAATAAATAGCATTGTTTAATAATTGGGGCATTTTTATCAATATTATGTACTGAATTATCTAGTGAATTGATCAAACTATAAAATGATTGTCTGTCTACTTGAGTAGGTTGTAATTTATAAATTTCAGGATCTTGCTGATATTGATTAATAAGGAATTTATTATGTAATTCTTCTGCTAATTGCTTATTAGTATCTTTAACTTGATCTCGCAAAGCCGAAAACAGAATAAAAATAGTAGTTAATCTTTGTTGTCCATCAATTAATAAATATTTGCTGACTCCTTCTGGCAATCCAGAAACTGGTATAGTCACAATAGAACCCATAAAATGAGGACGAGGATTTTCCGTATTACATAATTCTAAAATATCATTCCATAATGCTTCCCACTGGGATTTTTTCCAACTGTACGGACGTTGAAATAAAGGTACAATATATTGTTTATCGCCTTGAATAATCTCCCTAAGCTTAGTTTCTGATGCTTGCATTTTTAATGTAGCCTGATTTACTAAATAGTTATGCTTTTAGTATACAATAATCTTGTATAAATAGCACAAGATAGCGTAACAAAATTAAACATTTCTGATATCCAGGGAATAAATTAAGAGTCTAAAAGCGAAAGTCGGTGAAAACCGACTCATAAAAAATATCTTTTCCTCTTTGCGTGAGAAAATATTTTAACTTTGATTCGCCATCCAATTTACCAAATCATCAGGTTGTGAAAAATCCAAAATAGCTTCCGAAAGCTCATCTAACTTTTCACCAGATAACTCTTTAATTTGTGACTCCAATTTTGCGGAAATCTCGCCAATACGACGTTTCAACAAACGGGAAATAAGCTCTAACTTCCCACGGTTAATAATCTCTTGATAAATCACAGATTCTTCCATAGTTTCCTCCCGAAAATATTGTTTAATCAACTGTTTCTCAAACTTTAAACCAGCCAATAATTCCACACAAGCTGCTATAGTATTTTGTTGCGCTTGTTCTTCTATTTTATCTATTTCTAAAGCAACTTGCTGAAGTAACTTATTTGGTTCATCTGTCTTGGCTAAAACTGCCAAAGGTAATAAAGCAGGAGACTTTAAAAGTGTTTTGCTGTCTTCTTCCCATATTGTAATTACTTGATATTGATGTCGTGTATTTCCCACTATCAACCTATCAACAAAAACATCAGGTGAATCTGTAGAAGTTCTGCGAATACTGCATACATCAAAACGCTATCCAGAATAACTAAAAGTAAAAGTCGGTTTTAACCGACTATTTTTGTTTTTTAGTATTACTCTAGTTCATCAGGATTCACACCTAAAGCCTTTAATTTTTCAGCTAAAAGTTGCGTTTTTCTCCTTTCTGCGGCTAATGCTGTTTCTGCTTGTTCAGCATGTTGTTTTTCCTGTTCTAGAAGTTGGGAAATTTCCAGATATGAAGAAAATTTATGACCATCGGGACGATAAATTTGTAATTCTTCCCCTGATAAATCAAACTTAATTCCTAACCTGGGACTAACCCAATTTTCTATTTCCGAAATGACATCTAAACCATCTTCCGTTTTTAACCATCCTCTCAACTGATTGTTTTGAGGATTGTAAATATAATATTCTTCTACTCCATGTCTTTCATAAAATATCAATTTCCTCTCCATTTCGGTTTGGGAATTACTAGGAGAAAGAATTTCAAAAACTACCTGGGGGGCAATATTATTTTCTTGCCATTGTAAATAAGAACCGCGTTTACTTTTTGGTCGTCCAAATACAACCATAACGTCTGGTGCATTGACTATATAATTTTTCCCTTCAATGGGATACCAAAATAAATCACCAGCCACAAAAACATCAGGTTTATCTGCAAATAACCAATCTAAATTTTGTTGAATAACTAATATCCAACGAAACTGTTCTGTATTATTAGCCATTGGTTGTCCATCACTGTCTGGGTAGATGACCTCTGATGTACTTAGGGTTAGAGGTTGAGTAACCATAACTTTAAATTAGTTAGTTGTTTACTTTACTAATATTTTAGCACTAAAGAATAGATACCCTATTTTTTAGTAATATTTATCTAGGTGCATTTTTCTTTGTCGGATTTGGAAAATTGCCGTGTCTGCCGACAGGCAAGAGGATATCCAGACAGTTAAAACTGTTCCCTGTTCCCTGTTCCCTGTTCCCTGTTCCCTGCCCTCACAGATAACTTATTCAGCAAGCCCTACTTATTTATTGAGAAACTTTTAAAAATCCTCGTCATCAACAAAAAACTCGGCATCTTCATCTATTCCAGATTGAGATTCTCCCAACTCCCAAAGAGGCTGTAAAACGGCTGTAGCTAACAAGCCGACCGCCACACTAAAAGCTAACATTAACCCGAAGGGAATTTGTATTGATTGAAAAACCAAAAACTTTAAAGATACAGGAGTAGCATTTTGGACAGAAATGAGAGCGATCGCTACTACCCAAACAGCTATAATTAGTAATATTAAAAAATTGGCCAATATTTTCAAAATCATAACTTAAATCTTTAAATAAATATCATCCCCCTCCTCGCTTGCGGGGAGGGGTTAGGGGTGGGGTTCTATGCTAACTTAGCAATTTCACCTTCCATGAATTTAGCAATCTGACTAAGTTTTTCTGGTGAGTTAGTTTCCATGTACACCCTCACCAAAGGTTCTGTACCAGAAGGACGCAGTAACACCCAGCTACCCTCTTCTAAATAGAGTTTGATACCATCTTTCCTTCCCACCTCTTTGACCTTAATTCCTGCCACTTCTGAGGGGGGATTTTGAGTGTAACTATTAATCACAGCGATCTTATGAGCTTCTGTGAGGTGTAAATCCAAGCGATTGTTATACAAAGGACCATCCGCTTCGGCTATAGCTTCCTGTACCAACTGACTTAAAGGCTTACCTTCATAAGCGATCGCTTCAGCCACTAGCATATCTGCTAAAACCCCATCTTTTTCAGGAATATGGCCAATGATACTTAAACCACCGGATTCTTCCCCACCAATCAAAACGGCGGTTTCCCGCATTTTCTCACCAATGTATTTAAAACCCACCGCAGTTTCATAAATTTCCAGCCCATACTTAGCCGCAAAATTATCTAATAAGTGCGTAGTTGCCACAGTCCGAACGATCGCACCGCTTTTACCCTTGTTTTTAATCAAATGTCGTGCTAGGACTAACAACACTGTATTGGGAGTGAGGACATTACCTTGTTCATCAACGATACCAAAGCGATCGCTATCACCATCGGTAGCCAAACCCAAATCCGCATGATCAGCCTTAACAGCGGCCACCAACTCAACTAACTGTTCCCCTTTGGGTTCAGGCATACCACCCCCAAAAAGCACATCTCGCCAGGTGTGGAAACTTTCTAATTGACAACCACAGTGTTGCAAAACTTCATCCAAATAACCACGGGAGGTAGAATAAAGGGCATCATATTTGACCTTTAAATTTGCACTTTTAATTTTTTCCACATCCAACAAGGTGTAGATAAAATGCAAATAATCTGGTTTGGGATCAAAAGTAGAAATTGTACCAGACGGGTTACTTCCAGGTAATTCATCGGATGCCGTTTCTATATTGGCGACAATAGTATCAGTAATTTCTGGAGTTGCAGGACCCGCGTAATCGGGTATATATTTAATCCCACAATAAGGTGCAGGATTATGACTAGCAGTGAACATCAAAGCCCCTGCGGAATTGAGAATACGGGCATTGTAGGCAATTACTGGGGTGGGACAATCCCGGTCAGTAATTTGTACATTCCAACCCAAATCTGCTAAAACTGCGGCAGATGTTTGGGCGAACTCGTCAGCTAAAAACCTGGTATCATAGGCGATTAAAACTGGTTTGTCCTTAGTATAAGCAGTTTCCAAATAACCAGCTATTGCCCTGGTTACTTTCCGCACATTTGGAAACGTAAAATCATCAGCAATAATTCCGCGCCATCCATCAGTACCAAATTTTATCTTACCGGAATTGCTAGGGTTGCTCATATTACCACTCTCTCCCGTGCATCATTATTACTATTTACTATCAGGAAATATGCCGCAAAGCTGTGGAACAGCCACTAAGCTGCAAGTATCCCCAAAGTAATTTCTCTCACTTAACAGTCCTAATGTCAACCGTTACGCAGCTAAATTGTACAATCCTAATATGGCCAAATTTTGTGGTGTGGACATCCTGCCCGCTATAATTATACAAATTAAATGCAGTACAGCTTACCTGCTCTATTTTCCTGGATTTGCATTCCCACCCAGAGCATAAGCATGATAGCTGAGAATCTCCCGGTGGACTCCCAGTCTCTTCCAGTCTGGAGACTGGAAGAAAGGAGAAATAACCTTAAAAGGGCGGTAATTCTTTCAGGATTGTAAACCGAATATGGTTAATAGCTAAATCACCCAGCGAAATATCTTCTTTAGTCAAGCGGACTCCATTCTGGCTTAAAGTTTCAAAGGATATACCTTTACCAATTTCGACATGATACCAGCATAAACCCATGAAAAAGCGTGTAGGATAGGGTCCACCTTCTTCGAGATCATCAGGATTAGATTCCATGGGCAACCAACCCATACCGGGAATATAAAATTCTAACCAAACATGATTAAAATCGGGTTGGAGGGGAACTCCCTGATGTTCAGCATAAACTGGACATTTGTATCTACCAACAGTGCGACAAGGAATACCATTCAAGCGACAAAGTGCCAGCAATACACCCACATATTCTCCACAGGAACCAACACCACGCTCTAAAACCACATCTGGCGAATCAATATGGGGTTTAATACCATAGGATAATTGATCATAGACGTAGTTGCGGATACTGTACATTTTCCGTAACAAGTTAGTTTCTGAACCGATAGCTGTCTTGGCCGCACGGATAACAATATCCGTATCCATTGCTAAATCATCATCATCTACCAGATAGCGAGTTTTTAATTCTGGTGACAGTTCTGGTAACTTTTCCACGTCTCTGGGAGTAATGCGATATTTAATACTCCATACTTCCACAAGTGCTTTCCAGCCAAATATATGGCGTTCTCCGGGAGTGAGGGTGTCAAATTTAAAAACGGCTACCCTTTGTCCGTCAATGATTTCTTCTGTGAAGGGTAAGCCAATCGCTTCAACTTGCTTAACTTTTTGCCGTTCCGTTTCTGAGGGTAGGGCAATACGCCATTCTATATCAGTTAAATAAACCTCATCAAGGGGGGAAATTTCCTCAAGATAGGACATTTCTATGAGATAACCATTAGAAAGGGCGTAGCGTTTATCCTCCTGGTAATGATATTGTAGAGGATGAATGAATGTGCGATCGCGGTATGTTAACTCATAACAGGGATCAGCATTAGGATTATCCCGGATGTAAGGTTCTTCACTGGAGTATGCCACATAAAGACGATCTTTACCTGTCTCATCCTGTCCATAAACAGCGATACCTGTTGGAGAATCAAAAGGAGTAAGAACACTGAAACGGACTTCCCCGGTTGCCCTATCCATAGAGTAAACAGTTTGTTCCGTGCGATCGCATATCCACAGAGTTTCTTTTGTCACCGCTAAATTTTCTATGCCGACACCAGGGGCGTAAAATTTAGTGATTTCCCTGCGGGTATCACGGTCAAAAATTAAAATATAGCCAAGTCTTTGACAACTGACATAAACGGTAGATTCCCAAACAGCAACGCCGTCAGCGGTATAGGGTAAAGTCACAAAATGTTCTAAACCTAAAGAGGGGAATTTGCAAGAGTAGACACTATTACCACGAGTTACCCAAAGATAACCTTGCGACATAGCCAATCCGGTAACTTCCTTAAATTCACGGACTTGGTGGGGATTGATAATTTTGCTGTTATCGCTGAGGGGGTCAATTTCTAATAAATGACCTTTAATTGTATCAATAGCAATGAGTCTATTTTCGGCAAAAGCAATCCCGTGCAGGGTAGCAGCAGTAATTGGCCTGATAATTCTTTGCTGTTCAAAATTTTGGTTCACTGTCAAACTGGGTAGTGGGAAACTCGTGTTATTGAGCATAGTAGTCATAAATTATTACTTTTTAACGTCAGTTGTTATTTAGGGAATAGGACTTACGCAAAATATCTCCCAAAGCCTCCCTTATTCATGATCTTCCCTCCTTCTAGGGACGCTTTGCGTTGGCGCTGCTTTCGTTTGCTTAGATACGTATTTCATTATTTCCTAACCTGCGCGTAAGTCCTGGGGAATAGCGAAGAGGAAGGGAGAATCTTTCCTAATTACCCATTACCCAATTACCCAATTACCCAATTACCCAATTACCCAATTACCCAATTCCACATTTTCTGACATCACTAAATTATGATCGAATTTTGCAACCATTTCCTGTAACTTACACAATGTCTGCTCATTCTTTACCTGAAGCTACCAAACACTGGCATGGTTTGGCAGTTGATAAAGCCCTAGAAATGCTAGATAGTGACGCAAACAACGGCTTAACGTCCCAAGAAGTTGAACAGCGTCGTCAAAAATATGGAACAAATGAACTAGAAGAAAATGGAGGTCGTAGCCCTTGGCAAATTCTCCTCGATCAGTTTACCAATATCATGTTATTGATGTTGATTGCAGTTGCCTTCATTTCTGGTTTTTTGGATTTGATGGCTTTGTCTAGGGGGGCATTAAAACCCGGTGAAGTGCCATTTAAGGATACAATTGCCATTATGGCCATCGTTATCCTGAACGGTATTTTGGGCTATGTCCAAGAAAGCCGGGCTGAAAAAGCTCTAGCAGCCTTGAAAAAACTATCTTCTCCCTCGGTGCGAGTCCTGCGTGACGGTAAACTGGGGGATATAGCAGCCAAGGATCTAGTCCCAGGGGATATCATGCTACTAGAAGCGGGAGTGCAAATAGCCGCTGATGGTCGCTTAATAGAACAATCTAATTTACAAGTGCGTGAGTCTGCTTTAACTGGTGAAGCTGAGGCTGTTAATAAGCAAGCTATAATCACATTACCAGAAGATGCACCTTTAGGCGATCGCCTTAATTCAGTTTTTCAAGGTACGGAAGTTGTCCAAGGCCGCGCTAAGGTGTTGGTAACTAACACGGGAATGACTACGGAATTAGGTAAAATCGCCACCATGTTACAGTCTGTGGACGGTGAACCTACACCCCTACAGCAACGCATGACCCAACTGGGTAATGTCCTGGTCAGCGGTTCTTTAATTCTTGTAGCCATAGTAGTTGGTGGTGGACTTATCCATGATCTAACTCAAGGAAGAGGCTGGAAAAATTTACAAGATTTAGTGGAAGTTTCTTTAAGTATGGCTGTGGCGGTAGTTCCCGAAGGTTTACCGGCTGTAATTACCGTTACTCTGGCTTTGGGAACTCAGCGCATGGTCAAACATAATGCTTTAATTCGCAAACTCCCAGCAGTAGAAACACTCGGTTCTGTAACTACTATTTGTTCTGATAAAACCGGAACTCTGACTCAAAATAAAATGGTGGTACAGTCGGTATACACCAATAATTCTACCTTTCGCGTTACTGGAGAAGGTTACACCCCCATTGGTGATTTTCAGTTACATGGTAAAAAAGCCAGTTTAGATGAATTTCCAGAAATTTCTGCCCTGCTTGTTCCCTGTGCTGTTTGTAATGATGCTGTTTTGCAACAACAACAAGGACAATGGGCGATTTTAGGCGACCCCACGGAAGGGGCTTTAGTTACTTTGGCCGGAAAAGCAGGAATTGAGCAAGACCAATGGTATAGTAAATTACCTCGTGTGGCAGAATTTCCCTTTTCCTCTGAACGAAAACGCATGAGTGTGATTTGTCAAATAGAAGCTGTGGCTACTGGCGAATCTTCCTTAACAGCCATTGACCCTGCTATTACTGGTTTTGTCGAATCGGAAAAATATCTCATGTTCACCAAGGGTTCACCAGAATTAACTCTGGAAAGGTGTACAAAAATCCATTTAGGTGATAGGGCGGTTATTATCAACGCCGAACAACGCAGCCAAATTCTAGTAGCTAATGACCAAATGGCGGGTCAAGGTTTGCGGGTCTTAGGTTTTGCTTATAAACCCCTGACGGAAGTTCCTGCTGATGGTTCAGAAGACACTTCTGAGGTAGATTTAGTTTGGTTGGGACTGGTGGGAATGTTAGACGCGCCTCGGCCAGAAGTGCGGGCTGCTGTCGAAGAATGTCGCCACGCTGGTATTCGTCCGGTAATGATCACTGGCGACCATCAATTAACCGCCCAGGCGATCGCTATTGATTTAGGAATCGCCCAAAAAGGTGATAGAGTTCTTACTGGTAAGGAATTGCAACTACTAAGTGACCAGGAATTAGAAGCACAGGTAGACTTAGTGAGTATTTACGCCAGGGTCTCCCCAGAACACAAATTAAGAATTGTCCAAGCATTGCAACGTCGTGGGCGATTTGTGGCTATGACGGGCGATGGCGTGAATGATGCTCCCGCCCTCAAACAAGCCGATATAGGCATTGCCATGGGCATCACAGGTACAGATGTGAGCAAGGAAGCCAGCGACATGATCCTGCTAGATGACAATTTTGCCACTATAGTCGCTGCCACTAAGGAAGGTAGAGTTGTTTATACTAATATTCGCAGGTTTATTAAGTATATTCTTGGTAGTAATATTGGTGAAGTTCTCACCATTGCGGCCGCACCCTTGTTAGGTTTGGGCGGTGTTCCCTTGAGTCCTTTGCAAATTCTCTGGATGAATTTGGTTACAGACGGTTTACCAGCTTTAGCATTGGCTGTAGAACCCCCTGAACCTGATGTGATGCAGCGTCCCCCCTTTAGTCCCCGTGAAAGTATTTTTGCTAGGGGTTTGGGTGCTTACATGATTCGCATTGGGATTGTTTTCGCCATTATTACCATTATTCTCATGCAGTGGGCTTATCAACATTCTCACGCACCTGGATATCAGGGACATGAAGATACTTGGAAAACAATGGTATTTACCTCATTATGTCTAGCACAAATGGGTCATGCGATCGCCATTCGTTCTAATAATAGACTTACCATTGAAATGAATCCTTTCTCTAATATCTTTGTATTGGGGGCGGTAATTGTGACGACAATTTTGCAATTAATGTTAATTTATGTTCCCCCCCTGCGAAGTTTCTTTGGTACTCATGCACTCAGTTTACAAGAACTAGGAATTTGTATTGCATTTAGTGCTTTAATGTTTGTCTGGATTGAAGGTGAGAAATTATTTTTCCGCTTTAGGGGCCAAAAAAATGTTTAATAAGTAAATTGTCTGATAACGTAGCCAGATCAGGATTTACAGGATTTGAAAATTACCAAGCATTTGATGATATTTGTGTTTTTTTCATTCCTGTTTATCCCTTAATTTTGTATACTCTACAGGAATATTAATCATAAATATCTGTATTTTGTGTACAATTCTCACATTAATTAGGAAATAGTAGGAAATAGATATCATGGGTGAATCAAAACGTAGAAAACAACAAGATCCCAATTACGGAAAAGTTAAAAATCCTGTCAAAAATCTGATGAAAGTTTTTTGCCCATTTTTTGAAGATTACGATAATTTACCTGATCTTAATTCTGATAATATATCATTGATGATCGCCAAGGCAGGATACAACAAAACCGGCTTGAGAGGAATAATTTTAAAAGGATTTCTAGCGGAACATTTAGTCAAAGATTATCCAGAGGAATCTGAACTAATACAAGCATTCAAACAACATGGAAATATTTATGTAACTTCAACATTAGCCTCAGCTTATTTAGAAAATGCTATCAACAAAGAGGACAATGTGAGAAAATTTGAAACCTATAACCCGGAAAATGAATTTATACGCATTGACAGCGATTCTCAAAAGTACCAATTAGATTTGGTAACAGTACCTTAAGTAGGTTGGCGTTAAAAATTGTCGTTATGACGAGGGAACAGGGAACAGGGAATAGGTTACAGGTTACAGGGAATAGGGAACTCTTAACTGGGAACACAGGAAGAAAGACAGAATTGATACCTACTGAGTCTTGTATAGCTACGCGACGCAAGCTATCAAAAATCAAATAGGAGTTCTATATATGTTATATATATGTATTTAAAAACTTTACATCTGAAACAATTTCGTAATTATCAAAATCAAAAAGTTGAATTTACCGCTGCTAAAACTATTTTGGTGGGTAATAATGCTCAAGGAAAATCAAATTTATTGGAAGCTGTAGAATTATTAGCAACATTGCGATCGCACCGCATGGCACGAGATCATGATTTAATTAAAGAAGGTGAATCTACAGCCCAAATTAGTGCTAATTTACAAAGGATTCATAGCAATAGTGATTTAACCCTCACTCTCCGTCGTCAAGGCCGTCGCACTGTCGCTATTAATGGGGAAATAATTCCCAAACAAATGAACTTTTTAGGTGTTCTCAATGCAGTAGAATTTTCTAGTTTAGATTTAGAATTAGTACGAGGTAGTCCCGATAGTCGTCGTCATTGGTTGGATACATTATTAATTCAATTAGAACCAGTTTATGCCCATATTTTACATCAATATAACCAAACTTTACGCCAACGTAATGCTTTCTTAAAACGCTATATCAATACACAAGAAAAGTCTCTACAATCAGAATTAGCTATCTGGAATGCACAATTAGTTACCGCTGGGACAAGGGTAATTTTAAGACGAGATAGAGCCATTCAAAGATTGTCTCCTCTAGCTTCTGCATGGCATAATAGTATTAGTGGAGCATCAGAAAATCTAGAAATTAAATATGCTGCTAATGTTCCTTTAGAAAGAAATTCTCCCCATGAATTACAAGCTGCTTTTTTTGCTAAACTACAACAAAGAGCGATTCCTGAATTACATCGAGGCATAACTTTAGTTGGACCACACCGCGATGAAATAGAATTAATTATTAATCAAACTCCGGCGCGAAAATATGGTTCTCAAGGTCAACAAAGAACTTTAGTGTTAGCTTTGAAATTAGCCGAATTACAATTAATTGAGGAAGTGATTAATGAACCACCTTTGTTATTATTAGATGATGTTTTAGCTGAATTAGATCCATCTCGTCAAGGTCAATTACTTGATGCTATTCAAGACCGATTTCAAACTTTGATTACTACTACTCATTTAGGTGCTTTTGATTCTCAATGGTTAAAATATTCCCAGGTTTTATCTGTGAGTGCAGGAAAAATATCAGAAAATGGTAAAATCGGTAACTGATATGGTGGTATCCAGTTGAATGAGATACAAAATTTACCTAAAAACTATCCTCAGTCGGTTGTAAAGGGATTTTTTGGACGAACCTACTAGGACACAGAGGACACAGAGGTAGAAAAAAAAGAGGTATTCACGTCTTATTTACAGCGAATTTCAGGGAAATGAACCACGGTCTTTGTTTCGCGCAATCTCTCTTAGAGATCCCGAAGGGTAGGCGCAAAGTAAGGAAGGCGCAAAGGAAGAAGGTAATCAAAGTCTGGTTTAAATAGATGAAAACTGCTGTAGGATCGCTATATAATCTTATGGGGTATTATAAATATGTCATAATTTAATCTGCATAATTAGGGTGGACAAAATGCTTACCTCACAAGAATTTGATAGAATACCATTAGAAATTATCGAAAATTTGTGGTCTGGGGGGAATTTGGTCTTCACGAAACTTCCAATACCCATGATTAACTGATATGATATGTTACGCATTTACTTTTTTGCCCAAAAGCCTTACTGCAAGGATTCTAAGCTATAAAATATTAACCCAAGTTGCGTAACATCTTATCATCTGGAAGGGAGCAAATCAAAAAAGCATTTATCGCAAATTTACTGATAGTTAATTATGGTTGTTGTAGCAATTCTCGCGGCAGGAAAAGGAACAAGAATGAAATCTAATCTGCCTAAAGTTTTACATTCTTTGGGTGGAAAATCTTTGGTGGAACGCGTTATTGAAAGTGCTGAACCTCTTTCACCTTCACGCAAATTAGTGATTGTTGGTTATCAGTCTCAGGAAGTAAAAACGGCTATTGATTCCATTCATGGCGTGGAGTTTGTGGAACAAACTGTACAATTAGGTACGGGTCATGCTATCCAACAATTACTTCCCTATTTACAAGATTATACTGGGGATTTATTAATTTTAAATGGTGATGTCCCTTTGTTGCGAACTGAAACTTTAAAAACTCTCTTACAAACTCACCAAGAAAATCATAATTCCTGTACTATTCTGACTGCACAATTGGCAAATCCTCAAGGTTATGGTAGGGTTTTTCGTGATAGTGAAGGTATTGTCCAAAAAATAATTGAGGATAAAGATTGCACTCCTAATCAAAGAGAAAATGACCGAGTAAATGCTGGTATTTACTGCTTTCGTTGGCCAGATTTGGCTAACATTTTACCACATTTACAAGCTAATAATGCCCAAAAAGAATATTACCTCACTGATGCTGTAACTCAGGTGGGTAAGGTAATGGCGGTAGATGTTCAAGATTACCAAGAAATTTTGGGAATTAATGATAGATTACAATTGGCGGCTGCTAATGATATTTTCCAAAGACGCATTCAGGCAAAATGGTTATTAGCAGGTGTGACGTTAATTAACCCGGCTAGTATTACTATTGATGAAACTGTGGAATTACAGCCAGATGTGATTATTGAACCTCAAACCCATTTGCGTGGGAAGACGGTAATTAAGTCTGGTAGTCGCATTGGACCGGGAAGTTTAATTGAAAATAGCGACTTGGGTGAAAATGTCACTGTCCTATATTCTGTAGTCACGGATAGTATTATTCAGAATAATACCCGCATTGGTCCCTATGCCCATTTACGCGGTCATGCTCATGTGGGTGTAGGTTGTAGAATTGGTAATTTTGTCGAGTTGAAAAACACTCAATTGGGCGATCGCACTAATGTGTCACATCTCTCATATTTAGGTGATACGACCGCCGGAACTCAGGTAAATGTCGGTGCGGGGACAATTACTGCTAATTATGACGGTGTGAATAAGCATAGAACAATTATCGGCGATCGCACCAAAACCGGTTCTAATAGTGTTCTAGTTGCACCTATTACTATCGGGAATGATGTCTACATCGCCGCAGGTTCAACGGTTACAGAAGATATCGCCGATGATGCCTTAGTAATTGCACGTAGTCGTCAGGTAGTCAAACCAGGTTGGAAAATGAAAACTCAAGATTGACATTTTTTGTTTTGTAGGGTGCGTTGCGAACGCACCATAATCTCACAAATATCTTGAATTGGCTTTATTCTTCCGCACCTTGAATTTTCAGTAACAAAGCACCGATAGCCCAACCTACGAAGATGAGACTAAAAGGTAATATAGCTGCATTTAACATTTCACCGCTCATTTGCTGCAATTCTCCTTTGTGGATGATTAGATTTATCTTTCCTGTGTGTCGGTTCAACTCAGTCTATTAGAACTATTTATTGAGTTAGACCTTTTTAATTATTCTAAACCAATTTGGGAACAGGGAACAGGGAACAGGGAACAGGGAACAGGGGACAGGTTACAGGGAACAGGGGACAGGTTACAGGGAACAGGGGACAGGTTACAGGGAACAGGGGACAGGTTACAGGGAACAGGGGACAGGTTACAGGTGACAGGGAACAGTTGAGGAGGTAGAGTTATTACCATTACCAATTACCAATTACCCATTACCCATTACCCATTACCCATTACCAATTACCCATTACCCATTACCAATTACCCATTACCAATTACCCATTACCAATTACCCATTACCCATTACCCATTACCCATTACCCAACATGACCAATGAAAATAAACGCCCACGGTTGGTATTAACGCTAGGAGATCCGGCTGGTATCGGACCAGAAGTAATTTTGAAGGCTTTAGCAGATCCACAAGTGACCCAAAATTGTGATCTGACGGTAGTAGGTAACAAAAATTTAATAACTATAACTTATGAAAATATCAGTAAAAATATTGATAATGATCTAATTTTGGCAAATCCCGCTGATTTGTCTATTATTGACCTACCTACTGTTGGTGAAATTGTCACGGGTGTGGGTAATGCGGCCAGTGGTGCGGCGAGTTTTGCTTATATGGAATATGCCATATCTCAAACTTTGGCGGGTGAATTTGATGGAATTGTCACAGGACCTATCGCTAAATCAGCCTGGAAAGCCGCAGGTTACAACTATCCGGGACAAACGGAACTTTTAGCCGCTAGGGCTGGCTTTAATATCTCCAAAGACCGGTTTGGAATGTTGTTTGTGGCACAATCTCCCTTGACCGGTTGGACACTCCGTACTTTACTTGCTACCACACATATTCCCTTATGTCAAGTAGCCAATACATTAACGCCAGAATTATTAACAAAAAAACTAGATTTGCTGGTAGAGTGTTTGGAAAATGATTTTGGGCTGAAAAATTGGAGAATTGTGATCTCCGGTTTAAATCCCCACAGTGGAGAAATGGGACAATTGGGAACGGAAGAAATAGACTGGTTAATTCCCTGGTTGGAGTCAGAACGCCAAAAACACCGCGCCAAAAACTCCCTAAATCAGTTAGAAGGACCAATACCTCCAGATACAATGTGGGTAAAACCTGGTCTGGCTTGGTATGGAAATGGTGAGGTCAAAAATCCCGCTGATGCTTATTTAGCACTTTATCACGACCAAGGTTTAATTCCTGTTAAATTAATGGCTTTTGATCGGGCTGTAAATACTACCATTGGTTTACCTTATGTACGGACTTCACCAGACCACGGAACAGCTTTTGATATTGCGGGAAAGGGTATTGCTGACGCAACAAGTATGAAAGCAGCAATCCAATTGGCGGTAGAATTGGTCAAGCATCAAGTAAAACGAAAACACCTTGATCATAAAATTTCCCCATAAACTACAAAATCATGTTTAAATAAGCCCAAGACAAGCTTGTGGCGAGGTTGGTACAGATGAAATTACGGGAATTATTAGCGACTGTAGATGGAATTGGAACTCCTGTAAATATACCGGATATTGATATTCAGGGGCTGAAAACAAATTCTCATGCTTGTACGACCGGAGATTTGTTTTTGGGAATGCCAGGAACTAGAGTAGATGGTGGGGAGTTTTGGCCAAGTGCTTTAGCTGCTGGTGCGGTAGCGGCCATTGTTTCCTCCGCAGCAATTCTTAAAACTCCCCCTTCACCAAATTCTCTAGTCATTAGTAGCGATAATATGACTAAAACCTGCGCTCAAATAGCCGCAGCTTTTTATGGTTATCCCGGACAAAAACTCAAAATGGTGGGTGTAACGGGGACAAACGGGAAAACGACCACTACCCACTTAATTGAGTATTTTCTCACAAAATCTAGTTTACCGACGGCTTTAATTGGCACTCTTTACACCCGTTGGCCTGGTTTTGAACAAAAATCTGTGAATACTACTCCCTTTGCTGTGGATTTACAACAGCAATTAGCCAATGCTCTTAATGCTGGTTGTGAAACCGTCGTTATGGAAGTTAGTTCTCACGCTTTAGCCCAGGGTAGAGTGTTAAATTGTGATTTTGAGGTCGGAGTCTTTACTAATCTCACTCAAGACCATTTAGATTATCATAGGGATATGGAAGACTATTTCGCCGCGAAAGCATTGCTATTTAGTCCAGACTATCTCCAAGGAAAAGCAATTCTTAACGCCGATGATGCCTACTGTCAACGCTTAATTACGTCCACAAAATCCGACCAGGTTTGGAGTTATAGCGTTAACAATAATACCGCCAATTTTTGGATGAGTGATTTAAATTATCAACCAAATGGTGTCAGTGGAATTTTACATACTCCTCAAGGAAATACAGCTTTTAGTTCCCCTTTAGTTGGTCAATATAATCTCGAAAATCTCTTGGCTGCGGTCGCTGCGGCTCTCCATTTAGGGTTAAATTTAGATTTGGTAGCAAATACCATTCCTGAGTTTCCCGGCGTTCCTGGACGCATGGAACGGGTACTTAATCCACAACAAGATATTAGCGTGATTGTGGATTATGCCCATACTCCCGATAGTCTGGAAAATTTGCTCAAAGCTGCTCGGCCGTTTATTCCTGGTAAAATGATTTGTGTGTTTGGTTGTGGTGGAGACAGAGATCGCACTAAACGTCCAAAAATGGGTAAAATAGCGGCAGAACTGGCTGATTTAGTTGTGGTGACATCAGATAATCCCCGCACAGAAGATCCAGAAAAGATATTACAGGACATATTGGCAGGTATTCCTGATATATTACAACCAATAGTTATCAGCGATCGCGCTACCGCAATTCATACAGCAATTCTCCAAGCTCAACCCGGAGACGGTGTATTATTGGCCGGAAAAGGCCATGAAGACTATCAAATTATGGGAACTGAGAAAATCCACTTTGACGACAGAGAAGAAGCACAAAAAGCTTTACAGCAAAGAACTAACTAGAGCTTAGGGAACAGTCAACAGTCCTTCTTCACAGCTAAACGGGCTAGTCCATAACAAAGTAGGGCATTGACAAGAAGGAAGATTCGTGATAGGTTGCTATTTGCTAAACCCCAAACAGTAGGACTATAAATAGCACTAACTGTTAAGAAAGCTGTTATGCCTAAAGTTGAACCAATAGCAAACCATTTCCCAATAGGATGTCCTAAAAATAAGGCTATCAAAACAAAGGGAATTAAGACACTGGCAAAAAGAGGATTTAATGCGTCTGTTCCCTGTAAAGTGTTTCCTAGTTCGGGAATGGAACTACCTAAAAGCCGGAAAGGCCATTGGGGAAGGTCAAAGATATAAATTCCTTTGAGGAAAAATAAGCCAGAACTACCAAAAATCAAACCGCTAGATAAAGACCAACTCCAAGCGAAGGGAAAATAAACCCGTAAAAACCAAGCCAGGAGATAAGAACCTATCACCATGAGTATTTTAGGCAATAAAGCGATCGCACCGCCATCTATCCAAAAACCAGGATTTAGATAGCCGTTTTCTCGCAACCACCGGAAAAAGTCAGGAACACTAATTATACCATCACTAGCTAATTTAACCGCTGCTTCGGCGTTAAGTTGTCCAGCCCCATAATAGTTTAAACCATCATCTTGAATAACTCTGGCTGACTGCTGGAGAACCTGTAAAATTTCATTGGGTTCTTTAATTCCCAAAGCTTTAATTAATGCAGCTACACCCGCAACGTGGGGAGAAGCCATACTTGTTCCTTGTAGTCCGAGAAATAGACCCTCACCTTCTTCGTTAATAGTTTCTTGGAGAATTGTCCCAGTTTCACTACCACCAGGGGCGGAAATGTCCACACCTGCACCATAATTAGAATAAGATGCTCTTTCACCGTCAGGACCAAAGGCCGCAACACCGATAACATGAGGATAACGGGCAGGATAACTAACGCCATTAGTGTTTTCATTCCCAGCGGCGGCTATAATAGTTACACCTTTATTATGGGCGTAATTAATCGCCTCGGCCATAAGTTGGCTTTCTCCACCACCACCTAAGCTCATATTAATTATATCTGCACCATTATCAGCGGCAAATTTGATTGCTTCAGCAATATCGGCTACTGTCCCTGCACCGTCAGCATTTAATACTTTTAGGGGCATAAGATTTGCTTCGTAAGCTACTCCAGCTACACCATAACTGTTATTAGTAGCTTGGGCAACTGTACCAGCGACATGAGTACCATGTCCATTATCGTCTTTAGCTTGTTCTGTATCATTCACAAAATCATAGCCTTTGACAAATTTGGTTTCATATAAATCACGGACTTTAGTAATACCAGTATCAATGACAGCAACAGTGATACCACCGCCTTTAGTGCGTGTCCAAGCAGATTCTATACCGATTTTGTGCAAATTCCACTGTTTGCTATAATACTGGTCATTAGGACCAATTAAAGAGGAATTTGCTTCTTTGTCGTTTTCTGGTGCTAAAATTTCCCCCAACCAGGTGGATTTTCCTGTCGGTACAGTTTTGTAAATGTAATTGGGTTCAATAAATTCCGTAACTTTGGCCAATGGGGATTTTTTTAAATCTGTGATTCTTTGACGATCGCCTTTGATAATATATACATGATCCGCCGCTGAATATTTATTATCCAATTGAGGTGTAACATGATATTGTTGAGCGATCGCTTGTAAATCCTTTTGAATGGCATTTTCTGCCATATCTTCCCGAAAATCCAGCAAAATTGTCTCAAATTCACCTTTAACTGCAAGTCCCTGAAAATGTAGAAATCCAAACACCGCAGTAGTCAGTCCCACAACGAACAAGCACAATAATATAAGTTTTTTCATATCCGCTTATCACCGCTTCTTGTCAGTTTGTTCACTACAATAACTTATATTATGGTATTTTTGGGAAAATTTAGGCTATAGTCGCTGACAGGTGACGGTGGAATGTTTCTCGTTTTGGTGCATACGGTTATGAAAATTAACCGCAGATAAACACAGATAAACACAGATAAATACAAGATATGGAACGTGGTCTTTTATGGTTGCCTTTATTGGTAGCATTTTTCTGGTTAGCGTGGCAAGGTTCACAGGAATATCAGAAACTTGAAGCTTATCGGATTTGGGCTGAAGAATTTGAACGAGCTAAATATGATATTTATGCTGTATTAGCTCAAAAAGGTAATTATATTACTTGGGGAAAACCAACAACTAAAGGACCAATTGCATTAGAAACTTTTTCTTTATTAGATGTTAAGGAAATTCGCTTTTTAGTGAATGGTAATGCGGTAGATCTAGAAAATCCTCCCCAAAAAGGTAGAAAAATTGAATTGCAGTTTTTATTAACTAGTTCTAAATCAATTTGTGTTCCTTTTACAGAAGTTCCCCTGGCCGCAGAATGGGGTAAATTTTTGCAAAGAACATTAAGGAATTTACAATCATAAACGACATCTTTTTTGTCTTAGGTAGAGGCCATACATGGACAAAGAGAAATCAAGAACTTAGTCTAAATATGTGGTGTGTGAGAAATTCTGCAAACAAATTCATTTTATAGTCCTAAAGGTGAGATTTATTCTCGCCATTACAGGCTTTGCAGTCTTAGGGATTTGATGTTGCCAATATTCCTGGGTTTTACCTTTCATAATTAACAAGCTACCATGGGTCAAATTAAATGCTACTTTTTCTAATGCTTTGTTAAATCTATGTCGAAGTTGAAATTTTCTTTCACCCCCAAAACTCACAGAGGCAATAATTGGATTTTTCCCTAATTCTGGTTCATCATCAGAATGCCATGCAACACCATCTTTACCATAACGATAAAGATTAATCAATACACTATTAAAGGATATTTTAACTATTTCTTCAACTCTATTCTTAATAGAAAATAAAACAGGTGTCCAAGGTATAGGATTCATGGTAATATTTGAATATGTATAAGATCTACCGAGATCCCCATACCATGCCGTCAGTCTAGGTATATTGGTCTCTTTACCGTATAATTTTATCTTATCTTGTCGCCATTCAACTTCCGTTAATAAAGTCTGGAAAATGACATCACTTTCCTGTTTTGGGAAGCAAAAAGGATAAAGAATCAGTTCCGCGTCAGGTATGGAAAACTGCTGTAATTCAATGCTTTTAGAAAAATCTAAGCTTAATTGATTGGACATAGGACATATTCTATCTAATTGATTGACGGTTTTAAATAAGTTTTATTAATAACATATAATTAGCAACATACTAGGAGTTGTAATTAGTTAATTGGAAATTTTTGCCTTTTGTGTAATTTTACATTATTCTTAGGCATAATCTCATAAATAACTATATTCTTATTCTAGTTGGACTCTAATTACCGGATTTTGATACTAAAATATCCATGAAAACATCTACAGCTTCTAACTATAGCCAACCACCTATCAGCTACCCTCCCTCTGTCCCTCTGTATGTTTATCGGGAATTGACAGTGGAGTTACAAGCAGTACAATCAAAGTTGGATGTAGTCACAAATCACAATCAAAAACTAGCCCAAGAAAATCAACAACTGCGTCAAGAAATTACCAAAGTAATTGAGTCTTGCTTAGAACTACAAAGGTTAGTTGATGCTTCAGCACCTAGTTTTCCCGTAGCACCTGAGCCTAATAAACGAGTCAAATCTTCAACTCAAATTCAACCTCCAATCAGTAATAACCATGAGGTAAGATATACAAATAAGCCTACAAATAAGCCTATAAATAAGCCGAAAGTTACCGCAGCACCTCCACGTCAAGAGACTAAACCCCAAAAAAAAGCAGTCATAAAAAATACACATTCTCAAAACCATCACCAGGGTGCAGCCGTATCTGGTACGAATATTAATGCTACAGGGTCACAAAGGGTATTTATAGAAGAAAAAAAGGTACGCTTTTCTCGTCCTACCATGTCTAATACAAAGGAGTTAAGCGGCTGGAATTTATTAATCACCATTGTATTAATTATGATTACTGGTTTTGCAGCTGGGTATATAATTGTTCGTCCTTTATTCCAAAATCATAGTCAACAATTTCAACTTAAACATTAGAAATGTAGAGACGTTCCAGGAAACGTCCCTACTAAATTTGGTTGTTTCCTATTGATTATCTATCAACAGAACCCATAATTACGTCAATACTACCGAGAATAACAACAATATCCGCTACCTTCATTCCTCGGAGTAAATGGGGAAGAATTTGTAGGTTGTTGAAATCTGCGGCGCGAATTTTCCAGCGCCAGGGGAAAACATTATTATCACCAACTAGGTAAATTCCCAATTCTCCCTTACCACTTTCAACACGGGAGTAAATTTCACCTTTAGGAACTTTAAAAGTAGGAGCAACTTTTTTAGCCACGAACTGGTAATCAAAACCATCCCATTCAGATTTTTTTCCAGCCATTAACCGTTTCGCTTCCAGGTTTTCGTAGGGTCCTCCGGGTAATCCTGCAATAGCTTGGCGAATGATTTTTACAGATTCGCGCATTTCTCGCATCCGTACCATGTAACGAGCAAGACAATCGCCTACAGTTTCCCACTGAACATCCCAATCAAAATCATCGTAACATTCATAGTGGTCAACCTTCCGTAAATCCCATTTTACCCCAGAAGCGCGTAACATCGGACCAGAAAGCCCCCAATTAATAGCTTCTTCACGGGTAATAGTTCCCAGACCTTCAATACGGCGGCGGAAAATGGGATTATTGGTAACTAAGCGTTCATACTCATCAACTTTGGGGATAAAGTAATCACAAAAATCTAAACACTTATCTACCCAACCATAGGGTAAGTCAACGGCCACACCACCAACACGGAAATAGTTATGATTAACCATGCGGTAGCCTGTGGCGGCTTCCCACAGATCATAAATCATTTCCCGTTCCCGGAATTGGTAGAAAAAGGGTGTTTGGGCGCCAACGTCAGCTAAGAATGGACCAAACCATAAGAGGTGGTTAGCAATGCGGTTGAGTTCCAGCATGATCACACGGATATAGCTGGCGCGTTTGGGTACGGTAATACCCGCTAATTTTTCCGGTGCGTTGACTGTCACCGCTTCATTAAACATCCCCGCAGCGTAGTCCCAACGGCTAACGTAGGGGACATACATGATTGTAGAACGGTTTTCGGCAATTTTCTCCATCCCCCGGTGTAAATAGCCTATAACTGGTTCACAGTCAACGACATCTTCACCATCTAAGGTCATGATTAAGCGCAAAACTCCGTGCATTGATGGGTGATGAGGACCCATATTTAGCACCATCGGTTCGGTGCGGGTTTCTATTCTACTCATAGATTTTGCTGTTCTCCCGTTGTGGATGTTGTCAATTGACCCGCTAAGATTAACTTGTACTTCAATTATTATAGGGAAGCTTGATATATAGGGGATTAAGAGTTTTGACTTTTTTCATGTATCAGATGATGATTGGTATTGAGTTCTTGACAATTATATCAATATTTGGGTAGTTTTGCTGGTTTTTGACTCCTAGCAAGATAGATTTAATTTATAATTACCCTAATTAGTATCTATGGCTATCTATGGCTAATTTTTTTTAGCTCACCCAGAGGTGCAAAGTTGGAGAAGCAGAGTTTTTTAAGGGGTATGATTCAGTTATGAAGTATTTGCAAGTTTATTTTCAGGAAGTTACTCAAGTTTATCATGGACAAAATGCTACTGAGCATAGTTATCGTCCAGCTTTGAAGAAGTTAATGGAGTCTTTAGATTCTGGTATTCAAGCTATTAATGAACCGAAAAGAATCGCTTGTGGTGCGCCGGATTTTGTGATCAAAAATGGTGTTTTAGATGTTGGTTATATGGAGGCTAAAGATATTGGTGTTTCTCTGAAAAAAGCGGAAAAAACTGCTCAAATGGGGCGTTATTTTCAGGCTTTGGGTAATTTGATTTTAACTGATTATTTAGAGTTTCGTTGGTATGTCCAAGGAGAGTTAAAACTATCTGCTGCTTTGGGAACTATTGATAAAAACAAAAAAATCAAAGTTGATCAGGAAGGAATGCAGGAAGTTGACCAACTTTTGCAGCAATTTTTATTAGCTAAAGTTCCCCAAATCACGACACCCAAGGATTTAGCTAAACGTATGGCTAGTTTAGCTCAATTGATGAGAGATGCTATTAAAACAGCGTTGCATGATGTGGATAAAGGGGGAACTTTACGGGAACAGTTGGAATCATTTCAACGAGTATTAATTAAGGATTTAACCGTTGAACAATTTGCGGATATGTACGCCCAAACCATTTGTTATGGTTTATTTGCAGCGCGGTGTAATACTGATAATGTTCAGACTTTTTCACGGGAAACAGCAGCGTTTAAATTACCGAAAACTAACCCATTTTTAAGAAGTATTTTTGGACAAATAGCCGGACCTGATTTAGATGATAGAATTAGTTGGGCTGTAGATAATTTAGCGCTTATTCTCCAACAAACGGAAATGGCGGAAATTCTCAAAAATTTTGGTAAACGGACTCGCACAGAAGACCCTGTTGTCCATTTTTATGAAACGTTTTTGGCGGAATATGACCCTAAAATGCGAGAATCAAGAGGGGTTTATTATACTCCTGAACCTGTAGTTAATTATATTGTCAAAAGTGTAGATTATATTCTCAAACATAAGTTTAATATTAGTAAGGGTTTAGCAGATTCTAAAAAGATTAAAGTTCCTAATCCCAAGGGTGAGGGAACTATCGAAACCCATCAAGTTTTGATTTTAGATCCTGCGGTGGGAACGGGAACTTTTATTCACAATGTCATTGATTTTATTTATGATAAGTTTAAAAATCAAAGGGGAATGTGGTCAAGTTATGTTAGTCAACATTTATTACCGCGATTATTTGGTTTTGAGTTATTAATGGCTCCCTATACTGTAGCACATATAAAATTAGTTTTACAGTTGCAAGAATTGGGTTATGATTTTAGTTCTGAGGAACGGTTAAGGATTTATTTAACTAATACTTTACAAGAGGCTTTTCAGTTAGAAGATCAAATGGTTAGTTTTGGTTATCGAATTAAACAAGAAGCAGAAGCAGCAAAGCTTATTAAACAAGAAAATCCAGTTATGGTAATTTTGGGAAATCCTCCTTATTCTGGACACTCTGTAAACACAGGTGATTGGATCAAAAATCTTTTGAAGGGTGAAGATAGTATTTATAATTGTGAAACAGGAAATTATTTTGAAGTTGACGGAAAACCTTTAGGTGAAAAAAATCCTAAATGGTTAAATGATGATTATGTAAAATTTATCCGGTTTAGTCAATGGAGAATTGAAAAAACAGGTTACGGAATTTTAGCTTTTATTACCAATCATGGTTATTTAGATAACCCCACTTTTCGGGGTATGCGTCAAAGTTTAATGGAAACTTTTGATGAGATTTATGTTTTAGATCTACATGGTAATAGTAAGAAGAAAGAAGTTTGTCCTGACGGTTCAGCAGATCAAAATGTTTTTGATATTCAGCAAGGGGTAGCAATTGGATTTTTTATTAAATATCAAAATAAAGAACAAAATAGTCAGAAACAATTAGCAACAGTTTATCATGCTGATTTATGGGGTTCTAGAGAAGTTTATGAAAATAAAGAGTTAGTTGGTGGTAAGTATCATTGGTTAGGGGAAAATGATATTAATTCTACTAATTGGGAACAATTAGCACCAAATACACCATTTTATTTATTTAAGCCTCAAAATATTGATTTAAGAAGTGAATATGAGCAAATGTGGAAAATTAACGAAATAATGAGTGTTAATGTTTTAGGTTTTCAAACTCATAGAGACCATTTTGCTATTGATTTTGATGAAGAAAGTATGACTAAAAAAATTCAGGAATTACGAGAGAATAATTTATCTAATCAAGAATATGCTGATAAATATAATATCAAAGATAATCGAGATTGGCAATTAGATAAATCTCGTAAATTAATTCGTTCTGATAATCAATGGAAAGCTAAAATAATTACTTGTTTATATCGTCCTTTTGATTGGCGTTACTGTTATTTTAGTTATGCGACAATGGATTATCCTAGACGAGAATTACTCGATCATGTTTTTAGAAAATATAATTTATGTTTGTTATCTTCAAGACAACAAGCAACTTTAGGTTATAGACATTGTTGGGTTTCTATGCACGTTCCTGAATCTTGTGTTGTTTCTACTACGAGTCGTGAGGGTAATCAAATTTTTCCTCTTTACCTTTACCCAACTAATAAGCCTACTCTTGATAATAATGTCATTAATCATTCTCATGAACGTAAACCGAATTTATCCCCAGAATTTATTACACAATTTTCTCAAAAACTAGATTTAGAATTTATTTCTGATGGAAAAGGAGATAAAACTAAAACCTTTGGACCAGAGGACATTTTTAATTACATTTACGCTATCTTTCATGCTCCTATTTACCGTCAACGTTACGCCGAATTTTTAAAGATTGATTTTCCTCGTGTTCCTTTAACCGCCAATGCTGCACTTTTTTGGGAATTAGTGATCAAAGGTGATAAACTAGTCAAATACCATTTAATGAAAGAAACAGGAACAGAAATTTCTACCTATCCTATTCCTGGTTCTGATATGGTCGAACAAGTCAAATATCATGAAAATCATCAACAAATCTGGATAAATGCTGAACAGTATTTTGATCAAGTTCCGCAACAAATCTGGAATTTTTATATTGGTGGTTATCAAGTTTGTCAAAAATGGTTGAAAGACAGAAAAGGAAGACAATTAAATTTTGATGATATTAGTCATTATCAAAATATTATTTCCATCATATCGGAGACTATTAAGATTATGGAACATATTGATCAAATCATTGACAAATATGGCGGTTTTCCGTTAGAATGAAATAAAAAAGGTGTTCATTTTCAGCTATAAAGATTAAGAAATTGTCTAATATTCCAGCATCTAACCCCAATCAAGCAAATGGTGAAATCTCTCTTAATGATAGATGGTCTTATCTTAATCAATATGAGAAAAAATATCTCAAAGAAGCTATGAAAGCTTATGATAAAATTATAGAATCAAAAGACGATATTCTCAAAATAGCCAATCGGTATCAATTAAATTGTGAGGATATTGAACGAGCTAAACAGTATGCTTTTGGTAGGGGAGTGTTACAATATCAATTTATCCCTGATTTGCGTATGGCTGAAAGTTGGGAAAGAATGACACTAGGAGAAGAAATTGATAGTGATGAGGTTTTACTAAAGCATGAAATTCTTGAATCAGATTTGGTAATTAATCAAGGTATGAATCAATTAGATGCTCATAAAATAGCTCAAAATAAATACCCTTGGTCTATAATGATAACTAAATGATAACTAAAGCAGATAAGCAAAAATGAACAAAACATCTGAACAAAAATTTTTAGAAGCCTTAGATATTTGTCAATCATTAATTGATTTTAAATATCGTCTTACCAATTTAACCTATCAAGCAATAGAGTTATTTTGTGATATCGGTAAAAATCCTCTTGAATTATTAGAATTATGTCAAAAATATTCTGGTAGGATTGAAAAAATATGCGAAGTTATTCATGAATATGGCACAAGTATAGATAATTGGCGTGTTGATTGTCCCCTTGGTTTTGGTGTAAAAGATCATTGTAGCTTTTTGAGTTTTTTTCTCAATCTTGATCGTTGCCAATTTGAATATTTTACAGACAATTTTACCACATTAGAACAAATTGCGGAACTATTTAAAGATTGGAAAGGAATTGATTTTCATTCTGTCATTAAAAAGCAAAAAGCAGTTACATTTTCATAAATTAATCAAATAAATTAATGAGCAAATCAGATTTACAAACACCCCTAAATTTAGAAGAAATTACATTTTCCCATATTCCCGTTCTCAGTCAAGAAGTAATCACAGGTTTAAATATCCAACCTGGTGGACATTATTTAGATTTAACCGTTGGTGGTGGAGGTCACAGTCGCTTAATCTTAGCAACTGCTGAAGATGTGAAAATTACCGCCGTTGACCAAGATTTAGATGCTTTAAATGCAGCCAAAGAGAATTTAGCGGAATTTGGAAATAGAGTGAATTTTATTCATAGCAATTTTGCAAATTACCAATTTCTAGAAAATACCTATCATGGAATTTTAGCAGATTTGGGAGTAAGTTCCTATCATTTAGATCATCCAGAACGAGGTTTTAGTTTTAGAAATACTGCTAATTTAGATATGCGTATGAACCAACAACAATCTCTCACCGCTGGAGATATTATCAATGAATGGGACGAGAAAGAATTGGCAGATATTTTCTTTAAATATGGTGAAGAGAGACTTTCCAGAAAAATAGCTAGAAGAATAGTAGAAAATCGCCCATTTAATACTACTACAGAATTAGCAAATGCGATCGCCTACTCTGTTCCTCCTAAATATCGCTACGGAAGAATACACCCTGCCACCCGTGTTTTCCAAGCCCTGCGAATAGCAGTCAATGATGAATTAAATGTCTTAGAAACCTTAATACAAAAAGCACCAACAGCCCTTATTCCCGGTGGAAAAATAGCAATTATCAGTTTTCACAGCTTAGAAGATAGAATAGTTAAACACGGTTTAAGAAACTTACCCTTCTTGCGAATTTTAACAAAAAAACCAATTATGGCTACGGAAGCGGAAATAAAAGAAAACCCCCGTTCTCGTTCTGCTAAGTTGAGAATAGCAGAAAAGAAATTTGTAGATGATTGATACTTTTAAACTCTCTCTTTGTCTCTGGTTTAGCCTTAAAATTCTTTTTTGAACTAACCACTCCAGACACAGAGGACACGGAGTGAAGAAAATTCTTGACTGAATTATCTACTGTTGTTATATGCTATATTTTGATGTTTTGAATCAGAAATTGAGTCATGAAGAAAAACCCGATAGCATTGATGTTTAGCACTATGATTATTGGTTTGGGATTTTTACCGTCTTTAGCGCAAGCGAAACCTCCTGCTTCTGATACCCAAGTCGCAGCCATGGTAGAAGCTTTGCGACTAGCTGCACCGAAAACGAAAAAGCGCAATGATGGATATTATAGTGAATGGCAAGTTAAACCGGACACTCTCAAAGGTTGGACGAGAAATTGTCTGAAAAAAGAATTAACACCAACTCAGTTTGAAAATGATCCCAAGGTAGCCCGTCAAGTTGTTTCTTGTATCACCACCCGTGAGTTAAATAAGCAATTTGCAGCCACTAAAAACGATGAGAATGCTGCTGTGCGTGGTGTTGCTTGTTGGTGGATGACTGGTAACTATACTGGCTGCGATAAGGGCTTTACGGCTGGTTATGTGCAGCAGGTGGTTCGCTTTTACAAGCAAGAAGTTTCTAAACCAGCAGCGGTAACTCCTGCACCACAAAAAACCCCCAATAAAAACCCAAATAAAAACCCAAATAAAAATAATTCAAATTAGGTTTATTTATTCCTGATGATACTTTTAAAATATCCTGTTGAAGGTCAGGGAATTTATTATTAGGATATGGCTAATGGCCTGATTATAGGGGTAATCCAGGAATTACCCCTAATTTCTGTTTTTTCTGTTTTTGTTCCTGAATATGAAATAACTGGGACAGAAACAACAAATAAAATATTAAATTTACCCAAAAAAAGTAAAAATGATCCCAAATTTGCTAAAATTACTTAATGCTAAACCAAAAATTAACAGATAATTGCCGGCATAATTAAAGGAGGATTTATCCAATGAATAAAGTATTAGATGAAACTCTGTCTCATCAAGTTGCAAACACGATCAAAAGTAAAGCCAAAAAACCTTTTGATAATGCTTATAAAGCGGTTTTAGTGACTGAGGGGGCAAAGTATGTACAAGGCTTTTTAGTATTTGCGGGTAAGCCATATAAACCCGTTGAACATGGTTGGATTGAAGTTAATGATGTGATTATTGATCCTACACTTCCTTTTCTCCAAAAAAAGCCCCAAGAACTTTATTATTTTCCGGCTCAAAGTCTCAGCGTTAAGAAGTTAAAAGCCGTAATTGAAGAATCTCAGGAAGATTATCCAGAGGATGATCCTTTACCTATTTATGGTGAAGCGCCTTATGATTATTATGGTGATGTTATGTTGGGTGGCCAAGAATATTTGCTGGCCTATCAAGCCGCAGAGATCAAGTGTCAAGAAATCAATGGTTTAATTTTTGAAAAAAATTAGTTAGCATTCAGTTATAAATTCACTTTTGCAAGTTTCAACGGTTTTCAATTCCCTATTTCCTATTTATGAGCATCTACCCATCTCAAGTTAAATCGGATACGGTATACCGCCCTCGAGAAAATGACTGGCGGTTATTTTTGCGCTTAGTACCCTATGGTCGTCGTTATGGCAAATTATTGGCGGTATCTATGTTACTGCTAATTCCTATTGCTGTTGCTAGTGCTATTAAACCCATGTTAGTCGGACAAGCGGTTTCTTTAATTCGCAAAGAACCGAGTACATATCAATTTTTGCAAAATATGCCCCTATGGCAGGGTTTAAATATTCTCATTGGGATGTTACTGATAGCAACGGCTACCCGCTTAGTATTAATAGGTGTACAAGGTTATTTAGTTCAGAAATTAGGACAAAAAATCACAGCGGCTATTCGTGAGGATTTATTTGATCATGTGACATCTTTAGCTGTACGTTTTTTTGATAGTACACCCGTAGGTAAATTAATTACTAGACTTACTAGTGATGTAGAAAGTTTAGGAGATGTTTTTTCCACTGGGGCTATAGGTATTATTTCTGATTTATTATCTATGGTAGTGATTGTTGGATTGATGTTTTCAATTCAATGGCAACTTGCTTGTTTGTTGATATTTATTCTTTTCCCAGTCACTTGGTTAATAATTTATTTTCAACAGCAATATCGGGCAGCTAATTATAAAAGCAGAGAAGAACTTTCTCGACTCAATTCTCAACTCCAAGAAAATATTGTTGGTATTAATGTAGTCCAATTATTCCGCCGAGAAAAAGTTAATTTGGAGTTATTTCGGGCTGCTAATCAACGTTATGTTAAAGAAGTAGATACTAGTATTTGGTTTGATTCAGCGGTTTCTGCCACCCTAGAATGGGTTGCTTTAATTGCTATTGCTGGGGTATTATGGTTAGGTGGGGGGTTATTGTTAAATCAACAAATCACCTTTGGGATTTTATCAGCATTTATTTTATATGCCCAACAATTCTTTGAACCCTTGCGGAATTTTGCCGAAAAATTTACCGTGATTCAATCTGGTTTTACGTCCATTGAACGAGTAATTGATATTTTAGATGAACCCATTGAAATTAAAGATTACCCAGGTTCTGAAAGTGCAATTAAAAATTTGGAATTTGGTTACATTGATCAGATCATCTCTAAGTTAGAAACTCAAGATTTTACACCTATTCCCCCCTTGGGGGAAATTAAGTTTGAAAATGTTTCCTTTGCTTATAATGATGATGATTATGTGATTAAAAATTTAGACTTTACTATTTACCCAGGGGAAAAAGTCGCTTTAGTCGGTCCGACAGGTGCGGGGAAAAGTTCGATTATTCGCTTGTTGTGTCGTCTTTATGAACCAACTCAAGGACGTATTCTAATTGACGGTGTGGATATCCGCGAAATTCCCCAAAGGGAACTGCGAAGTTATATGACAGTAATTTTGCAGGAGGCGTTTTTGTTTGCGGGTGATGTGAAAAGTAACATTACTTTAGGTGATGATTACAGTTTTGCAGAAATTGAACAAGCAGCGGTGAAAACCAATGTCGCAGCGTTTATTAATCAACTACCCCAGGGTTATGATACTCAATTGCGAGAACGGGCGACAAATATTTCTAGTGGTCAAAAACAACTTTTAGCCTTTGCGCGGGCTGCTATTCGTAACCCGGAAATTTTGGTGCTAGACGAAGCTACAGCTAGTTTGGACGTGGGGACTGAGGCTTTAGTTCAAGAGGCTTTAAATGAGTTGCTGATAAGGCGTACAGCAATTATTATTGCTCACCGTTTGTCTACGATTCGTAATGTAGACCGGATTTTTGTGTTGAAGCGGGGAGAATTGATTGAACAGGGTAGTCATGAAGAATTGTTGCAACAAGAGGGATTTTATGCTACTTTGCACAATTTGCAAATGTTAGGAACTTAACAACAACTGAATCAATATTTTTTTGGAGGTGGGGTTAAACAAACCTCAACCCCACCTAGGAATCAAGACTTTTTTAATTTGGCCAGGGTATTGTTGAATGAGATACAAAATTTACTTAAAAAAGTATACACCGAAAAACTGGCGACTCTATTCCCTCTTCATTGTTCATTCTATTTCGGTTTCTATTTTGTCTCCACGTTCCAGTTCCCAAAGAATTTGATTACCTTCACGTCTTACCCGTGAAACTATCCAATTTCGCCAGCGCCATTCATCACCTCTGCTGGTAACGGCGCTAGAGTGAACACTCATTAAGTCTGCTAATTCTGAACTGGTGATTAGGTAGCCTTTTTCGGCAATTTCGTCCGCAATACGCAAAGTTTCCACTAAGTTACGAAGTTGTGAAACCCTGATTTCAATGGGTTGTTCGTTGGTTGTAGTCGCGGTTGGGGCAGTAGAAGGTTCCATAATGGTTATATCTGATACAGATGAACTGCTTTCCAGTGTATTTTGATTAATTATTATTGTAGAGTTGATCGGATAATCAGATACTAGTGATTCACTCATTTCACTGATTTTAGGTAAAGTTTCGTAAACAGAGTTGGGGAATAACTGTTGGAGGTTAGGGGTTTTACCGTTAGCGAAGCAGCGAGCGATCGCATCACAGCGTTCATTACCAATATTACCAGAATGTCCCCGGACGTGTTGCCATTGTATCAGTCGGCTATTAAGTTGATCAAGGATTTCCAAAAGGTCTTGATTTTGGACAGGATTACCATCTGATTTTTTCCAGCCTTTCCTTTTCCAACCTGGCATCCATTTAGTAATAGAATTAATCAGATATTCACTATCAGTGTACAGGGTAATAGGTTGAGTTTGTCCAGATGATTTAAAAAATTCCAATGCCGCGATCGCCGCTTGCATTTCCATTTTATTATTAGTGGTATGTTGGGATGAATCACCCATTTCATGAACTGAACCATCATCAAAATAGACTACTGTACCCCAACCGCCAGGGCCGGGATTACCTGTACAAGCACCATCTGTGTATATAATTTGAATTATGCGTTGAGTAGACATAGTAAAAGTATTAAACTGTAAAGGACATGAATAAAAAAGTAATTATTGACAAATGTTAGTCAATAATCTTCAGGATATTATAATTAATAATCAAGTCTTTATCCGGCTCTATCATAAATACAAACTTGTGAAATTTTAGCTAATTCTTCTACTAAAAAATACCCACCTATGCGACCAAGACTATGATCTAAGACTATTGTGATCTTTCCTTTACTGAGAAAGAAGGTTGACCGTCTCTGCGTCCATGTTGTCGCTAAAATGACCAGTCATACTCTGCGGATTTTTCTGCATCAGCGTTTTGTTATTGATGTTCTTACTTTTGAACAGCATCCTGTTTCTCAACTCACATAAGGCATATATTATAAGTGAATATCCGATAAATTATCTACAGAAGGCAGAATGGCAATCGAATTTACTAAGTATCACGGACTCGGTAATGATTTTATTCTCATTGATAACCGTTCCTCATTGACACCAGTACTGACACCAGAAAAAGCAGTACAGTGGTGTGACCGTCATTTTGGTATCGGGGCAGATGGTATTATTTTCGCACTTCCTGGACAAAATGGTACTGACTACACCATGCGGATTTTTAACTCCGACGGTTCAGAACCAGAAATGTGTGGGAACGGTATTCGCTGTTTAGCCGCATTTATCACAGAATTAGAAGGTATTGACCGGACTAAAGATAAATATCATATTCATACTTTAGCAGGTGTAATCACACCTCAACTTACAGATTGTGGTCAAGTTAAAGTAGATATGGGTCAACCTACATTATTAGCGGGGAAAATTCCTACAACTTTAGTATCTCATGAACTTCAAGTCATTAATCATCCCTTGCAAGTAGCTGGGAAAATTTGGAATGTTACCTGCGTCAGCATGGGTAATCCCCACTGTATCACATTTGTGGAAGATGTTGCTGCAATTAATTTAGAAAACATTGGTTCTCAATTTGAACAGCATCCAGTATTTCCTAACAAAACCAATACTGAATTTATTCAAGTAGTAAATCGTAACTATTTGAAAATGCGAGTCTGGGAAAGAGGTGCAGGAATTACCCTCGCTTGTGGAACAGGTGCTTGTGCATCCTTGGTAGCAGGGGTATTGAATGATTTATGCGATCACACTGTCACAATTGAACTACCGGGTGGACTCTTAGAAATTGAATGGTCAGAAATTGACAACCGGATTTACATGACAGGTCCTGCAGAACGAATATTTACAGGTAAATATTAAAATCAGAGATTGGGAGATTAGGTATATGGGGAGTATCAAACTCAAGTTGCTAGTTATCTAGTTGGGGCTGGTGATTGGTAATTGGTAATAAAATATCTGGTTTTCATCCTGTTCATCCTTTAATCCTGGATATCCTGATTTTGACAATTTACCTAACTAGCAACTTACGTTATTTAAAGAATAAAGAATGATGAAGATAGTCCCAGTCCCAGGGAATGGAATTCGCGGCTACACAAACAAAGTCCGCAGAAAGTGGACTAAATAAATGATAAATTTCCAACCCGTACTGGCGGGTTTTGCTTGTGTAGATGGGATTTATCATCGCCGGCGCTGGTTTCAATCCCTGAAAGAACCTGAAAAAATTTGTTTAACATAATTCCCACCTATTTCGCTAAAAAACTACCCAAATAAATCCAAGGTAATTCTAATAAACCTCGATGATGAATAGATGTGTTGACATGAAAAAACCAAGCCCTGTAAAAAATATAAAAAAATATAAAAAAATATACAGCAGTTTCCGATATTCACAAAGTACAGATATTAATAATAAAACTCTTGTGGTGCGGGCATCTTGCCCGCACAAGGTGTACCTCACTCAAAGCTACTTGCTGTAAAATCGCTAAAAACCTCTTGCATTATACAATATAGAAATTAGGTGCGTTTTAACTTACACACCTAAATTTACTTGATATCTAATAACGTAAGTTGCTAGTTAGGGAAAATGTCATAATCAGGATATCCAAGATTAAAGGATGAACAGGATGAAAACAGAAAATTACTCACCAATTACCCATTACCCATTACCCATTACCAGCCTCAACTAGATAACTAGCAACTTCATATCTAATAAGGATCTAAATCAAATCTTCCCCGCTTGACACTTCTGAGATAATAACCTCGTGACGGTAGTTTATTTAAATCGAAAGTGTTACCTCTAGAAACTCGCCAAATTTTATAGTCGTGATAAGTGAGAGGAGTACCTTTTTCACAAACTTCTGGGGGATGATCTCCTAACACAAAATAGGCTGCACCTTTACCCATAACTTTAGCAATACCATATTGATCAATCAATACAGAAGTTTCTTCACTAATTGCTATCCCTAAAGCAGTTGAAGATACACCATCTTGAATTTGTCTAGCAATAAAAACCATAATTCTCCCCATTCTTTTGCGTTCATTAAAATGGGTATCAATAATAGTTCCTCGCAAATGCTTCCACTGAAAAAAGTTATAGGTAAAGGTAATATTTCTGTAAGGGTCATCAAGGGCTTCGTAAGTTTCAATGCTATCTACACAAGCGCAAGAATCATAAACATATTCACTTTGAATCATTGCGCCGGCACTTGTACCACCAATAGCACCACCTTTATCGTAAACTGACTTGATAGCAACTTCTAATTTAGTGTTTTTCCAGTGACGAATATATTCACATTGATCACCTCCAGCAAAGAAAATTACTCCAGCATTTCTGACTTTATCAAAAATATCCGTTCTGTTCGCTTCTTGGCGGTTACGAATGATGAGAGTTTCTACATATTTGACACCTTTCATGGAATAAATTAACTGATTGTAATCATCCTTACCAGCAGCCCGAATCACTAAAACATTAACTTTAATATCGCTGTTACTACCTCCCCTGACTTGATTAATCATCCATTGAATGGCATCATCAACATCAGTACCACCACCACCTAAGTTATGAACAGGACCGGCTAATTTAGGTAATTGATAAATAGGTTCAGGGGCAGGAGTTTGGTGATCAGCAATGATATCCTTGAGGAACTGCTTTAACTGTGCTGTCAGACGGCCGATAATTTGGTTTACCACCCTCAACAAGCTGTTTTTTGCATTCTGCAAATGCCTCGATATATTTGGGAATGCTTTTGTCATATTCAAATCTTGTCAAGCAAACAGCAATCATTTCTAACTCTCGCATTTGAGGAGCTAAATTCCCAGCGTACAGGGTTTGTACTGTTTTTTTACGGCTAATAATCAGAGTAGTCTTTAATTCTCATTTAGAGTTTGATGCCGTTTTTTATCACTACCAGACAATTTCTCCTCGTTCTTTGACTGTTCTTTCGTAAACCATTTCTGTTTGCTTACCTAATTTTGGCCAGCTAAATCTTGTTTCTAAATCTGCATAGGCATTATTTACTAACCATTGACAATAATCTGGGTTTCTCAAAACTTCTAAAATTCCCCAAGCTACAGAGTCAGGATCATTTACCCAGGTAGTAATTCCCGTTTTTGTATGTTGAACTACTTCAGGAAAACCACCAGTATCGGAAACTATGACTGGTACGCGAGAGGCAAAACTTTCCAAAGCAACAATACCAAAGGGTTCATAAAGACTGGGGAAAACCGCACAGTCGGCGATAGTTTGAAATCTATCTAAGTATTCATCAGAGAGAAACCCAGTAAAGTAACACTTGTGCCAAATTCCTAAATCCCAAGCTTGACGTTTCAGATGTTCAGTATTACCACCACCGACTATGATAAATTTAACATTACCGCCCATTTCCCAAAGCACCTTGGGAGCAGCATTAAGTAACACAGGTACACCTTTTTCGTAGGTCATGCGACCAAGATAATAAACAATTTTTTCATCATCTCTGGCAAATTGTCGCCGAAAATCTTGAGGATGAAAATCTTTGTCATGTTGTTTCTTTTCTGGGCGAATACCATTATATATTACGTCAATTTTATCACTAAGGACAGAAAGCGATCGCCCGATTTCTCGACGCATATATTCACTACAAACGATTACCCGCCAAGCATTTTCAGCCAGTGCATATTCTTTATCATGAATATAGCGTTGGGTATCATTGTGAATACCATTGTAACGTCCATGTTCCGTGGCGTGAATGGTGGCAATTAAGGGAATTTTAAAGATATACTTAAGAGCGATCGCTGCATCACCAACTAACCAATCATGGGCATGAATCAAATCAAATGGCCCCTTTTCCCTCAACAACTTACCACCATAAGCGCCCATACTCTCATTTAAATTCACCACCCAGTGAAAAAAATCGTTACTAGCAGCCACATGGACACGATGAATATGAATCCCTTCCACTACTTCATAAAGGGCTGCTTGACCAAATTCAGGGGTAATGAGGTGAATGTCATGGCCTAACTTGATCAGTTCCGGGTACAACTCAGCGACGTGACGAGCAATTCCCCCGACTATCCTGGGTGGAAATTCCCAACTCAGCACTAATATCTTCATTAACTTCACTCCCCGATAATTGACAAAAAATCAAAATATATAAAAACTATATTTATAGCAGGGAACAGGGAAAAGAGAATTAGAAATTAGAAATTAGAAATTAGAAATTAAAAACCAACAGGACTTACGCATCTGGCACATTGGTAAGGTGCATGACTAACGCACAAATCCGGCAAATAAACGGATTGTTGATATCTGATGTCCCCTACAATAGATTTTTAGTGTAACACTTGCGTAAGTCCTATTTAAAATGGTAGGATTGTTTCAGCTTGCCTTGATAAAAACATAAATTAGTAGTATTTTTACTTTGAAGCTAAAAATACTAAATAGATAAAAGTTTGTCACATAAAATTGATTTTAGACTCTATACCAAAAGGAATTATGGCTACTCAACCCGGTCTGTTAATCCCAGTAGAACTATCAGCCACAACAGCTTGGACAAGGCTGTTGGGAGTCAGCGATAACGACATTGCCACCGCCTTGACTACAGGCAGCGATGGGGCAATATACGCCAGTGTTAATACTATCAGTGCTTCTGATCCAATCTCTGCATTGATTAATGGCAGTGTTGTTAGTGCTTTCATCACCAAGTATAATGCGGATGGCACTCAAGTCTGGACAAAGCAGTTAGGAACCACCGATAACAAAGTTGCTACATCTCTAAGTACGGGTAGTGACGGGTCTATTTATATCAGTGGTTCTACTATAGACATCCTGGGCTTACTGACTAATAGCAGTGTTATTAATGCTTTCGTTACCAAGTATAATGCCGATGGCACCGAAATCTGGACAAAGCAGTTAGAGACCACTGACAACAAAATTGCCACAGCCCTAAGTACAGGTAGTGACGGGTCTATTTATATCAGTGGTAATATTGCCAGTGGTTCTGCCATAGATATTCTTTCCGGACTGATTAATAGTAGTAGTAGTAATACTACTATTATTACCGATGTTTTTGTCACTAAATATAATGCTGATGGGAGTCAAGTCTGGACAAAGCTGTTAGAAACCAGCGATAACGACGTTGCCAGATCCATAACCACAGGTAGTGACGGGGCAATCTATGTCAGTGGTAATACTAGAGGAAACCTGGACGGGCAGACTAACAATGGTGGTGATGATGCTTTCATCACCAAATATAATGCTGATGGCACCAAAGTCTGGACAAAGCTGTTAGGAACAGGCGTTGACGACGTTGCCAGATCCCTAACCATAGGTAGTGATGGGGCAATCTATGTCAGTGGTAATACTAGAGGAAACCTGGACGGGCAGACTAATAATGGTGGTGATGATGCTTTCATCACCAAATATAATGCTGATGGCACCAAAGTCTGGACAAAGCTGTTAGGAACAGGCGGTGACGACGTTGCCAGATCCCTAACCATAGGTAGTGATGGGGCAATCTATGTCAGTGGTAATACTAGAGGAAACCTGGACGGGCAGACTAACAATGGTGGTGATGATGCTTTCATCACCAAATATAATGCTGATGGCACCAAAGTCTGGACAAAGCTGTTAGGAACAGGCGTTGACGACGTTGCCAGATCCCTAACCATAGGTAGTGATGGGGCAATCTATGTCAGTGGTAATACTGAAGGAGACTTGGATGGGCAGACTAACAATGGTGGTGATGATGCTTTCATCACTAAGCTATTTACTACTCTTAATAACCCACCCACAGACCTGTCGCTTGACACCACCACAATTGATGAAGGTCAAACAACAGTCGGTAATTTAACCACCACAGACCCAGACACAGGAAATACCTTTACTTATAGTTTAGTTACAGGGGATGGTGCAACGGATAATAGTTTATTCACTATTACCAATAATCAACTCAAAACCAACTCTGTATTTGACTTTGAAACTAAAAACAGTTACAGCGTTCGACTGAGGACAACAGACCAAGATGGGTTATCCTTTGAGAAACAATTAACCATTGGTGTCAGTAACGTTAACGAAACTCCTACCGACTTAACACTCTCTAATAGCACAGTTACGGAAAATCAAGTTATTGGTACAGTGGTTGGTAATCTCAGTAGCACAGACCCAGATACAGGAAATACCTTTACTTATAGTTTAGTTACAGGGGATGGTGCAACGGATAATAGT
>NZ_JACJSB010000019.1 GCF_014697585.1 Dolichospermum sp. FACHB-1091 | reverse complement strand
AGATAAATCAAGGATAAAAAATAAAGAAGTAGCCGGAAAGTTCTCCTTATTAGTAACACTAATTTTGAATGTTTACAGAAGTTGTGGTTTTATATCAATAAAAGATGGACAGTTATGGTTAGGAAAAAAATGGGAAAAAATGTTGTTAGTTGACGGTTTTGATGGTAATTAGAAAACATTTATTGCCAAAAATATCGAAGACAAAAAAATAAAAAAGACCTGAACTTATTGTATATCAAGCAATGAGAGTTTTTTTGCTGTCAAAATAACTAGGGAATACCTAATGATAAAATAAAATAATTGCTCAATAGATTATGAACGGAAAAAAGAGCGAATAATAGTAAAAGTTTCGCTCTTTCTTCTGCTAGAATTTAGAAAATGAAAACCCCCTGCTCCTAAAGCACCACGAGTCACACCTAATTGATTTTGTAATTTTAATTTCTGCCACAGTTGTGAACCCGTCATTTCCCCTTGAAGTAATTTTTGATAACTTTGTATCGTTTTTTGTACTTGTTCCGGTGTTTCGTTGACAAATTCAATGCGGAAGTGCTGTAAACCCAATTCTATCAAACGTTGTACATATTCCGCGCCGGTCTGTGCCATGCTATTATATACTGTATTTCTACATCCTGCGTCTGCTTTGAGAATGTGTTCACTACCCACCCTATCTCTGATTGTAACTGCTTGTGTTTCGCAAGGTCTACCGCAATTGGTGTAATCTGTTCCTGTAGATAGAAAGGCACAAAATACACAATGTTCCATGTGAAACATGGGAATATGTTGATGTATTGTGACTTCAAAGTTTGACGCTGGATAATTGGTAATTAAATGTTCAAGTTGGTTAATATTTAGGTCGTAAGATGCTGTTAATCTTTCTAAATTAAAGCGGTTTTTAAAGTAATCTGCGGTTAAGGGATTAGCAATATTTAGAGAGAAATCACCAATACATCTTTCTGTGGTAAAATATTCTAATTGATCATAATTTCTGATTAAATAACCATCAGCTTGACAAGCGTGAACTTGTTTTAAAATCCAGGTTTCTCCGGGTTTGGTTATGCGAGGTGGTGTAACGAAAATGCTGATTTCTGCTTGAGATTCTCGCACCATTTTTACCGCTGCTTTATAGTTGCGTGGATCTTCAAATTCACAATATATGGTTTTGATATTTGCTGTTAATACTGCTTTTAATTGTGCGATGTTTCTGACTAAAACAATCAAGGAAGGAGACGCGGAAACATCTGTAGATTTAGAAATAGTAGACTTAGGAATAATTAGATCTTGCCATTTTGCGTGATGATTTAATTCCCACAGTTTGGGTTTACTTCTCAATTCTTCTAATTTCCTGACTATTTCCCGACGCATTCGGTTTAATTCACTCACCGGTAACATGATTTTACCGTTGAGATGATCTATGAAATTATCTAAATGAAAAGGTGTATTTCCTAAGCGGCCAAATTGTTCTTTTAATCTTTCTTTAGAGAGAGGTTTGGTATGTGCTTCGACTATAAATATTTCTGATTCTACCTGAACAATATTACCCAATTCATCACCACATACAGCTATTAATTTTTCTCCAATTTCTCCATATACTTCTATATTAATCGGTCTGGTAAATTGGGGATTTTCTCCGGTATAACTTTGACGAATTTGTTTATCTAATTCTGGGTCGTTGGTTTTCCAAACTTTATCACCTATATGGATACTATGGAAATTTAAATCATTTCTCCCAAAGGTTAATATTGTATCTTGACCATTGGGGATAACTGCATATATTCTTCCCCCTTCTTCTTTCCTTTCTGGGTGTCCACAATCAAAAACAATCCCATCTCCCGGTTTAACGGGTGCTGCTAATTTGACTGTTATTTCTGCATTTCTAATCCGAGTCACTTCTCCTAAATAAACACCCCGTTTTTTACCAAATCTTCCATGTACTAACTCCTGATTATTGATTCCCTCAAACCAACCTGTATATAGTCCGCGAGAAAATGCCATTTCTAAATTATATTGGTCTTTTTCTCTGTGAGAAAATGTCTCTATGTTAGTTGTGATAATTTGATTTAAGGCTTGACGATAAACGCGAGTTACATTAGCAACATATTCTGGTGCTTTTAAACGTCCTTCAATTTTTAAAGAAGTAATTCCAGATTTGACTAATTCTGGTAAAACTTCCAAACCTGCTAAATCTTGAGGACTTAATAAATATTTGCGATTACCTAAATTCACAACTTCCCCATTAGTAATTAAATCATAAGGCATTCTGCAAGCTTGAGCGCATTCTCCTCGATTTGCGGAACGTCCTCCTAATGCTTCGCTGGTTAAACATTGTCCAGAATATGCGACGCACAAAGCACCGTGAACGAAAACCTCTAAGGGTAAAGCAGTATTTTTTGATAATATTTGTGCTTGAATTTTATTAATTTCTAAAATTGAACATTCCCGCGCTAAAACTACTAGTTGACAACCCAAAGATTTAGCGAATTGTACCCCCGCAGCGCTGGTTATAGTCATTTGCGTTGAAGCGTGAATGGGAAAGTCCGGGGAAAGATGACGAATTAGACGACAAATACCCACGTCCTGAACGATGACAGCATCCACACCAGCAGAAATGATAGTTTTGAGGTATTGCTGTGCTTCCGTTAGTTCCTGGGGAAAAATCAGGGTATTCAGAGTGATATAGCCTTTGACTCCCCGCAGGTGCAGAAATTCCATTAATTCCGGTAAATCTGCTGCTGTGAAATTTTCAGCCCGCATTCTGGCGTTAAATTTTTCTAAACCAAAATAAATCGCATCTGCACCATTTTCTACGGCTGCTTTCGCGCACTCCCAGTTACCCGCAGGTGCTAGGAGTTCGGGGAGTTTGAGGGTAGGGGTGGTGGTACTTGTCATTTTGGTTAAGTCAGGATTGTGTTTAGTTTGTCAATTGTATCTAAATTTTTCTGCTATGGAAACCCTGACGGGATCTTTTTCACACAGCGATCGCTAAAAAATAGACATATCCGGTAAAGATTGTAGAGCCGAGAATCCCTACCCAGGTCACGTCTCTACAAGGATTTTGATATCACGCATATTTAAATTCAGTCGTTGTCTCTTACTATTGCTAATTTTGCTAAACTAGAATAAACCTCACACTATTAGGAGGACATAATAACTTTTACTATCCATCCTAAACCTAAACCGATATTGGAAGTGCCAGTCAAAATCAGAAAAGCATGAAACTTACTAAAGGATTTTTCTAATTTATCCCCAACGATAGCCTTAACCGCAAGAGCAGGAACAGCCACACTCATAGCTATACCCCCAACCACAACCGCAAGAGTAAACACAGCCACACCCGCAGTTGCAGCTACAGCCATAGCTACAGCCCCAACTACAGTCGCAGTCACAGCCCCAACCACAGCCCAAGTCATATCCTGGTCCACAGCCGCAGCCGTAGTCATAGCCACAGCCACAGCCCAAGCCATAGCCACAGCACTAACGGCGGTTAGGCTATAGCCAATTATACAATAAGTCAATAATAATATAGTCAACGAAACCCAAGGAATTGTTCTAGCTGGTTTACGGTCAGGATAAACAACTTTTGACTTGTCAGTATTTCTAATTAACACTGCATTAACAATGTTTGTTCCTGCATTAACAATTTTTATTGTTACATTAACAATGTTTTTGTCTCTATTAATAAATTTTATTATTACATTAACAATGTTTTTTCCAAGACTAACAATATTTAATATTACATTACTAACTTTTTTCTTTTTATTAGGAATTTGATAATTATAATTTAGCATTTCTAGCCATAACTGCATTAATTTTGGTCGGTCTTTTGCTTCTAACGCCATTCCTTTAAGAATTGCTTGATTTAATTCCTTGCTGATACCAGAAATAATTTTTTGCGGTGGAATTAATCGCCCTGTACCAACTTTACGAGCTAAAGAATTTGTCGGGTATTGACCAGTTACTCCATAATAAAGACTAGCAGCTAAACAGTAAATATCTACTCGTGGATCTCTACTTCCTTTAGATATCTGTTCATAAGGTGCAAATTCCCTATTAGCATCTCTATCTGTCAATGTTCTACTTAAAAAAATTATTTCTTTAGCAATGCCAAAATCAATTAAAACTGCTTTACTATTATTTCGTATCATGATATTTCTAGGGTGAGCATCTCTATGCACTAAACCTGCTTCATGTACTTTTATCAAAGCTTCTCCAATTTGGAGAATATAATTTACAATCTCTGCTTCTGGTAATGCTCCCCTACGCTTAATTACCTGAGACAAATTTTCCCCTGGTATAAACTCCATAACTAGACAATGGGTATTACCTTCCTGAAATAGTTCAATTACCCCAACAATATGAGGATGAGGATCTTTAGATAACTCTGCTAATATTTGTCCTTCTGCAATAAATTTTTCTATATATTTTTCATAATCTGGATCATGTTGCAGATATTCATTAGGTGTTTTAATAACAACTGACCGATTTAAATTAACTTGTAATGCTCGGTAAGTAATTCCAAATCCTCCTTGTCCGAGAACTTGCTGAATTATATATTTACCATTTTGTAATTTTTGTCCTGTTACCCAAGTCATAAACACCTCTGATTTACAAATTAATACTAATTTTGAGTAGCAAATTACAGCAATTCTTATTTAAGTAAAATACAAAAAAGAATTAAACGCAGATAAACGCAGATAAACACAGATAACTTTGTATTTCATTAAATTAAAAAAGCTATTTATTGAAAACTGTTTATTTTTTGGTAGAAGTAGGATTGGGAGGTGGTGTTGTTTGACTGTTCCAACTAGCTATACCTTGAAGTAAAGCCCCAAAAGCTGCAATTGCAGTTATAACTAATGTTAAAATCTGCATTCTTTTATCCCAATTTACAGAAGGTTTGTTTTTCGTTCCGTTATTATTGTGACTTCCTGCATTAGTATTTTGACCTTTTGCATTGACATTTTGACCGTTTGCATTGGCATTTTGACCTTCTGCATTAGCATTGTAAGAATTGCTATTTAATAGTTTTAGCCATAATTCTATTAATTCTGGTCTGTTTTTGGCTTCTAATTCCATTCCTTTAAGAATTGCTAGATTTAATTCATTGCTGATACCAGAAATAAGCTCTTGCGGTGGTATTAAACGCTTATTGTCAATTTTACGTTTTAAAGCAGTTTCAGGAAATTGACCAGTTATAGCATAATAAAAAGTTGCAGCTAAGGAATAAATATCACTGGCTGCGGTTGGTTTAGTATTTCTAGTGCAAAGTTCAAGAGATGCAAAACTTTCGTCACTTTCTTTAACTCGTCGCGTCGTTAATTCATGATCAAAATCTAAAACTAAATCAAAATCAATTAATACAGCTTCAGATTTTCCCGCACGTAAAATAATATTTTCTGGCTGTACATCTCCATGAATTAGATTATGTTGATGTACAATTGTTAAAGCCGCGCCAATTTGTTGAATATAAATTAATGCTTGTTCTGGAGAAATTTTTCCTAGTTGATCTAAAGTTTTTCCTGGAATATATTCCATTACCAAACATGAATAACCTGCTTCTTTAAAAGGTTCGTAAAATTTGACAATATGTTCATGTTGACAAAGGGTAAGTTTTACCGCTTCTTTCATAAACATAGTTTCTAAGCGTTCCTTATCTGATTCACTAAGAGATGTAAGTGAATTAACATCTAAAGTTTTCAGCAGCAGAAGATCATCCTGTCTATTTTTAGCAATATAATTAACGCCAAAACGTCCTGTTTTTAGCTCTTTCTCAATGGTATATCTTCCATTTTGTAATTGATCACCTCGGACCCAAGCCATTTTTTCTAACTCCTAAAATACTTGGATCAATTTTCACATAAAAAACTTTTATAGTCACTACCTAATATCTGGACGGTTAGAAACCGCCTCTACACAAGCGAAACCCACCTGCGTGAATCTTGTTTGTGTAGTAGCGATTTATAATCGCCATAAGCTTCTCAAACACCCTCTAAGAGAAGAGGGAAGCAGAAAAACTTTTTTAGCTGGAATGGGGGTTTACTTATATATCAGGACTTACGCAAAATATCTCTCAAATCCTCATTTCTCCGTGACCTCTGTGCCTCTGTGGTTCGTTATTCCATGAATCTTGCGTAAGTCCTATATATTAACAACTTTTCAAAAAACCTCCTAGCCTGAAATAGACATTCCCTGCTAAACTAAAAAACAAATCCATAAATTTCTTCATAGAAAAATGTCTGAACAACAAACAATTAGCCCCTGGAAATATAAACCTTGGTGGTGTCAACCTTGGTCAATTATCATGACTACTATTACATTAATTAGTGGTAGTTGGTTAGTATTTAAAATTATTTGGTTAACAATTTTAGTTGCTATTCCGCTATTAATTTGGATGGGGTTTTTTCTATTAATTTGGCCGCAGATGATGGTTAAAAGTGGGCTTTTGAATAATATAGATAATGATGATAATCATGAAAGAAATTATTAATCAGAATACTCACCAAAAGCAAATTTCTATTATTATTCCCACTCTCAATGAAGCGGATAATATTCAAAGTACAATTAATAGCACAAAATCTAGCACAAATATAGAAATAATAATTGTTGACGGTGGTTCAAAAGATGAAACATTATTGATAGCTAAATCCTTGGGTGCTAAGATAATTGTCTCTCCCCCTGGACGCGCAAATCAAATGAATATGGGTGCTATGGTTGCTAGTGGGGAAATTTTGCTGTTTCTTCATGGTGATACCCGTTTACCAACTAATTTTGAGCAGATGATTCGGAAAACATTAGCAAAACCAGGAATTGTGGCTGGTGCATTTGCTTTACAAATAAATTCACCTCATTGGGGGTTGCGTTTTGTCGAGTTTGGTGTAAAATGGAGATGTAATCTTTTACAAATGCCCTATGGTGATCAAGCCATTTTTATGACTAAAAATGTATTTCAAAAAGTTGGTAATTTCCCAGAAATACCGATTATGGAAGACTTTGAAATGATCAGAAAATTAAAACATCTCGGCAAAATTCATCTCTTATCAACACCTGTAATTACTTCACCGCGCAGATGGTTAAAAAAAGGAATTTTGCAAACTACTATTCTGAATCAAATTATTATCATTGCTTATTTATTGGGGATTTCCCCACATCAAATTCGTAATTGGTACTCTTCTTCAAAATTGTAAATAATTTTCATGGTTATGACATTTTTATCAGAAATAGATTTGGCTTTAGTACAGGAATCTATCAAAGCATCTTCTCCCAGTTTCCTGGCATTTTTACAAAATACTTTACAATGGGTAAATGGCCTTGGTGCTTTAGGTGGAGTAGTATTTATTGCTATCTACATTATTGCTACTTTAGCTTTTTTACCAGCCGCAATTCTGACTTTAGGTGCTGGAGTAATTTTTGGTGTAATTTGGGGTTCTTTATATGTGTTTATCGGTGCTACTTTGGGTGCTGTAGCTGCATTTTTGGTAGGACGTTATTTAGCTAGAGGTTGGGTAAAACAAAAAATTTCTAGTTACAAAAAATTTGCCAATATTGATCAAGCTGTTAGCAAAGAAGGATTAAAAATTGTCTTTTTAATTCGACTTTCTCCTTTATTTCCTTTCAATTTATTAAACTACGCTTTGGGAGTTACTAGTGTTTCTTTAAAAGACTATTTTTTGGCTTCATTCGGGATGATTCCAGGGACAATTATGTATGTTTATCTGGGACATTTAGCAGGAGATTTAGCTTTAATTGGTAATAAGAGCCAACCTGATAATATGATTCTCCATTGGGTAATTCAAATTATTGGTCTAATAGCCACAATTGCGGTTACGGTTTATGTAACTAAGATAGCTAAAAAAGCTTTAAAAGAGGAGATATTAGAATGATTTTCCTAAGTGCTTAGTCAACTTAAGTATTAGTGCTTTGCTGCTAATGATTAATCTCTCAAACTCCGAAATATTCTAGATTTGTTAAATACAAAACTGACAAATTTTTGATCATGATATATCTTTTAAATAAAGATTAGATAATCAAAAAATACTTTATCCTTTATCCTTGATAATTTAGAGGTAAAATAAATGTCAATTCCCGAATCTCCAAGAGTAACAATTCGTCCCATGGATGAGTATAATCAAAAACTACTCAAAAATGTTCATCCCGATAATTGGGTTAATCCTCAACCTGCTGATTTTTATGATTTGGTAGTAATTGGTGGGGGAACTGCGGGTTTAGTTGTGGCTGCGGGTGCTGCGGGTTTAGATATAGGTCTAAAAGTCGCATTAATTGAAAAAAATCTCATGGGAGGAGATTGTTTAAATTTTGGTTGTATACCTTCTAAATGTTTAATTCGTTCTTCCCGTGTGGTTGGGGAAATGCGGAAAGCTAAGGATTTAGGTGTTAATATTTCCCAACAATTTGATATTGATTTTTCCACAGTTATGGAAAGAATGCGACGGATTCGGGCTAGTATTAGTCATCATGATTCCGTGGAAAGATTTAAAAGTTTAGGAATTGATGTTTTTTTAGGTGATGGTAAATTTACAAATAATAATACTATAGAAGTTGCCCATAAAATATTAAAATTTAAAAAAGCTGTAATTGCTACTGGTGCTAGGGCTATTAAACCGAAAATTCGCGGAATTGAAGCAGCTGGTTATTTAACTAATGAAACTGTTTTTTCTCTAACTCAAAAACCAGAAAAATTAGCAATAATTGGTGGTGGTCCTATTGGTTGTGAATTAGCCCAAACATTTCGCAGGTTGGGTTGTGAGGTAATATTATTTGATCGTGGTTCACAGATTTTAAACAAGGAAGATAGGGAAGCAGCGGAAATTTTACAAAAAGTTTTAATTGATGAAGGTATTCGTTTAGTATTAAATTGTCAATTAGAAGAAGTGGTGACAGTAACGGAGGGAAAAAGACTCTATTTTTCTGTGAATAGTGAACGAGACTCGGTGACAGTTGATGAAATATTAGTTGGTGCGGGACGGTGTCCCAATGTAGAAAATTTGAATTTGGCGGCAGTAGGTGTAGAATATGATCAGAATTTGGGTGTCAAAGTGAATGATTATTTGCAAACTACAAATCCCAAAATTTACGCCGCTGGTGATGTCTGCATGAATTGGAAATTTACTCACGCAGCTGATGCGGCGGCGCGAATTGTGATTAAAAATACTCTATTTTCCCCCTTTGGTTGGGGACGATCTAAACTCAGTAGTTTAATCATGCCCTGGGTGACATATACTAGCCCGGAAATTGCTCATGTGGGAATGTATGAAAATGACGCTCAAAAATTGGGGATAGAAATAGAAACTATCAAGATTCCCTTTAGAAGTATAGATCGAGCGATCGCAGATCAGGAAGAATCTGGTTTTTTAAAGATTTATCACCAGAAAGGATCAGATCAAATTCTCGGTGCAACCATTGTTGCTAATCATGCTGGTGAGATGATTTCGGAAATTACCACAGCTATTGTCAATAAAATTGGTTTAAGTAAACTTAGTAGTGTAATTCATCCCTACCCAACCCAAGCAGAAGCAATTAAAAAAGCCGCAGACGCTTATCGTCGCAGCTTACTAACACCAAAAACCAAGCAGTTATTGAGATTCTTAAAAAAGTTTTCTTAATGATCAAGAAAATCAGCAATTACAGAAAATCGCTGTAAAATAAATTAGCTAAATTGTTCAACTCGGAGTTATTTTTGCTGTGCTGAGTTCACCTTTACCCACTATTAATGCTCTCAAACAACCTACTAATGATGCTTGGGTAGAGCAAGCGATCGCTAATATTGATATTATTCTATTAGATCACTCCCACTGTGAACGCAAAGCCGCAGGAGTAGCATTAAATATGATGTTTCGTTATCCTTCTCATCATAAAATGATTAGGGAATTAACAGCGATCGCTTGTGAAGAATTAGAACACTTTGAACTGGTCAACCAATGGCTAGAACGCCGTCAGATTAAACTTGCAGCCCTATCCGCACCCCCCTACGGTGCCGGCTTAAAATCCCAAGTTCGCGGCCAAGAACCCCACAGATTTTTAGATTCTTTACTCGTCACCGGTTTGATAGAAGCCCGTAGTCATGAACGTTTAGGACTTCTAGCTGCTAATTGTCCAGAACCAGAATTAGCCCAATTTTACCGCAGTTTAATGGCCTCAGAAGCCCGACATTTTGGCACATATTGGGTTTTAGCTGATACCTATTTTGAGCGAAAAATTGTCATGGACAGATTAGATGAATTAGCAGAGGTGGAAAGTCAATTATTATCAACTTTACACCCAGAACCGAGAATACATAGTTAGTCAATTTTTACCGGAGTATGTATTAATAACCAAGATTGTAAATCGGCTAAACTATTAAAATCTAAAAGTGCTTCGCTCAATTCTTCCAAAACAGATAATGGTAAACCAGAAATAGATTTTATCTTTCTTTGAGATATTTTACCAAACCGCTTTGTTAATAGTCGAATCACCAAACCCATTGTCGCTTGTTGTATGCCTTGTTCTATGCCTTGTTCCAGACCTTGTTCTATTCCTTCTTCTATTCCCTCTTCCCTTCCTTCCTCTTTAATTTCTCGATAAACTCTAGTTTCTTTGAGCGTAATATCTAACATTGATTCTACCTCCCGACGACTCAGTTTTTCAAACTTGTACACCATGATGGTCGTGATCATTTCTATAATAACTTGACTGGATGGTGTTACAATCTCCTCATGGGTTCTGTTTAATAAATACCTAGCTATGGCTGGAGCTTGACTTTCTTCCAGGGTAGTTAGTAACATTATACCTAACCCTAATGGTAATTTCTGAATATCTCCCAATTCATCTAAATATACTCGATGTACTTGGGGACTATTAAGAAATCCACGATGGGGATAAATATCATTTTGTTCTGTCTTGCGAGATGGATAAATAACTACTACTTGCCAATCACAGAATCTTTGACGATGACGATAAAAATATAGTGAGGTTTCGGCACATATTCTTTCATACAATTCTTCATCTTTCTGAAATTGTACCTCACAGAAATATACTATTCCTTGTCCATCAATTTCAGGTGGTAAAAATACACCATCAATTGTAAATGTCGGTTCTTTAACAGCTACAGAATCAAAACGATAAGATTCAGCATTAATCGGCGGATCTGTCAATAGTTCAAACAACAAAGATGGGTTTTGTTGAAAGAGTTTATAAAAGATTGAGTCTCTTCGCATAAATCATAATTATGATATTTACTTGTTGAACTTGCTCAGACTTTGCATCTTTGCTCCTTTGTGCCTTGGTGCAAAACATATTTATTGTAAAATAGAGAAAAAGCCCGGAGGTAAAATTACGGTTTACGCACGTCCCCTAGCTCGATTAATTGAACAACTGCAACGGCTACCCGGAGTTGGTCCCAAAAGCGCCCAACGATTAGCTTTGCACATCTTAAAAAGACCAGAAGCAGAAGTAGAAGCTTTAGCTCAAGCACTTATTGACGCAAAAAAACAAGTGGGTTTGTGTCAAGTTTGTTTTCACCTGTCCGCAGACCCAGTATGTGAAATTTGTCGTCATCCTCAGCGAGATAATAGCACTATTTGTGTAGTCGCAGATTCTCGTGATTTGATTGCTTTAGAAAAAACCCGTGAATATAAAGGTAAATATCATGTTTTAGGTGGCGTAATTTCTCCCATGGACGGTATTGGTCCAGAACAGTTAACTATTCAAGCTTTAGTCAGACGGGTAAGCGAACAAAAACCTCAAGAGGTGATTTTAGCCATTAGTCCCAGTATCGAAGGGGAAACGACAACATTATACATAGCTCAATTACTCAAACCCTTTACTAAAGTAACTCGTATTGCCTTTGGTTTACCCGTAGGTGGTGATTTAGAATACGCTGATGAATTAACCCTGGCCAGAGCATTAGAAGGACGGAGAGAGTTAGATTAAAAGCTGCTATATTGCCTTTTTCTCTCTACACTTTTTCTCTCTACAATTTAGAGAATGTAGAGACGTTTTCTATAACATCTCTACAGAGTTTCTGCATAAGGTATAGTTAAATTTGGTCGAGGTCTAATCTTTAATTATGTTTAATTATTAGCAATTCTCCGTTTAATTTCCTCTACCAAATCTGCCAAATTTACTTCTATTTGTTCACCACTTTGTAGATCTTTTAATGATGATTTTTGCGCTGCTGCTTCCTCCCCACCAATAATTACACAAAATCTAATTCCTTGTTTATCTGCGGCTTGAAATTGTTTACCTAAAGGGCGTTTTTCAAAGTTAGTTACAACATTAATCCCCCCTTGACGTAATTGTTGTGATATTTGTAAATAAATAGGCATTAAATCCTCTTGCATATTCACTACCACTACCTGAGTTGGTGTCGCGGATAAAGTATTAAGAATACCCGCTTTTAACAAGCGACTAATTAACCGAGTTAAACCGATAGAAATACCCACACCAGGCATTTTTTCACCGATAAAAATTCCTACCAATTCTTCATATCTCCCACCAGAACAAATACTACCCAAAGCTTCATGGCCTAATAGAGTAGTTTCATAAACTGTGCCAGTATAGTAATTTAAACCACGGGCAATAGACAAGTCAATACAAAAACGTTTATCAGCAACTCCTAAATTTCTCACCCCATTAATTACAGTTGCTAATTCCGTTACCCCTAAATTAAATTGTGCTGCTTCGGGAATATTTTCGGCTAAATGTTTGAGTTTATCTAAAATATCATCAATACTGCCATCAATTTTAATAAACTCAATAATTTTCTCCGTTTGTTCTGAAGAAATACCTTCTTTTTCTAACTCTTGTTTAACTTTAACCTCGCCAATTTTTTCCAAATTATCAATAATACTAATACAGGTTTTAATTTGCTGTTCTGCAATTCCTACAGACTCAAAAAAACCTGTGAGGATTTTGCGGTTATTAATGCGAATAACAAAATCACCAATATTAATTTTTTCAAAGATTTCTGTAATAATTGCCGGCATTTGGGCATCATAAAGTAAACTGAGTTTACCACGGGCAACCACATCAATATCACATTGTCTAAACTGCCGAAAACGTCCATCTTTTGCCCGTTCTCCCCGGAATACCATATCCATTTGATAACGAGCAAAGGGAAAAGTCAATTCATTCAAATGACGCGCAATATAAGCAGCAAAAGGAACAGTTTGATCAAATTTTAAAGCTCTAGCTTCTGAACCAGTTTCTCCCGATTTATCCTTTTCTGCTTGGCGATTTGGTGGTAAAATTGGTTCGATACCATAAATAATATTATCACCTTGATTACCTTTAGCTTGCAACACTTCTAACCGTTCCACTGCTGGGGTTTCAATGGGTGTAAAACCATAACTTTCAAAAACCTTGCGAATAATATCTAGTAAATGTACTTCTAGTCGCTTTTCGCTGGGTAGAAATTCAGGAAAACCACTGGGAGTAGAGAAGTTGATTTTGTCATTTTTAGTCATGTTCTTACCTTACTAAATGGGAAATTAACCACAGTAAATATTAAGTAGGGTGTGTTACAGCTTGAGAATATTTGTTACCTTTAAAGATTAATGATTAGCCGTAACGCATTTTATATGTCGGTGCGTTATGCTGACGCTAACAAACCCTACTATTTAAGTTTACTTTATCTTTGTTTTACTACATTTTTGCTAAACAGGCTCATATCCTATATGGTTAATTTCCATCATTAAACCACCAAGGATCTTTATTAGAGTTAGTTTTCCTCAAAAATGCTTTTTTTCGTAAGAAGCGATTTAAACCCATTGTACCAATCCGTGAACCTCCCAAACCAGAAAATTTAAAAGCATTTCTATCTCCTTCATTAATTAATGAACTTAAACCAGCATCATTAATACTAATAGTACCAGCTTCTATTTGATTGGCAACTTCTATTGCTAATTCGTCTGATTCTGCAAATACAGCAGCACTAAGTCCATAAATAGAATCATTGGCTAAATTTATCGCTTCTTCAATATTAGCAAAAGACATCACAGGCATAATTGGTCCAAATGTTTCTTCAGTCATTATTTGCATGGAATGGTTAACTTGAGTGATAACTGTGGGACGACACCACCAACCCCCACCTAATTCTTCTACTTTACCACCACAGTGAATTACAGCCCCTTTTAAGATAGCATCTTGTAAATGATCATTAATAATGGCTGCTTGTTTTTCAGAAATAATTGGACCAATTTCACCACTGTCAATAGTTGGGTAGGCTAGTTTTAATTGATGGGCTTTAGTCACTAATTGATGATAAAATTCTTCAAATATAGATTCAGCAACATAAATTCTTTCAATGGCTGAACATGACTGTCCGGTATTAGTTACAGAAGCCCATAAAATTGCTGAGGTTGCTAAATCTAAATCCGCTGATTCTAAAATAATAGCTGGGTCTTTTCCTCCCAATTCTAAAAAAGCTGGAATAAAATTAATTGCGGCATTTTCAGCTACTAAACGCCCAGTTTCCACACTACCTGTAAAACAAATTAAATCTACATCTTCAATTAAAGCTGCTCCTGTTTGTGATCCTCCTTCCACAAAATTTAAAACCTCTCTTAATTGGGGTATATTGTTTACAGTAGTCATTAAAGGAGCGACAAAACGAGGAGTTATTTCACTAGGTTTAACTATAACAGCACAACCAGCTAATAAGGCAGGAATTGTATCAATGGTAGACAAAGATAGGGGAAAGTTCCAAGGACTAATTACGCCAACAAGAGGATAAGGAACAGCAGTTTGTTGTAAGGAAATAAAAGGAATAGATGTATTTTTCGCTGTACTTTGTAGTAACTGTGGAGCTAAATTACACCATTTATCAATATTAGCAATAAATGAATCTATTTCCATGATTGATGTTGATAATCTACCCGTATCACTAACTAAAGCTTCTGTTAATTGAGTCCGTTCTGATAATATAGCTTGTTTCCATTGTTTTAAAGCTGTAATTCTTTCCTCAACTGCTAATTTTTGCCAGATAATTTGTCCTCTTCGCAGTCTGTGACATTGCTGGGAAAGTAATTTTGGTGGTGGAGGAACAATGACATAATCAAATTTACCTGTGCGGGGGTTGCGAACTTCTATGGGTTTACTCATTTGTGATTAATTTAAATGTGAATTTAAAAATATTTAATTTGATTTCGCGCCAAGAGGCAAAGGAGCAAAGACGCAAAAAAGAAATACAATCAATATTGTAGATTTCCTAAAACGTTTTTACAGTATTTATTGTATTCTGAAAATAGTCCATTTATGGTTACTTGTATGTTGGCTGCTCAAAAACTGCGGGAATTACTCGCACGTCCTGAAATTATCGTTATTCCCGGTGTTTATGACTGTTTGAGTGCAAAATTGGTAGAAAAAGCGGGTTTTGATGTCGCTGCTACTAGCGGTTTCGGTATTGCTGCTTCTACCTTGGGTTTACCTGACTATGGTTTTCTCACTGCTACGGAAAATTTTTACAGTATCGGCCGGATAGGTAGGTCAATTAATATACCTTTAATTGCTGATTGTGATACGGGTTATGGTAATGCTTTAAATGTCATGCGAACCGTTAAAGATGCGGTTCAATTGGGTTTAGCAGGAATAATTTTAGAAGACCAAGAATGGCCGAAGAAATGCGGTCATTTTACAGGTAAACGAGTGATTTCTGCGACTGAACACGCGGGAAAAATCCGGGCTGCGGTAGAAGCGCGAGGTGATAGTAGTTTGGTGATTATAGCCCGAACTGATGCCCGCGGTCCTTTGGGTTTAGCAGAAGCTATTGATCGTGGTCAATTATATATTAATGCTGGTGCTGATGTGTTGTTTGTGGAAGCTCCCCAATCTGTGCTAGAGTTGCAAACTATAGCCGCTGCTTTTCCTGATGTACCATTAGTTGCAAATATTGTTGAAGGTGGTAAAACTCCGCCAATTTCTCCTCAAGAATTGCAAAATTTGGGGTTTAAAATTGTCTTTTTTCCCCTGACTGCACTTATGGCTGTCACTGAAGTCATGAATGTGTGTTTCCGTCATTTGAAAGCACAGGGAAATACTGATAATTTACCCGGTTTGATGAATTTCCAAGATTTTCAAGAACTCATGAATGTTCCTGAATATTTAGCAATAGAACAGGAATATCAGCCATGATTTAATATTAGTAACCTTGACTACTTTTAGTATTTTGTCAAGTGTTCTTAATAAACGGCAAAACATATTATAATATTGTTACATATTTGTTAAGAAAGGTTACACGACTCTTAACAAAAGGAAATATTGTTTATGGTTATTCCACGCGAGAATAATGCACCACATGAGGTTGTTATCATTGGTGGTGGGTTTGGTGGATTGTATGCGGCAAAGGCTCTGTCCAACACCAATGTAAATGTGACTCTGATTGATAAACGCAATTTTCACTTATTTCAGCCGCTTTTATATCAAGTTGCCACAGGTACATTATCACCTGCTGATATTTCTGCACCATTACGATCTGTATTCAGCAAAAGCAAGAATACAAAAGTGTTTTTGGGAGAAGTAAGTGATATTGACCCCAAAAAACAACAAGTTATTTTAGGCGATGAAATCATACCTTATGATACATTAATTGTAGCCACAGGTGCTAACCATTCTTATTTTGGTAAAGATCACTGGAAAGAATTTGCTCCTGGTTTGAAAACTGTGGAAGATGCGATAGAAATGCGGCGGCGGATATTTTCAGCATTTGAAGCAGCAGAAAAAGAAACTGATCCCAAACAACGCCAGGCTTTCTTGACTTTTGTGATTGTAGGCGGAGGTCCAACTGGTGTAGAATTAGCAGGTGCGATCTCCGAATTGGCATACAAAACTCTGAAAGAAGATTTCCGCAACATTGACACATCAGAAACAAGAATATTACTATTACAAGGAGGCGATCGCATTCTCCCACATATTGCCCCAGTATTATCCAAAGTAGCAGCAGAATCTTTGCAAAAGTTGGGCGTAATTATTCACACTAACACCAGAGTAACAAATATTGAAAATAATATTGTTACCTTTAAACAAGGCGATGAAATCACGGAAATTCCCTCAAAAACTATATTATGGGCTGCGGGTGTTCAAGGTTCAGCTATGGGGAAAGTTCTAGCACAAAAAACAGGTGTAGAGTGCGATTTCTCTGGCAGAGTAATTGTAGAACCAAACTTAACCATTAAGGATTATAAAAACATTTTCGTCATTGGAGATCTAGCGAATTTCTCCCATCAAACGGGTAAACCTTTACCAGGTGTTGCACCCGTAGCCAAACAACAAGGAGAGTATGTAGGTGGACTAATTCAACTACGGCTTCAAGGTCATACTTTGCCCGAATTTCATTACACTGACGTGGGTAGTTTGGCAATGATTGGGCAAAATTTAGCCGTGGTAGATTTAGGTTTTATTAAACTTACAGGTTTCCTAGCCTGGGTATTTTGGTTAATAATTCATATCTACTTCTTAATCGAGTTTGACACTAAAATAGTAGTCGTAATTCAATGGGCTTGGAATTATATTACTCGTAATCGTCGCTCTCGATTAATTACAGGTAAAGAAGCATTTTTGGAATCACAACCTGTTAACAATAACAGTCCTTACCAAGCTACAGAAAATAAGCAACCAGTCAAACTCTAGGATTTTTTAGTTATACCATTTCTTTGTGAGGATAGTCCGAATTTTTAATATTTTCTATCTCTGTGTCCTCTGCACCTGGAGCGGTTTGTTTATCTTACAGCAGTTTTCATCTATTTAAACCAGATTTTGATTACCTTCTTCCTTTGCGCCTTCCTTACTTTGCGCCTACCCTTCGGGATCTCTAAGAGAGATTGCGCGAAACAAAAACCGTGGTTTATTTACCTGAAATTTGCTGTAATCCAGTCCATCTTCATCTAGAATTGGTATTAGTAGCAAGACATTGAACCATATACAAAAACCCGCCATTCCTCTGAACAATCAATCTAATTACTGTGAGGGGGCGGGTTTAGGTAGGGTATAATTATAAAAATTGTGAAAATGCCATATTGACGATGGAATAAAGTTAGTTTGATGAATTTAACCTTTAATTTTGGATATGCTGATTCAGGTGTAAACATGGAAGTGGTGGATTATTCCCAAGTAGCTACATTTCGCAGCAAATTAGGAATTTCACCCTGTGATAAAGGAAACTCTAAAATTGTTTCTCGATAACCCAAATATCCTGATTCAGTAAAAGATAAAAGCATTCTTTCTAGTGCTACCCAAACTTCTGATTCGTATTCCCAATCATGATAACGTTTAGCACGACCAGCAATGGAACGTAAAGCCCAAAAGTAGGAATTTCTAACTACCGAACCGCCTTTTTTAAATTCTGGTACATCTTCCTTGTGAATAAATAAAATGTTATTTTCAATTCTGCATCTCATACATAAAATAGAATATAGATAAAGCCACGCCGTGATATTATCATAAACTAAAATGCACCTAATTTACATATTTGGGCGGGCAGGGATGCCCACCCCACAAGAATGTTATTTTTTATTCTGCTGTTTTTTCAGATAATTTTTAGCCCAAGCATAACGGTATCTCATAGATAAAATAGAATATAGATAAAGCCACGCCGTGATGTTATCATAAACTAAAATCCACTTAATTTACATATTTGGGCGGGCAGGGATGCCCACCCCACAAGAATGTTATTTTTTATCCTGCTGTTTTTTCAGATAATTTTTAGCCCAAGCATAACGGTTTGGGTCTTTTTTCAAAAGATAATTAACTAACTCCTGACGCTGTTTTTCATCTTTTGTCTTGTTTAAAATAGATTTAATTTCTGAATCCATATCTAAAGGTTTAGCACCACGTTTAATTGCTTCATTAAACCACTTATCACCTTCAAAATATTTACCTTGTTGATAACAAATAGCTCCCATTAATGTATAGGGATGATGACTATCTGCTTGATATTTCATTGCTTGAAGAGCGCAAATTTCTGCATCATCTAATTTATCACAATCTCTAAACGCTCCACCTCTAGTAGTTAATAAAGCAGACTTGAGTTTATTATCTTTAATGCTGTTGAGTGGTAAATTATCTGTTAACTCTAATGCTGATTTTGATCTATCAGCTTTACGTAAATGGCTACTAGCATTTACTAAATTCCATCTATTACCAGTGCGTTTAAATTCCTGTTGATAAAAATTAGCTTCAATAATATGGTATTTAGTCCAGATTTTACCATAAAAAAGATCATTTTCTTGTAACCAACCAACATCTTTAGGCTCTATTCTCTCATCTTTTTCTAACTTTTGTAAAATGAGATATAAAGGACTATTTGGTGATTGATCTTGATAATTTGAAACAGCATATTTTGACTTTAAAATAGAAAATAGTCGTTTTTGAACTAAACTGATAATATCTTCCCGTCCATTATTTTTTAACCATTCAATTTCCGAATCAGTTAATAATCCATTCTCTTCAATTTTAGATTTTAAATGATTAATGTATTTATCATTAGCTAATTTGATGGTTTCCAGCAATTTACGCTTTTTCAGGAAATTAACATCTTGTCCTCCTAAAGAATTACCTGAATCAATATTTTTTAGAACTTTATAAAGATGAGATTTTGGAGATATATCTTCATATTCTGTGGCTTGATACTTAATCTTCAAAGCTGCAAATTCTTTTGTTTTTTCCTTTTCTTCAGCAATAGTAATAGTTTCAATAAGTTCCTGTTCTTTTAACCAAGTAAGTTCGGTATCAATTAAATTTTCTTCTGCTTCTAATTTTTGCAGAATTGGATATAATGGACTTGATAAAGATCCACTTTTATATTTAGTCGCTTGATATTTTTCTTTTAATTGAATAAACTCATTTCGTCTTGTTGCTTCTTGTTGTTTAACAAATTCTAAGGTTTCTGAAAGTTCCTGTTCTATTAACCATTTATATTCTGACTCAGTTAAAAGTTCTGAGATATCTATTTTTTTGAGAATAGAATAAAGTGGACTATCAGAATGAAAATCTTGATATTTATTAGCATTATACTTAGATTTTAAACTAATAAATTTTTGATTTTCAATAGCAATTGAATTTACTTTTTTAAACCCATTTGAGATTAACCAATTAAATTCTTTTTCAGTGAGAAAATTACCTGAATCTACTTTACAAAGTATAAGATATAAAGGACTTACAGCCCAGGAAGTATGATCATTATTAACTTGATATTTTGACTTGAGTTTTGTAAATTCAACACCTAAATCTACCCTATGTTTAGATCTTTGCTGCTGTTGATTTCTAATTACTTGAACCGTTGCTAAAAGGTTTTCTTTTTGCAGCCAAATATCTTCCAAATCCAGAATTTCAATTCCTAAATCTGCTTTTCTGAGAATGAAATAAAGTGGACTATTAGGAGATAAATTTTGATAGCTATTCGCTTGATACTTATCTTTTAAAGCAGTAAAGTGTTTAACGCGATTTTGGTAGTCTTGGTCTGTATTAATGGTAGTCATAGGAAATATTGATGTAGTTAGACCTGATTAGTATGACTATACTAAGCAAAAGGGGTATTCCAAATCAACACCCCATCAGAATTTATTTACAATACTCTACATTGTCCATAATGACGTAAGAGATGATCACATAAAACTAAGGCCACCATAGCATCAACCATAGGTACAGCGCGAGGTAAAACACAAGGATCATGTCTACCTTTTCCTGCTAAAACTGTTTCTTCACCTTCTTTTGTGACGGTTTTTTGTTCTTTTCTAATAGTGGCTGTTGGTTTAAAAGCCACTCTGATAATGATATTTTCGCCATTAGAAATTCCCCCTTGAATCCCTCCAGAACGATTAGTTACTGTTCTAATTTCCCCATTTTCATCAATATAAAATTCGTCGTTATGTTCAAAACCTGTTAACAAAGTTCCGTCAAAACCTGAACCGATTTCAAAACCTTTACTAGCAGGAAGTGACATGACTGCTTTTGCTAAATCTGCTTCTAATTTATCAAAAACTGGTTCTCCTAAACCCTTGGGAACATTTCGCACCACACATTCAACCACACCACCAATAGAATTACCATCTCGACCGGTTTCTTCTATTAATGAAATCATGGTATTAGCAATTTCTCTATCTGGACAACGGACAATATTGCTTTCTACGTCTGCTAAAGTAACTGTACTCGTATCTATTACGCCTTGTAAATCTTTAATGCGCTTGACATAGGCGATAACTTCTACATTTGCAACTTGATGTAAAATCTTTTTAGCGATCGCACCAGCAGCCACTCTACCTATTGTCTCACGGGCTGACGACCTTCCGCCACCTTGCCAATTTCTCAAGCCATATTTAGCATCATAGGTAGCATCTGCATGGGAAGGGCGGTATTTTTGCGCCATTTCATCGTAGTCTTGGGAACGGGTATCTTTATTTCTGACTAAGATAGCTATGGGTGTTCCCAGCGTTTTCCCCTCAAACACCCCAGATAATATCTCACAGGTGTCTGCTTCTTTGCGGGGGGTGGTGATTTTACTTTGTCCTGGCCGTCTTCTATCGAGTTCAAATTGAATTTCCTCTGGGGAAATTTCCAGTTGTGGGGGACAACCATCAATTATAACGCCCACACCGCCGCCGTGAGATTCGCCAAAAGTCGTAATTCGGAAAAGATGACCAAAAGTGTTACCCATGATGTTGAGGAAATACAGACCGGAATCTGTATTTTACACGGAGTTGCACCAGAATATCTTTGTTAGTACATCACAATAATTCAATAAATTCATCTACACTTAAACCCGCTTGTCGAATAATTCCACGTAAAGTACCTCTATCTAGTTCTTTGTGATCTGGTACGGATATAGTGGTTCTTGGTTCTTCACGAACCAGTATAATGTGACTTCCTCTTTGTCTATCCACAACAAAGCCGATTTTTTCTAGTGCTTTCACACACTCTAAACCTGAGATAATAGGTAGTTTACTCACACCAGCACTACCTCAACCGTATCGTCTGGAATAGGTTCACCCCTATCTTGCAAAACTTCAATGTAGAGAGATATTGCTTCTTCTATATTAGCTAAAGCTTCCTCACGGGTTTTCCCCTGACTGATACAACCGGGTAAACTTGGTACTTCGACAACAAAATACCCATCTTCACCATGAGATAACAGCACTTTCCGTTGAGATTTCATTTTTACCATAGTTCAAGCTGTTTCTCCATGAAATAACAAACCTAGTAGAACCTAATATCTTTGGATTATCAACATGAAATCATAGTTAATATTTCTTTTTGCTGAAGTGCTTGTTTCTCAAACTCTGATAATGTTTCTATATATAATTCAACCGCTTCCTTGATATTTGCTTGAACTGCTGCTAATGAATCCCCTTCAGATTGACACCCAGGAAGTTCAGGACAATAAGCATAATACTCATGTTCATCTTTTTCAATGACAATACTAACTTTATAGGACATAAGTAACTTTTACTTGCTGATTAATGATTGACTGTTATATCATAGTTCATTATTTTGCATATCTAAAATCCTTTGTTCAGAACCATAATTTTGTTTATCTAGCTAATATCTAACTTGCTAAAAGCATCAAAGACTTTAAATAAAGATTGATTTCCACAGATAGAAAGTCACTAAACTGATCATGACTTTTGATAAAATAAAGCTCTTCTTGTCCTTCACAATATGAATAAGTTGGCGGGTTATCACCTTCTGAAAGTCTGAAAAAGCTGAACTGATATCCCTGGTGCATGAAAAATACAAAAGCATCCTCTGGTAAAGTCTGAGGAAAATCATTTTCTACTAAAAGTTGTTTAGCCCATTCTTGAATTTGTGACAAATGCTGATAAAAGCAATCTGAACCACGTAAAAACTTACCTGCCCCATGTCCCATTATCTTGAGAAAGTCTTTGTAAGTGCTGGGTAGATTAATACCTTGTTGTCGTTCAAGTTGAATTATTTCCAAATCTGAACATGACAAAGGATGATTCTCGTTAAAAATAAGCTTAAATTGTTCGGGTAAATTGCAAATTGACATTTCTACCGACTCCTTTATGCAATGTTTCCGTGATGTACATTTAGCTGAATGTTCGGGAAAGTTTGCCTAAATTGGTTCATGACATACTCACACGAATTACATGGCTCTCTTTCTGTAAATAATTCAATTTTACCCTTTACTTCTCTATTATTTGTATATTTTTCGGCTATCGCTTCTAATATTTTGTACTCCGAGTCTAAGTCTCTTCGGTGTCCACCAACATCAAAGGCTTGAAACATCGGTTGATTAGGTAAACCAACTGCTCCTTCTCGCAACAGCTTACCACTAAAAGCAAATAGCTCAGAAAACGTCTCATCTACCCATACTCTAGCAATAGCAACATTTCGGGCTGGTGCTGGCACGTTACAAATTTTGCGAATTTCTGCGACGCGCTCTAACCAATCCATCTTTTTTCAATTCTATACTATCGTGTATTAAAAAGGGGCATTCCAGATAAATACCCCATGAATAATTGTCTAAAATTCCAACTTTCTACAACACCTTACACAGTTTCTGCTGTTATTTCTGCTTCTGGTTCTATGTCTGGTAAACCATAGATAGAACGATAGAGTTTATCATACTCTTTAGCAGATTGATACCAACTGAAGTTTTGACTCATTCCCCGTTTTTGTAATTCCTTCCATTGGGGTTTGAAACGGAAGCCTTCCCAAGCGCGTATCATACAAGTAAATAGATCTAGAGGTTCATACCTGTCAAAGCAATAACCTGTACCTGCTTCATTGACTGGATCATAGTGGTTGACGGTATCAACTAATCCCCCTGTACGACGAACAATAGGAACACAACCGTAACGCAAAGCCATCATTTGACTGATACCGCAGGGTTCAAAGCGGCTAGGCATTAAGAAGGCATCAGTACCAGCGTAAATGCGACGAGAAAGGGCATCGTTATATAGTAGGTAAGTGGACATACGTCCGGGATAGCGAGATGCAAGTTGCCACATTTGGGTTTCATAATAGCGATCGCCTGTTCCCAATAAGACAAATTGAGCATCCGTATAAGCCATAAATCGGTCAAGGATTTGTAATACTAGATCCATGCCTTTTTGTTCTACCAACCTTGTCACCATACCGATTAAAAAGGCATTAGAATTAACTTCTAAACCCATTTCTTCTTGCAGGGCTATTTTATTAGCTTTACGTTGATCAAGGGTATCTATGGTAAAGTTTTGAGGAATGTATTTATCATTAGCGGGATCATAAATATCGGTATCTATACCGTTGATTATCCCTGATAATTTACCACTAATAAAAGATAATAACCCTTCTATTTCTTCACCATAGGCAGGGGTTTTTATCTGTTCAGCATAGGTAGGAGAAACTGTATTTACCTTATCAGCAAACTGGACTGCTGCGGCCATGGTATTATGTCCTTGCATATACCAGGGACACCAAGTAATTTTCTCTAAATACCACCGCCATGGTCCTTGATAAGCCAGGTTATGAATGGTGAAAACACTGGTTATATCTGGAGATTGATTTAACCATACGGGTAACATTCCTGTGTGCCAATCATGACAGTGGACAATTTCTGGTTTCCAGTAATTCCAGCAAAATTCCGCCGCACCATTGGCAAAGAAGGTAAATCTCCAATCTTCATCTTCCCCACCATAAATCCGCCGAGGTAGAAAAGCTGAATGTCCGAATAAATACAAAGGAATATCAGTTCCAGGGAGTACACTTTCGTAAACTGAAAAATCCTGAAACATGGCAGAGCCTTTCCAAACGGGTTCTTCAGGAACGACCATTTTATCAGGAACAAAGCCATAATAAGGCAAGAATACCCGTACATCATGACCCATTTGTCTCAAGAATTTAGGTAATGCACCTACAACATCCCCCATGCCACCAACTTTGGCAATGGGAGCAGCCTCTGCTGCTACAAATAAAATTCGCATATTTTTGTTAGTTATCAATTGTCCATTGTCAATTATCTTATGAGCCTCGTTGAATCTCGGTAAAGATTTGTTCCAAGATTTCTGTAGCCCCCTGTTGTCGCAAAATATCGGCTAATTCTGCTCCTAATTTTTCAGCATCAGCCGCCGCACCAGTGACTATATTCTGAACAATTTTTTGACCATCAACGCTGGCGACAAGTCCTTTTAATGTTAATTTATCACCAATTACTTCAGTATTTACACCAATAGGAACTTGACAGCCGCCTTCTAAAACTCGTAAAAATGATCTTTCTGCTAAACAGCGATCGCGTGTTTGCGGGTGTTCAATAGCTTTAAGTAAGGTAATTACTTCCGTATCATCGGCACGGCATTCTATCCCCAAAGCACCTTGTCCGACGGCATGGAGGGAGATTTCTGGGGAGAGAATTTGATGAATGCGATCGCTCATTTCCAGTCTTTCTAAACCGGCTACTGCTAAAATTAGAGCATCATATTCACCAGCATCCAGTTTCGCCATGCGTGTAATCAAATTACCCCGCACATCCTTAAATGTAAAATGGGGGAATTTATGGCGCAATTGTGCCAACCGTCGCAGGGAAGAAGTGCCAATTACCGCACCTGCGGGTAAAGTCTCAAGTTTTTCACCTTTATGCTTTTCGTGGAGTACCACCGCGTCTGCGGGGTTTTCCCGTTCTGTAATTGCGGCCAATGTCAAACCTGGTGGTAAATTGGTGGGGAGATCCTTGAGAGAATGGACAGCAAAATCAATCTCTTTATTGATCATGCCCAATTCCAGTTCTTTGGTAAATAGTCCTTTATCGCCAATTTTAGCCAATGCTACGTCGAGGATTTTGTCTCCTTGGGTAGACATGGTATGAACTTCAAAAGTAATGTCGGGAAAGCTTTTCTGGAGTTGGGCTTGTACCCAGTATGTTTGAACTAGAGCTAATTGGCTTTTACGTGAACCAATGCGAATAGTGCGCGGAGGACTAGAAACTGAGGTCATAAAACTATTTTGTCAAACCAGGCGATAAATTAACATTTATCTAGACTACCGCAGGGAGTGACTTACCGGATTAGATCACGCTAATTCTCAGGAAGATTTTATTTGCTAGTAGCTTTACATTTATTTACAATTTTTGAATATAGATCTCCGACTTCTCAAAGAAGTCGGGAATCTAGAAATTAGAATATCATCAAGTTAGCAATAATTCGGTTTTAGGAAATTCTATGCTTTTACTTCCAGAATTATCTGAACTATTACAAGCCGAAGATCCAGAAGAACGGCAAACTATCACTGGTGTTAATTGGAACAATAGTGAATTATTACCCAACTTAGATTTATCAAATTTGGCGGAATATGTAATAGCAGAAGATCCTTTAGATGCAGCCATAGCCTTTCGGGTAAAAATCAAAGAAATGGTAAATTAAATCATTCCTGGACCTCTACCTCTTTTATCAAAATCCTCTGTTAATAGACCTGTTTTATCCTCATTAACTTCTCGTAATTCCCGTATTCTTTCAGCTTTTTCTTGTTCGGCTATTTCCCTCGCGTCACCAGGAACTTGATAATACATTTCCGGTTCAACTGGATAATTATTCAACAAACCTTCTTGATCTATAGTATAACCATCCGTTGTCCGAATACTGTTAATATCAGTTTGATGATCAGTGTCCGCACTTGCAAGATCCTCCTCCGTCGGTATGTGTTTATAATTTTTTCCTTCTCTTTTGATTCGTGCGGCTGTTTCGGCGGGAATTATGCCTCTATCATAGGTATCTGCGGTAATGTTCTCATTCATAAAATTAGTCCTGTTTACTTTTCGAGTATTGCCAGAACTAGATTAGAATTTTCTAGCAGATAAATAGACTATCTGCGGGAATAATTACCAAAAATATTTTTATTAAAACTCTCTATCTAAAGAGACAAGAGACAAGAGATAAAATGTAGGTTAGTTATAGCCTATCCTACATCTTAGGAACTCAAGAAATCAAAAAAAATAAAATATTCATCCAAAAGATCGTTGTTTAAAAGCATTAAATTTCTGAGATAATTCTTGTCTGGTGTCAAATTTGAGGAGATAACGGAAAGCAAACCAGACAGAATAAAATAGCCCAATTAACTCAAAAATTGGTTGTAGCAATGGTATATCATTCACCGCGTCTAATAATGCAATTACTACCTTAACTGTCACGAAAGCTGATAAGATTAAAAGTAAATTAATTAACCCCCGTTTATTGTTATTAAAAATACTGCCTATGTAATCTGGCAGTTTTTCTAAAAATTCCATAATTTGTTTAAGAATTTCCTGCCATTGAGACAGAGATTTATCAGCAGCAGGTAGTTTTGGTACATTGTGATTTTCTCCACCTGACAAAGACAAAACATCTTGTGGGGAAGGAGAATTTACTGGTTGGGGTTGCTGTGATTGATTTTCCATCATATTTGTTATTTAGAAATTACAACATTTGTGAAAAGTGAATGAACATCATTAAAGTACCATATTTTAGATGCTAAATCATCAATTCTGAAAAAATAACATAAAAATAAGATCAGGACTTACGCAACTGGCACAAAATAACAGCGTGACTGGGTGAAGCCACGTAGTCATTGAAATCAAATCAAAGACATATGAACATCTGGACGTTTTAATTGCTGAATTAGATAATTAGACAGTAAATTATGCTTGATTTTATAAATAGTTTGACCTGTTTGATAGGCTAAATTTTTCAATCTCAGCCAAACCAATATAGCACAAGCAATATGATTTCTTTGAAGACGTGCTTTACGACATTGACATGATTCAATGCCAGTCAGAGGAGGGTAAATAAACTCGACGAAAAATTTCTAAATCAAGATCATCTAAACTAGCTGATGTTAAAGCACGTAAATCAAAAGGTAAGATGTTGCCATCATCTCGCATACCTGAAAGTGTCAGCAGAAGTTTATCATCTATGGTCAGGTTCGCACAAGTTCCATTATCATGAACTTCAATAAATAAAACTCCTGGTTTTTGATGGTTGGGTAAATCATTAGCAAATGCACAAATGGCTTCACAAAGTTTACCTCTATCGGATATTGAAGCCTTACGTTCCACTCGGTCTGATTCCATATCGTTGAGGAGAATTTCTAACTCCTGGTCATTCATTCATTTTCTCCTCATTCACAAATTGTCACTTTTTTATACTGCATTAATATGATAACCTCCTTTCTTCGCGCCTCTGGGTGAGAAAAAAATTACTCCATTGCTGGATATTGAGCCAACACCTGCCGTAAATATTCCCCAGTATAAGAACGGGAATTTTGCGCCACATCTTCGGGCGTTCCCGCAGCAATTATTTCTCCTCCTTTATCCCCTCCTTCTGGACCTAAATCTATTACCCAATCTGAACAACGAATCACATCTAAATTATGTTCAATGACTAAAATTGAATTTCCTTTATCTACTAGTCTTTGTAAAACGTCTAACAATTTGTGAACATCATAAAAGGATAATCCTGTGGTTGGTTCATCTATTAAATATAAGGTTTTTCCGGTCGCGCGTCGAGATAATTCTGTCGCTAATTTCACCCGCTGCGCTTCTCCACCAGATAAGGTTGTGGCTGGTTGTCCTAATTGGACATAACCTAAACCAACATCTACTAATGTTTGTAATCTCGTTACGGCTTTGGGAATGTTTTGACAAAAATCTAATGCTTCTTCAACGGTCATGTTCAAAACATCAGAAATTGATTTGTCTTTATATTTAACTTGCAGGGTTTCTCGGTTATATCTCGCACCTTTGCAAATTTCACATTGCACATAAACGTCAGGTAAAAAGTTCATTTCAATGACATTTACACCCTGTCCACTACAAGCTTCACAACGTCCACCTTTGACATTAAAGGAAAATTGTCCAGCTTTATAACCTCTGGTTTTCGCTTCTACAGTTTGGGAAAAAACATCACGAATAATATCGAAGACTCCGGTATAGGTTGCGGGGTTAGAACGGGGAGTTCTCCCTATGGGTGATTGGTCAATGACAATGGCTTTATCAACACAGTTTAAACCTTTGATTTCATCTATATCTTTCGGTGCGGGGGATTTTTTGAGTAAATGATGTTGTAATGCTGGATAAAGTAATTCATTAATTAATGTAGATTTTCCTGAACCAGAAACACCGGTAACAGAAACAAGTTTTCCCAAGGGAATTTCCACATCTACATTTTGTAAGTTATTGCGACGCGCATTTTTAATAGTTAAGGCTCGGCCATTTCCTTCTCTTCTTTTGGCGGGAGTATTTATGACTCTTTTTCCTGATAAATAAGCCCCGGTTAAGGATTTTTCTGCATTGAGTAAATTCTCTAAATTTCCTTGAGAAATAATATGTCCTCCATGAATTCCCGCCCCAGGACCAATATCAACTATATAATCAGCCGCGCGGATAGTTTCTTCGTCATGTTCGACAACTATTAAGGTATTTCCTAAGTCCCGTAATTTGGTTAAGGTTTTTAGTAATCTGGCGTTATCTCTTTGATGTAAACCGATACTTGGTTCGTCTAAAACGTATAAAACTCCTGTTAGTCCTGAACCAATTTGTGTCGCTAACCGAATCCGTTGAGCTTCTCCACCTGATAATGTCATGGCGGGACGATCTAAGGTGAGGTAATCTAAGCCAACATCTAATAAAAATTGTAATCTGGCTTTGATTTCTCTCAGAACTAAATCAGCTATTTGACTTTGACGATCGCTCAATTTTAATTTTTCTATTCTTTCTCGACATTCCCGAATGGAAACGGTAGTAAAATCTAAAATTCCATATTGTCCCAATTTCACAGCTAAGGCTTCGGGTTTTAATCTTTTCCCTCCACAAACTTCACAAGGTTGATCAATTAAATATTCTTCTAATTTCTGTTTAACTAACTCTGTCCCTCCCTCATATTGTCTTTGTAAAATGGGAATTACACCTTTAAAAATTTGCTTTTTCTCCGTTGGATTTTTCGGTTCTTCTTCTCCATACAAGACAATTTTTTGCTGTTGCGCTGTCAATTTCCCCCATTGGGTTTGTAACTCAAACCCATAATTTAACCCCACAGCATACAATAACTCTAAATAATAGGAATTTTCCTTTTCTGACCAAGGAGCGATCGCTGCATACATAGGCGAATTTTCATTAGGTACAACCAACTCCGGGGAAAATCTTCTTAAAGTTCCGATCCCATGACAATGGGGACAAGCGCCATAAGGTGAATTAAAAGAAAACAACCGTGGGGATAACTCTTCCATTACCGCACCATGTTCGGGACAAGCAAAGTTTTCTGAAAATACCATTTCCTTGGGTAATTCTTCTTCAGAAATACCTTGATTTTTTCCCTCAGTTGATATATACTTACTATCAGGTCGCTCCAGCGCTATCTTATCCGATGTATCTTTTAATACCTCTATTATAGCAATCCCGTGAGATTGCTTAAGGCAAGTGGCTAGAGAATCTACTAAACGCTCTTGAATACCGTCTTTTTTAACTAATCTGTCAATAACCAGTTCTATAGTATGTGTGCTATTTTTATCTAACTCTATCAAATCAGATAGCTCTCGCACCTCCCCATTTACCCGCAAACGAGCGAAACCTTGGGAAGCTAAACCAGAAATTAATTTGCGGTGAGTTCCTTTTTTTCCACGGACTACAGGGGCTAAAACTTGGAAGCGGGTGCGGTCGGGAAGTTCCATAATGCGATCGCACATCTGGTCTATGGTTTGAGGCGCAATAGAGTGATCACAAAGGGGACAATGAGGTTCACCCGCTCGACCATATAACAATCGCAAATAATCATAAATTTCCGTTACTGTTCCCACTGTGGAACGGGGATTATGGGAAGTTGATTTTTGGTCAATGGAAATTGCGGGACTTAAACCCTCAATTGCTTCTACATCAGGTTTATCCAATTGTCCCAAAAATTGGCGAGCATAGGCGCTTAGGGATTCCACATAACGACGTTGACCCTCCGCAAAGATGGTATCAAAGGCCAAGGAGGATTTACCCGAACCAGAAACCCCAGTAAAAACAATCAAACGATCACGGGGTAATTCCAAATCAATATTTTTCAGATTATGCTGCCTAGCACCCCGAATGCGGATAGTATTTTGGCTGTGATGAGGGACTGGAAGCAGATCATTTAAAAAAGCGGCTGGATTTTCTGACATATTGACAGGCTAGGGAAAGTTACACATTGAAACAATCCTTAATAATACTATCTTTACCTGGTTTATGGTAAAATCTGATTTTGATTTACCTCACAGACATTTAAATAGGACTTACCGAGGAAACTGACTATAGTTTCCCCGTCCTTTGAAGAATAACCATCACCTTCACAAATACAAAGGGAATTTGATGAAAATTAAAAACCTCGGTTTTGGATTATCAACACTATGAAGGTTAGCGCGAAAGAAGCAGGATACAGTAACACAAAAGTAACCGCCATGAACAAACCAACCTTAATTACCTGAACATAATATATATTACCCATGACTCCAGTATTAGATTTTATTAGGGTTTCTCCACCAACAAATCAAACACCAAAAGCCTTAATCGTCACTTTACATGGTTGGGGCGCAAATGCCCAAGATGTGGCATCTTTGATTCCTTATGTCAATTTACCAGATTACGAATTTTTACTACCAAATGCTCCCTATCCCTATCCTTATGCTGACACAGGTAGGGCGTGGTATGACTTGCGGACAGAAAATATGTATGATGGATTAGCAGAAAGCAAACAACTACTCATAGATTGGTTGCAATCTTTAGAGACTAATACAGGCATACCTTTATCACGCACAATTTTAGGTGGATTCTCTCAAGGTGGGGCGATGACTTTAGATGTAGGATTAAGCTTACCATTGGCTGGCTTAGTTGTGATGAGTGGATATCTACATCCTACCGTGGCAACGCTTAATCCAGGCAATTTTCCACCTACGTTAATTATGCACGGAACAAAGGATGAAGTAGTTCCCCTACAAGCGGCCATTAAGTCCAGAGACATGGCAAAATCTCTAGGGGTAGCAGTAGAGTACCATGAATTTGAAATGGGACATGAAATTAATTTACCAATGTTAGAAGCACTAAGAACCTTTGTTGTCAAGACAATTGGTTAACTCTAGTTACGAAAATTTTGCAAATTCTGAAAAAATCAGAAAAATTTTTACAAATTTAATGCTCGTTAATGAGTAAGATAGATCAGGTGGAAGCAACTCCACCCTAAGCTGAATGTAAGTGCTGCAAAAGGGAGGGGCAAGCATTATGAAAACTCTAAGCATTTCCAAAACAGAAATTTCTGCTATGACAGCGACAGAGGTACAAGATTTAGCTACACGTTTGGAATTAGATAATTATAGTAATGCTTTTGAGGGTTTAAATGATTGGCATCTACTGCGAGCAATTGCTTTCCAGCGTCCAGAATTGGTTGAAGCCTATATTCACCTCTTAGATTTAGAACCCTACGACGAAGGCTAAAAATTTGAGATTTTGGATTTGAGATTTTGGATTTGAGATTTTGGATTTGAGATTTTGGATTTTGGATTTTGGATTTTGGATTTTGGATTTTAGATTGGTAGAACGTTTTAAAATCTCCAGTAATTGAGATCTTATCCTAAAATGCCATTATTTTCAAGTCCTAAATCCAAACGAGTCCTCATTGCTGTAGGCGGTGGTATCGCCGCCTATAAAGTTTGTGAGTTGGTTTCTACTCTATTCAAATCTGGCGTAGAATTGCGTGTTATCCTGACCAAATCTGCCCAAGAATTTATCACTCCTTTAACTTTAGCTACTTTATCTCGCCATCAAGCTTATACAGATGATGATTTTTGGCAACCAATTTATACTCGTCCATTACATATCGAATTGGGTGAATGGGCTGATTTAATTGTTATCGCGCCTTTAACTGCTAATACTTTGGCTAAGTTAGCTTATGGAATGGCGGATAATTTATTAACAAATACTGTTCTCGCTTCTACTTGTCCTGTATTGTTAGCACCAGCGATGAATACAGATATGTGGGAACAGGTAGCAGTACAAAGAAATTGGCGGCAGCTATTGACAAATAACCGTTTTTATGGTATGGAAACTGGTTCTGGTTTATTGGCGTGCGATCGCATTGGTGCTGGTAGAATGGCAGAACCCGCAGAAATATTTATTTATATTCAATCTTTATTATACACCCAAGGCAAGAGAGATTTAGTGGGGAAAGAGGTTTTAATCAGTGCTGGGGGAACGCGAGAATATTTAGACCCGGTGCGATTTATTGGCAATCCCTCAACTGGTAAAATGGGTTTAGCATTGGCACAGGCTGCACTACACAGAGGTGCAAAAGTAATATTGGTACATTGTCCAGCAAGTTGGGAAGTGCCTTTAGGAGTAGAAGCAATTCCCGTAATTACCTCAGAAGAGATGCAGGGAGTTATGTTAAAGCATTTATCGAGTGCGGATATAATTATTATGTCAGCGGCGGTGGCGGATGTCAAGCCCAGAGATTATAGTAGCGAAAAATTGCCCAAGCGATCGCTCCCCGAAAATTTACCATTGATACCAGTACCAGATATTGTCGCGGAAATTGGCAACCGTAAACAACCCCATCAATACTTAATTGGTTTTGCAGCACAAACCGGGTATATTGTCAAGCCAGCGCGGGAAAAATTGCAAAAAAAGAAATTAGATGCAATTGTAGCGAACCCTATTGATCAAGTTGATAGTGGTTTTGGGAGTGATAATAATCAAGCGGTGTTTTTAGATAAAGAAGGGAGAGCGTTAGAAATTCCGGCTTGTTCTAAGTTGGAAATGGCGCATTATTTGTTTGATTTTGTTGTTTAATGGAATGAAATCACATTTTTATTTTTACTAGGACTTTTGAAAATGACAGTGCATTTACCTAATATTGGCTTCACTATCTGCATGAGAGCAATATCATTACTTAAAGAGTATCCTCAAAATATTGTTGGTAGTTTTTGGCTCATGTGTGGTTATGGATTTGATCATAAAAAAATTCCTGATTGGTGGATTGATAATGTTAGAGAAGATAATCAAGCACAAGGTATTATTGATGCTTTTAAAAAAGGTTATTTTAAGGGAGGAAATAATAACCCTTTATACTTAGGATTTTGTATTATTGTTATTGCAGATTCTTCCAATCCTGCTCATTTATCTTATATGATTCAACACCTTGGAATGTGGGAAGCTGAGGGAATTTATTTATTAGAAATAATGGCACGTCATAATATACCTGCTCATACAGAAGTTAGTTATCCTGAGCAGTTTTTATATGAGCGTTATGGAAAAGAAAATCCTACTTACAACTATCTTAGAGAAACTCTAGATCATTGGTCAGTTCAAGTTTGGGAAGACTATTGTGGTTATCTCATGTCTGAACATGGTCAAAGGATGTTTTCTGACTATTGTGAAAAAATAAATGCCGTTAAAGATGAAGTCAAAGCTACTGTAGAAAAAGGTGATAAACCCCTAGTTTTAACAGAAGGAGAAACTGACCCAATTTATATTAAAACGGCTTTAGAATTACTAGGAGAAAAGGAAATTTTAGCACAAGTTGATATTGAATGGGTAGGAATTTCTATAGGTAAAGGAAAAAGTATAAATACTGGTGATGGTGGTTTAAAAAATACCAGAGATGTTCTGATTTCCAACCCTAAATTCTTAACTAGAAAAGTATTACTACTTTATGATTGTGATACTGATAAATCTAATGAAGATCATGAATTATTGAAAATCAGAAAAATCCCTCAACAAAAAAATAGAAAAGTTACAAAGGGTATTGAAAATCTATTTCCTGATCATTTATTTACAGAAGAATTTTATGTACAAAAAACCAAATATGGAGATTATGGAGAAGAAAACCAAATTCAAGAATTTCAAAAAATGAAATTTTGTAAATATATTTGTGAACAAAGAAAACAGGCTGATGATTTTGTTGATTTTAAGATCATTATTGATTTTATCAAAGATTGTTTAGGAACAGTTAGTTATTGAAACTGTAATTACTCCCTTCCCGGTGAAAGATTACCTATGTTCTTTTCTTCTTCCTTCGTGTTCTTCGTGTCTTCGTGGTTCATTCAATCGGTCTTCATTGTCCATTATACTAGAGTAAATTTAACAACCCAAAAATAGGATAACCGATGAAAAAAATAGTTCTAAAATGGCAACGTCAAACTAGAAAATTAGGATTTTTAGCAGCTATGATGGCCGTGAGTATGGTCGCATTCCTCATGCTATCATTCCCCTTAAATGCTCAAATTCCTAAATCCACAGAATTACGGGGAGTATGGTTAACAAATATTGATAGTGATGTTTTATTTGAAAAAGAACGTCTAAAACAAAGTTTACGAACATTACACCAACTCAACTTTAACACCGTTTATCCCGCCGTCTGGAATTGGGGATATACACTATATCCTAGCAAAGTCGCAGCCAAAGTCATTGGTAAAGCAGTAGACCCTACCCCCGGACTCCAACAGCGGGATATGCTCAAAGAAATCATCACCCAGGGACATAAACAAAATTTAACAGTAATTCCCTGGTTTGAATTTGGCTTTATGGCGCCTGCTGATTCCCTTTTAGCTAAAAATCGTCCCGGTTGGTTGACAAATCGCAAAGATGGGACAAAAATAGTCAAAGAAGGAATACATAACCGAGTTTGGTTAAATCCCTTTCGTCCCGAAGTGCAAAAATTTATCCAAGATTTGATTGTAGAAATAGTCAAAAACTATGATATTGATGGGATTCAATTTGATGATCATTTCGGCTTACCATCAGAACTAGGATATGATAGCTACACCACAGCATTATACAAGAAAGAACATCAAGGTAAACTTCCTCCAGCAGACTTCAAAGATCCAGAATGGGTAAATTGGAGAGCGAACAAAATTACCGATTTTATGAAACGGGTATTTACAGCAATTAAAGCTAATAAAAAAGATTGTATAGTTTCCGTTGCACCAAATCCCCAGCGTTTTTCCTACGAATACTTCCTTGCAGATTGGCAAAAATGGGAAAGAATGGGAATAATTGAAGACCTAGTTTTACAAATTTATCGGAATGATTTAAACGTCTTTATCAGCGAATTAGAATATCCAGAAGTAAAACTAGCGCAAAGTCATATTCCCGTGAGTATTGGGATTTTAAGTGGGTTAAAAAATCGTTCAGTTTCCATGGAACAAATTAAAACTCAAATAGAGAAAGTGCGTGAGAGAAAATTTGCTGGTGTTTCCTTCTTCTTCTACGAAACTTTATGGAATATCAGCCAAGAAAACCCCCAACAACGTCAACAAACATGGCAAAAAATATTCCCCACACCTGCAAATTATCCCAACCTATTAGCAAATTGGAAACCTTAGAAAATTGGTCAAAAAAATTCGACATTGCTGAATTGAAATATGAAATTACTAAACTCAACCTTTACACCTTTAAAAGACGCATATTTCAATACAGTTCTCTGTGTTCTCTGTGCCTCTGTGGTTCGTTAAAAAAATTGAATTTATACCCATATATTTTCAATCAGCAACGGCAAAATTCCTAACTACCGATACCCAAACGTCCAGCCAAAGCGGGGGTCAAAGGTAAAAGAGTAGCAATCATTAGAAACAGAGCCAAAAGACATAAAGCGGCTCTAGCATCATCTGGTTCAGTAATTTCATTGAGACTGGGACGTTCTAAATCGCGTTGTAAAAACAAAATCAGAATTGCCCAATACATAGCCAGAGGATTACCCAGAGATACAATAGCGAGTAAAACTATGGTCGCAAAAGTGGTTCTACCTGCGGTTTTGCGACCATAAATGGCTTGTACAATCCTCCCCCCGTCCAATTGTCCAGCGGGCATTAAATTTAACGCAGTAATGACTAATCCTAGCCAACCAATAATCACTAAAGGATGAATATTGACTACAGGGGAATGTAAAGCCGAACCCAGGACAACCCGCGCTAAACTACCGACTAAAATTGAACCTTGGAAAAACTGATTTGGTAATTGGAATAAACTTCCGGGGTGGGAAAGTAGCAACCCTGCCACCAATAATAACAGAGAAGTAATGCCACCGAAAGCAGGTCCGGCCAAAGCAATATCAAATAAAGCATTCCGGTTAGGGACAAGGGACTCAAACCTAGTAATTGCCCCAAAAGAGCCAACTTGCACCGCTGGTAAAAAGAACGGCCAACTTAACCGTACTTGGTGACGACGTGCTAACAACCAATGTCCGACTTCATGAGATATTAAAATGACAAATAAGCCCAGAGCAATAGGTAAAGCTTCTGCAAAACGTTCGGGGTTACTGAGTAAATCAAAATTCTGTAATATACCTCCCACTTCTAGACTTGTAGCCATAGTTGCTATCAACAAAATCACCGCAAAGACTTTTTGTCCTAATTGAGTCCGTTGGGGGTCAGTGCGGCTAGGGAGAACAATCATTACTGGTTTACCGTCAGTATTTTCTACCAAAAACAGTCGATATTTATCATTTAACCGCTCTTGCAAACTCTTTGTTAAGCGGTTGTGAACAGCCTCTGGTTCTCCGCGCAAATTACCTTTAAAAACCACTCCTTCTTGGTAGGGAATAGTTTCCGTAGCGAAAAATGTATCAATGCCGAAAATACCGCGAATTAGGCTTAAATCAGCTTCAGGTATGGGAGTCGGTTCTGACTGTAATTCTACCACGGCTGGGCTATTTTTATCGGCTGCTGATGAACTTTGAGCAGCGAGACGCTCTGTGGCTCGTTGCTTGAGAATAGCATCTTGACCTGCTTGGCGTAACTTTCTGCCCAGGAAAATATACAATCCAGCGGAAACTATCACTGAGAACAAGATCCCGACAATGTTAACATAAATCCCAGCGGCAAATAATCCAAAGAACAAAAGCCAGGGAGTCATTAAAACGACAGATTGTAACCAGGCCAAGATTCCTAGTTTACCAAAGGGTCTGGCACGATAAAAGCCCCAGCCTAAAATGCCGGACGCTATCAGCACAATGGCTGCAATTATAGGAGTTTCCGATGAAGTCAACATCTCTAAACCTTTGCTATTGAGACCGAAGCTAGTACCGCAGTGCGGAATTAAAAATTAAAAATTAAAACTTAAATAAAGCAGATTACACAAGCTTTTGTCAAATTTTTAATGTTTGGTTGACGGCAGCCGTTGTGTACTAGAACAAGTCCGTTTTTCTATATATTCTACCATTTTTGAGGATAAAATCAATAAATAAGTTTATTTTTTTTCCAAGTCAACAGCGCTATTTTATGGTAAGACCACACGCGGTATAAAGTTTTAAATTATATTCTTTTGCCAAAACATTGACAAAATGCAATTTTTATCTTACAATATACAGCGTAGGCGAAAATTATTAAAATTCTGATGGTGTCTGAGGGGCAATAATTTCTCCAGAACCCAATTTTAAGATTATATCCTGATCGGTAATCAGTTCTTTGAGTTCTTTAACTTGTAAATTCATTTTTTCACAAGCTTGGCGTAATTCTTGAGCAAATGTATTAATATTATCCCCGTAACCGCACTGGTAAGCAGCGGTTTCTATACCCTGGTTGGCATTTGCTCTGGCACAATTTACTAGTTCTATGTCATGTAATGGCTGTGAAGATACCATAAATTATTATTCTTCTATTCCCTTTTTGGTATTATATTAGTCATTAAACATTTATTTATCTCTCTCTGGTCTGAAGTTTTTGGTAATAAATATAGCAATCCTTTACATCGTATGCTGTATTTTTTTTAACTAACCACAGAGGCGCAAAGATCGCAGAGATGGAGAAAGAAGGTAGTCCTTAGTTGACAATTTATTGAGGATTTATATTTAATTAAGTAACAACAAGATATATTAACAAGTTTAGTGATATTCTTTCTGAGAGTCTATATTAGATAAAAATAGGTGATAATATCGGCACAGGAATATGATAACAGTAAATATTGATAAATTTCGCAATTTACAATTAACATTACGCGATCGCTGGAAAACTAGCGAGTTATTTGATAATAGCGAAGCGGATATTTTAATTATTCCCTCTTTGAGTATAGATCAACGGGAATTACTCAAGATAGAAGGTTGTGAGCATTATGAGGAAAGATTACTTTTCTCATTAATACGGTTACGAAATCCCCGGACTAGGTTAATTTATGTGACATCAATGCCACTTCATCCCAGTATTATTGATTATTATCTCCAATTACTTCCTGGTATTCCTTTTTCTCACGCTCGTCATCGTTTATTACTACTTTCTACTTATGATGCTTCTTTGAAACCCCTAAGTCAAAAAATATTAGAACGTCCCCGATTATTAGAAAAAATTCACAATGCTTTGCGGTTAGATAAAGCTTTTATGGTATGTTATAATTCTACTTATTGGGAATCAGAATTATCTCTAAAATTGGGTGTACCTTTATATGCTGCTGCACCAGATTTGCAACTTTGGGGAACAAAAAGTGGGAGTAGACAAATTTTTAGAGAAAGTGGTGTTCCCCTTCCAGATGGTAGCGAACTAGTGAAAACTTGCCAAGATTTAGCCAATGCTGCTGCTGATTTGTGGGAACGTCAACCAAGATTACAAAGAATAGTAATTAAGTTGAATGAAGGGTTTTCAGGAGAAGGAAATGCACTTTTAGATTTAAGACCAATAATGAATTTTGCACCGGGAAAAGCTGATCATATTGAAAGAGTAGCAGCAATTAGCGATCGCTTCCTACATTTACGTTTTCAATCTTCACAAGAAACCTGGGCAAATTTTTCTCACCGCATTCCTGAATTAGGTGCAATAGCTGAAGCTTTTATAGAAGGAGAAATAAAACATTCTCCCAGTGTTCAAGGAAGAATTACACCTACTGGAGAAGTAGAAATTCTTTCTACCCATGACCAAATTTTAGGAGGACTAGACGGACAAATTTATATAGGTTGTCGCTTTCCTGCGGATGAAAATTATCGCTGCGAATTACAAGAATTAGGCTTAAAAGTTGGCAGAAAATTAGCAGAAAAAGGGGCTTTAGAAAGATTTGCAGTGGATTTTGTTGCTGTTGACAAAGGTAATGGTAAATGGGATATTCAAGCCATTGAAATTAACCTTCGTAAAGGGGGAACTACTCACCCGTTTATGACCTTAAAATTATTAACTAATGGTCGTTATGATTTATCCAATGGTTTATTTTATAGTCAGCAAGGAAGACCTAAGTATTATATTGCTACAGACAACTTGCAAAAAGATAATTATCGGGGATTATTACCGAATGACTTAATGGATATTATCGCCCATTATAGACTACATTTTGATAGTGGGACAGAAACGGGTACAGTATTTCATCTCATGGGTTGTCTTTCCCAATTTGGTAAATTAGGATTAACAAGTATTGGTGACTCACCCGAGGAAGCGGAAGATATTTATAATAAAGTTGTCGAAGCTCTTGATCAAGAAACTAAGCAGCCTCATAAAGAATAATTCTTGCCATTATCTGCTAATATCTGTCTATAAACAACCATTTTGGAAATTGATTGGACCCTAAACACCATCCTTGAGGGATTTATACTGGGAATGCAATTCCTTAAGAATATTTAAAAGCGCTGGTGGTAATATTCCTGAATTTGATCGACGCAACATGGTGCTAATAACTTTACACAAAATTGATCACTAGTATCATCACAGAGGAAACGGTAAGTGCGTATCTTTTTAAACCTAAATGATTGATATATACGCGCTTATTACCATTTTTCATTGTCTCATCAATTATTTATATTGGTACAAGAATAAATACTTACTAGAGAAAAACCACTTTTACTACCCAACAAATATTGTATCTATTATTGCCAATAAATTAAAGAATTACCAGTATTTATCCATCAATAATGTAGGTAATAAATCAAGTATTTAGCGAAGTCACCAAAGTATTTTTTAAACTTAAGCCTTGTATGGATTTGGTTTGTGAAGATGACATCTTCCGGTCATGAAACTATTCACCGATTAAATTACATTTAAACATAAATCAAGCTGATGTTTTTTTAAATACTCTAAGAATCGTAAATTCTGAGAAAGAATATTAGATAGTCACTCTTAAAGACAACTATTGATCAATATTAACTTTCCGTAAGAAAATATAGAGATATTTTAAAAAACGTTACATAGCTAAAATCCTGAATTGAAAACGGTTTCACAGCCCAAACCTCAGCTTAAATTTTGTCAGTCCGTTAAGATTTACGCTAAAACCCTGATCCCCAACCTTAAACATTCATGTTAGTCTATTCGAGTTACAAAATGCAAAGTGGAAGCGGAACGGGTTCGAGTTTGCAGGGCGTGTCACCATTACAAGTGAAAAACCCAACTAAAAAAACTTAAGTTCTCAAGTCGCTTTAAAAATCGGACGCATGAATCAAAGACATTTGTGGAATACTGTCGTAGCCCAAACAATATTGACCCTAGCCGTTTTGGGTCTACCCCTAGTTGGTCGGACTCAAGCCAGTGAGAGAAATTCTCCAACTATTGCCAAATCATCTGCCAGTGATGCGGTTAAAGTTGGAGAATACCAATTACCGACAGAACAACCCCTTTCAGATACTGTGATTGCCAAAATTCAGCCTCACAGTATTTTCGGTTTACAAGCAGCAACTCTTTATGTTCGGGATACTCCCGTTCTCACCTTTCTCGGTTCTATCCGAGTTACTAACAAGAAAACAAAAATCGGAGTCATTGGCAATGATCAGAGTTTAAATTCTGATCCTGGAGTTGCTGCTGACTCAGGTAAATTGGCCAGTTTTAACAATACTGGCAATACAATCAATATCAATAAACAAGTTAGCTCCATTGACAATGACCCGGTTCAGAAAGCTAGTGTCATAGCAGCTAGAATTAATGAGCTAGTTGAAAACAATGTAGACGCAAGCAAGATTACCGTCGGTTGGAAAATAGCGGATAATCCCGCAAGTAATAACAAAGCTTACAAGAATGGCCGCTCTGTTCGTAGACCGTCTGGGGATTCCTATGGATCGCTCCGTGATCGCTACACCATCACAATTGACGGTCAAGAACTGGTAGAAGTCAATAAAACTACGCGACTATCAGCCAATACTAATGGCAACAAAAAAACCCCAGGCACTAATCTGGCTCAAGATGCTTTAGAGGCAACTAATAGACTGCGGAGACTGATTGGCAATGCAGATCCGATCAAGGAAATCGCCAATCTACCCGCTGGTAAATCAGTTTCTACACTAAAGTTACCACAAAAAATTGCTTTTGGCGGGGTAAATATTAATTTTCGCGGCATAGCTTCTTGGTATGGTTATGACGGCTCTGGCAATAAAACAGCCAGTGGGGAAAGATATAATCCCGAAGGTTTAACTGCTGCTCATCGCAGTTTACCTATGGGGACAAAAATCCGTGTTACTAATACCAGAAATGGGCGTTCTGTCGTCGTGCGAATCAATGACAGAGGTCCTTACATCCGTGGTCGAATTATTGATCTTTCTGCCGGTGCTGCCCGTATATTAGGTATGATCGGCAGTGGTCTTGCTCCAGTCAGTCTGGAAATTTTGGGAAGATAATCCCCTTTCTCGTTCCTTATCTCTTTTCGCTCTTCACTATTAAATTCCCCTGGTTCATCTATCTTATTTATCCCCCAATTATCAATTGTGCCACGCGGCGCTATCAGATATACACTAACGGGGGAAAGGATTGAAAGGAACTGGGGGTTTTTTGTGCGGTTGCTGACAACAGTTACAGCTTTAAGGTGTTATTTGAATGGCCGTCGGAGGTGTTACCATTTCGGGACGACCCAGGATAAGAAAGTTGATGATCAAGCTGTTTGGTATCCGACTGCGGTGGGTTTAGTGCCAACTATGGGTAGTTTACATCAAGGGCATCTCAGCTTGATTCATCGAGCTAGGAGGGAAAATTTGACGGTAATTGTCAGTATTTTTGTTAATCCGCTGCAATTTGGACCAAATGAGGACTATCAACGCTATCCCCGGACTTTAGCACAGGACCAAGAATTTTGTGAACAAGCTGGTGTAGATGCGATTTTTGCCCCAAATCCTGAAGAAATTGGTGTCTCTGCTGAAAATATCACAGCAACTCAGGTGACACAAGTTATCCCCCCATCTGCTATGATGTCTAGTTTGTGTGGTAATTTTCGGCCGGGTCATTTTGCGGGTGTAGCCACAATTGTGACTAAACTCTTCAACTTGGTACAACCTGACCGAGCTTACTTTGGACAAAAGGATGGTCAACAACTGGCAATTATTAAGCGGTTAGTAACTGATTTGAATTTGCCCGTTGAGATTGTTACTTGTCCCACGGTGCGGGAATTGTCCGGCTTGGCTTTAAGTTCTCGGAATCAATATTTGACTACCACGGAAAAAGAGCAAGCAACAGTGTTATTTAAAGCTTTAGAACAAGCTAAAGCGGCGTTTCAAGCTGGCGTTAGTCACAGTAGTGAGTTAATAGCATTGGTACGGCAAGAAATCGCAAAAGTTAGGGCTATCAGCTTGGAATATATTGAATTAGTTGAACCAAATACGTTGATGTTTTTAGAAAAAGTTGAGAATGAAGGAATGTTGGCGATCGCGGCTCGTCTTGGTTCTACCAGGTTAATTGACAACACGATTCTACGGGATGTCAAGGACCAAATCCGCCAACCGATTATCGCTATTGATGGTCCTGCGGGCGCTGGTAAATCTACAGTCGCTCGTCAGGTGGCACAGGAATTAGGTTTGGTTTATTTAGATACGGGTGCTATGTACCGATCAATCACTTGGCTAGTGCTGGAACAAGCTATTGATATTGATGATGATTGTGCTGTGGCTGAATTGGCGATGCGGTGTAAAATTGAACTTACTCCTGGTCAAAGTCTGCAATCTCCCGTAAAAGTCCAGATTAACGATATAGATGTCACTGAAAAAATTCGTACAACTGAGGTGACATCCAAAGTATCGGCGATCGCTGCCCAAAGTGCTGTTAGACAAGCATTAGTCCAACAACAACAGATTTGGGGACAACGGGGGGGGTTAGTAGCGGAAGGTAGAGACATTGGGACTCATGTGTTTCCAGATGCAGAAGTTAAAATCTTTTTAACTGCTTCCGTGGGTGAACGGGCCCGTCGTCGTTATCAAGACTTTGAAAAACAAAATCAACCCCAAGTTAGTTTAGAACAGTTAGAACGGGACATTGCTGAAAGGGACTTAAAAGACAGCACTCGTCAGGTTTCCCCCTTACAAAAAGCACCCGATGCTATTGAAGTCCAAACCGACGGTTTAACTGCTTCTGAAGTAGCGGCGCAAATCATTAGTCATTATAAGCGGATCTCTTATTAATTACAATCATGGTGGGTAACTTACTCACCATTGCAAATTTAATAAAACCCCAGGATGGATATTAATTGAATTACTAACATTCTGTGTCTTTCCCCGTTCGTATTCCACCAATCAGACTGTCAATGATAACACAGCGTTGTGGACTAGTAGCTGCATCACTTGTAGTTGCGTGGTAAGCAACCATGATTTCCAAGTATGTATCAGCGGTACTATTATCAGATTTATTCGCTAAAGTACCCAGATAATCAAAAGTAATTGTACCTGTACCTGTTGCGGTTGTAATTAGGCTGTTAGTTTTTGTATTATAGTCTGTCAGAGACTTAAGATTCGTATACAAAAAAACTGATTCTAATCCTAAACCATCACCTAAATGTGTCCAACCTGAACTAGGTAAAGTAGTACCCTGATAAATTATATATTCAGGAAATCTGTTATTAGGATTATCATTGTTAACGCGAAAACTCGCACTATACCTACTGTTTTTGCTTTTCGCTTGTACCTGCGTTTATCTGAGGATAGATACAATTGCATCATTAGCCCTATTCAATCGTTCTCTACCGTAAAAACTTAACCAGCTTGGTAGGGCGATCGCTGCTAACATACCAATAATAGATACCACTATAATCATTTCTATCAAGGTAAAACCAGCATTCTGATCATCTGGTAATGACTGGACAACTAACTTTTTAAGTTTATGATTAATAGCCACTTTTTGCTCCTTGAACTATCGCACTAGCTGTGGGAAAATAACTTTTTTTATCATTTTCATATTCTGGATTGCTTTCTCTACGAGCTAGGGCATTACCCCGAATAAATACCTTTGCTGTTGTATTGGCTTTATCTACACAAGCATAAAACCCTGTCATATCATTACTTGGCGTTATTTTTGACCATGTAATTGGAGGTGTTATGGTATTATCTGGACAGGTGGCCGCTGGTGGAGAATCTGTGGTTTGATCTACATAGTCAATTAACACATCAGCCGTATTACCACTACTATAATTTCCAGATTTCTCCCAATTGTTCATGGCCTCTTCTACAGTGTTGTATTTAACTATATTAAAGGGAGCAAAACCTGGATCATTTTTTTTAATTTGCCATTTACTAATCCGAGCAGCCTTAGACCAAATAGTGCTGCTAGAATTGTCTAGATAATAGACAACCAATGAAGAATTATCTTCTCCCGCACTATTATTATCTGAAATTTCTCGCTTCCAAAAAACTAATATAGGAGTTTTAGTATCATCATCTGGGTAACGCAGTTGAGGTTTTATTGCGTTAATACCATCAGCATCATAAATATAAATAGCTTGTTGTAAATCACGAGAAATATAATCCAGTGCTATTTGGATTTCTTGCTCAGAAGTTATCTTAATTTCCTCATCACTATCTGTGGTTATCATAGTAATCATAAACTGTAGTAATAGTGTGATGATTATAGATGACATCGCTAAAGCTATTAACAATTCAACGAGAGTAAACCCAGCAGATTTATCAAGAGATTTTGAGGCTTTGAATTGATTTTTGAATATAAATTTAAGTATCTTGATCATCATTGTATTGTCCTTTTTTAAATGCACTCAAGGCAGATTTTCATATCTTTCTGATTTAGATTAAATTGTTGCACAGTGGGGATTTTACCCCTTTTTTTATGTGAAAATTAATGGTGAATTTGACTGAATTAACCCAAGCTATAAACCAATTTATTGACAAGGTTGATTATTGAACGCAACCCAAGCGGGAACATAAACTGCCAAAAGTTGTACTACCGCTAATCTCAACTGTTTTTATCAAAATTGGCTCTTGTTTATTAACTACAATACCACCTGTACTAGACGGTAGAATAGTTTGATCAAAATCCAAGTCTTCTCTATATATTCTAATCGCTAGACGATAGCCATCACTTGTTTTAGTACCTGCGGGCTTTATTTGAGCCGCTTGAATGTAAAATTCATCAAATGGGGTATCTTTATCTGGTTGACAAGTTGAAATTGGATTACAAGCCGTGATGGTGCTATCTTTCTTAAAGAAATACAAATCTGTATCTGTTTTTTTAGGAACCGGCATTTCTGTTTCTAGATTTATAGGAGCATTTTGAATTACTGTAATTACTTTAGTGGGCGCTGAAATTGAATTATTGCTGACACTATTAATAAATGTCTCAGCAGCTTGAACGGCTTTTTCCATACCTTTCGACTGCACCCGAACAGCCTTAGACATGACCAGGACCGGTGATATAGCAGCCAAGAGAATAGCAATGAAAACTACCCCTACTAGTACCTCAATAATTGTGAAACCAGAATCACTAGCAGATAAAATTTTTGGCTGTAGTTTGGTTTTTATCATTATTTTATCACCTCTTTGTAAGTTTTATGTAGGTTTTATTATTGACAGATATCAGGTCGTTGTTTTTGATCTCTTATGGCAAAGTTATTAGGATTAGAAGTCTCATTAGCACATAACAAAGTTTGTACCCATGTATCACCTCTGCTAACTTCCCGTAAATATTCATCCGGTGGTTCAGGTGGTGTGACTGCGAGTTTACTGGCAAATAAGTCGGGTGACTGAAATAACAATCCTACATCGTAACTCCACTGTCTTGTCGGGGGATTATTAAGTGTCTGAGGTGGATTTGTCTCTGTAGCATAGGCACTCTTTTTTACCTGCATAAAAGCCCCATTTAGCTTGATTTTCCTACTAGTCCAATTCTCTATAACGCGAACCAAGTTATTTAGACCACCATTATCTACTGTAGGTTTAGCAGGATTGTCACCAGCAGCAATAATCAGATTAAAAGTAGTATCATTATTAGCTGTTTGTTGGCTACCTATTGTATAACCCAATTCCTTGAAGTTGAAGTCTCCAGAAAGCAAAGTAACAGCATCAGCTAAAATATTCCCAGGTCGCCATTCGTCACCTGTGGTACACTTAGGAAATCTGGAGTCATCAGAACGACAGGCAAAGTTATTATTAAAAGTGCTGCGAGTATAGAAGTTACTCCAATCATCTGCAAGTGTTTGTGTAAATTCCTCTTGAGTGTGTAGATTAAAATCACCTTTAATATACGCTGGTAAGTTGGTAGCTAAAGTTAACCCCTTTTCCTCTTCCTTGTAAGTATTTGTTCGCCACAGTTTCCCGCCATTAATGAGTATAATTGCACTGGGACGGCGTGTCGTGTCATCTACATAATCTACAGGACTTTCAAGTTTTCCAGCGTCGGTATTACCCGCACTGATATCTGGTAAAGCATCATCACGAGTCGCGTAAATAATACCGCTATTGGGTAATAAATATTCTGAACCACCAATGGTTTTTGTCCGTAGTAGATTCAAGTCTAAAACTGTAGCGCGAACTTTTTTATTTTCTCTCTGGTCAGAAAAGAAGGTTTCAAAAATTGCACCATGGGGAATAACGGGATTATTACTGACAGGACTAAGACTACCATCTAGAATTTGTAGAGCGCAAATCTGAGCATCAATAGCAGACTGCTCTGATATAGTTCTATTTGCTGCTGCTTTGTTTAATGCTCTAGCTAGTAATCCATCATCTATCAAAGGTCTATTATTATACTTTAACTGAGATAGATATGTCAAAGCTGTTGCATAATCACTAACTGTTTTAGTGGGTGCAGGATAAACTATACCATTGTTAGATTTACCTTGAGAACCTTTTTCAATATTAGGGGAAGCATCTGGTAGACTGTTCATATTTCTGTAGCTCTTATTATCAGTAGGATCATAATAACTACTCACACAGGCTATGGGTTTGGGCGTTTGGGCATTATAGCCAGTAGACTTGTAGTGATAAACTGCTGTAGCCCGCATTTTTAGATAAGGTGTTGTTGTATCCGTAGGACTTATTGTTTCTGCATTATCAGGCCATATTGTTTTTACCTTACTATCAATATTACTGGGAGTAATACTACTAGGAGTATCATCTTTACTCAAATAAACTCCTGCCCCCGTAACAACTCGTAAACCACCCACGGGTCCTGTGGTACTTGTTGGTACTTTGGCTGCTGCTAATTCCCAGTCTCCATCTCTTTGTGTAGAACCAATATCTGCTAAATTCCGTACTAAAGAGGGTCGTGTGCGAGTTTGCGTAGTATCACTTGGTAAATCCCATTTAATGCCACTAATATCTTGGGTATCCTCAATATATGAACCAATAAACTGATTTTTACTTGTATCCCACCTCAGTTCGGGTAAATTGTTACTAACTAGAACTCTATCACCCAATAGTCCTTCTTTTCCGCTATTTTTCTTCAATTCTTTTGGGTCGCTGGCCTTGGGTTCTAAGGATGTTCCGCTAATGTTGAGTGATAGATTAGTATAATTAACACCTGTTTTACCGTCTGTTGGGTCTGTAGGATAAACCCAGCTATCAATGGGACGCAGGGTATCAGCATAACCTTGTAATGATGAGTTAGGATATGTTTCTGTAGCACCGAAAGCAACTTCTGTATAAGGTACACGACGAGTCCGTCTTTTAAAGTAAATTTCTAATTGTTGACGACGGTATTTAGTGGTCTCTGTATCATTAAAGGTTATTCCTAATGCTGTTTGTTTGAGTGCAAGTCCGTTTTTAACTTCTGTTGGATCATTAGCACCTGTAGAATCAGCAGCAATTTGAGCATCAATTAATTTATTAATCCGCCGTACATAAGCTAGGTTATTATAGGCTGTATCTCTGGGACTATCTGTAACTGATTTTGTTAAAGTATCAGTAGTAACATCATTTATTTTACCGTTGTATAAATCAACAGTCGCTCCCCCCGTATCACTTTCGTCAGTAAACTTACCCAGTGCTAAATTACCACCAACAATAATTTTGGCATTTTTAAGTTTATAGAAACAAGACGCTTGACTACTAACTTGATATAATTTAATGTCACTAACACTTCCAGCAGCCAGTAAATTACTATTTGTAAAAACCCCACCATTCAATTTTGTAGAAGAATTTAATTCTAGATCATCGTCATAAACAACAGCATTGTTATTTGTTGGTGTTTGTACTCTGTCCTGTTGATACTCTACAGCCCCACCCAGACTACCAGCAATCTTACCATTATATACTTCATAGTTAGTAGTGTTGGGAGGATTAGTAATTCTGGCTATAGCGGTATAAACAAAAAAGGCTTTCTTGATTTCATTATCTTGTCTCACCCAACCAGTATTACCTACTAAACTGGTATCGGTACTTCCACAATTAGCATTTAATGTTCCTTTAACTACTGGTACATTTCTGGCTTCTAAAGCATTTCTGGCTCTGCTATACTGATCATTTACTACGGGTGGAGTTTTAAAATAAATACCGTAGAGGGTATAGCTATCAAATTTCCCGTTGCTGTCAGTATCTACAGGAAACCTCCAAGCTGTTTGTATTTGTAGTGATGGTTGTCCCTGTAAAGATAGTGTTAGTTTAGTTTCATCACCAAATGTATATTTATCTATGTTATTGTTATTAACAAGAGCATTATACAGATCATCGTCTGTTGGTGTAGTTTTTGGCAGAGTTTTATCCTGCAATAATTTACTAATTTTTGCTTTACCTCTATCAATTGCTGGAGTAGCAGCAGTCATAACCGACTCATTGACACGGACGTTATTAGCATTTTCCCGTCGGTTAAAAGAACGTAACATAATAGATGTAGTCAATAGTACTACTACTAATGATACCATGACGACTGTTGGTAAGACGAAACCCGCGTTAGTAATCTTCTGTTTTTTCTGAGTGCGGAGAATACTTCTTAATAACCAGTTTAAGCCTCGTTTTATTTGTTTTTTTGCCAAAAACCCTCGCATAGATATTCTGGAAATGCCAGTAATTTTTTTGAATGGCTGATGTTTTTGAGACATAGATGCTTCCCCATTAAATAATTTTGTGGTATTTTTTATGATGATTTAAGACAAGTATGGAGATATAAATTATGGATATATAAATATGGATATATAAGTATGGATATATTTTATATTATGTTTATTTAGCTAGTCAACTTACGCGGATGCACGTAGTAACTTTTTTTACTTTTGGTCGAGAATTTTAATTCATCTCGCCAGCAAGACAGCATTTTTACACTAGCATTTTCTCGACAAAAAATATCATTTCTTAACAGAAAGTCGCAAAATCCGTAATTTGAAGAAATATTACTCTATAATCCAATACATCTCAATTAATAATCTTTTATGCTCTCTTTTCTGTGTCCTCTGCGTATCCAAGGGTTCGTTGTAAAAAAGAGTGTCAAGCTTAACTGAACCATTTCTGTGATTGAGTCAAGATCAATTTTGAGGTACACTGATGAAAACCCGTCACCAGAGTAGAGTACATTTTTCCCTTTACAGCGGATTCAATACAAGATTAATAATGTTACAACAGGAAGAAATTCGTATTCCTATTGCTATTAGTTTAGGGGCAATAGCTGGGGCTTTAAGTCGCTATTATTTAACTTTATGGTTTACAAACCGCTTTGGTTTCGCCTTTCCCTATGGAACTTTTTTCATTAATGTTAGTGGTTGTTTAGGAATGGGTTTTTTCGCAACTTTAGCAATGGAAAAAACAGCGCTTATTTCCCCAGAAATTAAGTTGATTGTTGCTACGGGATTTTTAGGTGCATATACTACTTTTTCTACTTTCGGTTTAGATACAGTTGGCTTATTACAACGTGGTAATTGGTTGTCCGCTACCAGTTATTTGTTGGGTAGTATAATGTTGGGAATTATCAGTGTTCAATTAGGGATGATTATTGCCAGAATTTTTAATTAAAATTTCCAATTTTGAAATTTGAAAATTAATAAACCCACCTTGTCACCCCTCTGTTACCTGGGCGCTAATTACTAAATAAGCCTCCTTCGCAGCGGCTTGTTCAGCGGCTTTAATAGAACGTCCTTTACCTTGTCCTAACATTTTTTCATGTAGCCAAACTTCAGCAAAGAAGCGCTCGTGAGTGCGGTGGGGTTGACTGATTTCTAAAACTCGATATTCTGGAAGAACTTTAAATTGTGCTTGAGTCCATTCTTGTAAAGCTGCTTTATAATTAAGTCTAGCAGGATCAAGACGGATTTCTGTGGTTAGCTGTTGGAAATGGGAATCTAACCAAGGACGAATCAGGTTAAGATTTTGAGTGCTAAGGTAAAGCGCTCCTAGAACTGCTTCAAAAGAATCTGCTAATCGTGATTCTTGGCCGATATGATCAGCAGTAGCACTACCAGCCACCAATAAATATAATTCTAAACCATATTCTCTTGCTAATTGGGCGAGAACGCGATCGCTCACCAAAACCGAACGAATAGCGGCAAAATCACCAACGGAGCAATCAGGGTAATGTTCCCATAATACCACAGCTGCCACGAGACGTACCACCGCATCGCCCACAAATTCTAGTTGTTCATAATTGGCGGTATCGGAGACGGTAGGATGAGTTAGTGCCAAGTCCAATAATTGCCACTTTACTGGTGCATTTAGTGACAAACCAAACTTTTGAACTAAACTTTCAAGCTGCCGTTGTCGTCGGGGATAAACGCTGGACATTAGGTAAGTGTGGAAAAAAGGGCTAATAACTCTTAACTTAGCATTAAATCTATCTACAATTGATATATTCTGCTTCCCATGTCACACTTGTCAATACACCCGACCTGAATCCTTACGAAGCAGCTACTTATCCTTGCATTTTTAATGCTTCAAAATAGCAGCAAAATACTAATTTCGTTTCTGCTATGGATTTGCTGCATATATAAAAAGTATTTCTAATCAAATTTGACTGACAATAATAAAATGATTGAATTAATTAACCGAAAGCAAGAAAGTGCGATCGCTTACTTCCGGACAATAAAGTAATTAACAGCACTTTGGTACTGAAGGGGTGGCAATTTACTATTGTGGCTGTAACTTGAATTGTTTTATTCGGATTAGTTTCACAGATGGTAATAGCAATGAAGCAGATCGCTTATGTCCTGAATTATAATCGGATGTGCAACATTGGTTAAATCGAGAATTACCCAGTAATAGCATGATCATGGAACTTACACGATGAACACCAAAACCAAAATTGACTGTCCTGTTTGCGGGTATCAAGGAGTTGAGGGTCATACCTGTCCTAATTGTGATACGGATATTTCTCTAATTCGCTCCTTGGAAGAATTACCCCCGCGTCCAAAATCTTGGATAAAGGAAATAGCCATCTTAATGCTCGTCATAGGCGTTACTATTGGTGCAGGAGGCAGTTTTTTTGCACTGCAAACAGCTTTTTACACTGCGACTATCCCTAATCCTACTCCTAAAGTTGCTAGTAGTCCCAACCCTAGTCCACAAATTACTCCTGTTCTCAAGAAGCCCCCAATATTAACCACTTATACGGTGAAATCAGGTGATACTCTCAGTAGTATTGCTGGAAAGTTTTGTCGTAAATCTACCGATTGGCAATTAATAGTTGCAGTTAACCCGGAATTACAAAAGCGGGAAAATCAGTTAGATATAGGTCAGGTCTTGAAAATTCCTAGTAGCTGCAAAGGGAAAAAACACCATGAGCATAATTGACAGATTAAGCCAAGTTATTCAGAAGACTAAAAACTTCGTCCAGAACCAGCAATGTGGGATTAATCTTTTGCTATATAAATTATTTTTTGTTTCTGAAAATATGGTAATCATGTCTAACTTGTGAAAATCTGCCATGGTTCAGATACCAGAATGGCTAAATAATTCTGGTATCTAGTTTTTTGACAGCCCATTTTTTAGTTTCTAATACCCGTTAGATAATTCGTTGTTTATCAGCTTCATTAATTACAGGACTTACGCAAAAGATCTCTCAAACCCTCTCTTCTTCGTTCTCTTCGTTCCTTCGTGGTTCATTATTCCGTGACTTGTGCGTAAGTCCTAAATTAGACTCATATTTTCTCGAATATAACTTAAAGTTTCAGATCCTTGACTACTTTAAGAATTTAGGGAGCTTTTCATTCTCGTCCCCCAACTAAGATAGTGTATCATTGTCTTTTTGCTGATAATGTACCATGGCTACAATTAACGACAACTACCTAAAACTCAAAGCTGGTTATCTGTTTCCTGAAATTGCGCGACGGGTCAATGCCTTTGCACAGGCTAACCCAGATGCTAAAATCATTCGGTTAGGGATTGGTGATGTCACTGAACCCCTACCAGAAGCCTGTCGCACAGCCATGATTAAAGCTGTAGAAGATATGGGCGATCGCTCATCTTTTAAAGGATATGGACCAGAACAAGGTTATAATTGGCTCAGGGAGAAAATCGCCACCCACGACTTTCAAGCCAGAGGGGCAGCCATAGAAGCGGATGAAATCTTTATTTCCGACGGTTCTAAATGCGATTCTGGCAACATTTTAGATATTTTTGGCAAAAATAACGTTATCGCCGTTACTGACCCAGTATACCCCGTTTACGTAGATACTAACGTCATGGCAGGTAATACGGGAGATGCGAACGAAAAAGGCGAATATGGTGGTTTAGTTTATTTACCCGTTACTGCTGAAAATAATTTTACGGCGGAAATTCCTAGCCAAAAAGTTGATTTAATTTATCTTTGCTTTCCTAATAATCCCACAGGTGCAACTGCTACGAAAGAACATTTGCAAGCATGGGTAAATTATGCCAAAGCTAACGGTTCAATTATCTTTTTTGATGCTGCTTATGAAGCATTTATTAAAGATCCTAGTTTACCTCATTCTATTTTTGAAATAGAAGGCGCTAGAGATTGTGCAATTGAATTTCGTTCTTTCTCTAAAAATGCCGGGTTTACTGGGACTCGTTGCGCTTTAACTGTTGTTCCCAAAACCCTCACCGCTAAAGCTGCTGATGGTTCTAATGTTGAACTTTGGAAACTTTGGAATCGTCGTCAGTCTACTAAATTTAATGGCGTTTCTTATATTATTCAAAGAGGTGCAGAAGCGGTTTATTCAGAAGCAGGACAAGCACAAATTAAAGCTTTAGTAAACTTCTATTTAGACAATGCTAAAATCATTCGTCAAGAACTCACAAACGCAGGTTTAAGTGTTTATGGTGGAGTCAATGCACCTTATGTATGGGTGAAAACTCCCCATGGTTTATCTAGTTGGGAATTTTTTGATAAGTTATTAGAAACTGTGAATGTGGTGGGAACTCCCGGTTCTGGTTTCGGCGCTGCGGGTGAGGGTTATTTCCGTATTTCGGCCTTTAATAGTCGGGAAAATGTCGAAGAAGCTATGAAGCGAATTACCGCTAAGTTTACGGTGTAATTCAAGTTTAATTATTTGTGGTGGGTAATTCCCACCCTAATTTTGTTAAACTTAATCAATCAATAATAATAATAAATGCTATGAGTGTAGCTATTCCTGTTTTCAAAGCCGTAAGTCAGATACAATTAACACCTGGTAGTACAGTTAATATTCCAGATGTTAGCTGGGAAGAATTTGAAGCGATTTTACAAGAACTGGGAGAAAAAAGAGCTTCACGAATTGCCTATAATCAAGGTAATTTAGAAATTATGATCCCTTTACCTGAGCATGAAATTTCCAAAGATCTAATTTCTGATATTGTTAAAATATTGTTGAAAGCTAAAGGGATTAAATATCAACCTTTTGGTTCAACAACTTTCAAAAAACAAGGTACAGCAGGAATTGAACCAGATGCTTGTTTTTATATTCAAAATTATCAACTGATTGGTTTGCGGAGGTTACAACCTGATCATCTACCACCAGATTTAGCTATAGAAATTGATGTGACATCAAAAACAACTCTTGATGCTTATGAAGCGATTGGAGTTCCAGAATTATGGATATATGATAGTGGTAAATTGGCTATTTATTTGTTGAAAAATGGTAAATATATCAAATCTGATCAAAGTCCCTATTTTGAAGATATAGCTATTACTCAGATTATCCCTAATGTGATCAAAAGGAGTTGGGAAGTAGGCAGTTTTCAGGCTTTAGAAGAATTTGCAGTAAAAATATAATCCATATCAATGTTATGCATTGGTATTGTAATGACTCTATTCTCAATAGACAATGGATTTTACCTGGGTAAAACGCAAAGATTGTAAAGTTTTATTGCAGGATTCAACACTTGTGGTATAATTCCAATATGTAATATTTCTCAAGGAAGAAAATTCACATGAAGTTACTACAAGTTCAAGTACCAGATTTCCGCGTTTTGAAAGATGTTGATATTAAGTTTGATAGAAGGTTTGTCCCTAATATCTTTCCTTTAGGAAGTCTCAATGGAGGTGGTAAAAGTACACTTTTACAATTAGTTTTTGTGTTATTACATTGCTGCACAAATCCAGAAAGAAAAATTTTTATAAAGAATTTACTACATGGCTTTACACTTAATGATGACTCTATTGATAGAGTATTAGCTATCATCAAGATTTGGGATGGTGAAAAAGAAGTTGAAATTAAATTTCTAGTTTGTCATAATACTTATATTGAAAATATCTTAAAACAAGATCATGAATACAAAAACAATGAAGACTGGAAATTATCTAATTTTGAAAAACTAGAAAATATCACTAAGAATATTTATAAAACAGAACAAGATATTGAACAACTAGAAAAAGCAATTAATAAATTAGAAATTCATGAAAAGCTAGAAAATGATGATATTAAGCACAGACGATTCCAACAAGTAATGCGTGAATTATTCTATAATAATATAATATCCTCTAGAATAAGAAGATTGCCAGTTGCAGATTTTAAAGAAGAAGTTGAAGAAATGCTTGATTCATATCAACTAAATCTTGATGAACTTTCGCAGGAAAAAGAAAAAATAGATATTGTATTGCAAAAAATATCCACATACTTGCATGAAAAAAACATTATATATATATGTAATTATTCTTCAGGAATTAATACTGAAGAAAATGAATTTGTATTATGCCAAATTGGTGATAATTTAGATATCAATAAAGCAGAAGCCTGGTTAGATGAAATATCAAATAAAGTATTCTTAGCTGCTCCTATTAGTCAAGTTTTTCTATTTACTCATCACGAATACAGAAGACGATTCTTTGAACAAACTGGTGATAAAAATTATGATTCAGAATTAAAAATGTCTAAATTGAAACTACCAGGATTTTTTACTTATGATTTTGCTCAACCGATGATTACAGTATTCACAAATGCTATAAATGAAGATTACAGAGATGCTATAAAAACTGAAGGTGAGTATGGTAAGCGATATAAAGCATTATTAGATGATTTGAATTCATTCTTGGTTTATAAAAAAGTAAATATTTCTACAGATTTATCCACAATCATCTTCCAGTTAGACACAAATGATGAAAATATTAAACTTTATCCTGAAGATTTAAGTCATGGTGAATTAAAAAGATTGAGCATTTACTTATGGCTAAAATATAATAAAATAGAAGATGCTATTGTTCTCATGGATGAAATTGAAATAGGATTTCATCCAGATTGGCAATATGAAATAATTAGAGATTTAGAAGAATGGTCTCCTAATAATCAATATATTCTAGCAACTCACTCTTATCAATTATGTGAAGCAGTTACACCTGCTCATATTAGGGAATTAGAACCAAAACTCATGAAATCAGATAATAATATTACATTATGAATACTTATCAAGAACTACTCATAAAACATTGTAAAGCAATTCTGACAAGTCCAAAAATTAACAAAAGTAAAATCGTGGTACTGTGTGAAGGTCAAGGCAGTATCTTAGATAATCCTATCTTTGATAGGAAAACAGTAGCGAATTATGGAAAAATGGAACAGTGGCACGATGCCTATTTTTATAAAAGGTGTTTTCCCAGGGTAAGAACTGGATATATACCAGAATTTTTTAATTGTAAAGGTAGATCAGATGTTATACAAACTTATTTTAAACTTTTAGAATTACATGAAGAAGACAGTCAAAAATCAGAAGATACTAGAGAGTCACGTTTAAATCCTAATAAGCTTTTTGCTATTCTTGATATAGATATACAGTCCCAAGATATTAAAAAATACGATTCATCTAATACCTATGATTTCTCAAACACCGAAGAAATTTTCTCAAATCTTTATCACCAAGGTCAAGTTAATGAAGAAAATGCTAGAAATCATCGTATTTGGGTAACAGGATTAATTCACAAAGAAGCATATTTTATCATACCTGAACTGCAAGAAGTTTTTGATAATTACATCAATGTTCCCATCTATAATGGTCAACAAGTTATTCTTGAAGATATTTATATGACTATGACAAATGCTATTATTAATAGTAATGATTTAAAAGATAATTTTTCAACCGTTTCCAATCGCATTAATCATTGTTCAGGATTAGATTGTACAGATTTAGAAAAGTTACGCGATTCCTGGAAAGAACAGTTTGAAAATTCTCCAGATGAAACACACAAAAATGAGTTAATTTATGCCTTATTAATGCTTAAAAAAGTTAAGGATAACAAAACTCAAGAGCATTATTGGGAAGATATTAAACCACCAAGTGATTGGACTAATACAGAGGAGGTATTTAGGGATGAATTATTGAGGCAAATAGCTAAATTTTACTCAGAACAGAGTAATTATACTAAATATCATATTCCTGCTTTCATGCAAGTTTTAAAACATTTTTCTACTTTGAATTGATTTTTTCCTATTCTCTCCTTTCCCCCGCAGTTCTAATCAATTCCCCTATCAAAGCCACAATAGCAGTCGTAGAAATTAACATCACACTTAAAGCATTAATATCCGGTTTAACTCCCGTTCTAATGCGGCTAAAAATTTCCATTGGTAAGGTATTAGTCCCACTTCCCGCAGTAAAACTAGCGATTAAAAAATCATCTAAACTCAACACAAAAGCCAATAAACACCCAGAAATAATTGCCGGCATTAATTGCGGTAATAAAACTAAAATAAAGGCTTGTATTGGTGTCGCACCTAAATCTAATGCTGCTTCTTCTAAATGAGGGTTGATATTATTCATGCGCGAAGAAACCACCAAACCCACATAAGATAGACAAAATACAATATGGGCAGCGATAATAGTCCAGATACTCAAAGGAATAGCAAAGGCTGATAAACATACTAACGTAGAAACAGCGATCGCAATATCAGGAATTAATAAAGGTAAATAAGCAATTCCCTGATATAATCTCTTGCCAGGAAAGTCATAACGTGCTAACCCCACAGCCATTAATGTTCCCAAAATTGCGGAAACTCCCACAGCACAAAAACCCACCAATAAACTATTATATAAACCCGATAAAATCCGTTCGTCACTAAATAATTTACCGTACCATTCTAAGGTAAATCCTTGCCATTTAGCGCTGTAAGGTGACTGATTAAAGCTATAAAAAGCCAGTACCAGAAGAGGTAAGTACATAAACACAAATACCACCAGCGCAAACACTACTAGCCATGAAACACGGGGTTTTTTAATTTGTTTGTATATATTCATGTCACCTAATATACCCAATATTTGCCTATCATATTATATGACAATATGGTTCTCTGAGAAAAAAATAGAAAATTAAGACAATTAATCATCTTTTTTCCTGGTCTTAAATTAGTCTAGCCAATGTATGGCATTATACTATTTTTCCCTTCTATTGCCAGCGCCAAATCCCAAAAACAACTATTGTACCATGTGTATTATGTCTAATTTATTCCTCAAGTATCAGACATTTACATTACCTCAGATAGACAAAAAATATCAAATATAAAACATAAGATCTAATAGTAATTATAAATAAGGATGGTTTGGTATTTTTGGCTATTTCTCTGTTAGTTATTTCATCTATTCATCAACTAACTAGAAGTAGAAAACTAATATTTTAGGAGATTGATCATGAAAATTGCTCAGGTTTCTCCATTGTGGGAAAGAGTACCACCACCAGCTTATGGTGGTATAGAGTTGGTAGTAAGTTTATTAACTGATGAATTAGTTCGTCGGGGACATGAAGTGACTTTATTTGCATCAGGAGATTCTTTAAGTTTAGCTAAGTTAGTATCAGTTCATCCCCGCGCTTTAAGGTTAGATCCTACTATTAAAGAGCCTGGTATTTATGAAATGTTACTGTTAGGTTTAGTTTATGAACAAGCAGAAAATTTTGATATCATTCACTCTCATGTAGGACTAGGATCACTAGTTTACGCCAATTTAGTCAAAACTCCTACAGTTCACACTTTACATGGAATTTTTACTCCAGATAACGAGAAAATTTTTAAATATAGCAAAAAACAGCCTTATGTTAGTATTTCTAATTCTCAGCAAGAACCCAGATTAGGCTTAAACTATGTAGACACTGTTTATAATGGTATTGATGTTAGTAGTTATGAATTTTATCCTCAACCAACAGAACCACCTTATTTAGCTTTTTTGGGAAGAATGTCTCCCGAAAAAGGACCCCATTTAGCAATTGAAATTGCTCAAAAAACTGGTTGGAAGTTAAAAATAGCAGGTAAGGTAGATGTGGTAGATTTGGAATATTTTACGCAAAAAATTAAACCACATATTGATGGTAAGCAAATTGAATATTTAGGTGAAGCTAATCATATCCAAAAAAATGCCCTCATGGGTGGTGCTTATGCGACTTTGTTTCCTATTACTTGGCGAGAACCTTTTGGTTTAGTTATGGTAGAATCAATGGCATCAGGAACACCTGTAATTGCTATGCGACTGGGTTCAACACGGGAAGTTATTGTGAACGGGAAAACCGGTTTCCTTTGTAAGAATGTGCAAGAATGTATTAATTCTCTTGACAGGGTAGCTGATTTAAATCGTTACGCTTGTCGTCAATATGTGGAAGAAAATTTTAGTGTTCAAAAAATGACTGATGGTTATGAAGTGGTTTATCAAAAACTAATTGCAGAAAAATTAGCGCAACAAAATGGTTATTTACGTAATAGTAATACTCTAGTTAAGTAGGTTGGGGTGAAAAATTGTCGTTATGACAAGGGAACAGGGGACAGGGAACAGGGAACAGGGAAACTTTACTTTTCGTTACTTACGTCGGTTTTTTTTCCGTTCACCTACTTAGTTAATAATCAATTAGATACAGCAGTTACCGGTATTATGAAGTACAGATATTAATAATAAAACTCTTGTGGTGCGGGCATCTTGCCTGCACAAAGTGTACTTCACTCAAGCTAAACTTGCTGTATTAATGATAACAATCTTGTTTTGCGGGTATACTATGGCTAACGCCACGCTACGCGAACGACCAAGCTCAGTACAAGTCTTGCCCGCTAAAAGTGTACTTCACCCTGATGGTAATATGCTGTATTTGTTTTTCATCATCCTTGTAGAGACGTTCCATGAAACGCCTCTGCTTCTTCATTTAAACACCTTTTTGATGTTTAACTTCAACCACTGTATGTACATTTCCACGGGGGGTAAAATCGGTTTTTACAGTCACTTCCACAGGATCACAAGCTGCAACAAAATCATCTAAAATTTGATTGGCTGTTTCTTCATGGGAGATATAGCGATCGCGGTAACTGTTAATATAAAGTTTGAGTGCTTTCAACTCTACCACCCGTTGATCTGGAATGTAACTAATATAAATGGTCGCAAAGTCAGGATAACCGGAAAACGGACATTTACAAGTAAATTCTGGTAAGGTAATATTAATATCATAGCGCCGTCCGATGCGGGGATTCGGAAAGGTAATTAGTTTCCCTTCCGCAATTTCCCGTTCACCATATTTCATTTCTTGAATGACTGGGGGTAGGGTTTCAGGTGCAAAGTTACTCATTGTGTTAGTAAAAAGAAATGTAGAGATTCACAATTATTAACTTAACAGTTTTTAACATTTCTCCCCAGATTGATAGCTTAATTACTCAATTTGCTTTTCCCAGTCTGGACAATTCTGATCATCCCAACCATGGGGGTGCATAGCACAAACTAACAAGTTACCACCATAAACCTGTCCGTGATAATGGCTACAACCAATACAAGCCGCATTTTTTTCTATTGTAGCTTCTACTGCATAAGGAAAGCCGGGATCTACATCTTCACTGATGTCTTCTAGTTCCCAGTAAATTTCCAGAATTGGTTCGGCTAAGTCTTGTAAAAATTGTTCGCGCAACCTAACGAAGTTATCAACATCTGCTACATAAGTGCTTTCTACTTCTTCAGTAATTTCCTCTGCGAACTCAAAAAAAGCATCTACCATGTCATTCATTCCTAGGAAGAACTTCTCTACTTCATCAGCCACGGTTTCGATCATGTCTATTAAGTCTTTTTGCCACTGTTCCATAAACTTAAAGCCCTTACTGGCTAAAAACATGAAGCTTAACGCCATCAGGCTGGAATTGCTAGAGTACACGGTAAGTAATTACACTTAAAACCACTTCGGATATTCTGTGATTTTTTAGAATTGACTGTGGAGGTAAAAAATCGTTTTTTACGGTTCTCTTTGCAGCCTTTTTAACTCTTCCTGTAGTTCTCGCACTTGATCCCGCAGCTGATTTACATTATCGCCATGATCTTTATTTTCTTTTTTCGCCTCTTTCCCAGTTGCTTCTTCGTCATCCTCTAGGATATCTATGCGACGCGGTTCGGAAGGAGGTGTCTTTTGATACGCTTCTCCAGGTACTGAGTCATGTTGAGCTTGCTTCATCATATCCTCGACGAAGCGGCGAGCTTCTTCTGTGTTCATCTCGCCTTTAGCCACCATTTCATCTGCTAATTTTTGGACTTGCGATCGCAGTTCGGCTAATTTCCCCCCAGCCTTTTCACTGGCGTAGGAGGCTAACCCAACACCAAGATAAAAAGCTTTTTGTACAATATCTCCAAAACCAGGCATTGCTACTGAAAGCTCCTACAAGTAAGGCGACCCGGAGACTACGCCTACCACAAGCATCCCTTATTGCTGCTACCTTCCGGTCCTGACAAGGTTTGGGCGTTGAAGTTGCATAGATCCAGGTCTTTGACCATCATAACACGAAAATTCAGAATTTGTATATTATTCCAAAACAATTTCCCATTGAAATAGTTGATAATTGACACAATCGTTCTGTATCAAGGGGTCAGCGGTTACTATTGCCTGTGCTTCATCCATTGACTCAGCCTCAAATAACATCATACCACCACCTTTTTGCGCCCAATAACCTGTTTTGGCTTTGTGTCCCTTAGCAATTAATTGTTGTACGTAGGCTTTGTGGGCGGGTACATATTTGTCAAAGGTCGCCTTATCAACCTTACCAGTTTCAATTTTGACAAACCAAGGCATATATTTGGATCGGATTTTCAATTAGTAATTTTTCGTTGATCACAAAGTATCATTATTTATGATCATATTCCCGCCAATTTATATACTTTTATAATTTTGATAATTTATGTATTTTTTTGTAAAAATCGTTGTCATATCACATAGTCATACTGTACAATCAACTAAGTAAGGTCTCATTTTCAGTTAATCTCTGCTTTCAACTACGAAACTGATCAAACTAAAGTTACCAGGATACCGTTATGCCTAGTAAATTAAATCTCAACACTGGTGAAATCCTCAAACAAGGTGCAAATGGCGCAAAAGTTCAACAACTACAGGAAATCTTAAAAGCACTCAATTTCGATCCGGGGACAATAGATGGTGATTTTGGCAACAATACTGTCAAGGCTGTCAAACAGTTTCAGAGTCGAAATGGGCTTGAAGCAGATGGAATAGTCGGAAAAAATACCCAAAATCTTTTAAATAACGCTTTTGACCAATTAACAACAAATCCAGTACCATCCCCAACTCCTCAAACAAACGGTTTTGGTGGTGTCACCGGAAAACTACCACTTTCAGCAATTCCGCTGATCAAAAAATTTGAAGGTTGTTATTTAAAGGCTTATCCAGATCCCCGAACTGGTAATTTACCTATCACCATTGGTTGGGGTTCTACAAAAAAAAGAGATGGTAGTAACTGGAAATTAGGTGAAAGCATCACTCAACAAGAAGCAGATGATTTATTGATGCTTCAGCTAGAGAATAGCTATCTCCCACCTCTACAAAAAATTCCTGTTTGGAATGAGTTAAATGCTAACCAACAGGGTGCTTTATTAAGCTTTGGTTATAACTTGGGTGCTAATTTTTATGGTAATTCCCGTTTCCAAAGTATGACTAGAGTTTTGAGAGATAAAAAATGGGATGAAATTGAAGAAACTTTTCTAAAATACAGAAATCCTGGTAGCAATGTGGAAGTAGGATTAAGACGGAGAAGACAAGCAGAAGCTGACCTATTTTTAACTCCAGTTTAAGCCTACATTGCTATATTAAATTCAAGCCCTGTAGAGACGTTCCACGGAATGTCTCTACATTCAAAAAAATACCAATTACTTACTATGAGGACGTTGAATAATTGTTTCTACTACTCGTCGTTTTGCTTGTGGATCAATTCCTACTAAACGCACATATTCACCGCTATATTCAGATAAGCAAGATTCTAAATTAGAAATAGCGTCGGAATGTGCATCAATATTAAAAAAAGAACCGCAACTTTGCCAAGAACCTGTACGGAAACGTCTTTCATCAATGTGTTCAATGCCAATTTTATAACCTTGAGCTAAAATTTGTCGAACTTGTTCTTGAGTTTCTAAACTTAAATGATTGGCTTGATTATTGATAGGTTTACTAACTGGAACTTCGACAACGGGAGCAGCAACTTGATAACCTTTACCTCGATTTAAACGATTATATTCATCAACTAAATGGGAGTTTTCCACTCTTTTTTGTTCACTAACCATGAATTTACCCGACTCAATTAAATGAGAGAGAGTAAAATCTGGCTTTTTAAATGCTGGTGGTCCCTCCAAACTATTGACAACTCGCAAAGAGACATTTTCAAAACCGATTTGATGGATAAAATTACGAATTTGCTCATCATAAATTCGGGAACGCAAAGCACTAAAAAAGTCAATAGATTGTTGGGGAAAAGTATCAACTAATTGTGCAATTTCTTCTTGTGAAAGTCCATCTTCGGTAAAAATTCCCCCCACAATTCCTATTCTATCATCTCGGTTAGGTTCCCAATAAAATTTATCCATTCTCCCATCACGAATTAATGGTGCGTAGAGGGTAGAAAAATCATTTCCTGTGACAATAATCGGGACACGACATAAAGGATTTGAGTCATAACTTCCCGGTAATTGTACATCTGTGGGATTATCAGCAATATTCATCAATGTAGCATTTACTAATTGAGTATTTACTGTATACTGAGTTCCTTCGTCAAAACGTCCAGCACCCGCATCTAAATCATTAATCATCAGTACGCACATTTTCCCCCGGACTTTGATTAATTCTGCTGTTTCTCGATATCGTAACCGAATTAACCGCGCAGGATCTCCAGCGTCTGGACTTTCTAATTCTCCTCCAGATATTAAAGTTACCCCGATACCCATTTTTTCAAAAACTAACTCACATTGAAAGGATTTTCCTTCTCCTTTGCGGCCATGAATACCTAAAATTAGAGGAACTCGAATACCAGGAAGGTTTAAGAAGTTTTTGGTGATATGAACTGCAAGTTTATCAAGAAAACTAGGAGCAATATAGTAACTCATGGGACTTAGCGAGTGACGATTTATTAATTTATCATATATTTTTTTGGTAACGATAGTCAATTTTTAAATATGTTCCTCCGAGTCCTTCTACAATTATTCTTGTATTAGCAGCCATCATTTTTTGATAGGTTTCTCCGTCACTTCCCGGTTCACCTAGTCCATGAATATAAAGTGGTCTTTGAAAAACCTTGACTTTGGCTGCTATGGCTATAGATTTAAGTAAATTAGAGTTAATTGTTGTATCTGCGAAAATTGTTGGTACATTAGCTTTTTGAATATCCATAGCGAAATTTTCGACTTCTGTATATGTCAGCTTTTCGATATTTTTGATCTTAGCTAAATTTACTGAATATGGAATATTATAAGCCTTGACGTAATAAATCATTGCTGCATTGGAAGTGATTAACTTGCGATTTTTAGCAGGAATAGTATCTAGTCTTTTTTTAATCCAATTATCAATTTGATTCATTTCTTGGATGACTTTTTTAGTATTTTTACTATAGATATTTTTATTAGTTGGTGATAATTTAACTAAATTATTATTAATAATCTCTACCATTTTTATGGTATTATTAGGATTATGCCAAATATGGGGTTCTATAATTTGTTTAATTTTGATTGGATTTTTGACAGCACTTTCAGCAACAGCAATTTTTGTATAAGAGTTTGTATTTGTAGTAGATTTAATGATTTTCATTAAACCTGGTTCAAAATTATAACCATGATATAAAACTAAATCAGCACTTTCAATAACTCGACTATCTTCCGGTATGGGTTTATAGGTTAAGGGGTTCATACCGGGAGGAATTAAACATATCAGGTTAATTGTATTTCCCGCAACTTGTTTTGTTAAATCACAAATTACGCTATTAGTTGCTACTACTATGGGTAAGTTACTGTTAATAATAGTCGAATTTCTTTGATTATATATTGTACTAATATTTCTATTTCCACAGCCAAATAATCCTAAGATTAAACCGAAAATGGTGGTTTTTAATAAATGGGTAAATATTTTTTTTCCTAACATGATTTATTGTCGCTTATAAATATCTGCAAAGTTCCAGAATTTAAACTTACTTTTTCAGAGTTTGATTATCATATCAATTAATAAAGACACAGCAAATCTGTATCTTTATTAATTAGTCTAACTTAATTAAGCCCCAATCATAGGCAATTTACCTTGTAACTTATCTAAATTAGTCTGAACGCAATTAGCGCAACTACAACCAGTTTTTTCTATCACAGAATGTGTAATCTTATTTATTTGCGGTATTTTTAAATCAAGATTCGCTTGAGTAGATAATAACGCAATTGTATTTGCAGCGGGTGTAGCTTTCAAGGAAGCCTGTGCTGGGTTGACTAGTAATAGCAGAGATGCTAAAAATGCGGGAAAAGCAAGTAAAATCAGTTTGACTATTTTCATAATTGCTCGTGAAGTACAAAGTTTTTTAGTTTTAGGGAACAGGGAGGTTACAGGTTACAGGGAACAGGTTACAGGTTACAGGGAACAGGGAGGTTACAGGTTACAGGTTACAGGGAATAAATTGGTATGTAGTTCATTAGACTGGGAAACGATATAAACTTGTCAATTATTAACGTAAGTTGATAGTTAGGGAAAATGTCATAATCAGGATATCCAAGATTAAAGGATGAAAACAGAAAATTACCAATTACCAATTACCAATTACCCATTACCCATTACCCATTACCCATTACCCATTACCAATTACCTATTACCTATTACCTATTACCTATTACCAGCCTCAACTAGATAACTAGTAACTTGAGTTATCAGCGGATTTTCTTACCAGTTAATATTTCTCTTACTTCTAACATGGCCGAATAGGTGGGGAGAATGTGTAAAGTTTCATTTGCTGGTGTATGCTCCAGAGCAGTAGCGATCGCTTTGTGCAAATCTGACTCTACAATCAGGTTAATATTACTCTCCACAGATTCTTGACTATAAAGCAAACGTAAGGCCATATCATACACACGATCGCCACTCACAATCAAGGTTCCTCCTCTTGCTACCAACTTTTCCGTATCCACATCCCAAATCCATGATACATCAGTACCATCGGGGGTTCTGTCATTCAAGACCAATAAAGTAGTTTTATCGGTACTTTGAGTAACGACGCGAATAGTTTCGTTTGTACCTACGGGATTTTTAGATAATAGAATCCGTACTCGTTTACCGTCAATAAATAAATCTTCAGCGCGACCAAAAGCGGCTTGAAAATCGTTAATTGTATCTCTGATAATAACATCATCAATTCCTAATTCTTTTGCTGCTGTAACTGCGGCCAAAGTATTATATTTATTGTACAAACCGATAAGAATTTGTGGCCATTTGCGACTTACTAATGCGGGTTGACCTTTAGTAAAACCACAACTAGGACAAGTAAAATCTCCCAAGTGGGATAAATAAACCCCTTGATAGTCTAAAGCATGGCCGCATCTAGGACAATAGATAGAATCAACAGCGTGAGGAATAGCTTCTAAATAATTTTCTGGTTCATTTAAACCAAAAAATAAGATTCTTTGTGGTAACTGTTGACCCAAATATGATAAAGTTGGATCATCAGCATTGGGAATAACTACGGTTGTTTCTGGTAAGGTCGAAATTACCTTTGTCCACCGCTTACTAATACTATCTACTTCTCCATATCTATCTAATTGGTCGCGGAACAGATTTAAACAGAGAATAATTCGAGGTTGTAGCGGTTTCAAAACCTTGGGAACTATATTTTCATCAACTTCTAAAATTGCATAATCTATATTTAACTTTCCCAACAGATTAGCATTGTCTATTAAAGCAGTTGCTAAACCGTTTTCCAGATTCGCGCCTGTAGAATTATGGGCGATACGAAATCCCTTTCGTTGTAAAATGGTGCATAATAGTAAAGCCGTAGTAGTTTTTCCATTTGTTCCCGCAATAATAATTACTCCGTGTTTAACTTGCTGACTCAATAACTGCAAAATTCGGGGTTCTATACGTCGCGCAATAGCGCCTGGTAAAACACTAGCAGCACCAAGACGCAGTGACCTGACCAAAAATGTCACGCTTTTGGCTATTGATACCGCAAAACCCAAGGTAAGTCTACTGATAAATTTTATTTTTTTACCCACAGTCATGATTTATGAATAAGGTGATCATTGTCAAAAGCATTTGAAACTGTAAATTTAACTAACTATAACGATTTTGAATGAGTATGTGTATCCGTAGACATAACATCTTTATTTTCTCTTCCTCCATGATTTCTGGGTCTGGTGTGGTTCATTAAAAAAAATCAAATAGGATTATTATAGAGAAGATAACATCAAAAGGAGACAAGGAGACGGGAAACAGGGAAGCAAGAAAAGATGATTTTTTCAATGACAACTGACAACTGACCACTGACAACTGACAACTAACCAATGACAAATACAAGGTTTCTGTGAATGAATATCATAAAGTGGCTTTTTTTACAAACTCAAATAATTACTAACTGGAGACGGTTAGTATCTAAATGCTTATTACTACTTCCTTTGCTATTCATAATTAGTATACAGCCCGCAATGGCAGGTATTAAAGATGATCGTTATGATGGTAATATTTTTGTAATTTATGCTGGTAATGGTTCTTTAGTTCCTGCCAAAGAAACACTAGCACAGACGTTAGCAGAACACAAACCAGCCATAGTCACATTTTACATTGATGATAGTAGCGACTGCAAGAAATACGCCCAAGTTGTTTCCGAGGTACAAGCATTCTATGGACGCGCAGCGGAGATTATTCCTATCAGCGTTGATACCATTTTAGCTGACAAGACCTATCAACCGACAGAACCAGGATATTATTATTCAGGGGGTGTTCCTCAAGTTGTAGTTTTTGACCAGTCGGGTAAAGTAGTCTTGAACAAAAAAGGTCAAGTACCTTTTGAAGAAATAGACGACAAATTTAGAGAAATATTTGATTTATTACCCCGCACTGAGTCAGTCGAGTTAAAACCACGTTCTGCTAAACAGTTTAGTAGTCAGTTAGAAGATCAATAATAGTTCTTAATGTATCGCCATTCTCGACTAGAATTACCGTAACCTGGTATTAAGATCATTTGTAAGGCGATTAAGGCAGGTTAGGACATTATGGCTTATTCTTGGTTTAAAGCATTTCATATTATTGGCTTTGTGGTTTGGTTCGCGGGGTTATTTTACCTAGTACGGTTATTTATCTACCACGTTGAAGCCAACCAAGAACCAGAACCAGCAAGAACGATACTGAAAAACCAGTATCAAATCATGGAAAAGCGTCTTTATGATATTATAACTACCCCTGGGATGTTAGTAACAGTAGCGATGGCTATTGGTATCTTATCTACAAACATGGATATTTTACAAGAACCCTGGCTACATTTCAAATTAGCGTTTGTAGCTGTTTTAATTGGCTATCATCATTATTGTGGTAGACTCATGAAGCAGTTAGCAGCGAATGAATGTAAATGGAGTGGTCAAAGTTTACGCGCTTTGAATGAAGCACCAACGCTTTTACTAGTTGTAATTGTCATGTTGGCTATATTCAAGAACAACTTACCCACCGACATGACAGCCTGGTTAATTTTCGGTTTAGTGGTGTTCATGGCGGTGAGTATTCAACTTTACGCAAAAATCCGCAGACGCAATAAAGAGAAGCTGACAGCAGAATTAAATCAAATTCCCCAAGGGTAATACTATATTGATTTGCGCCTGGGTGGGAAACAAAAAACGATTTACCTGGAAATAGCTGTAACTACTTACTGTAATCGAACAGTTCCAGCTTGACAATCCCGTAACCATAGTTTAACACCTTGAGCGATCGCACCATAACTACTATTTCTGGGTGGTGCGATAGGAGGTTTAACTGGATACTCACTGGTTTGAGAAAACATCATCACCACACTCCAACCAGTGTTAGTTTTTGTCAAAAATAGCCTGTGAAATTCTTGTAATTCTACAGGTTTTTTATTGAGATATTTTCTCTCTAAGGTTGTAAAGAAAACCTGTTCTACTCCTTCTGTGTTATAGTTATTCCCATGATCAATACCAGGATTTAATGGTAAAGATTCAAACTCTGGTTTCCCCGCAGCCAATATATAGGAAAAAGTATCAACACTCCTTTTCAGACGACGCGCACGTTGGGTAACACGGTTAGCATAGCCAGGTAGATCTAACATTAATTGAGTTGTTAAAGTTTCTAAACTTTTTTGAGAACAGGAGTTAGTAACTTGGGGACTTACAGATTTAGGAGTGATACTTTTCGCAATTAGAGGATAATAAAATCCAGGAGCAATAAATAACCATAAATTACAGGCTATTAAATATAAGCACCAAAAACCAGGAGAGAAATTTACTTCATTCTTCCTTGTTCTTTTTTCCTCTTCAATTTCTAAACTCCAGTCAAGGTTTAGCATTGCTCGTTTTTGTCATCATATAAATTGTAAATAATAGCATTTCCCATCCTCACAGGTACAGGAATTAGGAAGGAAACGCAGATAAACACAGATAAACGCAGATGATTTTGTACCTCCACAACTTATTGAATAATTCCCACTCCCAAGAAAAGCCCAAAAAATACTATCAAAGGGGTTGACAATTGATTTTAAATTTGTTATCATGACCTTGATAAGGAAGAACTATCTTAATAATCGCGGGTTTCTTTATAGGTACAGGAATTAGGAAGGAAACGCAGATAAACGCAGATAAACGCAGATGATTTTGTACCTCCACAATTTAGCGAATAATTCCCACTCCCAATAAAAGCCCAAAAAATACTATCAAAGGGGTTGACAATTGATTTTGAATTTGTTATCATGACCTTGATAAGGAAGAACTATCTTAATAATCGCGGGTTTCTTTATAGCTACAGGAATTAGGAAGGAAACGCAGATAAACACAGATAAACGCAGATGATTTTGTACCTCCACAACTTAGCGAATAATTCCCACTCCCAAGAAAAGCCCAAAAAATACTATCAAAGGGGTTGACAATTGATTTTAAATTTGTTATCATGATTTTGATAAGGAAGAACTATCTTAATAACCAAAGTTTTTTTAGTCAAGAGGTCTTTGGTTTTTGGTGGGAAAAGTATTTAACTCCTCAACAACCAGATTCCAGGCTAACTCAGGTTCAGCAGCCGCAGTAATAGGACGACCGATAACGAGATAATCTGCACCCGCTGTGATAGCTTGGGAAGGAGTGAGCGATCGCTTTTGATCGCCTTTATCAGACCAAGTAGGCCGCACCCCTGGACAAACGAGCAAAAAGTCATTTTTACAAGTTTCTCTTAATTGTTGCACCTCCTGGGGAGAACAAACCGCCCCATTCAACCCTGACTTTTCAGCTAAAAGTGCCATTTCCAGAGCAAATTCTGGTAATTCCAGGGGAATTTTCAAATCAAACGCCAATTGTCGTGGGGAAATACTGGTTAACAACGTAATAGCGATTAATTGCGGAGGTTTTGTTCCGGCTTTTTCCGCTCCAATTTCCACAGCTTCCGCAGCCGCTTTGAGAGCATCACTACCACAAGTTGCGTGAATTGTCAATAAATCCACCCCATAACCAGCAGCAGCGCGACAAGCACCAGCGACAGTGTTGGGGATATCGTGAAATTTCAAGTCGAGGAAAATACGTTTTTCTTGAGATTTGAGGATATCGAGAATTTTCGGACCTGTGCTGGTAAACAACTCCAAACCAACTTTCCAGAAAGTGACTTGAGGAAGTTTATTAATGAGAGCGATCGCGCTTTCTAAATCTGGTACATCTAAAGGTACAATAATTTTTTCAGCATTCATAATTCTGGTTATTACTTGAATACCTTGTCCATTTTCTGTAGGTTGGGTTAAGCGACAGCGCAACCCAACGCTCATGTTGGGTTATGGCTTCGCCACACTTCGTGAACATGCTTCAACCCAACCTACAAATCAAGGCTTTTTCAATATAGACAAGGTATTGTTACTTATTACATAATATCTAATTCGTTATACTCCGATATTGATGTTTATGATCGCTACTTTTCACTAGGTTAGAAAAATAGTTGTGTATTCATATGATTAAATTTACTCAAGCAAATATTAGCGACAGCGCAACCCAACGCTCATGTTGGGTTATGGCTTCGCCACACTTCGTGAACATGCTTCAACCCAACCTACAAATCAAGGCTTTTTTCAATATAGACAAGGTATTGTTACTTATTACATAATATCTAATTCATTATACTCCGATATTGATGTTTATGATCGCTACTTTTCACTAGGTTAGAAAAATGGTTGTGTATTCATACGATTAAATTTACTCAAGCAAATATTAGCGACAGCGCAACCCAACGCTCATGTTGGGTTATGGCTTCGCCACACTTCGTGAACATGCTTCAACCCAACCTACAAATCAAGGCTTTTTTCAATATAGACAAGGTATTGTTACTTATTACATAATATCCAATTCATTATACTCCGATATTGATGTTTATGATCGCTACTTTTCACTAGGTTAGAAAAATGGTTGTGTATTCATACGATTAAATTTACTCAAGCGAAGATTGAAGTCTTTAATCAAATATGAATACTATAGCAATCCTAAATTAGTTATCAAAGAAGTCGGTGATCTGCTATATATAATTCAATACAGCATAAATTTAACTTTGAACCTCGGTTTTTTCTTAATTTATAAGTTAAAGTTATTGACATTACAAAAATAGTTTAAATATTAATATCATCGAAAAATTAACAGAACTTCATATTTATATTTTCTTAATATTTTATTGAGAATAATTTCTATTTATCAACGATCTTGCAATAGTTTCAGCGATTTGGTAAAATTTCAAAATCTAGGCGTAGTATGTCAATTTTTTAAAATTGCAGGAAGTAGAATCTGGAAATCCTTTATTTACAGGTATTTGAGAAATAGGGAAAGTGAGGACGGGGAAAATATTCAGGAGTGATAAAGAATTTTTGGGACAAATTTAGAAATAGCTTGATGTAGTTTTGTAAAGCAAAGTCAAAGGGGGGTTGACAAAATAGACAGTTTATGATATGGCGATTAGCAAAAATATTTGCTAATATATCGTATCTATTTGAGGTCAAACAATGAAAGCTTTTGAAGTCATGGGAAAATTTGATGAAAAAGGTCAATTATTATTAGATAAACCTTTAGAAATTCATGCACTTAAACAAGTCAGAGTCATTATCCTTGTACCAGATGAAACTGAATCTGATTCTGATGATACCTCTGTTATGGAAATTAAAGCAAGTTTAAAAACAGCATTACAAGAAGCGAAAGCAGGAAAAAGAATACCTTTAGAAAAAATGTGGGAAGGAATTGATGCAGAATGATTCTTTTTTAATTAATATTGATTTAACTCCTGAATATCAATTGTGGTATATTTTAAATAAAATAAATGAAGTATTTAACACTAAAACAAAAGCAAGATTTAGTAGAAATAGCTGACAGTTATCCTAATTTACAATGTGTTCAATGTGCTTTAGCTATAAAAAACTATTTACAACTGGCAAGAATCCCAGGTAAACTAATTAAAATTAATACACAAGCAGATTTAGATTATCGTAATTGTTTTCTTTATGATGATAGTATTGGAGGTGATGCTATTTCAGAAACAGGATACCATGAAGGAATTATAGTTATAATAGATGGGATGGAAATTGTTTTTGACAATCATCATCCTCAAGGAATAGCAAAAGTAGAATGGTTAGGTAATTTTCAATTTTTTGGTAAAATTCATTTAGGACAAGAATTAATAGTTACTGAAGAAAACTTTTAAGAAATATTCAGGAGAATTGAGGAGAAGATTATGCTAGATGTAACTACCACTAATGGTAATAAAAATAGTCAAGAATATCTCTATGACTTATTAACCAGAATTAAACAACGCCCAGGAATGTATTTAGGAAAAGTATCTATAACTCGGTTAAAAATGTTATTAATGGGGTATAGTATGTCCAGAGGTGAGTTAGGTTTACAACTAACACAACAGGAAAAACAATTTGCTCAATTTCAGAAATGGATACAAGGGAAATATCAAATTAATTCTGCTGAAGGTTGGGAAAGTATTATTTTGTCTCAAGTAGAGGATGAAAAATTAGCTTTTGATTTATTTTTTCAGTTATGGGAACAGTTTAAGAATCAAGTTACAAGTATTGATCATGTTGTCAAAATTTGATATCAATGTTGGGTTTCGTTTCCTCAACCCAACCTACTTGTTAACAATTAAAGATTTTGTTCATCTTCTTCAGTTAAATCATCATTAGCATCTTGAGATGGTGTCACTCCTTTAAGAGTAAAAGTAAAAGTATTACCTTGTGCAATTACTTTATTTACCTCTTCATAGAAAGGATAATCACCAATACCGCTAATATCAACCCAGCCACGAGAGCGAGTTAAAGCGACAAATAATTGATTTCGTAATTTTGTATCGCTTTCGTTTTTAGCAATGTTATCTAACCCCACTAGATAAACCATATCTGCTTCATTTCCCTTAGTTCGATCAATTCGGGAAATAGTTACACCACCATCATACCAGAATAAATCAGGATTATTATTAGGCCATTTAGGATTAGTATCATTTAATTCTAATGAGCTAGGAATATAAATATCAATTCCATGCTCCATTAAGAAATTAGCAACTTGTCTTTCTAAGTTATTACCATCATAAGAAGGGGGAGTGGTATAACCTAATACAATCACTAAAATGTTTTTATGAGGCTTTAATTTATCATTGTATAAATTAGATTCAATTTTTTCTAATAATGCCAGAAGTTCATCTTTTCGAGAATTGTATGTTTCAAACTTAATAACTGGATGATTAGAAAGACTAGGAACAGGATTAGGTGAATTTTCTGGAGGTCTGGTAATGGTTATTGGAGTATTTAGTTTTCTGAAATCCCCTTCTAACACTTCAAAACCAATAGATTGTAAGTTCTTTTTTGTCATCAATTCAATTTTCGATCTGGGAATTCCTTCTTTTGATAAGAAACCAGTACCAAGAGCAAAAGCAGCAGTTAAAATAGCTCCGGGAGTACGGTAGCAACGTTCCATATCATGAGCTTTACGAATACCCCCTGGATAAATACCACCTCCACTACCACCTAAAATGCTACTAAGCTTCTTACCAAATACTTCTTCTGCTCCTGGTGCAACTGCTCCTGTAGAATGTATAGTTTGCGCTTCATCATAAGCCCAAATCAAACGTTTTTGCTCAGGTTTATCCTCACTAACAGATTTTAATGATTGATATGCTAACCAATAAATTGACTGTTTTTTGTCACCATCCTCTGCTGTAAATTTAAGATCATCTTCAGTCATTAAATCCTGACCTTCATCAAGAACTAAAGCATCAAAAATAGGTTTAAATTTTGGCTTTTGCTGCAAAAAGTTTCGACAACCATAGGCTAATGCATCATTAGGAACTTTTTCTCCTGTATCACCTGGATTTAACCTTGTTACCCTTTCGATTCTACAAATTTCACCATATAAACCATCTCTATCTCTTGCACCCCAAGCATGAAGAACTCTTAAATTGGAATTAGGTAAATTCTGATATTTAATTTCTCCATTGGTAAAATGACTTATCCATAACTTAAATAACGCTTCAATTTGGTCATATAAACTACGAGTAAAGAAAACAAAAGCTACTTTCCATTCAGGATGTTTCAGGTGCATAATTACTGCTTTTTGAGTAAAAAGAACAGTTTTTCCTGAGCCGGCAATTCCTCTTACTCGTTGGGGACCGGGCGGAACAGATTTACCGATCCATTCCTGTTTAATATCCCATTCATACATAAGTTTTTGAGCATCTGCTAATATATTGTAACAACTTTGATTATCAGCAGATTCGATCTTCTCTAAAAACTTACGCAGAATAGATGTTCCACTTATGACACTTAGAAGAGATTTGTATTGACTATCATTTAATGATTCGCCTGTAATCGCCGCCTGAGCTTTTTCTATACGGTTTCTCAAGCCAACTTCACCCAGTTGATTATTAAATATAAATGGTGTACCCTCTTCTGTTCCCGTCCATCCTTTTTCTTCCCATTGTTTTGTACTAATATTGGGAAAAGCAATTAAAGTACGTCCAATTATTTTTTGTTGAATATCTGATTCTGGACTTTTAATAGGTTCTTGATCACAATATTTACGCAATACTTGAACATATTGAGAAATATTTGCCAGAGAATAATTTTGTTGTAGAGTATTATCTAGAAACTGGATATAGTTATCATTAACTGATGTGATTTGTTCAATATTTACAGGACAAACTTCTATGACAATAATGCCCCACTGTTGATCAACAATAAGTATATCTGGTTCTTTGCGGCGATCGCCAACTTGCAGAAAAAGAGGATAACGCCAATACCCTATACTGGACTGACGACTAGGAGAAAATGCTGCTCTGACTGCATCCCAAACTTTTTGATAACCAGCATCATTATTTGGTGCAATAGCTTCTGTAGTAATGAAACGCGGTAAATTTCCTCTAGCTTTTGTAGTCATTGTATTTGTTGTTTATGTGTAGATTAATTATTTATACTATATTTTTAAGTCTTGTAGATACGGATTTATACGGTTGTTTTATTACAAAATATTAAGAAAAAAACCGGAAAAGATCGGAAAAAATTGAATAATATTCATCTATAATGGTTACAACCTTTACAATGTATAGCTTGTATGAATGTAAACGAAGTTGTAACATTTGTTGATAAGATAGTCTTTGAAAAAACTGGCAAGCATTTAGACGACGTTCAAGCTGCTGTAGTTCAGGGAACATGGGAAAGACGAACCTATGATGATATTGCACAAGAATGTAATGTTACTAAAAATCATGTCGGAGATATAGGTGCTGAATTATGGCAACTTTTATCTCAAGCATTAAATGAAGATATTAAAAAAACTAATTTCCGTTCTACATTAGAAAGGGGATATATTAAATCATTTGAAAATTCTAATATTTATAATATAAATGGTAATAACAATTATTTTTATTATCCACAAACCTTAAATCATTCTCATCAAAAAACTCAAGAAACTAATATAAATACTCAATCTAAATTATCTCATCACGATTTAACTCTAGCACCCCAAATCATCAAGTTTCATAACAGAGAAAAAGAACTACAAACCCTTACCCATTGGATATTAAACCAAACTACTAATTTAATCTCCATCTTAGGATTATCCGGTATTGGTAAAACCACCCTCGTTAAAAGATTTATAGACTTACATCAACAAAAGTTTGAAGTTATTATTTGGAGAAGTTTAAAATTTCCCAAATCCCTAAATTTACTAATTAACGACTTATTAAATACTTGTCAACAAGAACCCAAAGCAACTATAAATGATAAATTAAAACAATTATTTGATATTCTCACAAATAAAAAATGCTTAATTATTCTTGATGATGTACAAAATATCTTTACTCCTCATCAATTTGCGGGAAAATATCAACCAGAATATCAAGACTATCAAACCTTATTCAAAATGATTACAGAAACCCAACATCAAAGTCATGTAATCTTAATCAGTCAAGAACAATGTCCAGAAATGGAATCTTTAGATGAAGAATTATATCCTATCAAATCTTTAGAACTATCAGGACTAGAAAATATAGATATTCTCAAAAATACCGGATTAAAAGATGAAGATACTTGGTTAAATTTAATGATATTATATACAGGTCATCCATTGTTTCTAAAAACTATTACCATCTCAATTAAAAAGATTTTTAATGGTAAAGTTAGTGAATTTTTAGCAGAAAATGAATTAGTAATTACTCAAGAAATGCAATCTTTATTTAGCCAAATATTTAACAAAATATCACCCATTGAACAACAGATTATTTTAGCATTGAGTAAATGTAATCAACCTGTATCTAGAGAATATCTAAAAATTACCTTAGAATTATCTTCTACTAATTTTATTAATGGGTTAGAATCTCTACAAAAAAGGTATTTAATTCAGAAAATTACAGGGGATAACATATTGTTTGATTTATCTCCTATTTTCAGGGAATATGTCAGAAATTTTTGTCAAGATTACAGGACTTAAGCAAAATATTCCTCAAACCCTCATTTCTCTGTGTTCTCTGTGCCTCTGTGGTTCGTTATTCAGTGAATCGTGGGTAAGTCCTAGATTAGTCAAAATTAATTTATAGCTGTTTAGATAATGTTTGGGGAATAAATCTGCAAATATCTTGATTGAAAAATTGTAATTTAAACCTACATCATACCAGCTTTTAAAATCTGATTTGCAGTTAAATTTAATTCAGGAAAAGTTTGAGAAATAACCTGTTCATCATCTCTAAATTTACTGATTTGATATTCTCCATCTACCAAATTACAAACAGAAATAGTAGGTTGTTTAGGATTACCAATAAAATTACGTCCTCCTAAAGCTGCATAATCTATAATCCAATATTCAGCAATACCCATTTCCTCATAATCAGCATACTTTAAATGGTAATCATCACGCCAATTAGTGGAAACAATTTCGATGATTAAAGCTATGGAAGCACCATGACTAATAACTGATTGTTTTTTCCATAATTGTTCATTAGCTAAATTGGCACGATTTAAAACCAACAAATCGGGAAAATAACCAGAATCTTTACCTTCTGGTCTAACTATAACTTGATTAGGTATCACATAAGATAATCCCATTCGTTTAATTTCAAAGGGAATTTCCACACCTAAAAACCCTTTAACTTCTTCATGATCTCCCACTGGTTGCGCCATTTTAACAATTTTTCCATGATGTAATTCATAACGTATATCGGAATTGTCAGGAAGCGAGTTAACAAATTCCTCAAAGGTAACAATTTTAGTTAAGGTTTGAATCATGACTTTGAACAATTATTAATGATGAAAACATTATAACAGCCGTCAGCAGTCAGTTTTTTTATTTTAAGCTGATAGCTGATAGCTGATAGCTACTTTACTAACCGTATAAAATTCTTCTTACCCACCTGTAACACCTTATTATATAAATCATCAGGCTGAGAAAAACTTACATCCGCATCAGTAATCTTATCACCATCTATTCTCACTCCACCTTCCTGAATTTTCCGTTTACCTTCGGCGGTACTTTTACATAAACCAGTAGCACCCAAAATAAAGGCTAATTTCGCAGGGAATTGAGGAATAACAGCCACAGAATACTCCGGTAATGTTCCCTCCCTTCCACCACTTTTAGCAGCCTCTCTAGCCTCATTAGCTGCCGCTTCACCGTGATATTGACGCACCACTTCCCAGGCTAAATACTCCTGGCGATCGCGTGGGTTTTGTGGCAAACTATCTAAAGGTAGATCTGTCAGCAATTCAAAATACTGTGAGAGTAAATTATCTGGTACACCTTGGAGTTTTTGATACTTTTGTGAAGGATGTTCACCCAAACCAACATAATTACCTAAAGACTTCGACATTTTTTGTACACCATCAGTCCCAATCAAAATTGGTAATAACAGTCCAAACTGCGGTTTTAAACCAAAATGACGTTGTAGATCTCGACCGACAGCGATGTTAAATTTTTGATCAGTTCCCCCTAATTCTACATCAGCTTCCACAGCCACAGAATCATAACCTTGCATCAGTGGATACAGGAACTCATGGAGAAAAATAGGATTCTCTTGTTTATAACGTTCTGCAAAACCTTCCTTAGCTAACATTTGTCCTACAGTCATGGTAGAAAGTAGCTCTAAAGTTTTTCCTAAATCCATCTGGGAAAGCCATTGAGAGTTATAACGTACCTCCAACCGACCAGGGGTATCAAAATCTAAAATAGGACGTACCTGGTCAAGGTAAGTTTGAGCATTTCGTGTCACATCAGCCTCCGTTAGCTGACGACGCACCTCAGATTTACCAGTAGGATCACCAATTCGCGCCGTAAAATCCCCAATAATCAGTACCGCCGTATGACCAGCATCTTGAAAAGCCCGCAATTTCCGCACAGGTATACTATGACCAAGATGAATATCTGCCCCCGTAGGGTCAATACCTAGTTTAATTCTTAAAGGACGGTCAGAATTAAGTAACCGTTTTTCCAGACTTTCCGTGTCATGATCATCGTTATGGGGTTGAGGAAAAATTTCTGCCACACCACGATGCAACCAAGAGAAATTTTGCGTCATACTAAGAAATTCGCCATTAAATATACTTTCGACTGTAAAAGTTAGGGTTGTCATCCCTGCTCTGTTTTGCCAGATTACTATAATTACAAAAAATTAACCGTCTTTTGCCATTTAATGAATTACATTTAAATTTACCAGTGAGGAAGTGAGATAGCCGTGTCATCCAGGACTTTTGATAACAAACAACCACAACAGCAGGATTCATCTGAATTTGAGTTTTTTAAAGGAGTCGGTCAGATAACTGGGGGTACTCTCCTATTTATAACACTCCTGTCAAGCTCCATTATAGCGGGGACACTAGTTGGTTTAGCCATTAGTTTCCGTAATTTACCAGATGTTAGACAAATTAAAAACTTTTTTCCTTCAGAAACAACTTACATATACGATATAAAAGGTAAACTTTTAACCAGTATCCACGGAGAAGCTAACCGAGAAGTAGTACCATTGGATAGAATTTCCCCCAACCTCAAACGCGCAGTTTTGGCCAGTGAAGATGGTCACTTTTACGATCATCATGGGATTAATCCTAGTGGAGTTGGCCGTGCTGTGGTAGTCAACATGGTAGCAGGTGGTGTCAAAGAAGGTGGTTCTACCATCACCATGCAATTGGTGAAAAACCTGTTTTTGTCGCAAAAACGGGCTTTTACGCGGAAATTAGCCGAGGCTGTACTAGCAATTCGTTTAGAGCAAATTCTCAGTAAAGACGAGATTCTGGAAATGTACCTCAATCAAGTTTATTGGGGTCATAACAACTACGGTGTGCAAACAGCAGCCCGCAGTTATTTTAACAAATCAGCAGAATATTTAACTTTAGGTGAATCAGCCATGATGGCTGGTTTAATCCAAGCACCAGAAGAGTTTAGCCCTTTTGCCAGCATGAAAATGGCCAAACAGAAACAAAAAGAAGTTTTGGGGCGGATGATAGAGTTAAATTGGATTACCCAAAAAGAAAAGGATGATGCCTTAAAAGAAGAAATTAAACTTGGTAAAATCAGGTCTTTTCAAGGTAGCGCCCTACCTTATATTACCGATACAGTAGCCCAAGAGTTGCGGAAAAAATTTGGCCGGGAAGCCCTGCTCAAAGGAGGAATGCGCGTACAAACTACTGTTGATGCTAAATTCCAAGCCATGGCCGAAGAAACCATTAAAGAATGGCACCAAAAGCTTCAGTCCCAAGGGTTATCTAAGAATCAAATGGCCTTGGTGGCAATTGATCCTCGGACGCATTTTGTTAAAGCTCTAGTTGGTGGTGTAGATTATAAAACCAGTGAATTTAATCGAGCTACCCAAGCGCAACGTCAACCAGGTTCTTCATTTAAGCCTTTTGTTTACTATGCTGCCTTTGCTACTGGTAAATATGCACCGGATACCACAGTCATAGATGCTCCAGTCAGCTACCAAGATGGTAACGGTCGGTACTATCCAAAAAACTATGATGGTAGTTTTGCCGGAGCAATGTCAATTCGCGCAGCCTTAGCTACTTCTCGGAACATCCCAGTGATTAAACTTGGTAAAGCGGTGGGAATGAATAAAGTCATTGAAACCTGCCGGACTTTGGGTATTATGAGTCCAATGGAACCCGTTACCTCTCTGCCTTTAGGTGCTATTGGTGTCACTCCTCTAGAAATTGCTAGTGCTTATGCTACCTTTGCTAATTATGGCTGGCAATCACCACCTACCGTAATTGTCCGCATTACAGATAGTGCTGGTAATGTCATTCTCGATAATACACCTAAACCTAAACAAGTTCTCGATTCTTGGGCATCAGCGGCAACTATTGATATTATGACTTCGGTAATTACTGAAGGTACGGGTAAAAATGCCGCCATAAATAGACCAGCGGCGGGGAAAACCGGAACTACATCCTCAGAAAAGGATATTTGGTTTGTGGGTACTGTGCCACAACTAACTACTGCGGTTTGGGTAGGTAGGGACGACAACAGACAACTAGCACGTGGGGCAACTGGTGGGGTAATGGTAGCCCCTATTTGGCGCGATTTTATGGTAAAAGCACTTAAAGATGTGCCTGTAGAGAAGTTTAAGTCTCCCTCTCAGTTCCCACGTCCTAAGTCAAATTAATAGGTTAGTTATCAGGTGACAGTTGACAGTTGACAGTTGACAGGTGACAGTGGTGATGGGAAATTATTGTTACCTATTACCTATTACCCATTACCTATTACCTATTACCTATTACCCATTACCCATTACCTATTACCCATTACCCATTACCTATTACCCATTACCTAAATGGTCATTTTGTTTTTTCCAAATCCGCTTTCATCCTTTCTAATGTGACATTCATTTGCTCAAACATTTGTTGTGGAGTTACACCAAACTGACCTAATTGAGTTTTTAGTTGCTGTATAGTCATTTGGGCCATGAAATCCTCTGATAGCTCGAAACGCTTCATAAAGACGCGATATCTGTCCATCATAGATTCCATTTGCTCAATAAACAATTTCTTACCCTCGCGGTCAAATTTACCGTAGCTGTTGCCAAGTTGAATTAGTGCTTGATAGTCTTCAAACAACTGCTTGGCCTCTTGCTGCACTATTTCCGAGTCGAAGAATCCCATTTTCCTTTAATTTATATGATTACTCTTAGTCCAGTAGCTTGAAATTTTGCCTCTACATCTCATTTTAGTGTAGAAAACTGATATATAAAAACTACGTCGGTTAAAGTAGGGTTTTTTACCCAAATTTCACTACTTGTTTTCTGAGCTTTTTAGACAACTTGACAAATTATCCCACAAATTATGTTAGGATGGAACAATGTTAAACACGGGAAAAAACCGCATTATTGCTGCTACTTTAGCTTTTTCTGGTACAATTACGATTCCAGGTTTACATAAATTCTACTTGGGACAGCCAATTTGGGGAATAGTGTATGTTATATTATCTTGGACACCTATTCCCAGAGTAGCCAGTGCTATTGAGTTTATTTGGTATTTAACTCAAGATCAGTCCACTTTTGATCGTTATTTTAATGTCGGTATAAGCCGAGCCAAGGTATCACCACTGGGGAATAATCAAGTAGAATCAGTAGCTAATGCTTTGAGGGAATTAGACGCGCTTCGTCAAGAAGGATTAATTTCTGAGTATGAGTTTGAGCAGAAACGCCGTCGGATGTTAGATCACATTTAGGTAGTAGCGTATCCTTTAGGGAAGCCGTAAGCTCTATAAGCCCTAATTAGGGCTTGCTAAATAAAGCTAAAACCGTTTATTGACTGTTGATTGTTCCCTACCCTCACAGACAAATTTTCCAGCAAACCCTAATTGATAATTGACAATTATCAATTATATTTTCTAACGGTAATTTGTAAATTGTAAGGCAACGGGGAAATCTTCTTGTTTAAGACGTTGAATAACAAGTTGTAAATCATCTTTTGATTTGGCTGTCACACGCACAGCGTCACCTTGAATTGATGCTTGAACTTTCTTAATTTCCTCTCGAATCAACTTGGAAATTTGTTTGGCAATTTCTTGGTTGATACCTTTTTTCAGAGTAATTTCTTGCCTAACACGGTTGCCGCTGGCAGATTCGATTTTACCAAATTCAAAGATTTTTTGGGAAAGATTACGCTTGGCGGCTTTTTCCCGCAGAATGGTATGGACAGATTCTAAAGTAAAGTCACTGTCAGTACCAATAGTAATTTTTTCTTCGCTTAATTCGACTGTGGTTTGAGTGTCTTTAAGATCATAACGGCTTTTAACATCTCTGATGACTTGATCAATAGTATTAACTAATTCTTGTCTATCAAAGTCACTGACAATATCAAAGGAAAAAGTAGAAGCCATAAATAAAATTGGTAATTGGTAATGGGGAAGAGGGAACAGGGAACTCTTAACAGGGAACAGGGAACTCTTAACAGGGAACTCTTAACAGGGAACAGGGAAGATTAAAAATAAATATTTTCCTTATTCCCTTTTACCTAATTATTTAATTTGCATGAGACTGAGGTAAAACAGAGTTCCAGAACTAAAAGAAGCAACACCAAACATGAGTGATCTCAACAAAGGTATATTGGCAATATAGAAAATAGAGTATAGCAAACGAGCAATGATAAACATTATCGCTGCATTCCCCCCTTGGGGAGAATTCACTCCAGTAACATAAGCCATTAAAGCTGCCGCTGCAAAAACCATAAATCCTTCAAAAGAGTTTTCATGGGCCCATGTTGCCCGTTGGGCATAGGGAGGTAGCTTGTCAAACATGGCGCGTGGAGCAGAAAGATCATATCCTATCTGCACTCTAGCAAAAGCTACTAATAAATAGGGTACATAAATGAGAATAGCCGCGACGACAATAGAGGATAAAAAAATAGCAGGTACTGGTAATAGAGATAGAGACATTAAATTAATTTACAGGGTAATTGGTTTGACATTGATCATTTATTGTCAATGGATAAAGGGTAATTTAGTCAACTCATTACCCTTTATCCAATGATAATTTCCCATCCCTATCATTAGCTTTGCGGAGATTGGGGTTCACGCTAGTCAAAGTAGAAAAGCGTTACCACTTTTCGCTGTTCTTCTGCATCGCTACAAGTTTGTAGGAGGGTGCGACTATCGTGAAATGCAAAGCAGATTAGTTGTTGACAACGAGAGACGATTTCCTTGTTACACAAGTAACTCGCCTCAGCTAGAGACAGGTTATCATTGCTGGGGTTTTCTACCAGGTGCATTACTTCTTCTAATTGCTGGCGTGATTCTTGGGGTTGGCGCTCCAAGCTTTGGGGTAGAATTACCGTGAGTAAGTTGGGATCAGCCCGTGTTGCGCCCCGTATGGCCGCAGAGTTTGTGCCTGTAGCACCAGAAGTAATGATCCGGTTCCCCGATAGAATTAGGGCATAAGTCATCATTTCAATGAGGTGCTGATGGGTAATTGGCACATGACGAGAACCTAACAAAGCAATCCGCTTAGAACCTGTTTGCTGGATGGTTGCTAGTTCTTGGGCTAATGTATCGAGGTTGATAGTTTCTATTGACTGACTCAAAGATGAAAATCATGAGATTAAACAACCCAGATATTCTACCAAACAGCGTGTAGATGGCAAACTAACTAGAGTTACATATTGCTACAATTTATTTTTTAGACTCATTTGCTCCGTCCGGAACTACTTTTGGAAACACCCATACCTCTTAATCCTCTCCAGCCGATGACGATGTAACCAATTGACAACAATAAACTATTAATACCAGTTCGTAATTCTTTCCAGGCATCTGCCTGGGTTTTTTGCAACTGTTGTTCTTTTTGACTGTTAATTTGGTCTATTCTCTGGTTTGCTAGTTGTTGAGGGTCTGTTTGCTGGGCAATAAAATTATCCAGAGCTTGGGGATTTGCTTTATACTTTTTGAGTAAATCCTTCTGCGCCGTGGGTAATTGGTTATTATTAATTGCCTGAGTATACTTCTGCTCATCTTTAACCAGTTCATTTAGCTGGGTCTTGAGTTGCTCTTTTAATGCAGCACGTTGTTTCTCTACAGACGCTTTTACCTGATCATTACTAAGTTGATTTTGTATTTGTGCTAATTGACCTTTAACTTGGTTTTCTAACTGTTCTGCTTCTTGGTTAATTCGTGTTAACCCCTGTTCCTTGATTTGATTGACGTTAACCAGGTACAAGGGAAAAATCAACAAAAACATCAGTCCCAACAAACTAGAAAGTATAAAAATTGGCAACTTTAGACTAAGAGACGAGAAGTCACCACTTTCACGAGTTCTATCAACATAGAATGCAGTTAGAATTGCTCCCAGACCAAGCAATGGTAAAAAACCCTGCTCTACAAGACTCCTACACAGGTTAATTTGCCAGAGTTTATCTGTAATTTCCAAAGGAAATAATAAAAATAGAAACCCTGTAACAAAAGACAATATACAGATTACACCTATTAACTTCAGAGAGAAAGACGTATGAGAGGATATACTAGCGGACATATTGGTTGATAGTGTAAATACATTAAATTATTTAGCATATTTTCTATGTCACTTTTACTATGTTGTTCGAGAGAATCCGCAAAAGTTGCATTTTTTTTTGACGTTGCTGAATTGGGGCAGGTTACTGAGCTTGTGGAAGTTTAAATCTTCTCTGCCATTGTTGTACCTTTTGTAGTAAACCTGCATCCAACGAATGATCAAACTGGGGATACACTGGTAAGCGCGGTACTAATTCCCAGCCGCCAGGCTCTAAAATATTCCTAAGTTCCTGTTCTTGTAAATGAGGATAATCAGGATTAACTTCATCCTTGGGACTTATTCCCCCTAAATCCCTGGCCCCTGCGGCTAGACAAGCAAGTAACCAATTTTCATCTTTAACTAAATTAGGGGGAATCTGAATTGTAATGTCTGCTGGTAAAATTTCCCGCGCTTTGGCGATGACTTCTGGTAATTTATGGGGGTTAAATGGTGGTGCGTCCAAAGTTTGGACTGTTCCGGGGCTGTGGGGTTGAAGAATCACCTCTTGAATGTGATGGTAAAGTTTATGAGACTCAGAAATAGCCGCTAAGGTTTCCCACCAGTCTGACTCAGTTTCTCCTATTCCTAAAAGTAAACCGGTTGTAAAGGGGATTTTTAGCTCTCCTGCCCATTGTAACTGTTGCGATCGCACTTCTGGCAATTTACTCGGTGCATGACGATGAACTGTATTTAATAGTTTTGGTGTCAACTGTTCCAGCATTAACCCCATGGAGACATTAACACTTTTGAGTTTTTGCATTTCAGTCCAACTCAATGGACCGACATTGGTATGGGGTAAAAATCCCATTTCTAGTGCTAATAAACACAAATCATAAATACGCTCAAACCAAGGTTCACGCCTTGCTGAATCAGGATGTACCTCGCCACTGAGGATGAGTATTTCACAGACGTTTTCATTTTTTAGTTGTGACAAAATTTCTTGAGCTACCTCTAGAGTCAACCAAGGACTTTTAGCCGGTTCGCTGCGGAAATTACAGTATGTACAACGGTTAAAACATTCATAAGTGGGAACAATAGTATAAGCAGGGCTGTAAGTAACAATATTCTGACTAGATAGAGACATATTAGGAGTTGCGGCTAAAACACAGCTAATTTACAGACTTTGGCGGGCAAGATGCCCACCCCACAAGATTTAGACCCCTGATTAGCAAAAAGATTAATCCCTGAAAGGCTGACTATATATAGTTTATAGCCCTAAAGATCACTTGGCTGAAAAAAATTTTAACAAATATTACGAAAACCCCTTTACAAAAAGTCATCTGTGATAGGATAGGTAAAAATTATTTTTTTTAACATACATCCTTCCCCTTTTTCTTCCTGGAAGTGATTTTATCGCTTTATGGACACATAGCGAGCGATAGCTTTATTTTTCGTAGGTATTGCTTTTCACCATAACTAGCAACTTGGGTTAGTAGGTTTCTTTCCTTCTGGGTCTTTACCCCATCTTTATTAATTAGAAATTAAGGCTACTTTCTTGTTCTATTTGCTTCCTCTATCTACTGACTTATTTTTTTATCTCCCCCCTCTTTTTCCGAGTACACTTTATCAAGTTAGATGAAGAATTGCTTTCCAGGCTGAGAAAGTTGTCAGAATTAGAAAAAACCAGCCTGTATATAATTTTCCTGGCTGCATTTTTTATCCTATTTTACCGCTTATCAGGACAAGAAGACATCCTAGTAGGTTGTCCAGTTGCAGGTCGGTCAGGTAAAAAGGAACTTTAAAGTATTGTTGGCTACTTTACATACCCGATAGTATTACGTGCAAATCTAGGGGAAAATCCCACCTTCAGAGATTTTATTGCTCAAATACGTCGCACAGTTTCTGAGGGTAAGAAGCATGAAGATTATCCCTTTCCCCTATTAGTAAAACAGCTTATTCATGAAAGAGATTCTAGTCGTCCTCCTCTGTTTCAAGTTTCTTTAACTTGGCAAGAGCATCGCTGGTATGATAATAGCCAAAAGTCATCTTTAGTGATGTCGCCCTTCTTAATAGAAGGACATCAACGAGGAGCAGCATTTGATAGAGATTTGGCGATTATTAAAACTGGTAGTGAGTTTAATTTTTGCTGGCAATACAACACTGATCTGTTTAATATTTCCACTGTAGAACGAATAGCAGGAAATTATCAAACCTTGCTAGAAAGTATTTTAATTAATCCACAGCAACCTATTTCCCAATTACCATTGTTAACAGAAATTGAGCAATATCAATTATTATTTGATTGGAATAATACTAAAAAAGAATATCCATTAGATAAATGTATCCATCAATTATTTGAAGAACAGGTAATCAAAACACCCGACGCTATAGCGGTAGAGTTGGAAGGGGAAAAATTAACTTATCAGGAATTAAATCAACGGGCAAATCAACTAGCAAATTATCTGCAAAAACTGGGTGTAAATCCAGAGGTTTTAGTAGGAATTTGTGTAGAGCGATCGCTGTTAATGGTAGTAGGATTATTAGGGATTCTCAAAGCTGGTGGTGCGTATGTTGCTTTAGATCCAGCTTATCCAGCCGAGCGTTTAGCTTATATCTTAGATGATTCTCAGGCAAAAGTGGTACTAACTCAACAGCAGTTAGTGAACTTGAACTCCATACCGAATACTGACTTACAAGTAATTTGTTTAGATACAGATTGGGAATTAATCAGCACTCAAAGCGATAAAAACCCACAAACTCAAGTTAAAGCCAATAATTTAGCCTATGTAATTTATACCTCTGGCTCCACAGGAAAGCCGAAAGGAGTAATGATTGAACATCGGTCTTTAGTGAACTTTACCCAAACCGTAAGAGATAAATATGGGATGAACAATAGAGACAGAGTTCTTCAAGCAGCATCTATTAGTTTTGACGCAGCCGCAGAAGAAATGTATCCCTGTCTAGTCTCTGGTGCAACCTTAGTGCTACGAACTGCCGAAATGTTGGATTCTATAGCCACATTTATCCAGAAGTGCTGGGAATGGAAATTAACAGTATTAATGGTGGGAACAAATGCTGCAAATTCTGTCAGATCAAAAAAACAACAGAATTATTTTTTGCTACGTTTAATTTTGTAAATTTCCATAATACCAAAACTCTGGACAAGCATACTAGCTTAAAGGTACAAAGAAAAATGATTTATGACAAGTTTAACTTTCCTTTAAATTATGCTATTTCCATGGAATCATTATCAGGAAATGTCAGCATTTATGTAGAATACGATCAGACATATTTTAGTTACAAAGATATTCAATTAATGCTGCAAAATCATGTTGAAATCTTAAAAGATAGAGTTTATGGATAAAAATTGCTGGAAACCTATCAAACTTTTGTATGTAGTTGGGCTTTAGCCCTTTTGACGAGTTAATTAAGAGGATTTAAACATGAAAACCCTGATTATTGACAACTACGATTCTTATACTTTTAACCTTTACCAATTGATTGCAGAAGTCAATGGAGAGTATCCCACTGTGATTTGTAACGATCAAGTTATATGGGATGAACTCAAACAGTGGGAATTTGATAACATCGTGATTTCACCAGGTCCTGGTCGTCCAGAGAAATCAAAAGATTTTGGGATCTGTCGTCAAATGATTCAAAACGCCCAAGTACCACTTCTAGGGGTCTGCTTGGGACATCAGGGGATAGGGTTTGGCTATGGAGGAAAAGTTATTCACGCCCCTGAAGTTCGACATGGTCGGCTCAGTGAGGTTTATCATACTGCTACTGATTTGTTTGGGGGAATACCTTCTCCTTTTTCTGTGGTGCGCTATCATTCTTTGCTGGTTGCAGATGACCTACCGGACTGTTTAGAAAAAATAGCGTGGACAGAGGACAACCTGATCATGGGAATGCGCCATCGCTCTTTACCAATGTGGGGTGTACAGTTTCATCCAGAGTCAATTTGTACTGAGTATGGACATACTTTGTTTGAGAATTTTAAAGAGATTACCCAAAAACTTGCCCAAGAACGAGATAAAAGCCCGAAAAAACATTATTGGACAGGAAATAACGGGAATGGAACTTTACCCACAAATTCTACTAAGAAAAAACAGCAACAGGAATTTGAACTTTGTACGCGCAAATTGAATTTGTGTCCCGATACAGAACAGATGTTTGTACATTTGTTTAGTAAATCAGCCAGTGCATTTTGGTTAGATAGCAGTCGGGTTGAACCTGGTCTTTCTCGCTTTTCCTTCATGGGAGATAACAGTGGTGAAAACAGTCTCCTAATTCATTATCGGACGCAAGGGCAGGAACTGACAATTACACATTCCGATACTGTCAGTTTCAAAACAGAGGGGATTTTTGATTATCTTCAGCGGGAAATTGAACGGCGACATTGCCCATCTGATGATTTACCTTTTAATTTCAATTGTGGGTTTGTCGGTTATTTTGGATATGAATTAAAGGCAGAATGTGGAGGGAAATTGAATCACTCTTCTACCTTACCTGATGCCATATTTTTGTTAGCAGATCGGATGATTGCAATTGATCACCAAGAGCAAACTATCTATCTACTTTGTCTAATTCAGCCGGGACAAACAGCCTCCGCAGAAAACTGGTTTGCAGCGATAAAACACCAAATTAATCATCTTCCCCCGCTGTCGTCTGTTGTTCCTAAGAAGAAAGAAACACCTATTATTTTTCGATTAAGCAGATCCGAAAATACTTATCTTGATGATATTAAAAAATGTTTGCAAGAAATTCATGAAGGAGAAACTTATCAAGTTTGTTTAACAAACCAGATTCACACAGACACAACCGCAGATCCTCTGGAATTCTATCGTTCATTACGTCGGATCAATCCTGCTCCTTATGCGGCATTTTTGCGCTTTGGTGATGTGGGAATTGCCTGTTCGTCTCCAGAGCGATTTCTGCAAATTGATCGCCAAGGTTGGGTGGAAACAAAACCCATCAAGGGAACTCTACCACGAGGAAAAACACCTGAAGAAGATTTTATTCTACGCGATCGCTTGCAAAATAGCGAAAAAGATCGAGCGGAGAATCTGATGATTGTGGATTTACTTAGAAATGATCTGGGACGGGTTTGTGCTGTGGGTACTGTTCATGTTCCCAAATTAATGGCTGTGGAAACCTACGCTACAGTACATCAATTGGTGACAACAATTCGTGGTCAATTACGCGCTAATATGAGTGCCGTAGACTGCATTCGTAACGCCTTTCCTGGGGGTTCTATGACGGGCGCACCTAAGATTAGAACCCTGGAAATTATTGATAAATTAGAGCAAGAAGCGCGGGGAGTTTACTCTGGGTCTATTGGCTTTTTAGGATTAAATGGTTCAGCCGATTTGAATATTGTTATTCGTACTGCTGTGATCACGGCCGAACAAACTTCCATTGGTGTTGGTGGTGGTATTGTAGCACTTTCTGATCCCCAGATGGAGTTTGAAGAAATCATGCTGAAATCTAAAGCATTGATTCATGCAATGATGATTACAAATCGTGGAGTTGTTGATCCCGATCAATACTCTATCCAGGGAATAAAAACAACAACTTCTGATGGCTATGAAAAAGTAGGTGTATAAGTAATGAATAAACAACTAATTTTTGCAACTCTTGGACCTGTTGGAACTTGCCATGAACTAGCGACTCAATATAAGATTGAGTTTCAAGAAGTGGCTAATGCCAAAATAGAGTTGATGAAAAAAAAGCAATTTTACAGCCATTTCAGGAGGTCTATATCGCAGGTTCTAATGTTCCTCATGGTTCTACAATTCTTTCTCAAGAAACCGTGATAGGAGTGGAAATAAAGTACCGAATAGGATCATCTCAAATAGATAAAAATACAGGTTTTCCTTGTAATTTCGGCATTTGTTAATGGTTTAAAATAGCCGTTTTAGAAATTCCCGCACACGAAAAATTACCCACTTATGCAAGTACCAAAAACGAAATTGGTATTATTATTAATGAGCAAATCATGATGAAAGTAGGTGAAGAAGAAAAACTTTTAGAATATGGTAGCATTTACCATGCTCCCCCAGGTATTTCCCATAGTGGGTATAACACTTCAGAGCAAAGGATTTCTTTAGTTAAGGTTTCACTATAGATACCCAACTTCTAAGAAAATTGATGCTGATAAATGAGAAGATTGGTAAGAAAATTTGGGAATCTGAAAATGAGTGGATTGGAAGGTTTTAGAGCAGAAAAAGTATTGATGGAGTCACAAGGCGTTTGGTGATTGATTTTGCCAATCAACTGAGTATTCCTGTAAAAGAAGTACCTCTACCTTTGGGAGAATTAATGGTGGCAGATGAAGTATTTGTTAGCGGAACTTATCACGAAATCTGTCCTGTTTCTGCGGTAGGTGGACAGGTTCTGGGTAGCCAATTTCCCAGACCTGTTACCCAAATGCGGCAAGAGCGTTCTGTGGAAACCTATTCTCATCAACAGGGAATTTCTACCATAGAAGTTTGTTTACCAACCCATGACTTTCCTAGCTTTTCTAACACCCACCATTTTTATCAAAAGAGTGGCTTTCTAGATTTTGGACTGCAAATGCTCAAGAGAATTTAAACTTTGCCATAATTTATCTTCTCAATAAAATATCAACGCAGTTGTAGGGTGCGTTAGGGAACGCACCAAAATGGTAGCAGTGAATATCAATTAAATTAGTAAGGAGAAGTATGAGTAATTTGTCCCTGGAGGTGATCTTACAAAGAGAAATGCCAGGAGCATCTCCTATCATTTCTTGATTTTTTAGCTCATTGGAATGGAGCATTGGTAGGAGAAGATTTACTATTTGATTATCCTTTTGTTGACCAAGGAATTACAGCAGATACTCCTCTATTTGCCGGAGTCTACGACTTGTCTCGTGAAGGGACTAGAACTGCGATCGCCGCCGCACAGAAAATCGTTAATGGTGCTTCTTTATCCTATGCTTTGTGTAGACCTCCTAACCAACCAGGACCAGCATGGTTGGTTAGGAGGATATTGCTTTTAAAATAATGCAGTTGCGGCTGTAGTTACACTTCTAGAATCTGGGATAAGTCCGGTAGGATTGATTGACATTGACTTTCATTTTGGTAATGGTTCTGCAGCTTTATTAGCATCACGACCAGATGTTTGGTTCGGTTCTATTCACAGTTCCACAATCCTTAGTTATCCTTACAAAGAAGTTCAACCAGCTAATGATAGTCAAACTTTCATTCCTTTTGAATGTGATGGTAAAGTTTATGTGACTCAGAAATAGCTACTAAGGTTTCCCGCCAGTCTGACTCAGTTTCTCCTATTCCTAATAGCAAACCCGTTGTAAAGGGGATTTTTAGCTCTCCTGCCCATTTTAACTGTTGCGATCGCACTTCCGGCAATTTACTGGGCGCCTGACGATTAACTGTATTTAATAGTGGCGTTGCTGAATTGGGGTATGATATTTATTTATTAGGGTTCACGCCTTGCTGAATCAGGATGTACCCCGCCACTGAGGATGAGTATTTCACAGACGTTTTCATTTTTTAGTTGTGACAAAATTTCTTGAGCTGCCTCTAGAGTCAACCAAGGACTTTTAGCCGGTTCGCTGCGGAAATTACAGTATGTACAAAGGTTAAAGCATTCATAAGTGGGAACAAACAATAGTATAAGCAGGGCTGTAAGTAAAAATATTCTGACTAGATAGAGACATATATAGTAGGAGTTGCAGCTAAAACACAGCTAATTTATAGACTTTGGCGGGCAAGATGCCCACCCCACAAGGTTTAGACCCCTATTATGCAGTTTAGGTGGTCAGGAAAAAGTAAAAAGTTCAAACCCCTGATTAGCAAAAAGATTAATCCCCGAAAGGCTGACTATATATAGTTTATAGCTCTAAAGATCACTTGGCTGAAAAAAATATTAAAAAATATTACGAAAACCCCTTTACAAATCGAAACATAAAGGTTAATATAAATTCATAAGGTAGAAACACCTACCAAAACATACATAACTCAAACGCCATTATAAACACATGACCACAACACTACAGCAGCGCCAAAGCGCTAACGTATGGGATCGCTTTTGCGAGTGGATTACCAGCACAGATAACCGCCTATACATCGGTTGGTTCGGAGTATTAATGATCCCTACTCTCTTGAGTGCGATCGCTTGCTTTACTATCGCTTTCATTGCAGCACCTCCCGTTGACATTGACGGTATCCGTGAGCCAGTTGCAGGTTCTTTACTATACGGAAATAACATTATTTCCGGTGCAGTAGTTCCTTCCTCTAACGCTATCGGTTTACACTTCTACCCAATTTGGGAAGCAGCTTCTTTAGATGAGTGGTTGTATAACGGTGGTCCTTACCAGTTAGTAGTATTCCACTTCTTGATCGGCGTATTCTGCTACCTCGGTCGTGAATGGGAACTTTCTTACCGCTTGGGAATGCGTCCTTGGATTTGCCTAGCTTT
>NZ_JACJSB010000018.1 GCF_014697585.1 Dolichospermum sp. FACHB-1091 | reverse complement strand
TTATAACATATTATAACATATCTCCATAAAAATCCTCATCTAATAACTGTTCTAAAGTAAAAGGTAAATCAAGAGGATATTCTGATTCATCTGGTTTTCTCACTCCTAACTTAGCATTTTTACTTTCTTTAATTGCCAGCTTTCTAGTATCAGCTTGGATATCTTTAATTAATTCCAAGATTTTTTTAAAGACTTTTTTATCTTCCTTTCCCCACTCACCCAATTGTTCAAAAGCTTCTGGTTCAAATGCTACTTTTTTCATATTCATCTAAATCAACATAAATTAGGTTGCCTTTGTCTACATTTTCCATAGCTTTGAGTAGATGTTGTTTGTTAGCTTCTGATTTGAGAAGATAGGTAGTTTCATCTTCTTCAATAGGTGATTCAACTAGGATAATAACTTCTACAACTGTCCCTGCTGGTAATTCAGTGGTAGATAGTTCGATTTTGCCATCTTTACCGACAATAGCCTTTTGTTTAATTCCACTGAGCATAATTTTTAATTACTCTGATAATGTTTATTATTCCTTCTCAACCTTTAGAATTACCTGGTTAAAAATGTTCTCCAAACCAACCAACTATTCAACTATATCTCCATAAAAATCCTCATCTAATAACTGTTCTAAAGTAAAAGGTAAATCAAGAGGATATTCTGATTCATCTGGTTTTCTGACTCCCAATTTAGCATTTTTACTTTCCTTAATTGCCAGTTTTCTAGCATCAGCATAAGCGATAAAAATTACCTCATGCAGATAATTTTTAAAAGAAGGATTTTCTTGTAAATCTTTTTTAATTCTAAAGCGATGTTCAGTAACAGAACTGTACCAACTTACTTTCATCATTTCAGAAGCATCAGATTGAACAGTTAATTTGAGTAAGTGAGCAATTAAAATTGTTAAATTACTCAAAAAAGACCGTTTTTCCGATTTACCCATATCATCCAGTTCTAATAGTAAATGTTCCCAATCAATATCATGAAAATGTTTTTCTTTGATTTGTGTAATAAGAGTTTCTCGCCACAGATTAAAATCTTGTTCATAGAGTTGATGGTTCATATATACCTCCAAATAAGTTAAGCTACCTGTTCTGCTAAAACTCGACCTTCCACACGCTCATATTCATCCTCAAGTAGCCAAAGTTTTGCTTCTTCATAACTGGAACAAGCAAAAATAATTTTGTAATTTTCTGTAGGATCTAAAATGCAAAAATTATTTTTATCATCACCAAGCAACATCAAAATATAGGGTGGTACAGAGGTAGGGTCAACCCATATTTCTGTAAACTGCCAGTTATTGGCTAGGTCGGGTGCGGGGAATGACATGATATTTATCTCCAGTGACTTTTATTTCACCATAATGCAGAGGAATTTGACTGCCATTAATATCTATTCTATAGCCAATTGCGCTGGCAAAATAGAGTCCATATCGTTGATGATTACGAATGATACCTGTGAACTCGCCATTTTCTATTATGGCTTGTGCTACCCTGAGCATTGTTGCTTCATCGTTAAAGACATGAGCAAACCCTTCTCGCTGCAATAATCTTTGCATTTGTGGTGTGTCTGGGAGATGCTTGGCAATATGTCTAGTGTCTAGAGTTAGTTGCTTCTCTATTCCACTCATTTAATTAGTTAAATAATCTAAATTAATTGAAAACCTCCTAAGTTTAACAAAATTTGAGCAAATGGAGATTTTTCACAGTTAGTAAATCCTACTGTCAAATAACTTTTTTTAAATTCCTTAAATCCTGGTTTATTATTAAGAATAACGTAAGGTTCAATGAATATTTTAGAATTACCTCCATATACTATATAGTTTTGTTCATAACTGTGATCAATTTCACAACCGTAAGGAATAAAACAACTTATAATAATGTAAATTTTTTCATTTTTGAATATAACTAACTCAGATAAATTATCATAATTTTCTCTTTCATAATCTTCATAATTTCCAGACGCTATTAGAAAAATGGGACGCTGTGCTTTAATAGCTCTCTCTATAAAATGTATCTTACTTACACTTGTATTAATTGCTAATTCTTCTCCATGTTTTTTTAGATATTATTAGTTTACCAGATGCGATCGCTCTTTGTTATATCTTTTGCAAAATTGTAGGTTGGGTTAAGCGACAGCGCAACCCAACAGCAGCATATAATTTATTGTTGGGTTTTGTCAACCCAACCTACATCTGACTTTTAAAACATCCTCAAGTTTTGCATTTAGGTTATGTATCCCCATAACATACAAATATACTGTAATTTAGACAAAAATTGATTTATAAAACTCAATTTATTAGGTTGAAAAACTTTAGGTTTTAAGTCAACTTCATACATTTTGCTGATAATTTTATTACCTTTTCCATATCTAATAAATCTTCGACAAAAGCCAATAACACCATCATCAAAATTATGATAAATAACAGAATTAAACGCATAATCAAGATTGCCAATTTCTAACAATCTCCATCCTAAATCTATATCTTCCCCAGCAGCAATATTAATATTTTCATTAAAGTAGCCTATTTTTTCAATAGCTGCTTTCCAAACCATTGAATTAGCAGTAATTAAATACTCTGGTCTTGCATATCCTTGCTGTTCAATTACCTTTAAAGGCACTAAAATTTCTTGTGTTTCATAATATTTTGATAAAAAATCATTTCCCCATGATTTAACATTTCCTGCATATCCAATACAGCCATTCATTGAATTAATATATCCTAAAATCCATGATTTTGAAGGGATACAGTCGCTATCTGTAAATAGAACCCAATCACCTTTGGAATGTTGAATACCTAAATTTCTTGCGGACGCAGGTCCCATTTTTGAGCATTTCAATAAAATAATTTTAATACCCTTAGCTTGAAATTGTTTATTGATAGTAATTCCCTTTTTCGAGAGATTATCAATAATAATAATCTCTCTAGGATAAAGTTCTAAATTGTGGTACTTAAAAAAATTATACAAAAATAAATCAATTCCTTTTTGATTATCCCTTACAGGTATAACTATTGATATATCTGATGGCTTAATATTTATTGGTGCGATTAAATTAGCTTTCTTTTTGGGTTGATAATTGAATTTGCTGATTAAAGTCATAATTTTAAAACTAATGTATTGTAATTATTTCATGAAGTTAAATAGCCTGAAAAAAACACCGTAAACTTGATTAATGGTGCGTTACGGCTTTGCTAACGCACCCTACAGATACTACTAATACTTTTAATAAACCTCATCATGATTACCGATATCAATTACCACAATCATTTCTTCTTGTGTATCTGAATCTTGTTTTAATGTATAGATAATTCGACAATCATACGCTACAGAACAAGCCCATAAACCATCTAACTGACCACTTAATTTATGAGACTTTAAAACAGGATTGAGATAATCAGATGCTAGTAATTCTAATACTTCAGAAATTCTCTCCTGCAATTGGGGATTTTTCCTAATAATTCGCTTCAAGGCTCTTTTAAAACTACTATCCCAAACTAATGTTTTCATTCTTCTTCCATGATATCAGCTAATAAATCTGCCACAGTACCTTTTTTAGCTGTACCTGCTGACAAAGCGGCTAAAGTTTGCTCTGCATTCTTAGCGATTTCTAAACGACGTTTTTCAATCTTCCTTTTCTTAATTAATTCTACTAAAAAATCCTGATCTTCTTGAGAAAGATTTTCCACATATTCAATTACCTCTTGAAAAGATATAGTTTTATTCATAATCAACCCCTAACCACTGCACTTAAAAAACAACCTACCAAAATTATAACATTCATCTTCTCTTCCTCTGTGTCCTCTGTGCCTCTGCGGTTCGTTATTTCATAAAAAAAGGACGAACTCAAAAGCCCGTCCTGAATATTTCTGAAAAAACCTAAATCTTCGCTTCTTCTCTTACCAACTTATCCCAACCCAAATCCTTCAAATTATTATTCCTTCTTAAAGGACGAGTTACCAACTCCAAAACATCACGCGCATTACCAAAACCGTGAATTTGAGCAAAGGTAAACTCCACAGACCACTTAGTATTAATACCTCGTGCTTCCAGAGGATTAGCATGAGCCATACCAGTAATTACCAAATCTGGTTTTAACTCATAAATTCGTTGGACTTGATTGTAATTATCTGGCTTTTCAACAATAGTTGGTAAAGGTGAACCCATTTCCTGACAAGTCTTTTCTAACAAAGCTAATTCCGCAGCTTGATAGCGTTTATCCATGTAAGGAATCCCGATTTCTTGAACAGTCATACCACAACGAACTAAGAACCGGGCTAGGGAAATTTCTAATAAATTATCACCCATGAAAAATACAGATTTACCGCGAATTAATTGCACGTATTCTTCTAAATTTTCCCACATTTGCGCTTCTCTTGCATCTAAACCCTGGGGGGTAATTCCAAATACAGAGCAGATTTTTTCTACCCATGCTCGTGTTCCGTCAGGACCAATGGGGAATGGTGCGCCTATGAGTTTACACTTGCGGCGACGCATTAAAGTTGTCGCAGTCCGACTGAGGAAAGGATTGACACCAGCGACATAATACCCTTCTTCAATCACAGGTAATTCTGTAAACCGTTTTGCGGGTAGCCAGCCAGAAACTTTGATACCTTGTTTTTTCAGTTCTAAGGTTAATTGGGTAACTACTGGGTCAGGTAAAGAGCCAAAAAGTACCAAAGGCGGATGATTTACGTACTCAGATTCATCTTGGGCTACATCTTCTTTTTTCTTACCGAAATTCATCAGCTTCTGAATGGCGTTACGCTCGCCTTTTTCAGTTTCCGATATGGGAGACTTTTCAGGACAACGATGAGCCATAGCGGCTAACACAGTGTCCTCTCCTTGGGTAAATGCGTAGTCGAGTCCGTTAGCACGAGCGACAACAATAGGAATACCAATTTCCGCTTCTAATTTAGGTGCTAAACCTTCTAAATCGGTTTTAATAATTTCCGTAGTGCAAGTACCAATCCAGACAATTACACTGGGATTGCGATCGCGTTTAATTTGCTGACATAATCGTTTTAATTCTTCATAATCATTCAATTGTGCGGAAATATCCCCTTCTTCTAATTCAGCCATAGCATAGCGAGGTTCAGCAAAAATCATCACCCCCATGGCATTTTGCAGGAAGTAACCGCAGGTTTTTGTGCCAATAACTAAAAAGAAACTATCTTCAATTTTTTGATATAGCCAAGCCACACAACTAATCGGACAAAAAGTGTGATAATTTCCAGTTTCACATTCAAAATTCAAAGCTTCTGGCTGTTGAGCAACGGTCATTTTAATATTCTCCTTTTAATTTTTTCAGATTGTCGAACAGATAATTAAGGATCAAAAATTAAGTCAAAAGTCAAAAGTCAAAGTTTAATTTTATTTAATTAATAACTGTTGGCTTCTGCCTTTTGACTTTTATCACCCGCTTTCAATAATTAATTGTCAGGAAAAAGACGAGCCATTTCGGATTCATTAAATACTTCAGATGGCAGTTCTTCTATTAACAAATTGTTATTTTCTTCGCCCTGGTGCAAAGATTTTTTATCACCCCAGATGTCCGATACTACATCATCAAACCGGTTTTTTGCTGATGTATTTAGTTCATCAAAGGAATTATCTACGGATAAATTTATCCCATTCAAAACATTGCTATTAACTGAAGCGGGGGCATTAAACTCACGGTTATCGCTTGTACCCGTCGAATTAGAACCAGGGGGAAGGGAGACATTACCGAAATTATCCATGGTTTTTCCACTGGATATTGCTTCTGACTCCTGAGCAATTTCCGGTTCAGAGATATGTTCCATGACCACCGCCGGGTGACGGGAATATATCTCTTGTTCTAAACTGGGACTAAGACGATTACCAAGGACAATATCTGAGTCAAAATTCAAACCCAGAACTTCAATCAAAGTATCCACATCTGGATTGAGTTTAGCAAAGGGAAACATTAACCCAGCCAATTTCGGTTCTAGAGCATTGATGACTCCCAGAATGAGGTAAGAAGACGGTCGTTTGCCGCCGTCAGGGGTGTAAACTGATTCAACAGTCATTAGCAGAGTAATCCATTCACGATTTGCTTGAAAGAATTGCAACCACTTTTGTTTGAGTGAATCTGTAAAACTATCAAAAAAAGCCATATGCCCATTCTGAGAGGTAAGATATTTTAGACAATCATCAAGTCTAGTTCCTCTTCAGGATTTGCGGTTTGTACTTTTACAGGATTGAGATAAAAATCCGATAATAGAGAAAACAGTTCACGGTCAGGAGAGTCGTTAGGAACAACACCTTCTGGTTGGGCGAGAATTTGATCAGCTATATTCAGGTAATAATCGCAAACGTAAGCAAGAGAAGGATCTGACTCGGCCATTTCAAACAGGGTTTTGCCTTTAACACGGGAAACCCGGATATCTTCAATTAAAGGTAATACCTCCAAAACAGGCATGGGTACGGCTTCTATATATTTCTCAATTAAATCACGCTTAGAAGTCCGATTACCAATTAACCCCGCTAGACGCAATGGGTGAGTGCGGGCTTTTTCCCGTACCGACGCAGCAATCCGGTTAGCAGCAAATAAGGCATCAAAGCCATTATCTGTAACAATTAAACAGTAATCTGCATAATTTAAAGGTGCTGCAAAGCCACCACAAACAACATCACCAAGTACGTCAAATAAAATTACATCGTACTCATCAAAAGCATTAAGTTCTTTTAATAATTTAACTGTTTCCCCAACTACATAGCCACCACAACCAGCACCGGCTGGAGGACCACCTGCTTCAACGCAATCAACACCACCATAGCCTTTGTAAATTACATCCTCTGGCCAAACATCTTCGTAGTGATAATCTTTTTCTTGCAGGGTGTCAATAATGGTGGGAATCAAAAACCCTGTCAAGGTAAAGGTGCTGTCATGTTTAGGATCACAGCCAATTTGTAGCACTTTTTTACCGCGTTTAGCTAGGGCTACAGAAATATTACAACTGGTTGTAGATTTGCCGATTCCACCTTTTCCGTAAACTGCTAGTTTCACTTTTGTGCCTCTCTTATAGTTTTTTGACAAACTCTTAACTCAAACATTTACCCGCATCCATATTCAGGAATGTGTGAGGTATGTAAGTGCCATTATTGTGCAAATTCTCCAGAAAGGAAAGGGGGTTGTAATTTAAAAAATATTGATATAGGACGTTTAATGATGAAAATTTAAGATTTTTCGATAAAATTAGCACCTAATTACCATAAAATACCCTAAAAATCTTAAAAATAGTATTTTTATTTACTTTTTTTATAAAAGTAGTTTTAAAAGACAAAAAAAATATCCTATCTAAAACTTGATTGATTCCATAGTCTCTGCTTATCATGATCCCAATTGATCATATTGGGGGAATTTACCGTGTATGCTAGGAAAATCCTATTGTCAGCAATAAGTTGCAAATAAAGGCAGAATGTTAAAATCAGGGTAATTAGGGGATCTGAAAGCTGAAGAAAATTGAAAGTGAAGAGATATTTACAAGGGTGACTTCCCTCTTATTCAGCATTAACCCTGGATTAGTAAATATTTATTAAATTAGGAAATATCTGATATAAAACTTAACAACTGACCACTAACAACCGACCAATGACTAAAAAACAAAAATTTCCTTACTTAGTTGGTTCTAAATGGACTGCACAACAGAAAGTTGATGGTTGGAGACATTTTCAGGTTGTTAACCGCAAAAATCAGGGTAAGTGGGTATATGCGGAAATGGTAGCAGCCTGTGATCCTCAAGTCCGCTTTTGGTTAAATGCTAAATTATTACAGGACAACTCCCAATGGTGCGCTGGGTGGCAAACTTTACAAGAAATTAACTCCATTGACAGCAAATAATTTTAGCAATTAAGAGCAATTAAGCTGTGGCGTTAGATAATTCTCATTATGCGTAATTGTCAATTCCAACTCGAATAATTCAATATTGCATTTAAACCGACATTTCACTCTTTCTGGTACAGAACTGCTGAAAATCTGGTGTAAATGTTCTAGATAAACAATTCTATCTACCAGAGTAAAGCTATGATTCTCATTCAGGAAATCAAATATTCTCTGAGTATCACAACCTCAGTATTGTACGTGATATCAATGAAAATTTAGATACCGACCAGAACTAGCTTCTGTGTAAACCAACTCCGCTCCCAGAGTTAGGAATAAACCATCTGTACTTAGAGGTTTAAATTCCAAATTTGGCGCAATTAAGTTCGGAAATTGGATATTGGCAATAATAGTTATTAATCGAGTTGGATAGACAAAGGGTAAAAAACTACTTTCTATTGTGCTGATACTACAACTACTTGCATTTTTCCATAAACTTTGACATTTACGTTTTTGAATGGTGGATTTTTGACTTTTCTGACATTCAAGGCGTTAAATTTGACCCAGTAGTTCTAATCATTCCATTCACCGCGAGGGGGAATAGGTGTGCGGACGGGGGTACGTGTTAACTCATCATCTCTGTTAAAATCACCTCTTAGCCACTGACGGATAGCTACCTCAATCACTTTACTGGGATCATTAGTGAGATGTTGAATTTGTTCTATTAATTCAGGATCTAAATGGAGCGCGATTTCTTTTTTATCAGCGCGTCCGGTATCTGTATTTTTAGGCTGTTCTTGCATATTCATGGGCTTAAATACTGTGAATTTTTTTTCTTGAAACCGTGATCAATCAGTTATGATATTTATAATCTGTGCCTATTTAATTGTAAGCTGCTAAGTCAGCATCGCTAGGAGCTATAAATAGATTTAACATAATAACTTAAGTTGTTAGTTAGGCGCGGTCTCAGAATCGGAATGTCCAAAACTAAAGATTAAAAGATAAACAGCCTGAAAACAGGGATTTTATCACCAATTACCCATTACCTATTACCAGTCTCAACTAGATAACTAGCAACTTGAGTTAAAATACATGAAGTAAATAGTTTCACTTTGGTTTGCTTGAGGGCAAAAATGGTATATGACTGACGTTCCCGCAGATCGCATTCGCAATTTTTGTATTATTGCTCACATTGACCACGGAAAATCAACTCTCGCTGATCGTTTACTACAGGCCACTGGTACTGTAGAAGATAGACAGATGAAAGAGCAGTTTCTGGATAACATGGATTTGGAACGGGAGCGCGGCATTACAATTAAGCTGCAAGCTGCCCGGATGAATTATACTGCTAAAGATGGTCAGCAGTATGTTCTCAATTTAATTGACACTCCTGGTCATGTGGACTTTTCCTATGAAGTGTCCCGTTCTCTAGTTGCTTGTGAAGGGGCATTACTGGTTGTAGATGCGTCCCAAGGTGTAGAAGCACAAACCTTAGCCAATGTCTATTTAGCCCTAGATAGTAATCTAGAAATTATCCCGGTTTTAAATAAAATTGATTTACCAGGGGCTGAACCAGAGCGAGTAATTGGGGAAATTGAAGAAATTATTGGTTTAGACTGTAGTGAGGCGATTTTAGCCTCTGCTAAGGAAGGAATTGGTATTCCTGAAATATTAGAAGCAATTGTCGAACGAGTTCCCCCACCAGCTAATACTATTAATGAAAGTCTCCGGGCGTTAATTTTTGATAGTTACTACGACAGTTACAGAGGTGTAATTGTTTACTTCCGGGTTATGGATGGAACTGTCAAAAAAGGCGATCGCATTTACTTAATGGCATCAGGTAAGGAATATGTCATTGATGAGTTAGGTATTCTCGCGCCCACTCAAAAACAAGTAGAAGAACTTCATGCTGGAGAAGTGGGGTATTTAGGCGCGGCAATTAAAGCTGTAGCTGATGCTAGAGTAGGAGATACTATTACCCTATGTAAAAACAAAGCCGCAGAAGCTCTACCGGGTTATGCAGAAGCTAATCCCATGGTATTTTGTGGTATGTTTCCCATAGACGCAGATCAGTTTGAAGACCTACGGGAAGCTTTAGAAAAATTAGAACTGAATGATGCTGCGTTACAGTATGAACCAGAAACCTCTAGCGCCATGGGTTTTGGTTTCCGGTGCGGGTTTTTGGGATTACTACACATGGAAATCGTCCAGGAACGCCTAGAACGGGAGTATAATCTAGATTTAATCATTACCGCGCCTTCAGTGGTGTACAAAGTCGTCACCAACAAAGGTGAGGAGTTATACATTGATAATCCCAGTCGTTTACCCAGCCCCAATGAACGGGAGAGAATTGAAGAACCCTACGTCCAAGTAGAAATGATTACTCCAGAAATCTACGTCGGTTCATTAATGGAGTTGTCACAGAACCGTCGGGGAATTTTCAAAGATATGAAATATCTTACCCAAGGACGGACTACACTCACCTATGAATTGCCCTTAGCGGAAGTTGTCACCGACTTTTTTGATCAAATGAAATCCCGTTCTCGCGGTTACGCCAGTATGGAATATCATCTGATTGGTTATCGGGAAAATCCCCTGGTAAAATTGGATATTATGATTAACGGTGATCCAGTAGATTCTTTAGCCATGATTGTCCACCGAGATAAAGCTTATAATGTCGGGAGAGCAATGGCGGAAAAACTGAAAGAACTCATTCCCCGTCATCAATTCAAAGTCCCCATTCAAGCATCCATTGGAGCTAAAGTCATTGCTAGTGAACATATCCCGGCCATGCGGAAAGATGTCCTCGCTAAATGCTATGGTGGCGACATCAGCCGGAAAAAGAAACTGTTACAAAAGCAAGCCAAAGGCAAAAAACGGATGAAGGCTGTCGGTACAGTTGATGTACCCCAGGAGGCTTTTATGGCTGTTTTAAAGCTGGATAAAACCTAATTTCCAGATTTTTGTCCTATTCATGCCATCTCGCCTGTAATCTAAGTGAATACAGGCGATTTCACTTTGAAAATTAACCAAAGATAGTTCTTCCTCTTTGTAGAAATTTTAACTTATTTAAAATTGTTTGTCAATATCTTCTACTGATGAGAAAATAGAACCTGCCACAAAAAAGCGATCGCACTCCGTAAATCATGGATAGCGATCGCTTAATATAAATTCAGGAAATCTTAGTAACTTACAGCAGTTTTCGGCGATTTAAACCAAACTTTGATTACCTTCTTCCTTTGCGTCTTTCCTACTTTGCGCCTACCCTTCGGGATCTCTAAGAGAGATTGCGCGAAACAAAAACCGTGGTTCATTTACCTGAAATTCGCTGTAATTAGGACTTACGCAAGTGTCACACCAAAAATCTGTTGTAGGGTGCTTTACTACTGCATAAATCCTGCAAATAAACAGATTGTTGATATCTGACGCACCCTACCAATGTGCCAGTTGCGTAAGTCCTGTTAATAATAGATCAATTACCAATTACCAAATCAACCTGTATACCATTCTGGAGTCAGCTTATCTGCATCAGCAACAGGAGTTTCCGTAGCTTTTGTACCATCCATAGTCCAGATAGTATCAGCACCTGTTTGTTGATCACGCCAGTAAACATCAGTCTTACCATCACCATTGAAATCACCAAAAGATGGTGTCAAACTTGGGCTATTACTGGGTAGGAAGGCTTCAGAACTCACGGCTGTACCATCCATCAACCAAGCAGTGTTTTCGCCGGTTGTCTTATTGTGCCAGAAGATATCAGTTTTGCCATCACCATTGAAATCCGCAATGCTGGATGTCCAATTTGAGTCAAAGGTTTTGAGATTACCTTCTGTGACTATAATGCCATTCATATTCCAAACCTTGTTCTCACCCGTTTGTGAGTTAGTCCAGAGAATATCGGTTTTGTAGTCACCATTGAAATCGCCAAGTTTATAAGTCCAAGAAGCGTCCTGTGATTGCAAAGTGTACTTAGTTGCTTGAGTTCCGTCCATAAACCAAACACTATTCTCGCCAGTTGTTGCATTACGCCAGAAGATATCACTCTTACCATTACCATCAAAATCCACAATGCTGGCAGTTAATAATGGATCAGTAGTCTCTATAACAGTTGCACTCAGAACTTTTGTACCGTCCATATTCCAGATAGCATTTTGGCCTGTTTGTGCATTGTGCCAGAAAATATCAGTTTTGCGATCGGCATTGAAATCGCCAATACTAGCAGTCCAATTGGGATCAACTTTGTCTAAAGCAACTACATTAGCAACTTTAACCCCATCCATTAGCACCAGAGTATTTTCGCCAGTTGTCTTATTACGTAATAAGAAATCTGTCTTATTATCACCATTGAAATCGGCAAATTTGTAATCATAAGCGGTTAAGTCATATTTACCCAAAGATCCCTGTTCTTGAATCTTTGTACCATCCATCAGGCGAACTATAATTTCACCAGTTTGGACATTAACCCAAAGTTTATCTGTTTTACCATCACCATTAAAATCAGGAACAATGGCTGCACTAGTTAAATAAGGATTAGGATTAGGGTTAGCACTACCAACTGGTAATTGATCTAATGGACTTGTTGGAAATTGATCTAATGGACTTGTTGGTAATAATGGATCTGCTTGTGCTGAAGGATTGGAACTTTTACCAGTAAAAGATGACGGATTTAAATCGCTGCTTAGTGGTGATGCTGGCTCATTTTGAGCTTGTAATCCATAAGTGCTTGTATCTAAAGATAATTGATCAGGCATGATGTGTTTTTATGAGTAATTAATATCAATTTTTAATTTGCTTTTGATGAAGATTCTGTAAACAACAAACATTTGCTTAATTAATTTTCTTGAATGTCATTATTTATGGACATTTTAATAATATTCATCAATATAGGACTTATACACGAGTCTGGGAATAACGAACCACTTCAGACACAGATATCACGGAGAAATCAGAGTTTAAATGACCATCGCCACCCCATAGTGGCGATAGGTAAAAAACTCCTAATTAACCACCAATCCTTTGCTTGCTAACCATTCACTATTAAATATCCGTGATTGATAGCGAGAACCACTGTCACACAAGATAGTAACAATAGTATGTCCAGGTCCCAATTGTTTAGCCAAAGCCACAGCCGCAGCGACATTAATTCCCGTTGAACCACCCATTAATAAACCATCTTTTCTTAATAGTTGATAAACAACTCGCAAGGCTTCTGAATCATCAATTTGGATCGCATCATCAATAGGTACGCCTTTCATATTAGCTGTAATTCTGCTATTACCGATACCTTCAGTAATAGAATTACCTTCTATTTTGATTTCCCCAGTTTTGATATAGCTATATAGTCCACTACCCAGAGGATCAGCAACAACACATTTAATGCCGGGATTTTGCTCTTTTAGGTACATGGCGACACCAGCATAAGTACCACCAGTACCAGTCGCTGCTACCCAACCGTCTATTTTACCATCAGTCTGTTGCCAAATCTCTCTACCTGTGGTTTCATAATGGGCGACACGATTAGCTAAATTATCAAACTGATTAGCCCAAATTGCGTTTTCCATTTCTGCCGCAATTCTACCAGATAGTTTGACGTAATTATTAGGATCTTTGTAAGGTACAGCAGGAACAGGACGAACTTCCGCACCCAATGTAGTTAAAGCATCTATTTTTTCTTGAGATTGGGTATTGGGAATAATAATCAAACATTTGTAACCTTTGACATTGCAGATGTGCGCCAATCCAATTCCCGTATTTCCAGCAGTTCCTTCTACTACTGTGCCACCGGGATTAAGTAGTCCTTTTTTTTCTGCATCTTCGATGATGTAAAGTGCAGCCCGATCTTTGACAGAACCACCAGGGTTAAGAAATTCCGCTTTGGCCAAGATTTCACAATCTGTTTCTTCACTAAAACTGTTTAAACGAATTAGTGGTGTGTTCCCAATTGTACCGACAAATCCATTTTTGATATCCATGTTGAGTCTAAATAAATTTTTCCTGATTAAATTTTGACATTTAGTGTTGCTGAATAAAAGTATAAATTTATCTCACCCAGAGGTGATCAAGATGCAAAGGGAAAGAGGTCAACTGATGTGCATTATCATATTTTCCTAATTTCATTAATTTTTTAGAAAATCATTATTTGTGCTATAATCATAGCCCTAGTCATGGTTTTCTGACCACTCGTTTTCTCGGAAATTCCGTACCCAATTAGCATTACCTAAGTCTTGACGGTCTTACCACATTCCGATAAAGCCATCATTCTTTAAATCAACCAGGACTTACGCAACTGGCACATTGGTAGGGTGCGTCAGATATCAACAAGCTGTTTAGCTATCTTGTCACCCTTTAAGCTGCGCGAATGAATATAAGATTGTGTAACATTTTCGGTTGCTTCGCAACACGGACACAGACAAACTAATCTAAATCAAGGTTTTTAATCACTCGTTTTATGGGGATGATTATTAAAATATTTCACTCACATTAATATGCACATCAGGAAAAGCTAAAATTGATAAAACTTGATTTTTTACTAACTTCTGTACATCTTGATAAACTCCCTGAAGAGGATTTCGATATACTTCTATAACCTCTTGATTAACATCTAATAACCAAACTTCAGGAATATTTGCTTCTGCATATAAAGGAATTTTTACTTCCCGATCATATTTTACCGTTGTATCGGCAACTTCTATTTAGGACTTACGCACAAGTCACGGAATAATGAACCACGTTCGCGGAGCGTCCCGTCAGGGATAGGAACGAAGAAAACGAAGAAAAGAGGGTTTGAGAGATATTTTGCGTAAGTCCTGCTATTAACAAAAATATATCTTCTGGTTGGGGGTGTGAATTTCTATAAAAATCTGGACGTGGTTTTAATAATGCTATATCTGGTTGGGGTTCAGAAGTTTCATCTAATTCTACGGGATTTTGAGGTGCAAGCACTATTTGCTTTCCCAGAAGCTGAATCAGGAAATTAACTAATCTATTGACACAACCAGCGTGTCTTCTGCCAATAGGTGACATATCTATCATTTCCCCCCGAATTAATTCCACTCGCTCATTTTCTGACAAAATACCAGCTTCAGCCATTTGGTGAAATTGCTTAACTGTAAATTGGTGTCTGACTAATTGTAAAACCATTGTCACCTCTATTTGGATTTTAATTGAGATGGATAAAACTAGGGAATATATTAGATATTTTACTTCCAAAAATCAATTCCTGTGGAGTCGTGATTGCACTAGTACAGCATGGCGTAAATAAACCCACCATTATGAACCTTGAAACAATCATCATTTGCAGTCTTGAATGGTAGGCGTATTTACGCCGAGAGGTAATAGTTAATTTCTCTAGCTAGTTTTTGTTTAATTTCTTCCATCTGTTTACTTTGGCTATTATAAACAAGATAGATAAAACTATTATTTAACTTTGTCTTAATATCCTGGTTAGCCATTTTTTCGATACTAATAATTTTATCTTCAATATTTTTGTCGTCACTTAAAGCCTGTTTTACCTCTTGTATTTTTAGATTCTTTAATATTGTAATAAGTTTTTTCATAAAGGGTTCAACAAAATTGTCGAGTACACTATGTCCACAGCAAAATGATAAAGTATCTTCTGGACGTATTGAGTATTGTTCTATTAACCGATTTTGTATATTAGGAATACCGTCTATAATAATTGAGTCATACCAACCATCATCCATGACATTTTTTAGTTTTTCTAAAATATCGTTGACTTTATCTTGAATACTTTGAAATAATATATTATCGTCTCGAATACTATTAAATTGAGAATCTTCAAAATTTAAAACTGTTGCAAATGCTTGGTTATTTATCAGATGATCAAAATCATTGTATTTAATTTCTTTAAAATATAACCAAACGTAAAACAAAGGGGAAACTATTCGAGAAATATTTTCCAATAAACTTTGAAAATCATAGTTTTTAGTAGTTAAACTTTTGCATATTTCATTTAATGAAAAATAATTGCACTGAAAGTTCTCTTTACTATAAACAACTGTATGGTAAATAAAGTCAGCGATATACCATACATCTTGATCATACAAATATTCACAATCACTATCAATGCAAATAATAAATTTTTCGTCCACAAAATTTTTAAAGTTTTTCAAAATAGGTTTTCCCCGTGTTCCTTGTTTATTCATATATGATGGAAAATAAATTTTATTTCTTAAGTTCGGTTTAGTATTTTCAATAATAAGTCTCCAAAATTCTTCATCATAAATATCTTCAACTAATACAGATATATTACAATTTGCATGAAAAGCATCTTCTTTCATTCTGTTGGCAATATCTTCATAATCTTGATATTTCATGAATACTTTCCTCCCTGAAACCCCTTAAAAGCTAATTTATTTAAGTATATATTATTTGCTTTAATTCCATAATAAGTTCGTGCATCTTCAAGAAATGTAATCTCATCCATATTTCTTGCCTTCCCAAGCAATGTGCTAAAAGTGATAATATCAGGACGCAATTCCATGTTTTCATTTATGTTGTGAATAAGTTCAATACCTTCTTCAACTCCACTGACTTTTTTGATCAAAGTATTAAGAGTTATATCATTAGGCTTGACATGAGATAATTTACTATAAGTTTCTGCTGCCATTAAATCAAAAATTTCTTTTGCATCTTGATAATTAGTGAGTTTGGAAATAAGAGTAGTAAATGTGATGACATCAGGATCAATCATGTTTTCTTTTAGGAAATCCAACAATTGAAGGCACTCATCTTTTGTAAATAAAGTATATTCATTAATTTTGCGATTAAATTGATAAAGTTTGCGTGACTTGTACCCCGAAAAGCTGCCAAAAATATTTTTTATTTCTTGTACACGCTGTCCTAATTGATCTGTTTTTTCTTTTAAAATGGTACTTTCTGTTACTAAATCTGAAATTGACTGAATATCTTCTATTCTTGTAACTTTTTCAATCCACTGTTGATAATAGGCAGTTGGTGAATGCGTTATTATAATAATTTGACAATTTGGATTTATCTGTCTTATATTTGAGATTAAACTCCTTTGCCAATAAATATGCAGGGATATTTCTGGTTCATCCATTAATAATATATAATCTTTCCCGTCTTGAAGTAATGTTGTTAATAAGATAATCAACATCTGTTTTTCCCCAGATGACAGATTTTCTGGTAATATTGGTGTTTGTATTCCTTCCTTTAAAAAATTAAATTCCTTTTCATCAAACTTTTTTTCTGTATCACTAAATAGTTCAGTTAATATCTTAGTGAATACATTTTTAGTTTCATAGATAGATTCAATTTTATCTAATTTATTTCTTCTTGTTGTTTTATCATCTATTTTAAATGCTTCTTCTACTTGATTAGATAAATCTCTTTGATAAGTAACAAACTCGTATTTTAATTTATTAAGTTGGTAGTCAAGTAATGTGGTATCTGGGTTTAATCTGGTTTCAACAACGTCGAAAGTATTAATAAAGTTTATATTCAGTTTATAATTAGTAATTTCTTTATTTGCCGTTATACTTCTATTTTCACTATTAACTCTGACGACAATATCATTTTCTAACTCAATAATTATTTCATCAATGGGGTCAAATAACCTAAAATTCAGTTTGCTATCTTCAACAGGCAATACTGCTTCATGAAGCATTCGTAGTATTGTTGATTTCCCTGAACCATTTTTACCAATCAAAACATTTACGTCTTCATTGAGTGTCCATAAAAAATCATTTCCCCACAAATTCTTAATTTCAATTTTTCGTATATACATAGCTTTTTTATATTTATGAGATTATTTTTTTATTTTTACTGACAATATTATTATTATTGGCATGATATTTCTTCAGTGACTGTAGCATAACTTTTGAACTAAAGTCAATAGCATCTTAATCAATCTTACAATTAAGGGCGGAGAAACCCCGCCCTATAGACAATTTTGCCGAAATAAACAGCAAGAATTAAAGTGAAACCTTAACTAAAAGTATCTTACTTCTTAGCTTCAGCAATGGGAACCCACTCAGTGTGGAAAGTTCCTTCCTTGTCAGTCCGTTTGTAGGTGTGAGCGCCGAAATAGTCCCGTTGTGCTTGAGTTAAGTTTTGTGGCAAGCGATCGCGGCGGTAACTATCGAAGTAATCTAAAGAAGCACTAAAAGCTGGAACAGGAATACCCAACTTAGCCGCAGTCACAATTACTTCACGCCAAGCAGCTTGTCTATCCAGAATTGTTTGCTTAAACTCAGGCGCTAACAACAAGTTAGGTAAAGCTGGATTTTCGTCAAATGCTTTCTTAATTTTATTCAAGAAGCCAGCCCGAATAATACAACCACCTTTCCAAATCCGCGCCATTTCGCCCAGATTTAATTCCCAATTGTAGGTTTTAGAAGCTGTAGACAACAGTGCCATACCTTGAGCATAAGAACAGATTTTGGAACAATAAAGAGCATCACGCACCATGTTCACAAAAGCTGCAATATCACCACCATACTTAGCATTAGGTCCAGTGATAATCTTAGAAGCAGCAATGCGTTCATCTCTAATAGAAGAGAGAATCCGGGCATTTACCGCTGCTGTAATTGTCGGAATCGCTACACCCAATTCTAAAGCAGTTTGTACAGTCCAACGACCAGTACCTTTTTGACCCGCAGCGTCAACAATTAAATCAACGAGGGGAATCTTGGTTTCTGGGTCAACGTAGGGGAAAATATTCGCTGTAATCTCAATCAAAAATGAATTGAGTTCGTCCGTTGTATTCCATTGAGAAAATACCTCATGGAGTTGTGCTGCATTTAAACCAGCCACATTTTTTAGTAAATCGTAGGCTTCTGCAATTAACTGCATATCACCGTACTCAATACCATTGTGAACCATTTTTACATAATGTCCAGAACCACCAGGACCAATGTAAGTGACACAAGGACCATCATCAACTTGAGCCGCGATTTTATTGAAAATCGGGGATAGATACTCATAGGAGCTTTTTGTTCCACCGGGCATGAGAGAAGGACCATTTAAAGCACCTTCTTCACCACCACTCACACCCATACCAATATAACGTAAACCAGTGGGTTCTAATTCTTGAGTGCGTCTTTCTGTATCTTCAAACCAAGAATTACCACCGTCAATAATGATATCGCCCTCTTGTAGTAAAGGCTTAAGCTGTTGAATTACCGCATCAACAGGCTTACCAGCTTGTACCATCACCAAAATTTTCCGAGGACGTTCCAATGAGGCGACAAATTGTTCTAGGCTAAAAGCAGCCCTAACGTTCCGTCCTTGGGCGCGATAGGCCATAAAGGCATCGGTTTTTTCACGAGAGCGGTTGTAAACTGCAATTGGAAAGCCATTTCTTTCAACGTTAAGAGCGATATTTTCGCCCATAACAGCTAATCCAATCACACCAAAGCTTTGTAGTGTCATAGTTTGTGTTCAAATCTTTTGTTTGGGTTTGGCTCTTTGTCTTGCAGATCCTTTCTCTTTAAGGGTAGTCCGAGATTTTCGCTTCACTCCTAAAGAAGATATTAAGAGTTTCTCAAGAATTTCCCAAAATTACGACCAATATGAATAATTATTTTCATTTTGTATCTCAGTCAACAAATTAGTGACAAATTAGTGACGAAGTTTGCAAAATTAAAATACATAGCGGAAGGATAGGCAAGAGGCAAGAGGCAATAAAAATTAAATATCCTTATCCTATTATCCTATCCCCTATTTTCTTTATTATCTTTTCCCTGTCAAGAGTTCCCTGTTAAGAGTTCCCTGTCAAGAGTTCCCTGTTAAGAGTTCCCTGTTCCCTTTCTTTCATGAAATAGTAAGGAGTTTTAAAAAATGCTGGCCTATTTTATAGCGTTGGTAGTCGCTTTTGGTAGTTTAGCCATTTACCTATCAGCTTTCTTTTTTCCAGAAATCCATCGCCAGAATGATTTTATCTGGAGTGGGGTTGGGCTATTCTATGCTTTGGTACTCTGGATTTTTGCACCTGGAATTACTGGAGGGCTGTTACTGGGTCATATAGCTAGTGTGGCACTGTTGGTATGGTTTGTGGCAGAAACTCTCTCATTACGGAGACAGTTAGCCCCCGAAGGACAGCAAACTCCTTTACCCAGTCCTGAGCTAATTAAAATTAGTTTTCAAGAACAAATGTCAAAGTTTTCTGTGAAAGAGAAATTTCGACAATTATCTGGTTTCATTGGTAGTGTGTTTAGTGGTGCAAAAGGAAAGCTACCACAGACTGTGAATCAACAGCCAGTTGTCAAAACTACTGAACAGATTTTACAGACAGGTACAACTCAAGCAACTCAACCGTCAAAATTACCAGATGAGTCGCTAAATGTCACTCCAGCAATTGTAACTGAAGGTTTACCAGATGAGTCGCTAAATGTCACTCCAGCAATTGTAACTGAAGGTTTATCAGAGGAGACTTTTTCTCCATCACCCGTTTTAGAAACGGTAGAACTAGCGCCAACAGCACCAGTTATTCAGCCCCAAGAAGAACAGGTAATTCCGACAACAGAAGCACCTGTGACAGCAGAAACTCAAAATCTATCAATAACTCAAATTGAGGTATTTGTTTCAGAATCACCGATAGCAGCGGAAACTGAAACTGTGATAGAGATAGTTCAGACTGAGGTGTTTGTTTTAGAAGCAGAAACTAGGGATGTTACCAGTGAACTAAAAGTAAGTTCCCCAAATTCTGTGACATCGGAATTATTAACCACAGAAGCAACACAAAAGCCTGCTATGAACGTTGAGGAAGTTAAACCAGACGGGGAAGTGTTGCCAGAAAAAATCCCATTCAATAAACCAGAGGAGGAGTAATTGAGGGGATTTACGGGCAACCACGGGGGGTTTGCCCCTACGTTTTTCTACGTATCTAATTCCCGAAAAAGGGCAACCATGGGGGGGGTTGCCCCTACGTTTTTACACGTAGCTAATCCCCGCAAAGGGGTAACCACGGGGGGTTTGTTCCTACGGGATTAAATCCCAATTGGGATAATAAACGGTCAATATCAAAATGCTCAGACATAAGAGAGCGAATACACTCTATTTTAATTGGTTCATGGACGCGAACTTGACCAAAGGTACGGTCAATGATTTCTACCGTGGTGAGAGTATCCAGATCTACGGATAAAATCGGGATTTCTAACTCTTCGGCCCGGTTGAGGATAAATGCAGGAGGTGGTAGTTGTCCAGTCAGAATCAGACATTGAGTAGATGTTTCTAAGGCTGCTTGTTGAATTTCAACTCGGTCTCCCCCAGTCACTACCGCCATATTCTGACGTTTGCGGAAGTATTTCACAGCAGAGTTGACATTCATTGCCCCAATGGCTAGACTTTGGACTAATAAATCTAGGCGATCGCTTCGACAGAGAACTTCAGCGTTTAACTGCTTGACTAATTCGCCTACACTCACACTGCGAAGGATATCGCTTTTGGGTAATGTTGCTAGTACAGGAATATCCTGTTTTTCCAAGAATGGACGCAACAGGGTTTGTACTAACTCTGATTTTTCTTCAGGTACTTCATTAATCACGACACCCACTAACCGTTTACCCAATCGCTGTTTAGCAGACAACAACCCTTCAATAGAAGTTAGTGATTGATAACGGCTAATTAAGAGTACAGGAGCATCTAATTTTTCTGCTAGTTCCAGTAAGGATAATCCAAATAAATTTCCTTCTGATAAGTTTGCAGGTCCTTCTAATAAGACCAAATTGTTCTTTGGTATTTGTGAATACTTCTCTACTAGTAACTGTTGATAGTTGGTTGTGTCTTCTCCCTGTAAGCGTTTCTGGACGGTAATTTCATCTAAAGACAATAAGGTGGGAGCAATACGGTTGTCTGGAAGGTTCAGGTTATGAGTAATAAACTGGACATCTTCCTCAACTACTGTTCCTGTTGGTGTCTTGACAAAATTACCCAAAGGCTTACCATAAGCGATATCCAACCCATGAAGTTTTAGCTGATGAGACAAACCTAAAACCGTTGCAGATTTGCCACTGTAAGCTTCAACTGATCCAACCAGCAAGTATTTAGCAAGTGTTGGCACGTATGCACTCCTAATTTCAAAAGTTTGTACAACTCAGCTAGGTGTCTTACTAATTTTAGTTCTTTCTGGCGGCAGGTAAATAGCTTGATTCAATCCTAATCGTCTCAATTTTAAAAATTAAATGGGAATAAGTCTAGCCGTGGTAGCTATTGTAGCGATTTTGATTGTCCAAACTGAACAACACTTTATTTTATTTGTGTTGTCAATCTATCCATGAACATATATAGTGGGACTTCAAGAAAAATCAAGCCCGAATAAAGCCGAAACTCGCTTTGTGAGCGGCAAATACGTCACGATTAACAGTCTACCATTCAAAAAAACGAAAAGAAATAGCAGTTCTAAAGGATTCTAAAGCCTCAGTAAAAGTGTTCAAATGTTTGGATTTAGGGTTATTAATGGTGGGTATTGTTGGGTTTCCTTGGGTCAACCCAAACTACAAACTACTACTTTTTAATACCTTTAATAAATGCTGTTCTTGCATCAATAATGGAAGGCATTAAAACACAACTCGCCAATAAATCTATATCTAAATCTGGCAATAATTCACTTTGATTAATTTGTTCATAATTATCATTTTTGAGATGATATAAAGACAATTGATTATTTTCCCAAAACCAGACTTCGGTAATATTAAACCGTTTGTATTTTTCAAGTTTATCAATACTGCCACTGGTAATATTAATTTCAATTGCTAAATCTGGATTTTCCTTTTTTTCTCCGATGTAATAAGATTCATCAGGTTCAAAGGAAGCACTTTTTTCTTTTGCGCGACGAGTAGCACTACCTACTGGAATAAAGTTTATGCCTTTTTCAAAAAAGTATAATGCTAAGAATATAGCAATTACACTGCTAATAGTTTCATGTTGTTCACTCAGCGTCATAAATTCGATGTACCCATCAAGATAAGTTATCCGCAAACCTGCTGCGTCTGCGGTTAAGGTTTCTATTTTTTCAAATTCCTCCCAGGTGTAATGGCCGGGTAGAAGAAATTGCTGTTCGGAAATTGTGGTGGTTTTGTCTAAGGTTTGGATAGTCATAGTAATTTTATGGTTATGACTTTAATCTTGATTATAACTCATGGTCGGGTGATAATTCTCAGGTGAGGTGAATATTTCGGTGGTGTATCTGTTATGCTGCGAACTACTTACAGCACTGCAAAGATTTTGACTGTTTGTTTACCGGAGATATTTGATAAACGTCCCATTTATACTAATACTTCTCCTACAAAAGATTGAGATTCTTTAGGTACATAAGGTTTACCATGTTTTTCTAATACGTGAAGATAGTCTTTGATAGCATCTTTGATATTTTCAATTGCTTCATCTAAAGTTTTACCTTGACTGACACAACCAGGAAGTTCTGGTACTTCAGCAATGTAACCTAGATATTCTGAGTCATAAGTGAATATTACTTGAAATTTCATAGCGTTTTTTTTGGAGGTCTTTTTTTAATTTAATAGATCATGGCTAATTTGCACTTTGACGTTTGTTAGTTTTCTCACGAACTGCTTGACGAATATCTTCCCAATCTTGTGCTGTCATTTCTGACGTGCAAAATAGTATCCATCTAAAAATGCTTGGAGGCTAAAAATAGAATTTTTACCTAAATACATTGCAGGTCTTTTTTTAATCTTTTGCAGTAAGTTGTAAAGATTATCCATTATTTATATATCTCACTTCGATGTCCCACTCTGTCAATAAAAATAATTCTTTGGTCAGGATCAAATTCATAAATTACTCGATAATCTCCAACTCTCAATTTAAAGAAACCGGATAATTCAGCAGTCAAGGTTTGGGGTGTAATTTGGTCAAAATTTCCAGCTAACCAATTAATTTTATTAACTATTCTTTGACAAACTGATTTTGTCAATTTTGCTAAGTCTGCTAGTGCTTCCGGTTCATACTCAACTAGGTAATTCATCTGTTTTCTAAACCTAGTCTTTGCATAACTTCTGCGGTAGAAATACCTCTAGCACCGTGTTCTCTGCGCTTCCGAATTGCTAATAATTCTTGTTTAAAATTATCTTTGATAGTTTGGTTTGTATCTGGGTCTGTTAGCAGTTCTTCTATGGTTTCTCTCACTGTTTCTCGAATGAGGTCTTTAAGTTGCTCAATAGTGAGTTCGTTAACTTGCATGGTGGTGACTGAGTTAAGGGTTATTTCTCAATTTTAGTTTATCCCGCACTGCTTGACGAATATCTTCCCAGTCTTGTGCTGTCATTTCTGTTGCATTTCCTGAGTTTAATCCTTCTAAAAGCAGGGTTTGTAGTCGTTCTTTTACTTTGGAGTTTTTGGTCTTGTCGCACTAACTCCCGAAAATATTCACGCTTCGCTGCTGTAACCTCCTTGCGCTACTTTTCTATATAATCGCCCATGGTGTCAGGTAAGGAAATATTCATACTTTTCATAATGTGACTTCTTGAATATACTTTTTTATATTATGGCGGTTGTTGTCATGTTCTGTCATTGGTAGAAAAAACTATTGGTGATAGTTGGGTGGTTTGGGTAATGTTGGGTTTTCTTGGGTTAACCTAACCTACTTACTTTAGTTGTAATAAGAATAATTAACTTATCTATATAAAACTGAAAATAATTGCTATAATAAAAACATCAATTTGATTTATTAACTGTGATGACTATCAAAGAATTACTGTTACAAGAAATTGACAACACACCCAACGAACTTTTAGAAGATGTGTTTGGTTTTTTGCAATCACTCAAAACAGCACCACAAAAACCCCCAGTTTCCTATCAAGAATTGTTAGCAAGAATAGATTACTTAGAAACAATAGTAGGTATTCGTAAAGGATTAGATGAATTTGAGCGCGGTGAAGGGATTCCTGCGGATCAAGTTTTGGCAACTCTACAACAAAAATATAACATTCCTCCTCGCTCATGAATTATCAAGTTATTATTCAACCTACTGCATTTCAGGAAATTGAAAACTCCTATCGTTGGATGTGTGATAATTTGAGTGCTGAAGTAGCGAACAATTGGTATTATCAATTTGAAGATGCTATTGCGTCACTAAAAAAATTTCCTAACCGATGTAGTATAGCTCCAGAATCAACAAAACTTGGTCGTGAAATTCGCCAACTATGGGTGGGAAAACAAAGAAAATATCGAGTTTTATTTGTTCTTGAAGAAGATGTTATAGCTATTATTCATGTTCGTCACAGTCGTCAATCTTATCTAGATGAAGAGTCTGAATAAGATTGAGTTTGTGAAGATTGTTTTTTTTGGGAATGGTAAGAGGTGTATTGACGAATATCTTCCCAATCTTGTGCTGTCATTTCTGTTGCATTTCCTGAGCTTAATACTTCTAAAAGCAGGATTTGTAATTGTTCCCAACCTACACCATAATTTTTATTTTCATGAAACTAATTCATCAATTTTTGCTATTTCATGATTTTTCTGATTTTGACAAAATTCTTCAAACAAGGTAAAAAATCTATCTACTGCGCTTTTTTCATCGGCTGAATGAAATAGAATAATACTTGACCATAATTGACTTGTTTCTACATTAAATTTGTGTCTTATCCATTGCAAAAAAGTTTGAAATTCTGTTTCTTCTGCTGTTAAGGGAATACCAATTTCTCGACGGGCAAAATAGTATCCATCTAAAAATGCTTGGAGGCTAAAAATAGAATTTTTACCTAAATACATTGCAGGTCTTTTTTTGATCTTTTGCAGTAAGTTGTAGAGATTATCCATGTTTAACTCTCTAAATTTCTAGGTTAAAAGTAAGTCTCTGTGATTTGAAACTCTAATCCTGCATCTAATATAGGTGAATAGAGATTCTGTATCCAGTTTAATCGGGTAATGCCTTGATGGTGAATATTGTCAAAAACAAGTTCTACGTTATTTATCTCTATTATAACACCTTCATGATGACCTGTGGTGGCAATCAATTCTCCAATACTATCATCATAAATTCTGCCATAAATTGGATCTTGAGAATTTGTATTTATTTTAATATGTTTACCCTGAATATTTTGTCTGATTAAAAATTCTTTGATTGCTCTAGCACAGGGTATACAATCAAATATTCCGTAACTACTGGCAATTGCTATAATTTGTTGATAAATTATGTCCTCTTGATTCAATTTTGCTCCCGGTGCTAAATTTTAATAATTCTAGTATCAATTTTATTCTATTCTTGCACTGCTTGACGAATATCTTCCCAATCTTGTGCTGTTATTTCTGTTGCATTTCCTGAGTTTAATCCTTCTAAAAGCAGGGTTTGTAGTCGTTCTTTTACTTTGGAGTTTTTGGTCTTGTCGCACTAATTCCCGAAAATATTCACGCTTCGCTGCTGTAACCTCTTTGCGCTACTTTTCTATATAATCGCCCATGGTGTCAGGTAAGGAAATATTCATACTTTTCATAATGTGATTTTTTGAATATACTTTTTTATATTGTGGCGGTTTTTGTCATTTTCTGCCATTGGTAGAAAACACTATTCGTGATATTTCGTGATGTTGGTTTTTCTTGCTTTAACCTAACCTACTGATGTATAATGATTTTAAAAATTAATTGATTCTCAAGGACAAATCAAATGACTGTTGAAGAAATAATTATAGATAAGGTAAAAATATTACCTCCTGATAAACAACAAGAAGCCTTAGATTTTGTAGAGTTTTTATTAGCTAAAATGCAAAAACAAGGGTTATCTAATCAAACAAAAAAATCAGGTATTTCAGCTTTAGCTATGGCTCAAGAATATGTTGGTTGTGTGGAAGTAGCCGATGATTTATCTACTAATAAAGATTATATGAATGGTTACGGTGCATGATGAGAGGATGTGTTTTATTAGATACGAGTCCATTGGTAGCTATCATTAATCGTCGTGATCAGTTTCATGGTTGGGTGACAGCACAATGGGATAATATTGAGCCTCCTTTATTAACTTGTGAAGCTGTAATTTCTGAGACTTGTTTTTTGTTGCGAAATGTTTATGGTGGTCAAGATGCTGTGATAAATTTGGTGAAGAATGGAGTTATTAAAGTACCTTTTAATTTGGATGATGAAGCTGTAATTATTGGTGAATTTCTCAAGATTTATCAATCTGTTCCGATGTTTTTTGCAGATGCTTGTCTGGTGAGGATGTCTGAACTTTATAATGATAGTTTTTTGTTAACTTTTGATAGTGATTTTCTTGTGTATCGGCGTAATAAAAACCAAGTTATTCCGGTAATTATGCCACAATAACAGGATGTGATTTAGTTAGTTTGTTAATTTTATCCTATCAAAATGCTCGACTGCTTGACGAATATCTTCCCAATCTTGAGCAGTCATTTCTGTTGCATTTCCTGAGTTTAATCCTTCTAAGAGCATGGTTTGTAGTTGTTCTTTTGCTTTCTGTTTTTGGTCTTGTCGCACTAATTCCCGAAAATATTCACTAACGCTGCTGTAACCTCCTTGCGCTACTTTTCTATATAATCGCCCATGGTGTCAGGTAAGGAAATATTCATACTTTTCATAAAGTGACTTCTTGAACATACTTTTTTATATTATGGCGGTTTTTGTCATTTTCTGCCATTGGTAGAAAAAACTATTCGTGATGGTTGGTGATGGTTGGGTTTTCTTGGGTTAACTTAACTTACTAATATTTAATGAACCACGAAGAAACGAAGTACACGAAGGAAGAAAAGAAGAGAGGAAGAGATTTTATTTTTATAAGTAGTTGGACAAAATTAAATTCACTCGTTGAGAGAGGGAACAGGGAAATCAATTATGTAATTAATTATGTCCCATTACTTATGATTATTGTTGGGTTTTCTTGCGTCAACCTAACCTAATCACTTGCTTTAATGCCTAAACTTTGGAGATTAAAAAGTTATTTAACGTCTACGTTTGACACATTTATTTACTTTGTGAGATGCAAGTTTTGTGCGTTTAACTTTACTACCACAGTAAGGACATTCTACTAATTTTGACAAAGAATGAGTTTTTATTGATGGTGACAATGAAGAAGTAGGTTTAATCGGTGTCTTTTTTTGTGATGATAGTGAAGAAATACTTTTAATCTTGATTGTTGAAGAAGTAGATGCAGTTGGATTAAAAATCCTGTGAATGTTAATCTTTGAAAGAATGAAATTAACAAAATCTTCTGTAGAAATAGATTGAGTACCAAAAATTAAATGATTTCCATCAAAACCTGAATAATATCCTTCATATTCGTCACCTGAGTAATTAGCTACAGACTGTCTCACCTGAATTTTTAGTTCTTGTTTTAATTCTGCTAATGTTGCAAGTTTTCCTGCTTCTGCATTATCTATGAATTTTAACAAACTCGATTGACAACGTAGAATTGCTTTACTAATTAAAAAAATATTACTACCAAATTGTATTCTCCAATCACTTGGGATAAGTTTTGATGTCTCATTTTTACCTAATGCAGCTAACATTGCGTATTTTGTACCAACAGGATCATCAATACGTTTAAAATGATTTGGAGCGTGTACTGGATGTCCAGAAGGATGTTTATACCAATAAGCAGATTTCTTGATGATTTCCTCAGCTAAAGAACGATTTACTGAATTATTTTGTACTAAATTGATGATTTTTTCTCGTTCTTGCATATATAAGTTTTGTTCTTCCATAAACAAATACCTCACTTTATGTTTACTCTTTTATAGTTTTCAGGTTTCTAGCATAAGCTTTTTGTCCGTTACCACCCTTAAAATAAACTATACCGTCTTCACTAATTGAAGAAATAATTAATATTTTCTCAGGGTTATTAATATGAAATACTTTACTTCCATGTTTTAAATTTTCTGTTTCGATAGTGTTAAGATTTAGTATAGTCATAGTTGATTCGATCACTGCATCTACAACAAACCTTTTTTCATAAGATACATCAATGCCGAACTGAGATAAAAAATTAATTTGTTTTTCTGTAGGAAACCGGTCATCAAAATTATCAAAAACTAAATCGATATAATTTTGTATAACAATATAAGCTACTCCTTTTGGATAATTTTTAATGTCAATCCCTAAATATTTGGCAAATTCTACCTCTTTATCATCTACACGTGGAATTTTATTAAAGTAGTCAGAACGTAGAAATTCAGCTACACTATCAGATATCTCAAATTTTTTTACAATCATCTATTTGTACCATTTATAGACAACACAATTACCTCTAGCCTCAATTTCAACGTTGTTAGTGTTAAAGTTTTGTTTAACATTGTTAACAAATTCTTGAGCAGCTTCCTCAGATTTATAGGCACATACAACCTCTTCTTTAACTATTTTTTTGGAAGTAGATGTAATTTCTGGGCTAACTGGAGAAGATTCAACTTTAGGCTGAACGGGTGTTACAGTTTCTGTTTGAGGCTGAACAGGTGTTACAGGTTCTACTGATTGATTAGGCTGGTTTGATTGTGAACAAGAATTGGATATAAAGACAGTCAAGATTAATAGTAGAACTAGATTTCCAGTAGTAAGTTTCATATTTACCTTTTAAATTTACATATAAGTTAATCATACATATACCTTAATCAAAACCGCAAATGTACTTAACAAAACACAAAAATATCCGCGTTTATCTGCGTACATCTGCGGTTAAAAATCCTTAATGCACCAACTCAATAGCCCGCTTAGTCAAAGCCTCCGCAGTCAACCCATTAAAAGCCATCAACTCACCCGCACTAGCCGTAGTTTCCCCACGCTTCCAGGCAAAAGAATCACGCTTAGAATTACTGCGTAACATCAGACAATTAATTGTTATTTAAACTCAGATATCGCCGCAAAATATTTTGAGATTGTTCTAATAATTCTGCTTCTAATTCTCCTAATTGTTGCGTTAAACGAACTTTATCAAAAGTCATTGGTTCAACACATATCAAAAGACTATCTACAGAAAGTCCGTTTTGTGCTGATGCTGGTACTTCCACTACTGCTGGTGAAATACGGGGGTTATTAGGTTTTGCAGAAGTAAAAGGTAAAACTGTAACTTTACTGCGTTGGTTATTAAACAAAGTCCCAGAAATTATCAGTGCTGGCCGAGTTTTTTGAATTTCTGTACCTACGGATGGGTCAAATGTTACTATCCAGATGCTTCCCATTCGGTAATCGCTATATTTTGCCATTCACCTTCCCAACCTAATTCTAACTCATCAACCAAAGCGCAAGCTGCTGCTAGTGCTTCATTTTGTTTTTGTTCTTGCCATTGTTTCAAGAGACTTTCAATTAATGCACTACGGTTATCAACTTTTTGGTCAATGTAATTTAGTAGTTCATCTGGCAATGAAATTGAGATTTTAGCCATATCCTACCTATAATCATACCATTGGTAGCATAACAGATTTTGATGTTTTTAGTCTAGTAATTTTGTCAAGATTTTTCTATCAGGTAATTAATTTGATAACTTGGGAATTTGAATTATTATATTGTTGAGTTTTATAGGTATAAAATCAGCAAATGTACGCAACAAACGCCAAAACATCCGCGTTCATCTGCGTTCTAATAACTTAAAAAGCGGTTATTCAGTTTAAAAAAATTCTTACCCTGGGGTCGGGAACTCTAAATTGTGAGCAAGCCTATTTCTCGCTGTTCACGTTTTGAAGGCTGCATCAAATTTTATGCTCCAAGGAGTACCCAAGGCTCACAATATATATATTACAGGATATTTCCTAGATTTGTCAAGTATCTAGAATAAATATTTTCGGTTTGAAGAACTCGAACTATATTATACTGAGCTATAACTAATCCTTATGAGATAATTAAGAGGATGTCTGAAGTTTATAATGATAGTTTTTTGTTAACTTTTGATAGTGATTTTCTTGTGTATCGGCGTAATAAAAATCAAGTTATTCCGGTAATTATGCCACAGTAGGAGGATTTTCTTTAGTTAGTTTGTTAATTTTATCCTATCAAAATGCTCGACTGCTTGACGAATATCTTCCCAGTCTTGTGCTGTCATTTCTGTTGCATTTCCTGAGTTTAATCTTTCTAAAAGCAGGGTTTGTAGTTGTTCTTTTGCTTTGGAGTTTTTGGTCTTGTCGCACTAATTCCCGAAAATATTCACGCTTGGCTGCTGTAACCTCCTTGCGCTACTTTTCTATACAGCGGTTTCCGATCTGATGAAGTACAAAGTTGAATCATGAAACTCTTGTGGTGCGGGCATCTTGCCCGCTAAATATGTACCTCATAACACCAGGAAGTGCTATATAATCGCCCATGGTGTCAGGTAAGGAAATATTCATACTTTTCATAATGTGACTTCTTGAATATACTTTTTTATATTATGGCGGTTTTTGTCATTTTCTGCCATTGGTAGAAAAAACTATTCGTGATGGTTGGGTGGTTTGGGTGATGTTGGGTTTTCTAGAGTCAACCTAACTTACTTAATAAACTAAAAAATTCCAGGTATTTGTGTTAATCTGTCGCTACTAAGGAATAAGGAATAATTTGATTTAAAATTTCTCCTAAATTTCTTTTTGCTTCCATTATTTCATAAGCATTTTGCAATCTTAAAAAATAACCATCTGAAAGTCTAAAATAGCGACAAAGGCGTAAATCTATATCTGCTGTCATTTTCAGTTTACCTGTAATAATTCCTTGAATAGTAGGATAAGTTAAACCTAAGTTAACAGCTAAATCATTTTCACTTATGTCTAATTCTTCTAAAAATTCATATTTTAGAATTTCACCTGGATGGGGATTATGTAGTAAGTTATTTTCCATGATATTTTCTCCTAATGGTAATCCACTATTTCTACATTATAAGCATTTCCATTTTCCCACACAAAACATATCCGCCATTGCTTTGTAATACGGATACTGTATTCTCCTATTCTATCTCCAGAAAGGGCTTCTAAGCGATTTCCAGGGGGGATACGCAAGTCATCTAAATTAGCTGATGCTTCTAGTTGTCGCAATTTGCGTAATGCTCGTTCTTGAATGTCTGCTGGTAATTTTCTTGAACTTACCCCCTGCCATATTTTTTCGGTTTCTTTACAACTAAAGGAAACAATCATTACTTTTAATTATTTATTGTCATTAATTCTATGTTACGCTGTTATTGATTGTTGTTGGGTTTCCTTGCGTCAACCCAACCTACTCGCTTTTTTATATTGTGGCGGTTTTTGTCATTTTATGCCATTGGTAGAAAAAAGTATTCGTGATAGTTGGGTGGTTTGGGTGATGTTGGGTTTTCTTGTGTCAACTAAACTTACTACTATTTAATGAACCACGTTCGCGTAGCGTCCCGTAGGGATAGAAACGAAGTACACGAAGGAAGAGAGGAAGAGATTTGGTTTTTATATCATTATTATATATTATAATTATTGTTTAGTTTTCTTGCGTCAACCCAACCTACTACTAGATATGGTATATTGTTTGTAGGACTTACGCACCATGTGACCGAAACCCTGATTATTTCGTAGGGGTAACTCATGAAATACCAATACTTTCGTTAGATTTTGCGTAAGTCCTGGTTTGTTGTAAATTATATCTATAAAACAATGTTCATAGTAGGTAAATCATACGATCTTAGTAATGTTGCAGGTGGTACTAAAGACCCTTACGAATATGTTGGATTTGATGAAAAAGAAAAAGTCCATATTTTTCGTACTGCTAATCAAAGTGCCTTGTACCAGCAGTCTCGTTTCCCAGTTCCAAAAACTGAAGAGCATTGGGTTCGAGAAATAGACTAATAGCTTTTTCACTCCATTGAGATAATATAAATATATACAGTCTTTTGGAGTGTTAGTTAATTGATGTTAGATTTTGGTTATATTGAGGAATACAACTCAAAGAGGGGTTTTGGATTTGTAAGTACAACATTCCAAAATAAGGAACTATTTCAAAAAGGAACTTTCTTTCATATTACAAAAATTAAAAGAAAGTACCCAGATTTAGCCCAAAATTTAGATAATGGTGTTTATGAAAATATCTGTTTTTGGTATGAAACAGATAAAAAAGATGATAAAGAGCAGGTATGTCAGATGTGGTTAAATACAAATGATATTCCTACACAATATAAAGAATTTATAACGAATAACATTGAAGAATTATGGCTAAATCTCAGTAGAATAACACCACAATTATTAGAGCAAATAACAATTGATTTGCTGGGGTTAGACCGAACAGAAGAACTAAAACAAACGCGAGAAAATCTTAAATTACAGAAAGAAGAAGCTGAACAGCAAAAACAAAAAAATAACCTAAGTCGTAGAGAATTACGAGCGAAATTTATAAGGGAGAGAACCCAAAGAAAGCTGAAAGAGGTGTATTTAGGTCTTCCCATACACCTTGCAGATAGGGTTTTGTGGGTTGCTCGTAGGACAAGAACAAATCCTCTTTCACATATACCTGGTGGTAGTGATGTAGTTGTTGAGTACCATGATGGAAGTGTTTTTGGATATGATTGGATTAAGTTACCTTCAGTCTATATTTACACTATATTTTGTAATGCAATGGGATATGAATTTAAACATTTAGGTGAAAAATCTCAAGTTGAAATTGCCAGAGATAAAATTACAAAAATATTCGCTAGGGAGTATAATAATCAAGATGAACGTTCTAATGTTCCTTTTGAAGAGGTATGGAACTCAACATCTTCTAAGGATTCACCTTGGAAATCTTTAAAAAGGTTTGATCACAAATCAAGGTAAATTAGTAAATCTTCATTAACTTGGTTGTTTTAAAACTAAAATATTACACTTTCTTGTCCTAAAAAATCATACAAATGTAAATTGATTATAAGGACTAGACGAACCTGATAAAGACTCCCAATCAAATTTATATTGTTCTGAGTTTGTCCATGTTTCTGGAGGTTTTATAGTAAAAATAACACCATTAAAACCCATCATTCCTTCGTCGTCTTTGGTATAAGTTGTTGTAATTTGATAAGGATTTACAAATTGATACTCAAATTGAGAATATAGTAAACATAAAAGTCCAGCTATACAAGTAACTGTATTCAATAAACAACTTTTACGAAAATTTGTATCTCGGTTATGTTTAGCATCATTATAGGCTTTATACCAACTAAGACTGTGAGTATTCCTCCAGTTGTCAAATGGTTTTAATACAAGTGGACTAGGATGCCAGCATTTTAACCTCACCTCATATTCTGATAACTTGGTTGCTTGCTCAACTTTATAATAATCTTCTATGTTCATGTTTGTGTTGGGTGGTATTGTATATCCATTGGCTTTAAGTATTCCTTTACAGTTAGCTTCTACTTCAGTAGCACCTCTTAAAAGCAATTCAAATGTCCTATGAGAATAAGCATGTTTATTGTTATCACAAGGTTCAATATAATCAAAAAGTTTTTCTAAATCATCTTGAATTATTCTGTACGCTCTGCATAAAGAAGAACGTTCTGAGCAATATCTATTATCCAACATATACTTGTAGTATAAATCATATTCATCCCCTTTAAACGGGCGCATTATCCTGCGATAAGGTTTGGATAAAGTCATGTTCATTTTAATTATCCTTTATTTTAATTTCAGTACCCAGTATGATTCAGTAGTGAGTAAATTGTCAATATCAATGATACCCATCTACGAAAAATATCTCGATGAGTATCATTAATAAATATTCCTTAATGCACCAACTCAATAGCCCGCTTAGTCAAAGCCTCCGCAGTCAAGCCATTAAAAGCCATCAACTCACCCGCACTGGCCGTAGTTTCCCCACGCTTCCAGGCGAAAATCTCCCGCTTGCTGGTACTGAGTAACATGATATGTTCTAACATCGCACCTGCACCACCCACAAATTAACCTATAACTCAAAAAGCGGTTATTCAGTTTAAAAAAATTCTTACCTTGGGGTCGGGAACTCTAAATTGTGAGCAAGCCTATTTCTCGCTGTTCACGTTTTGAAGGCTGCATCAAATTTTATGCTCCAAGGAGTACCCAAGGCTCACAATATATATATTACACCAAATCAAAGCATTTTCAAAAATTCCTCTGGTAACAATGCTGGTACTAAAGACCCTACAAAATCAACCTTATTTCTAGTGACGATTATTTCTACACCTGCTGCTATTGCTGCTGCACTTGTCACCGCATCTTCAAAATCTTTAATTGGACTTTGTAAAGCTTGATGAATTACTGTATCTGTAACGCTGGCAATTTGCAGATTTTGTAATAAAGTTTCTATTAATTTTTTGGCTGCATCGCTACCAATTTGGCGACGTAAAATATAGAATATATTTGTAATAGCGTGTCCTGAAACAAAGCCTTGAACTTGTTTTGTAATAACTGTATTTAATGCCTGTGTTGAGAAAACAACAAACGGTTGACGCTGTGCTAAAATATCAAGCAAAACATCACTGTCAAATAATACTTTTTTCAACTATATTTCTCCTCTAAATAATCAATATAGCTTTCTTCTGTATTTTCTGATTCTAAGCTAATTACACCTATTAAACTTTGAGTCCAGGGGTCAAGTTCAGATAAGTTTTCTATAGTGGTTTGTGAAGGAGTAGAAGATAGGGTTTCTTGTTGAATTGATGCTAGTACAGTTTGTACAAGATGCCAACGTTCTCTGATTGGTAATTTTAATACCTGCTCTTGCAATTGTTGTAATTCAATCATGATTTTGTTGTTAACTTCATTATTTCTATTCTAACAGATGCTTAAATCATAATTATTTCTGTTCCATGAAAACGAGTTTAATTCTTCCCAGAGTTTAACAAAAAATGATCTACAAAAAATATTTTTGACTAAAAACCGCAAATGTACGCAACTAAACACAAAATCATCCGCGTTCATCTGCGTACATCTGCGTTCTAATTAATGCACCAACTCAATAGCCCGCTTAGTCAAAGCCTCCGCAGTCAACCCATTAAAAGCCATCAACTCACCCGCACTGGCCGTAGTTTCCCCACGCTTCCAGGCGAAAGAATCACGCTTAGAATTACTGCGTAACATAATCGGTTCTAACATCGCCGCAGCACCACCTGTAACACCAATTAAGGCATCTCCACCAAACAATTGCTCAAAATCGGCATCACTTAAAAAACCGTTATCAGGTTCAGAACAAGTATCCCAAGCTGTATCATGAGGACGATATAAACGGCGAGGATTAATAATAGAAATAATCTTCACTCCTATACCTTCAGTTTCTAAAAATGCGGCTGCTTCAAATACGGGAATTAAGGTCATATCGCCAATGACAGCAAATACAACAGTCTTCCCTCCCGCAATTTCATGTAATAAAATCGCGCCCTTTTCTAGCCCTTCTTCCGTTTGTTTTAAAGTCGTTCTAATGGGTAAAGGAGACTTACTTGCAGTGATGACAATTCCCTTATTTTTTGTTTGCAAAGCCCAGTCATAACAACCTTGAATACTGTTAGCATCGGGAGGAAATAAGGGAAATACATTTCCTGTTCTCATCAATGATGCAAAATAAGCCTCAATTTCTGGTCTTTGGTGTGTCCAACCGTTGCGTCCTTGTTCTAAAGCCCCGGCTGTAAATAATGTAATTGTTGAAGGTGTTTTGCGTCTTAATTCTGCCATTGCTTGGGTGACTGTTTGCCAAATTGGTAAACCATTGATGGCAAAAGATTCATAGGAACACCACAAAGTTCTCGCACCCATTAAGGATAAACCAGCCGCTAATCCTGCACAAGCATCTTCGCTCAAAGGTTCGTAAACTTGACCTCCTGGAGCTTGATTATATAATTCATCGGTGGTAGGATGGTTGATTTTTAATGCCTGGTTAATGTTAGCAATTCCTGATGCTTCGTTACCATCGGCGTTTGTTACCAGGAAATTTTTATCTTTATTTCCTACTATTCCTACTAATCTTCCCATTGCTGTTGTAGAAACTTTTGGTTCTCCACCCACTGCATATTCTTCTAATGGTAATTCGCCAATTTCTGCTAAGGGTAATTCAAATTCTGTAACTGCGGTTTTCGCTGCTGGTCCACCTCCTGCCCGTTCCGCATTTGTACGTACTGTTTGCCATGCCTCGGCACATAAAGCCCGTTTTTGTAAGGCGGTGACAATATGGGGCGCGTCTAAGGTATCTTTAGGATATAAATTATGGGATTTTGCACCTAAAGCATGAACCCCTGCCCCTTTGAGTTGTTTGATAATAAATACTGTTAATGTGCCACTTAAAGCGGAACGGGCAGCTTTATCCATGCCTACTAGTACGGCTTTGGTAAATTCTAACCGTTTTTGGAAGGAGAAAGCGGTACTATCAACATAATCACCGGGTTGGTTTTGATCATCAAAGTCTTTAGCATTTACTAACACGACTTCGGTAAAACCGTTACCTTTCCAATAGGCGATCATTTCATCGTTAGTTTTTAAAGATACCATGCTATGATGTTCTTGGCTGTAACCATTCCACACTAAAACTGGTAAAAAGTTGGTGACAGTGGGGTAAGCGGTGTTAAAATGTGCCATGGAACTCATGATGTAGGGTTCACCTAGTCCTCCGTCTCCCACTGTAAAGGGGAAGAGTTTGTCACGGTGTAACAATGCGGCGGCCATGGCGAAATGTTGCCCTTGTCCCAAGGGTCCGGCAGGTGCTAAAATACCGGGAATATAACCGGATAAATGTCCTAATAATCCGTGTTTTTCCCGAAAGCGATCGCGCAATTGTTGTACTGTAGAAATGCCCATGTCTTCTAAAGATCGGTCTAAAAACATGGCACTATAAAAACCAGGAGCATGGTGTCCCACTTCGGTAATAATGTTCTTATGTCCAAGCATGACCAAAGCTGCATAAGCTTCCGCTTGACTGGCAAAACCGCCGGGGTGTCCAGAAGCTTTGCTACCAGTGATTTGTAGCGTCAGGTAGCGCAGGGCATCAGCAGCCAGTAAAGTTTGATATACTGCATTAGTATCAGTAGGATTTGCTACTGCTTTTTGACCAGATGCGATCGCTGGTACTTTACCATAAGTTTGAAAATCTGGCAATACTTCCCCAAAATATTGTATCCCTTGACAAAAATTCGGAACTGCGGAAGTTGTATTTTGCGTAATTGCTGTCATGCTGAGTACCTTAATAAAATCGAAAAAACTAGAGATTCTGGTTTAATTTAATAAATATTTTACATCTTTAAGGTTCTAATAATTAATTGCTTTTTCTGAAAGTTACTATAACTAAGTGATGATTGATTTTTCCGTTATTTTGTGTTTAGTTGTAGATATTGATGAAATTAACTACATTTACCTTCGGGGAGTATTCCGTAGGGATAGGCACAAAGGAAGAAGAAAGAGGGAAGCAAAAGGGAATTAATCTCTTGTTTCTATGGTATTGAAAGATCGTTGTTGACAAGTATCTGGAGATGGAAGTTGAGAATAATTTGCTTGGATTTTAGATTTTCTGGCTGAAAAATTATAATGACTCCAAGATGATTTATACTGGAAGTTGAGTTATTATGTATAGAATTGAATTGTTTTTTTTGATAACGACAGGAGAATATGATGCAAATGGTACCACAACCCAAGGGATTATCTATTATTCAAGTCTTAAACTGGATATTCAGACCTATGCCTTATATGGTGGAATGTGCTAAAAAATATGGAGATGTTTTTGCTCTAAAATTACTGGGTAATTTACCACCAATGTTATTTGTTTATTCTCCTGAAGCTATGCAGCAGGTGTTAAGTAATGATCAAAAAGAGTTGGAAGCACCAGGAGATCTAAACAGTATTTTTGAATATTTACTGGGCAAAAATTCTGTCATTAGTCTTAGTGGTAAAGCACATCAACGTCAACGTCAATTAATTATGCCTCCTTTTCACGGGGAAAGAATGCGAACTTATGCAGAATTAATTGAGAATATTACCATAAAAGTTTTTAATCAACAACCAAAAAATCAATCTTTTAATATTAGGAACATTACCCAAGATATCACTCTTCAGGTAATGATGGAAGCTGTTTTTGGCATTTATGAAGGAGAACGAGCAGAAAAACTTAAACATTTTCTTTGTCAAATTTTAGAACAGGGTAGCACTCCTTGCAGGGTGATTTTTCTCTATTTCCCCAAATTAAAAGAAACCTTTGGGATTTCAGAAATTTGGAAACGACAAATGAAGAAACAGCAACAAGCCGACCAACTTATTTATCAGGAAATTCGAGAAAGAAGAGAAAATTTCGATCCTAAGCGCACAGATATCCTTAATTTACTTATGTCTGCTCAAGATGAAAACGGTCAACCTATGACAGATGCAGAATTAAGAGATGAATTGATGACTTTATTAGTCGCAGGTCATGAAACTACAGCTACAGCTATTTCTTGGGCTTTTTACTGGATTCATAAATTCCCAGAAGTTAAAGAAAAGTTATTAGCAGAATTGGATAGTTTAGGAGAAAACTATGATTCTAATACTGTCTTTAAATTGCCATATTTAACTGCTGTTTGTAATGAAACATTAAGGATTTGTCCTGTGGGAATGTTAACTTTTCCTAGAAGGGTTAAAACCCCTATTTCTCTCTGTGGTTATCAACTCGAACCAGGTACAATTGTCATGGGTTCAATTTATTTAGCTCATCACCGTGAAGATACTTATCCTGAACATGAGAAATTTCGCCCAGAACGCTTTTTAGAAAAACAATTTTCACCTTATGAATTTGTACCTTTTGGTGGTGGTGCAAGACGTTGTATCGGTTTAGCATTCGCCCAAATGGAAATGAAATTGATCTTAGCAAAAGTGCTAAAAACATGGTCAATGAAATTAGTTGATACCCATGAAATCAAACCTCAAAGACGGGGTTTAGTGACAGGACCGAGTAGTCCGATAAATTTGGAAATTGAAAATATTCGTCAACCAAAATCTGCAATTTTAGAAGCAGCAGCAGTTTGATACACTAACAACCAACAAGATCCCCGACTTCTTAAGGAAGTCGGGGATTTAGGTTTATCTTCCACTTTTTTTAACATTTGCTTACATTCCCTAAATATATTAAATATAATAATATAAAAGAGCCAGGTTTTTATCTCATCAAGATATGCAAGAATACGACGTTATTATTATCGGTGCTGGACACAACGGCTTAGTTTGTGCGGCTTATTTACTCAAAGCAGGTTATAGTGTTCTGCTATTAGAAAAACGTCCTGTCCCTGGTGGTGCTGCTACAACTGAAGAATGTATCCCAGAAGTACCGGGGTTTAAATTTAATTTGTGTGCCATTGACCATGAATTTATTCATTTAGGTCCAGTGGTGGAAGAATTAGAACTGACAAAATACGGCTTGGAATATCTAGAATGTGACCCAGTTGTATTTTGTCCTCACCCGGACGGTAAATATTTCTTGGCACATAAATCCTTAGAAAAAACCTGTGCAGAAATCGCTCGTTATAATCAACGAGATGCTAAAAAATACGCCGAATTTACCAATTATTGGCAACGGGCAATTAACGCCATGACCCCCATGTTTAATGCCTCACCAAAGTCAATTATAGATATTTTTGGTAATTACAATTTCCAACAAGTTAAAGATTTAGTTTCTGTCGTTGGTTCTCCGGCAAAAAGTTTCGATTTTGTGCGAACAATGTTAAATAGTGCGGAGGATATTCTAAATGAATGGTTTGATGAAGAATTTTTAAAAGCACCACTTTCTAGATTAGCATCAGAATTAGGTGCGCCACCTTCACAAAAAAATCTTGCAATTGGAGTCATGATGATGGCTATGCGTCATCATCCTGGTATGGCTAGACCTCGCGGCGGTACGGGTGCATTGGTGCAAGCATTGGTGAAATTAGTTAATAGTAAAGGTGGGGTAATTCTCACAGACCAGCACGTAGAAAAGATTTTAATTGATGATGGTAAAGCGGTAGGAGTCAGGGTGACTGGTGGTAAGGAATTTCTGGCTAAACATGGAGTAATTTCTAATATTGATGCCCAAAGATTATTCTTACAAATGACTGAAAAAAGTGATATTGATGCGGTTGATCCTGATTTATGGGAAAGGCTAGAACGTCGCATTATCAACAATAATGAAACCATTCTCAAAATAGATTTGGCATTAGATGAACCTTTGCATTTTTCTCATCATGAACATAAAGATGAATATCTGATTGGTTCAATTTTAATTGCCGATTCTATGAATCATGTTGAACAGGCTCATAATAAATGTACAATCGGCGAAATTCCCGATTCTGACCCCTCGATGTATGTGGTTATGCCTAGCGCCCTTGACCCTAGTTTAGCACCGCCTGGAAAACATACTTTATGGATTGAATTTTTCGCTCCTTATCAAATTGCTGGTGCAAAAGGTACGGGTTTAAAAGGTACAGGTTGGACTGATGATTTGAAAAATCAAGTTGCTGATAGAGTGGTTGATAAATTAGCAACTTATGCCCCAAATGTGAAAAAAGCAACCATCGCTAGAAGGGTAGAAAGTCCAGCAGAATTAGGGGAAAGATTAGGGGCATATAAAGGCAATTATTATCATATTGATATGACTATGGATCAAATGATCTTTTTCCGACCTTTGCCCGAATTAGCTAATTATAAAACCCCCATTGATAATCTGTTTTTAACTGGTGCTGGTACACATCCAGGTGGTTCAATTTCGGGAATGCCAGGACGCAATTGTGCGCGGGTATTTTTGCAAAATAAGCAACCATTCAGTCAGGCCTTAAAAGATGCAGGAAATTCGATTAAGTCCACAGTTGGTTCGGTTTTTGGGATTAGTTAAGTAATACAGACGTAGGGTGCGTTAGTGCAGCGTAACGCACCAGTTTTTATACATTAGAGAATTATAATTTTTACAATACCTCAAAAAATCGTATTTATTCTGATTTTAAATTTCTAAAATATCGTGTACAATTCATCAATGACTTATTTTCCTAGTAATACACTTGTATTACTGATAATATATTGCACTTATGGAAAAACTGACAGTAAAAAACTTTTTAAATATCAAAGATATTGAATTTAATTTATCCAAGATAAATATTATTATCGGACAGCAAGCTAGTGGTAAAAGTGTAATTGCTAAATTAGTTTATTTTTTTAAAGATTTTTTCATTAAATATCGTTCTTCAATCCAGAATAAGCAAAAAAAAGCAGAATTTGATAGAAGTATAATTACAACGTTTAAAATTATATTCCCTGAATATTCTTGGAAAAATCAGGAGTTTCAAATTTTATATGAATTTGATAGTTATTCCATAGCTTTGAATAACCAAAAATCAGATGATAAGAAGTCTAAATTATCTTTGATATATTCTGAACATTTAGTTAAAGTTCGCAGAAAAATATTAAGCGACTATAATAAGAAAACCATTGAATATGCAGAAAATAACCCTGAGAAAATAGAAGAATATTACAATACAATTTTCACTGAATATATTCTGAGAGATAATCATTTTAATAGTCTTGAATTGGTAACTTTTATCCCTGCGGGGAGGTCGTTTTTTGCTAATTTACAAAATAATATTTTTTCCTTTTTGTCCGAAAATATAGTCATAGATTATTTTCTGAAAGAATTTGGTTCGGCTTATGAAAGAGTAAAAAATTTTTATCATCTTAGAAAATTGATTCATGCGTTTAAGCTAAATGATTCAATTGATGAATTAATTAATCAGATAATAGTGGGTAATTATTCATACGAAAAAGATCAGGACTGGATATTATACACTAACGAAACAAACAAAAATAGAAGAACTAATTTATCACATTCATCTTCTGGACAACAGGAAGCCCTACCTATGACACTTATATTAGCTATTTTGCCTTTTATTAGTTCAACAACACTTTTCATTATAGAAGAACCAGAAGCACATTTATTTCCTACATCACAAAAACACGTTATAAGTTTAATCAGTCAAGTTTTTAATGCAACCGAAAAAAAGCATAAATTTATTATAACTACTCACAGTCCTTATATACTAACTGCTTTTAATAACCTAATTCAAGCAGGTAATACTCTGAAAGCATTAAGAGAGAAACCTGAACAAAATGATTTACTAAAAGATTTATTTAAAATAGTTCCAGAAAGTCAAATATTAGATATTAATGATGTTGCTGCTTACACCATCAAAAATGGTATGATTGAAAGTTTGATCAATGAAGACAATAACTTGATTGACGCAAATATCATTGATGAAGTATCCAACGAATTTAGTCAAGTGTTTGAAAAATTAATAGAACTTGAATTGGGAGAATAACATCTGTGGATTTAGATAAATGTTCCGAAAAAATCAGCCATAAAAATATATTAATAGAAGAAAAGAAAAGTAGTAAAATAATTTTTACGAATGAAAAATTAATAGAAGTGACTAAAGTTAAATTAGATGGTTGTTTAGATATTCAAGGAGTTAAATGTGATTGGTTACTAATTATTAATGAACCTTATATTGAAATTTATATAGAGTTAAAAGGTTCTGATGTAGAACACGCATTTGCACAAATTGAAAATACAATTAAAGTTATATCCCAAGGTTATAAAAATGTTCCCAAATATTGCTATGTCATCACAACTAGATGCCCTATAACATCAACACAAATTCAAGTTAAGACAAAATCATTTAAAAGTAAGTACAATGCAGTGCTAAGAATTAAAAAAACAGGCTGTAATGAAAATATTAATGCCTTGATTATAGATAAATAAACGTAGTAAATATATATGTTCTAGAATTTCTCTATTAGGGATGGGTAAGTATTTTTCTGTTTTACACAAGCGATATTTAATACATTAAATAATGTGTTTCCTGTTCTCTGTTGTAATTCTGCTTCGTGAATAGTCCTAAAAAAGTAGTAAATTAAAAAGTGCATCTAGTAGCATTAAAATTTTGATTAAATCACCTGTGCGGAAAATCGTTATTGCTGGTAACTGGAAAATGTTTAAAACCCAGGCAGAATCCGCAGCCTTTTTAAGCGGATTTTTGCCTCACCTGGAGGAAACCCCCTCAGTACGAGAAGTGGTATTATGTCCTCCTTTCACCGATTTAAGCCTGCTGTCCAAATTTTTGCATGGTAGCCGTGTAAATTTGGGGGCGCAAAACGTCCACTGGGAAGAAAATGGAGCATATACCGGGGAAATCGCCGCCCCTATGCTCACGGAAATCGGTGTGCGTTATGTCATTGTTGGACACAGTGAAAGACGGCAATTCTTTGGGGAAACTGACGTAACTGTCAATCTCCGTCTCAAGGCCGCTCAAAAACATGGACTCACTCCCATTCTCTGTGTTGGAGAAACTAAACAACAACGAGACGCGGGGGAAACAGAATCAATAATTAGCACCCAGTTAGAAAAGGACTTGGTAGATATTGATCAAAACAACTTGATTATTGCCTATGAACCAATTTGGGCTATTGGTACTGGTGATACCTGTGAATCGAAGGAAGCAAATCGGGTAATTGGCTTAATTCGCAGTCAGTTGACTAATCCCTTAGTTCCTATTCAGTATGGCGGTTCAGTTAAACCGAATAATATTGATGAAATTATGGCACAACCAGAAATTGACGGCGCTCTTGTCGGTGGAGCTAGTCTAGAGGCCGATAGTTTTGCCAGAATTGTCAATTATCAATAATGGGGATTGGGGATTGGGGTCATTAACAATTGGGATAGTGTATAATGTCTGACAAATTAACTATCGGGAATCACTGTTTTGTTTGGGGAAAGCGGACTTATATCATGGGGATTTTAAATGTCACCCCTGATAGTTTTAGTGATGGTGGTAAATTTAATACTATCTCCGCCGCTTTAACCCAAGCACAAGCAATGGTTGCCGCTGGCGCTGATATCATTGATATTGGTGGACAATCAACTCGTCCGGGGGCGAAGCAAATATCAATAGATGCGGAACTTGATCGGGTTATATCTGTTTTGGAGGTGCTACGTCCAGTAATTGATGTCCCTCTTTCTGTAGATACAACGAGGGCTGAGGTAGCTAAAGCAGCTATCAACGCGGGAGCAGATTTAGTAAATGACATTTCTGCTGGTACTTATGATCCAGAAATGCTGCCAACTGTGGCTAGTTTAAACGTGCCAATTATCTTAATGCACATCCGTGGAAAACCGGAAAATATGGTCAATTTCACGGATTATCAAGACTTAATAGGTGAGATTTATAGCTTTTTATCCCAGAGAATTACTGAGGCTATCCTGGCGGGAATTGACAAAAATAAAATCATTATTGATCCTGGTATTGGTTTTGCTAAAAATCATGAGCAGAATTTAGAAATTTTCCGCCGCTTGCGATCGCTAAAAACACTTAATGCTCCGATTTTAGTAGGAGCATCTCGCAAAAGTTTTATCGGTAATATCCTCAATCAACCAGATCCAAGATTACGGATTTGGGGAACAGCCGCAGCCTCTTGTGCAGCCATTTTTAATGGTGCAGATATCCTGCGAGTTCATGATGTTCAAGAAATGCAAGAAGTAACTCTGGTGACAGATGCCATTTTTCGTCATTCCTACTAATTACAGCAGTTTCCGATGTGATGAGGTACAAATATTAATCATAAAAATCTTGTGGTGCGGGCATCTTGCCCGCTAAAAGTGTACCTCATCTAGATAAAATACACCATATCAATTAGCTCCATTACCATTACCATGACCGTTACCAGGGTTTTTAATGTGATTTTCTTGTACCGAATCAGAAATCAACTCTTGGAACATTTCCGTTGAGTTAGCAGGATCTACAAACACAATTTTGGCATTATTGCTGGCACCAAGTTTCTCACTAGCATCTACGTAATCTTGAGCAACAAGATACCGTAAAATATCCTTACTTTCAGGGTGAGAACGCAAGGCTTCAGAAATGATCTCTATAGATGTTTTAGTTCCTTTCGCCCTCTTCACCGCCGCTTCTTCCTCCCCTTCTGCGGCTAAAATCGCGGCTCGTTTTTTTATTTGCGCGTTCTGTTGCTCTTCCATTGATTTGCGTACAGTCTCCGGTGGGGTGATACTCTGAATATCTAATCGCGTGATTTCAACTCCCCATGTAACTGTAATTGAATTTAATGCCCCTAATACGGTTCTGTCTATCTGATCTCTAGACATATTAGTATCCTCTAAGGAATTTTGGGCGATATTTTCCCGGAGGGTAGTTGTGGCTATGTTTGCTAGAGACTGTTCTAGATCATCAATGGCATAAAAGCTTTTCTCAATATCTTTAATCCGCCAATAAACAATTGCATCTACTTCTAAGTAGATACCATCTTTAGTAATTACATTTTGCGGTTTAATATCTAAAAGCTGCTCTCTGGTTGTGTTTTCCATCACAATTTGATCAATGATGGGAACGATGAAACTCAGTCCAGGGTTAAGTTTACGATGATATCGCCCCAACCGTTCAACTAAAGCGACATTCCCTTGATTTACCATCTTTGCAGAGGCCAAGGCATAACCTACTAGAGCTAAAAATATGATCAAAATTATTGGGTCCATTATCTTCTCCTCTTTCAGCTTTGGGCGGAATTGATTTCAGGGTGATGGTTATACTGTATATTAACTAACTGTAAGTTTAAATGTCTTGAATGTATAGTTTTTAAATGATCATTGTCAATAATCAACTTGCCTTGATATTATAGGCGATTATTGCTACACTTGTAATTACTATAATTATTAACTTAATGATTAATTAATTGCTGACTCAGTAACTACTAGTCTATCATCAGCATATTTTAATTTTAGTCCTAGATTTTTTGGTGGGAAACCTAGAAAACCATTACTTTACCTTTCCTAAATAACCTAAAATCCAGTGGTGAATAGTCTGATAATCCCCAAGATAGTCCCTAAAGGACCAGCTATGGTACTGGCTGTATCACCTGTTTTAGCTAAAACGCTGCGATCAACTACCACAACATCATTGTTGCGAAGAATCGGATTAGTTTCTTCATTAATTCCTTTAGATAAATCCACTGCAATTGGACGTTTAGTAACTGTACCATTGGCATTGAGGCGAATCAGTTCTACACTTCCTTTTTTAGCCCTACTATCATTGAAACCACCAGCAGCTAATAGTGCCTGATTTAAAGAGCTATTGGGTTGTAATTTTACCGCCCCTGCTCTTTTGACTTCACCCACTACACCCACTTCAATAGTCGTTGGTGATAAAGTAGTTTTAGCCAATTGCGTAGCCTCAGCCGCACTAATGTCCGTAGCTGTAGGAATGACTATTGTATCTCCATCTTGCACCACTATGTCTTGATTGATATCACCACTTTGCAGTAATTCCCAGAGGTTGATATCTATAGTTTGTTCTGTACCAATACGGGTAGGGCGGCGTAATTTAATCTTCCGTACATCGGCAAGGGACGTAATTCCCCCTGCTAGTTGTAAACTCCGCATCACAGTGGGTAAACCACTACCACTAGCTCCACCGTCACCCCCACCTGCACTTCCAGCGGTGACAAGATAAGAACCTGGACGGTAGACTTGACCAATTACCACCACTGTGCGGGGTGAACTTTGACTAGCAGCAAAGTTAGCTGCAAAGAGATTCCGCGCTTCAGCCACATTTAGGCTAGTAGCAGTAGGAACAATAATGGTATCTCCATCTCGTAGGGTAATTTCCTGGGATATTCGCCCTGTTTGAGTCAATTCCTTCAAATTTAGGGAAACCGTCTGCTCCCCAGCACGCCCTACTTTGCGCCTTAATTGCACTTGAGTCACGTCTGCTGCTAATGTCACACCCTGGGCTATAGTTAGGGCAGCTAATACCGTTGGGTATTGCACACCGGGGTTATTCCCCGCTCCCCCTTGTAAGCTCAGGGTGTAAGCTCCAGGCCTTGTTACCTCTCCAGCTACAAATACATTTATGGGACGAGGTGATAATAAGTTAACGGAAATCAGGGGACGTTTGAGAAAGCGAGAATATCTTTTAGCAATGGTATCAGCAGCCTGTTCGGTTGTTAAGCCAGAAACGGGTACACTACCAATTAAAGGCATATTAATTGCACCACCAGGAGGAATTTGATATTCACTCGTATATTCTGGAACTTCAAATACATTTACACGGATAAGATCACCGCCTCCTAATAAGTAATCTGTAACTATACTAGATGTTGATTTTACTGGCTGCTTCTGTGCCATACTCGCAGATGGCAAAGCGATACTAACACTTGTTAACAATGCTAAACCCATGGTTGAATGGGTAAGGAATTTAGACAATTTTTTATTAAGCATATTTACTTAAAACCTGGAGATGAGGATATTTGCAGTTATTTTGAAACATTTTAACATTGGTACATCTAAACATCGTGGTGGCTGAACAATTTTATTTTCTCATAAGTCTTTAATTTTCCGGATATAAATACATAAATAATTTGGCGTTGCTGATTTGAGGTATGAAAATGATTTTTGATGATTTCAAAACCCTTCTAGAGACTTTCCTCATGTAGGGATTCTCATCTCTACACCTAAATTCATACCTGGTTTCAGCAACATCAATAATTTGAATTTGTTGCTTTGGGATATCAATTTTAGATTTTCCATGAATTTCCTTGGCTTGTCAATTCATTTACACAATTTAATTCTCGATCTTGATGACAATCTTCGATGCTATATTTTTGACCTTTCCTCCTATATTTTCTCAAACATATAAGATCTATAATTTTATTTTTTAGAAATTCATAGCAATCTATCTCCAGTTCTTCCTTCTTTCAGTTTTGGCTCAAAGGATGGTTTAAAAACTTTCGGCAAATATCAATTCAAAAATTTTAAACACCCTTGAAACCTACAGCATATTGCAAGTCAATGAGGGACAATTTTTAATCACCAAGCCTGGCGGCTAAAGGGTTTTACTGCTGATACCTGAAAGTTGCTGGATCATACTACAAATTACATATTAATCTGTAACTATAGCAGTCTAGTCAAGAATAAAATTACTACTTATGGTTGATTTATCCATGATGATTTCGAGTTTGAATTTGCTGAATAAAAAACTCTTCTAGAGATTGACGTGATAGGTTCATAGTCATGATTTTTCCTCCCATCAAATGCAGACTATACAGAAAATCATAGTCATTTTCCTGGAGTATACCTTGCCAACAACCATCAGCCCCAAATTCTAAACCAGCTATCCATTTTTTCAAGATTTCTCTATCTCCTCCTTGACCTTTAATATGATATGTGTTATTTTCACCCAAAAGTTGATTGAGAGAACCGGAACAGATTAATTCTCCCTGAGAAATAATAGCCACACGATCACAAATTTTTTCCACTTCATTCAACAAATGACTATTAAAAAATATGGTTTTACCAGATGCTTTCAAAGAAAGAATAATTTCTCGCATTTGATAACGTCCCAGGGGATCAAGTCCAGACATAGGTTCATCTAAGAAAACCAAATTAGGATCATTAATTAAAGCTTGTGCCATCCCGACACGCTGAAGCATACCTTTAGAATAACGCCGCATTTGCTTTTTACGAGCATCAGCTTGGGATAAACCGACTAATTCCAGTAATTGGGGAATACGTTGACGTTGTAATTTTTGGGGAATTTGAAATAAACCCGCTGCTAACTCTAAAAATTCCCAACCACTGAGGTAGTCGTATAAATAGGGATTTTCTGGGAGGTAGCCAATATGTTGTTTAACTTTAACATCACCTATGGGTTGACCTAATAATAATCCCCTTCCAGATGTGGGGCGGATAATTCCCAACAACAATTTTAACAAAGTGGTTTTACCAGCACCATTGGGACCGAGCAAGCCAAAGGTTTCTCCAGGATACACTTGTAAAGAACAGCTTTTGAGGGATACAACTTTTTGATTGAGCCAAAATCCCGTGCGATATACCTTTCGCAGTTCACAAGTCAGAACTACAGGTTGTTTCTCTAGGGGATTTTGTTGAAAATCGGGGTTGTCTGCAACAAAATTCATGGACGTGAAATTACTAATTACTGACTATTGAGAAGTGTCTGCATATTAACCGATATCGGCCATTATTTTTATAATACACCTTTGGAACTAGGAATGGTTTCGGCTCGACGTGGATCAATTTCCGCTGCTATTCGCATAGCTCTAGCAAAGGCTTTAAAAGTAGCTTCAATAATATGATGGGAATTAATGCCATCTAATTGACGAATATGTAAGGTCATTTGGCTATGATTTACCAAGGCCACAAAAAACTCTCGCACCAATTGTGTATCATAGGTCCCCACCCGTTGAGTAGGAACTACTAAACCATAACTCAGATGAGGTCTACCGGAGAAATCTAAGGATACTTGTACCAAGGCTTCATCTAAAGGAGCAGTAAAATTACCGAAACGGACAATTCCTTTTTTATTTCCCAAAGCTTGAAATAATGCCTGTCCCAAGGTAATTCCCACATCTTCATTAGTGTGATGATCATCAATTTCCCAATCACCTTGAGCTTGAATATCCAGGTCAAATAACCCATGGGAGGCGATTTGATGGAGCATATGATCTAAAAAGGGAATACCTGTAGATACTTTACATATACCTGTACCATCAAGGTTGATAGTGACATGAACATCGGTTTCACCAGTAGTACGGTGAAGTGAGGCTATACGAGATGTTTGTTTGTTGTCAGTTGTCATTTGTCAATTGCAATAGGTAATAGGTAATGGGTAATAGGGGCAATAAATATTATCCCTGCCCCTGCTCGTTGCCTGTTCTTACATTCCCATAATTTCATATCCTGCATCTACATACAGGATTTGTCCAGTAATACCGCTTGCCAAATCACTACACAAAAAAGCGGCTGTATTACCTACTTCCAATTGAGTGACAGTGCGACGGAGCGGGGCTACTTCCTCAACGTGATGAATCATATCTAGAATACCACCGACTGCGGAGGATGCTAAAGTGCGAATAGGACCGGCCGAAATGCCATTAACACGAATATTTTCAGGACCAAATTCGGCTGCTAAATAACGAACACTGGCTTCTAGACCTGCTTTAGCCACACCCATAACATTATAATTAGGAATTGCTCTAACTGCTCCCAAATATGTAAGAGTAATAATACTTCCACCTTGAGTCATCAAAGGTTTAGCAGCACCGCTCAACTGTACAAGAGAATAAGTGCTAACTTCTAAAGCCGTATTGAAACCAGAACGGGAAGTTTGGCTAAAACCTCCGGTCAAATCTTCCTTTTTAGCAAAGGCCAAACAATGGACTAGAATATCTAATTTTCCCCATTCTTGCCGGATAGTTTCAAAAGTCGATTGAATTTGCTCGTCATTTTCGACATTGCAGGGCAGAAACAAACTAGGGTTGAGCGGTTCTACCAATTCAGCCACTTTTTTTTCCATTTTACCCTTGTCATCTGGCAAGTAGGTAATACCCAAATTAGCCCCCGCTTTGTGCAGTTGTTGGGCAATTCCCCAAGCGATAGAACGGTTATTGGCAATACCTGTAACTAAGGCATTTTTTCCAGACAGATTCAGCATAAAGTTTGCTAATATAATTCATCATTAGGAGCATACTAGAATCTGACCCTAGTTTAACTTTGTGCAGCTAGAAATTTTCTAAAATCCGCAAAGAGTGGGCAGTAAGTACCTGGTAAACCATCACCATATTTGTAAAGATTCTCAAGAAATTTCCCAGCTTTGGGGCAAAACCTGGAGACGATAACTAGCAGAACTACTTATCAATAATTACTAGCTAACCTGAACGGAAATTATGTATTATAATCAACCAAGGACTAGGAAATATGAATTTGGGTATAGGAAAAACAAAAAAAATAACGGTGCTTTATTGATTTTTCAGGTGTATTCTTAGGTAATTAGTTTTTGTTTTTCTGGCATTGGGTAGGGGAAGGGAGATGATCGTGACACAAGACAAAGCCCTAGCAAATGTTTTTCGTCAGATGGCAACTGGGGCTTTTCCCCCGGTTGTCGAGACGTTTGAACGCAATAAGACGATCTTTTTTCCGGGAGATCCTGCTGAACGAGTTTATTTTCTTCTCAAGGGTGCTGTGAAACTGTCGAGGGTGTATGAGGCAGGAGAAGAAATAACGGTGGCTCTGCTGAGGGAAAATAGCGTTTTTGGCGTGCTGTCTCTATTGACAGGCAATAAGTCTGACCGATTCTATCATGCAGTGGCATTTACTAATGTGGAATTGCTTTCAGCACCAATTGAACAAGTGGAGCAGTCACTGAAGGAAAATCCAGAATTATCAATGTTAATGCTGCGAGGGCTGTCTTCGCGGATTCTCCAGACGGAGATGATGATTGAAACTCTGGCTCACCGCGACATGGGTTCACGGTTAATTAGTTTTTTACTGATTCTTTGTCGTGATTTTGGCGTTCCTTCTGCTGATGGCATTACCATTGATCTGAAGTTATCACATCAGGCGATCGCTGAAGCAATTGGCTCGACTCGCGTTACGGTGACTAGACTCCTGGGAGATTTACGCGAGAAAAAAATGATTTCCATTCATAAAAAGAAGATTACTGTGCATAAACCTGTCGCTTTAAGTAAGCAATTTACTTAAAATTTATAATTTATGGGGTAAGGTCAATAGATTTTGGATTTACGATTTTGGATTTTGGATTGACTCCACCCTCAACTGTGCAGCTTGAGGATTTTAGATTAACTAAACATTGGATTAGTTCCGCCCCTTCGGGGCGAGGCTTGTACCGAAAATTCCCAATCTAAAATCTAAAATTTTTTGGTCAGGTAATGGAATTGGTACGGATTTTCAGATATTAGGGGCAACCAATTCCAAAATTACCCCCACTCCATTGATTATTTATCCGCAGACAATGGTTGAACGTAGTAGGCTAGATTGGTCAGTATTTCAGTAGCTAACAATGACCACTGGTTACATCCTAATTGCAGCAATTCTCATTTTGGGAGGCGTAATTGCCACCGTGGGCGATCGCATCGGCACACGAGTTGGTAAGGCACGTCTCTCACTCTTCAATTTGCGTCCCAAAAAAACGGCTGTAATTGTGACTATTTTTACGGGTGGTCTGATTTCTGCCACCACTTTAGCAATTCTATTTGCTGCTGATGAAGGATTACGAAAGGGTTTATTTGAGTTGGAGGATATTCAAAGGGACTTGGGACAAAAGCGGGAACAACTAAAAACCGCAGAAACTCAAAAAGGTCAGGTAGAACGTGAGTTAAATCAAAGCAGACAAGAACGAAGTCAGGTACAACAAGAATTACAAACTATCAATAAATATTTGCGGGCGGCAAATACTAAACAAAAAGCCACACAATCTCAACTAAATCGTACCCTTAACCAACAAGCTCGAACTCAAGCACAACTTAATGAAACTCAAGGTCGTCTCGGTGGAATTGTGGTTCAATATCAACAAGCTAAAACTGAATTACAAACTCTTTACAATCAGCGCCTGACATTACAAAGTGCAGTGCAAGAATTAAAGTCAGAACGGGAAAGATTGTATGCTCAAAGTAAGCAAGCTATTGATGAGGCAAAGACGGCTATTGAAAAACGCGATCGCAAAATTACTAAATTAGATAAGCTAATTCAAAACCGCAATCTACAAATTAAACAACGAGAAGAGGTTATTCTGACAAGAGAATCTCGCTTACAAGAATTGGAAAAACAACAAAAATTTTTAGAACAAGAAGTAGCTAGATTAGAAAAATATTATCAGTCTTACCGTGATCTCCGTTTGGGTAAACTAGCTTTAGTAAGGGGTCAAGTGATAGTGGCAGGATTGATTACTGTTGATAAACCTATTATGGCAACTCAGGCAATTATCCAAATTTTACAGGAAGCTAACCGCAATGCCAATATTCAATTAACTGAACCTGGCGCTAAATCTACAAATACAGAAATACTGCGTGTCACTAAAAATCAAGTTGATCAATTAATTGCACAAATTAAAGATGGTCGAGAATATGTAGTACGAATCTTTTCAGCAGGTAATTACGTTAGAGGTGAAAAGCAAATCGAATTTTTTGCAGATGCAGCCCGAAATCAACTAGTATTTTCATCAGGTGAGGTACTGGCTACAACTACAGCCGATTTAATAAATATGACATCTGACCAACTGCGTCAACGTCTAGATTTACTAGTTTCTGCTTCTCAATTTCGCGCTCGAAATGCGGGAATTGTTGAAGCTGTAGAAGTAGAAGGAACTTTTGTTCGCTTTGTTACTCAATTACAGCAAACAGAGCAAGAGGTAGAAGTTAAAGCCGTAGCCGCAGAGGATACTTATACTATTGGTCCATTAAGAATAAAATTAGTGGCTTTATTAAATGGACAAATTCTTTTCACCACCTGAACAATCAAAAATCAATTCAACATAAACTAACAACAAAGCAAAACTTTACACAATTACTAAATTAATTTACAATAACAAATGATTGATTTACAATAACAAATGATTGACTTACAATAACAGATGATTGATTTACAATAGCAAATGATAATAACAAAGAATTAATGATTAATAATCAATGACTAATATACAACCTGTAATTTTAGGATTTGATCCTGGTCGTGATAAATGTGGTATTGCAGTAATGGGATTAAATAGACAACTGTATTATCATAAAGTTATATTAGCAGATGAAGCGATCGCTAATATTGAAGTACAATTGCAAAAATTTCCTGTATCGTTAATAGTGATGGGAGATCAGACAACAGCTAAAAAGTGGAAACAGCAACTTAATCAAGAATTAAGTAAACCCACAAATATTATTTTAGTTGATGAACGTTATTCTACCTTAGAAGCACGCGATCGCTATTGGCAGATGTATCCACCCCAAGGTATGATTAAACTATTACCCAAAGGAATGCGTCAACCTCCCAGGGCAATAGATGATATTGTGGCAGTCCTTCTGATTGAAAGATACTTAAACCGACTAACTAACAAATAATTTAGAGTTCAGCCCGAATTGTAAAAGCATAATCTCCCCCAGGTTCTAATTGATAATCTTGTTGTTCTAAAAACCGTCCTAGAGGTTCTTTAATTAAAGCACGACCTTGGGAAGGCTTTACAGAAAGTTCCCCCCGACGAAAATGCCACTGGAAATGCCATTGAAAATTACCAGCGCTGACTTCACCTTCAAGAAAGCCCTGTTGCCAAGATTGGCGGATAATTCTAACATGGGCAGTAGTTTCTGGCAGACGTTTTGCACTCACACTTATTTAATGTCAGGTATGGGATAAAAGCCAATTATTTATGTAGGCTATTTATTTTACGTACTAAAAATAGCTTAAATCAATAAACTAATAAAGACAACATAAGTTAGTAAAGTCTAGGTTCTTAACTACTGATTTGTAGTTAAATGACGATAGATGCAAGATATTAATGCAATAATTGCATTCAATAATTAATTTTGTTACGAAAATAACAGATAATAAGAACGACATTGTTTATTACTGCTATCGCCCACTACCTTGTATATTATGTAGTGGGTTTTATCTCAACTTGAGGATTATTCACCATGGAGTCCCGTCATTGACTTGCAGCTAATGTTATATAAAACTATTTGTCAAGATTGTGCTTTTTATGTTAAATCACAGTGTACTCACCCTGATGAGTTAGATGTTGATTGTGTTAGCGTAAATTTTTGTAGTTCATTTACTCCAGCAGTAGAAATTGATAGTCCTTGTGTGTCTTTTGGTAATGATGATAAATATTAATTCAGTTGCTTGAAAACTCGCAATTTTGACTATTTGTTCAGAAATAATGTATAATGTAATGTATACATTAAATATACTTCTAAATTGTGTCAACCAAAATTCGCAAACAGATTTACATCCAAGCACGTCAAGAACATCTACTCAAAGAGATTGCACAACAAACAGGTGTAAGTGAAGCCGAGATTATCCGTCAAGCCATTGACCTTCATCTTGGGGAAATAACTGTCCCCCAAACTGATATCTTACTGTGGGAAGCCGAAAGGGAATTTATTGCACAAATCAAAACTCGACCTGTTCAAGCTGGAGGTAGGGACTGGAAGCGGGAAGACCTTTATGAACGGTAGAGTTTTTATTGATACGAACATTCTTGTGTACATCTACGATCCATTAGATACCGCAAAACAGGAACAAGCGATCGCAGTTGTTGATAGGTTAATTCGTTCTGGAAAGGCAGTAATTAGTACCCAGGTGATAGGGGAGTTTTTTATGGCTACAACCCGGACAAGAAGATCACTTTTAACTCCCGCTGAGGCACTGATGCGAATGCGTAACTACTTAGCCATTTGCCATATTGTTAATATGACAAAATTAATCTCCCTAGAAGCTATTCGTGGTGTAGAAACCCATAACTTTAGTTTTTGGGACGCGCAAATTTGGGCAACAGCAAGACTTAATCAAATTGAAGAAATTTACAGTGAAGATTTTCCATCAGGTGCAACTGTTGAGGGTGTAAAGTTTACAAATCCTTTTAAGCGGAATGTGGGATAACATTCTCCTAGTGGCGATCGCCCTTTTCCCTGTTTAACGGTCAGTCGGTCTGAATTGGTTCCCCTTTTCTATCCCCTAGTGGCCAGTGTGGGAAAAAGAATTTGAACGATAACTTTCAGGCAAGAATTTTCATGATAAGAAGTGCTAGTTTTCTATTGACTTCCAGAACCGCTAAATCTTATCATCACGAAGATACAACACTTACAAAAATCAAAAAACATTTGTATGAAAATTCATTGCACACTGGCATTAACTGGATTAGGTTTAGCCTTACTAACTCCCTTCACAATCGTATCTGTCCCTGAAGCTGCATCCGCAATTAATATATTATCGACTAATTTTAACGGACGTACTGTTTCTGGAGCGACTGCCTCAAATTTGAATTGGACAACCAATGGCGTTAGTGATCCTGGCAATTTGACAGCCAATTTTCCTTTGTTTAAACTACCGACACCCTAGACCTATTTGCTGTTAACCGCAACCTACACACCCAAGGAACTTGGACGGTTGATGTTCCTCTGGCAGTTGGTTCACAAGCGATAAACTTAACTGAAATTACTCTTGATGGCTATATTTTTAGCGGTGGAGGAACGACACAACTAAATTCACGGGATTTTGATTTAACCATTGCCTTGTTAGATAGCAGTAACACAACATTAGCTACTGTTAGTGTCAATGATCTATATACTAACTCTAGCACTATCCCCAATCCTTCTCCTGTTCCATTTTCCTTCGACTTTACTGGAAATACGCTTCAGGCCAATACAAATTTTAATTTGCGTCTAACTGCGTCTGGTCAAGGATCTTCTGGTATTATCGGTAATAATGCTGGGATTGACAATTTAGTTGTCAATGGTAACTTGGTTGCGGTTCCTTGGGAAACTGATAGTCTTCCTTTGATCGGTAGTACGGTACTTTTTGGGTTGGGTTTATGGGGTAAAGGAAAATTGGCTAAATCCCAGAAATAAAAGAAAAAATAAGACATCTCCAAGAATCAAGTAAGGGCAATTCATGAATTGCCTCTACCAAGGGCTTCAATTGATGCACTCTTGATTTCTGAAGATATCTATAAAGTTATGAGAATGAAGTAATGCAAACTAAAGAGAAGAAAAATATCTTTAAACCAACAAATAAAATTTTAGAAGCATATGAGGATTATTCACCATGGAGTCCCGTCATTGACTTGCAGCTAATGTTATATAAAACTATTTGTCAAGACTGTGCTTTTTATGTTAAATCACAGTGTACTCACCCTGATGAGTTAGATGTTGATTGTGTTAGCGTAAATTTTTGTAGTTCATTTACTCCAGCAGTAGAAATTGATAGTCCTTGTGTGTCTTTTGGTAATGATGATGAAGTAGGTTGGGTTGACCCAAGGAAACCCAACAGCAAATAACTACAAGTGTATGTAATTCACATCTGATTTGCCTAAATTCCTTACTGCATAAGGGATACAGCGATAAAAATATACGATTAATTTTGCATAGTTACTTATTTGTGGGAATTAGTTTAGGAATTATGTTAGCGACTATTTGCCGTTCTCAACAACAAGTATTACTGACATCTTTCTTTATTAATTTACCAATTGTGCGGACATCTGGGGCAGTTTCTCCTATTGAAGCTATGCCTCCTTTTTTCAAGTTCTATCTTTACTAAATCCTTTACGTCATTACATCACAATTGTACGGGGTATTTTACTCAAGGGAGTTGGTTTAGATGTGTTGTGGATTCATGTTTTAGCATTACTTGGTTTTGCTGTGGTGTTGTTGAGTATTAGTGTGAGTAAGTTTCGGAATCAGTTGAGTTAAATCAAGATTAGCGAAATTCAAAAAATTACATAATTCCTTTCTCTAGTGCTTTACGTTTTAGTACCATTACACGAGGACGCGCTCCACGAGCTAGAGAAAATCCTAGACCTTCACGGAATATTTCAGGCATATAAAAACGTGCAGTATCTTGTTTTCCTGTATCTTCGTAAATCACCCCCATTTCTTCTAACATCCTCACTGTTGGCTGATCCATACCTAACTCTTCGACAGCAAAAGGAATTTTCTTTTGTTCTGGCGTAAACTGATAAAGAGTTTCATCAACCCATTTTCCAAATGTGGGATATTCTTCTTTGGCTTCATCTACTTTTTTTCTACTACATGGCTCAATTGCTCGACGGATAGCTTGAGGGGGTAAAAGTCTATTTGCGAACCACTTTACAAATTGTGATTCTTGATAATTCTCTATTGTTATATCAGCCGCATGGTATAAAAGACGGACAACATCTCTTGCTTGCAGTCTGTTATTAAAATCTGTTAATGCAGCAAATATCCAAGAATGTGTGTAGGCTTCATTCGAGTTATCTGCACCAATTTTTTTACCCCATAACTTCTGTAATTCTTCGATAATATTTTTTTTGCTTAAACTGCCAATAATATTTTGATTTGCGTCTATTAACTGTGCTTTACTACAAATCCAATAAACAAGCCTTAGAAAAGACTCTTGATCCCAGGATAAATCGTAAGGACGATAAAGATTTTCAAACTGTTTCAAGTCTTGTTTAATTGTATAACGGAGAAAGTCTCGACGGAGAAAAATTATTAAACCAATATTAGATTGTCGTATTTCAGATAACTGCCCTGGTACATTTTGAATCAAGGCTCTTAAAGCTTTTTCTTGTTGTGGCTGATAAGAAATCTCAGGAAAAATATTTTCTAACCCATCAAAAAGAAAGATTATCCGTAAATTTTTCTTTTTTAATTCACGATTTATTATGCTCAGATTATTAACATTTCCGTTTTCACCATTAATACCTATAGCTATTGATATTTCATTGATCCAAAATTCTGTCCATTCTGGTTCTGCCCAATTTATGTTCGATAAAGCTTTTTGAATTTTAGTCTTGAAACCATCAGGTGAAAATTCAGGTAAATTCTCGCTTAGAGCTTTTCTAACATTATTTCTAGCTTCATTAGTTACGTTCTTAGCTTTATCGAGAAGGTTGCCTGTTTGCAGCAGAGGAAATATATAAGTTTGTGATTCTGATGATGTTGATATATTGTCAATTTTATCTAAAAATGATTCCCAATACTTAAACCTTGACAACTGAACATAATTAAAAGTTTTACCTGCCCCCTTAGCTCCAATGGATACAACACAAGGTAATTGTTCTTTGTAATTAGTCGCTAAATTTTTTAATGGTTCTGTTACTAATAAATCTTCCCCTTCTCCATTTTCAGCATATTCATAACGCTGACTCAGATCCCTAAGTCGGTTAACTTCTGTAAGTCTATCTGTTTCTTCTCTAAGGCTTAAACTTGATTCCTCAGTGGATGTAGTGATTAACTCTCCCTCAGCCCACTCTTGAGCAATTTTCATTACTGAAATTGAAGTTCTATTTAATTTAGAGCGTGCATCTTCCCAGTCATTTACATAAAGTAATTCCTCGACAAAATAAGCTTCTTTTATTTCCAATCTTGGCTCATCTAACTTATCTTCTTCTGATTGTACATAAGCAGATATTAATTCAAATAAGGCATTATTAAATGCTGGTAATTTTTTAAATTCTTCTTTTAACATACTAATTATTATTGATGGATCATAGTATTCTTTATCTTTAACTTCTGCTTCTAATGGTGCAACTTTGCCAATTTGTTTTAAAACCAAACTTGTACCCTGAATAGATTGATCATTGATTGTTGTGACAAGAAAACGCTGGATTCTGGGATCAAAAATTATAGGACTAGATATTTCACTTAAACCTGCTCTCAAATCAATAAAAACATAATCTACACCTAAAATTTCACCTAAATGATGAATAGCATTACCATATTCCCATGTTCCATCTATACCTCTGACTAAATGTTCAGGTAAAATGGGTATATCTAATAATTCATTATCTTTTAGAAATGCAGGTAAAAAATAAACTTGTGAATTTCCTTCATGTTTCACTGATTTTTTTACTTCGTTAGCAAATAAAGCAAGTGCTTTTTCTCTATCAATTGGTGAATAGTGGTAAACTTCTAAAAAATTAATAAAAGAAACGGATGGTTGTTGTTTTGCCAACGCATTCCAATAGGTAAGACCTGGTGCTTCCAAATCAGCATCAATAACTAACACATTTATAGACTCATTTAACTCTTTAGCTCTATCTAACAAAGCAAAAAGATGGGCTGTTAAATTTAATGTTCTTCCCACACCACCTTTAAAAGAATAAAACGCTATTAAACTAGGTTTTTCCGTATATGCTTCTGGAAGCTTAACTATTTTTTTGACAGCAGGTTCTGTTTCTGAATCACTTTCTGAATTACTTTCTAAATAAGCAATTTCTTCCCAAAAAGGACGTATCTCAATATCTGTTATATAAGGTTCTTCTTCTGAGATAAATTCCACGGGTAATGTAGCATCACCAATATCAAATCGAATAACAGATTCCTCTTCATCGTACCAATCTCCAAACCATTCTTTTAATACGTCATTGACTTTATTTATAAAATTTTCATCAGCAATATTTATTTCTACAGCATCAGAAAAACACCTAATACTTACTATGTTCTCTGGTAAATTAGTCCCATAGTTAGTTTTGCGTCGAAAAATTCTTCTAATATCAAGCCAAGTCAGTAATTTAAAATCTTTCATGGTCTTTGAAGTTCTTTTTGAATCAATTCAACAATTTTTAACAATTTTTTCTCTATGTCTTCGTCTGTTATTTCGGTTCTACCGCTCCGTTTATTCTCATCTTTTTTTAAGATAAACTTTCCTCCATAGCGCCAAATCTGGTTAATGTTATCAGGCGTTAATTGTCGTTCTTGTTTTATCTTAACATAAGAATTATCCTGAATATCTTGAATAAATAACTGTTCTGGTAGTTTCCAAATTTGCAATGAATTATTACCAGGGTATAAACCCTCTAACAACTCATTTATATCATGTCCATATTTTAATATTTCTGGACATAAATCAGTACGACTTACTTCCTTTCGCTTCATCAAAACTGCTTTTAAACCACATTCAACGGCATAAAATAATAATAAACGATGGGCATTAGTTCGGACTCTATTATGATTATGAGAGGCAGAAAAATTTTCACGCCATGCTCTTTGCATTTCTCTGTCTGTAAAAGTTATCGCCATTCCCGTTAACTAAGATTTTACTCAGTTATTTTACGTCAAAATCGCGCCACCCATTAACCGCGCATACCTGTACTTTAACTCATCCTGCATTAACGGCCAACGCGCTAAACTTGTATCAATATCAATCACCTTTTCCGCTGCTTGTCGTGCTAACAGCAAAATATCCTCATCTTCCACCAAACTAGCTAAGGTAAAATCCGCTACACCAGATTGGCGAGTTCCCATCACCTCTCCCGGACCGCGAAACCGCATATCCATTTCAGAGATAAAAAACCCATCTTGGGACTGTTCCAATACTTTTAAACGCTGTTGAGCATCTGCACTTCTTGTACTACTCATTAATAAACAGTAAGATTGCGCTGCACCTCGTCCCACACGCCCCCGTAATTGGTGTAATTGTGATAAACCGAATCTTTCCGCGTGTTCAATTAACATTACGGTAGCATTAGGCACGTCTACACCCACCTCAATCACAGTGGTAGAAACGATAATTTGAGTTTCATTATCGCGGAATTTGTGAATTGCTTCCTCTTTTTCCGCTGAAGTCATGCGTCCATGTAATAACCCAACTTGAAAATCAGGAAAAACGCTTTCTTGTAATTTTTGATGTTCCTCTACAGCGGAACGCAAATCTAATTTTTCCGACTCTTCTACCAAAGGTAAAACTACATAAACCTGTCTACCTTGGGCAACTTCTCGACGGATTAAATCATAAGCTTGGGTTCTTTGATGACCAGTCAATAAAGTGGTTTTAATTTGTTGTCTACCTGGTGGTAATTCATCAATTTGACTAACATCTAAATCCCCATGTACCGTTAATGCCAAAGTGCGAGGAATAGGAGTTGCAGTCATTGTTAAAACATGAGGTTGTTCGCCTTTTTGTTGTAATTTTGCCCTTTGTTGTACCCCAAAACGATGCTGTTCATCTATTACCACTAAACCCAATCTTTGAAAATTAACTTTATCTTGAATTAAGGCATGAGTCCCAACTAATAAAGGTAATTCACCGGTTTCTAATTGAGAATGAATTTCTCGTCTTTTAGCTATTTTTGTCGAACCTGTTAATAATTCAACAGGCAAATGTAGCAGGTTAAACCAACTAACTAACTTACGATAATGCTGTTCTGCTAATACTTCCGTGGGAGCCATTAACGCCGCTTGATAACCTGATTGAATTGCGGCTAAAATAGCCATAACAGCAACAACAGTTTTACCTGAACCAACATCACCTTGAACTAAACGATTCATGGGTGTAGGTTTTTGTAAATCGGTGAGAATTTCATTAATAACTCGTTGCTGTGCGCCGGTAAATTTAAAAGGGAGAATTTTCTGGAATTTCTCTAATAATTTTCCCTTGGGTGTAAGAACAGCACCAGTTTGAATTGTTTTAGCTTGTTTCTGACGTTGTAATAAACCAACTTGTAAATAGAAAAATTCATCAAATACTAAACGACGACGAGCAATTTTTAAACAGTCGCTATCTTTAGGAAAATGAATATTAGGAATAGCTTCTTTTAATTCCATTAAATCATATTTTTCTCGTAAACCTTTAGGCAAAGGATCTTTTAAATTAACAGCCGCTGTTAAAGCCGTCATTACAGCCTGTCTGATAGTATTAGCTACTACTCCCTCAGTTAAGCTATAAATAGGAACAACTCGCCCAATAGTAAGAGAATCAATAGGATCTCCAGGATTTGCTAAAACTTCCAATTCTGGGTTATCCAAAGTTAAACCATATTTACTACCTTTGACTAACCCACAAGCCGCCAACATACTACCTACAGGATAGTTGCGTTTTAAGGTTTCCTGCCAACCCCGACTAGTAAAACGCGCACCTGCAAAAAATCTGCTAACTTTAATTTCTCCTGTATTATCCTTGAGAATTAATTCTAAAATTGATAATTTTTTATTTTTAGGACTGGTAAAGAAATTAAACCTTTTCACCCTCGCTATGATAGTTACTGTTTCCCCCCCTTCTAATTCACTAATATTAACTTGACGGGCATAATCAATATGATCACGAGGATAATAAAATAATAAATCCCGGACAGTATGTAAATCTAATCGGGCTAAACTTTCAGCTTTTTTAATACCGATTTCTGGTAAGGTGCTAAGTTCTTGATCAATTTTTGCAGCTAGTTTTTTACTGACTTCGGCAACAATTGGAGTGGTGGGATTTTGATTTTTAAGTTCGTAAATTTTTCGAGGAGGTTTTGTTTCGAGTGCTTCTTCAAGTTGATTAAGATATTTTCTAACTTCGGCTACCAAATGTTGTTTTTCTGCTAATGCCAAATTTGGATAATTGGCAAATTGCATTGCTATTTCTTGCCAACGAGAACGTTCTTTTTGAGGTAAGCCCAGAGGAAATTTGCCAAAGGTCAAACTTAAAAATTCACTAAAGCGGTGTTGCTTACCTACTAAATCTATAAAGCCATTTTCTGCCTCAAATGCTAAGGCTTTATGCAATCTTATCCAATCAGGTGTTTTATTAGTCATTGGTCATTAGTTGTTGGTCATTGGTTATTAGTTAAGAGATTATCGAGTTTTGATAAGTAGGTTGGCGTGAAAAATTGTCGTTATGACAAGGGAACAGGGAAGAGGTTTTGGGCAACTTTACTTTTCGTTATTTATGTCGTTTTTTTCCGTTCACCTACTTAAACAGACTTTTTGATAAATTAAATCACATAGTTTTTAACTTTTAATTTTACATTTTCAATTTCCGCAAAGGCTAACTAATCCTCGAACCAACTAGCACGCCAAGCAGCTTCAGCTTCAGCAATCTTAAGTTCTTTTTGTCTTTTTTGATACTCACTCCCTACTTTACCCAGTTGCATTAGAATATTACGAATTCCCTTGCGCTCTGTCAATAGTGTTACATCAGCAAATTCTATTTCTGCTGTTCGCAAGTGAATAGCCATAATTTGAGTCAGATTAGAATCTTGGGAATCTTCCTCATTATTAACTTCTATAACTAAGTTTAATAGATTGGGAGGGCCGGGTATCATATTACCAGAAGATTCTGAGGCGGCAGCAGCAGCGGCGGCTAAAATCGGTTCTGGTAGTTTTTTGGGTAAAACCCCGGTTTTTTGGATTAAAATATTAGCCCCTTGGGAGACTTTTTGTAAAGTTTTCCGAATTCTTGCTTCTAAATATTGTTGCCATTCCACTAGTTCCATGGGGTTAGCAGGGTCTAAAGCTGGAGGTTTTTGTTCCTTTTCTTCTTGTTCCTTTGTTTCCCCTTCTTCCTCCGTTTCTGCAACTACTTCTGTTTCACTAACTTCTGGAGGCTGAATATAACTAATTAATTCCTTAGCGGCTTGTTGACTTAATTTACGAATACCTTGTTGTAATTTTTGTCGCTGATTTAGTGATAAGTCAAGAAATTCATCAGGATATCCTTGGGTACACAGGTAATAACTAGCCAAAATCAGTTGTTTTTGTAACGCTGATCCCAATATCTTCATATATCTAGCATAAGCTAAATTGAGATCTTGAGCGATCGCTCTGGTCGCCCCTTTTAATGCAATAATGTCTTCTTCTATCCGTTCAATTGCTCTCGCCATAATTTTAGACTGGTAATAGTCCATTCTCTGCTATCTGTTGTCAATTATCAATCAATTGCCCCTGACTACAAATATAGGTACTTCTGAGAAAATAATCATCATTTAATAAAATACAGGCCAGGTACAACACGCCGGCCTGTAAATACAAATAGTCATTAGTCAGAGGTAAAAGTCTATCATCAACAGCAACCCATTGAGTATATTTTCTTAACAACTGACCCCTAACTACTGAATACTGACAAAATTACTTAGCACCCATTTGGGCAGCAACTTCCTCAGCAAAGCTAATTTCTTTCTTTTCAATGCCTTCACCCAGCACATAGCGGATAAAGCGACCGACTTGAACTTCTTCGCCAATTTTAGATTTTACTTGCTTTACCAAATCTTCTACCAAAATACTCTGATCACGAATATAAGGTTGATCTAGTAAAGTCATTTCTTTCAGGCGCTTTTCAATTCTACCTTGAACAATCTTTTCCCTAATGTTCTCTGGTTTGTTAGCCAAGTCGTCCTTACCCATTTCGATGTCTTTTTCTTTTTGGACAAGTTCAGGGGGAATTTTGTCTACGCTGACATATTCTACATTGGGACAAGCGGCAACTTGCATGGCTGCATTTTTGGCCAACCCTTGGAACTCTTCATTAGCAACTGCTGAATCACTTTCAGTAGTTAATTCCAACAATACACCAACACGACCACCAGTGTGAATGTAGCTGTCTGCTACTCCTGGTGTGCCATTAGCAAGAGAGAAATTAACAAACCGCCGCACTTGAATATTTTCCCCAAGGGTAGCAATGGTTTCTTTGATAAATTCCTCAACAGTAACGCCGGGATTTTCCATATAGGGTTGAGCCAATAAAGACTCAATACTATCCGCAGTCGCAGCTTGTTGAGCCAAGTTCTTCACTAGGGTTTTAAAAGCCTCATTCCGGGCAACAAAGTCCGTTTGACAGTTTACCTCTATGAGTACACCTACCTGACCACCAGGCTGAATATAGGTGTCTACCAGACCTTCTGCAGCAATACGATTACTACCTTTGTCGGCTTTAGCAATACCTTTTTGCCGTAACCAGGTTGTGGCGGCCTCGATATTACCATCATTTTCCTTCAGCGCCTTTTTGCAGTCCATCATGCCAGCACCGGTTTTTTGGCGTAGCTCTTGGACGAGTTTTGCAGATATTTCCGCCATGTTGCCTCAATTCCTAACTTGACAGATACAAATATTAATTAAGATTCTAAGATGATCAGGACTCATCTTAGAATCTTTAAATCCTGATTACAGATGTTTATTCTTCGTCTGATGAGTCAGTGACATCACTTTCGTCGTATTCGTCAGTGTAATCTTCGTAATCTTCGTAATCTTCTTCTACTTCTAGTTGACCGTGACGACCTTCATAAATAGCATCTGCTAATTTACCAACAATTAGCTTAATGGATCTAATTGCGTCATCATTGGCTGGGATAGGAATATCCACCACGTCTGGGTCACAGTTTGTATCCAACATGGACACAATGGGAATACCCAATTTTTCGCATTCTTGAACTGCGTTATATTCCCGTTTCTGATCAACAATGATCACAATATCCGGGACTTTCCGCATATTCTTAATACCACCCAGGTATTTTTGTAGCTTCGTCATTTCCCGACGCAGCATGGAAGCTTCCTTCTTGGGTAATAAATCCAGTGCGCCCGTTTCTTCTCTCCGTTCTAGATCTTTGAGACGTTCTGCTCTGGTTTTAATTGTTGCCCAATTCGTCAGCATTCCCCCCAACCAACGTTGGTTAATATAGTGAGAACCACAACGCAGAGCCTCTTGGGCAATAATTCCCGCTGCTTGGCGCTTAGTTCCCACAAACAGGAATTTTTTACCTTGCTCTGATTGAGTCCGCATATAATTATAGGCGTTATCCATCAACTGGGCTGTTTGCACCAAGTCTATGATATGTACACCATTGCGTGAGGTGTAGATATAAGGAGCCATTTTCGGGTTCCAACGTCGGGTTTGATGACCGAAGTGAACACCGGACTCCATCAATTGAGCCAAGGAAACTACTGGCATATTTTGTTACTCCTATTCGGGTTAAACCTCCACCCAGGTGCATTTCTGAAGTTAAGAAACACCCGAATTCCTGGATGTGCGGAATTTTTGACAACTCTACTAGGGTAACACAAATATATTCATTTCGCCTTAGAACCTGAATGTTTTAATTGTGTAAAAAATAATCTATTTTTTTTGCTATTTAATTTGACATTTTGATTGACTTGTTGTATCATTTTAGTGGCAACAATTTAATAAGTCTTTCTTAACCTATGAATATTTTGCGTCGTGCTTTGCCTTACGTAGCTGGTAGCTTTGCCGTTGCCAGTGTCCTCGCCACTAGTGCATCCCCAGCATCTGCTGTCCAAATCACTTTGGGTGGTAAAACCTATAGTGTGCGTCTTGTTACAGGCACTTTTAATAGCCTCGAGGCTGAACTGAAAAGGCAACCATGGTGGCTTGGTGCTACTACTAACAGTCCGACCTCATTACCCGGCTCAGCTGCAACTCGAGTAGGAAATAAATTAGGTTTTCCAAATGGGACAACAAGTAATTGGGGTCCTTTTTTTGCATATAACGTTACCGGCACCACATTTTCACATTGGCGATACACTACTAGTAGCACAGCCCCGTTGGCAAACTCTATTACGTTTAGTACTAGTACTCAAAGGACCTTTGCAGTAGTTCCCTGGAGCACAGACAGTTGGGTAATGCTCATAGCCACTGGGGCTTTTGGCGCAGGGGTAATTGCGAAAAGAAAGATGGCTAGAAAGACCTTATTAGACCCTTCTTCGGATGTCAACCTAGTTGATTCTGCGGTTAGCTAGGATCATTAAGTCAACTTGAAGACGATGTTTTAAAAGTGTTGGGCGATTATAATTCGCTAACACACAGACGAATTTACCCTGCGTGAACCAATGAAAAACTAAAAATTTTCTATCTACGTAGATATATTTAGTCTGTGTAGTCGCGGTTATAAATCGCCTCAATTTTGCTTCAACCAAGTTATACTTCAACCAAGTTTATAGAATAGATATTTTGATTCAGTTACTAGCCACTGGGAAAAGACTTTTATCGCTAGGCTAAGTAAAGTGCCAGAAAACCCTAAGTAATAAATTAGACTCTTAAAGGATGTTGGAAAAGTTTGTAGTGTATAAATAAGCCCCTGTGGTAAACTTCTCCAGTATTAAATGTTATTCCTTTTCGTTCTCCTAAGAGGAGAGGGCTGGGGAGAGGCAGAGGAGGGGAGTTTCTTTCATCTAATACCTTCAAAACAACCTCTTTCTAATCGCCGGGTTAGGTATTAATTTAGAATTTAGAAACATCCCCTTCAAACATACTGTAATATTCTATCCAATTACCTCAATCAAGTGAAGCCGCCAGTTCTTCTGTATAGTATGGAAATTATGGAAATGGCGGATCTTGGAGATATATAAGAAAATGACTAAACTACGGGTGGGTTTGCTGTTTGGTGGATGTTCTGGGGAACATGAAGTTTCAATAATTTCTGCGAGGGCGATCGCTCAAGCCCTAAAATTAGAAGAAAATGCTAATAAATACGAAATTTTGGCTTTTTATATCCAAAAAAATGGGATTTGGCAATCTGGAGTTATCGCGCAACAAGTTCTAGAATCTGGTGTTCCCCAAGAAATCCTATCTACAAGCCCGAATTTATGGCAATTCCCACCCGAAACAGCAGAAGTTGAGCTTTGGTTTCCCATTCTTCACGGTCCCAATGGAGAAGATGGTACAATACAGGGTTTATTAACTCTAACACAAGTCCCCTTTGTCGGTTCTGGGGTATTGGGTTCAGCAACGGGAATGGATAAAATTGCCATGAAAATGGCTTTTGCTCAAGTGGGATTACCTCAAGTAAAATATAAAACCGTCACCAGGGCGCAAATTTGGTCAAATCCTTGTGTATTTCCGAAATTATGTGATGAAATTGAGGCTGCATTGGGCTATCCTTGTTTTGTCAAACCTGCTAATCTAGGTTCATCGGTGGGAATTGCTAAAGTGCGATCGCGCCAGGAATTAGAAGTAGCATTAGATAATGCTGCCAGCTATGATAGACGGATTATTGTCGAAGCTGGAGTTATTGCTAGGGAAGTAGAATGTGCCGTTTTAGGTAATGATAATCCCAAAGCCTCTGTTGTTGGTGAAATCACCTTTGATAGTGATTTTTACGACTACGAAACTAAATATACCCCAGGGAAAGCGGATTTATTCATTCCTGCAAAATTACCAGATGTAGTAGCACAACAAATTCAAGAAATGGCCTTACAAGCTTTTGCTGCTGTTGATGCTGCTGGTTTATCTAGAGTAGACTTTTTTTATGTGGAGGCCACAGGAGAAATTTTCATCAACGAAATTAATACCTTACCAGGGTTTACCTCTACAAGTATGTATCCCCAATTATGGGAAAATACTGGTATACCATTTTCTAGGTTAGTGGATGAGTTGATTCAACTAGCAATTGAAAGACATTCTCCGATTAAATAACAGGATATCAGGAGGAAAATATTTATTTTCCTCTGGTTATGATTATAATTAGTGTGATTAACGCGATGGATAATCAGCAAGAGTCTAAAAAAAACTCAACCAATATCAAATTATCTGCAAATATACTGATGAAATCGCCTTGTGTCTGCTTTTTGAGTTTGTTCTTAATTCCTATAGGAGTTACTATTATTGCCTATCAGCAATTGAGTTACACTGGCTATGTGCCAGATAAAGCACAAGAAGAAGCCCCATTTTTAACTATTCAATCCAATATTTCCACATTTTCCGATTCTAGTAATTCTATACCTCTATGGTTAGTAATAGCGATCGCTGTATGTTGTGCTGCGGGTTCTTTCGTAATTTTTTACTCACTTCAAACCTCAAGAGAGACACAAAAAACCAGCCAACGCACTCGCAACAGTCAAAAATTGGACTCCCAAAAACGCCGTCAATCTAGAAATACTCTCTCTTCACCATCTGATAGCAAAAATCCGCTCATAATTTTGCCACCAGAGAAAATCTATCCCCTCACTACCAATTTAGAATCAGCCAGAAACTTGTTGAATATATCTCACAGTGGTGACGTACTCCACACAATCCCTTTCAGGTAAGTGTGGGCTTTTCAGTGACTCATCTATGAGGCAATTGATGCCCTCAGATAGTAAACCTTTTCAGGGCGAACGATGGGACTCGAACCCACGAATGGTGGTACCACAAACCACTGCCTTAACCACTTGGCTACGCTCGCCATTTAACTTATTTTTCAATAATAGCACTAACTAAAAAAATGATCAAGCTTTTTTGTCGGAAATTTAGATAATTTTCTTGTTAGTCTTTTAAAGACCAACAACTACCCACCTCAAGTTGAAATATGAAACTTTTAGCTACTCTCATCAGTGTAGGAGCAGTAAGTGTTACTATATTAGGAGTGATTATGGCGAAAACCAACCCCAATCAGATTGAGTATGAAAAGTATGCAGTTCACAAGCTGACAACATACTTAGAAACTGATGTATGTCAAAAGACTCCCAATTTCTTGGAAAGATTAATTAAAGTTGATTGTAATCAAATGCTTCAATCGGTTAAACCACAAATTAAAGAACTTATTACCAGTACAACCAACCGACAAGACTATATAATCTTTAGTATTTATAGAAGTGAAATTAAACTTGATTCGTGGATACCAGGTTACAAATTTGAAACTGTGGGAGCATTGAATCAATTTTATACTTACAATGCTGAACAAAAATAGGGAATAGGTAGGAATTTTACCAATGACAATTAACTAATGACTAACACAGCTTATCTTTTAGTATCTCACGGAAGTCGTGATCCTCGTCCAGATTTGGCCATGCAGCAATTAGCGAAGCTGTTAAGTGAGATGTTACCCCAAGGGGAAAACTTGATAGGTATTGCTACTCTAGAGGCCAATATCCAACCTTTACATCAACAAATTCAAGATTTCGCTGGTCAAGTTGCGGCTTTTGGCTGTAAAATAGTCCAAATTATCCCCCTATTTTTGTTACCGGGATTTCATCTCATGACTGATATTCCCGCAGAAATAGCACTGGCACAAGAGGTAATAAATGAAAGCATAAAAATAGAATTATGTCCTCATGTCGGTAGTTATCCTGGGTTAGAAAAATTTGTTTTTAGGATGATGATGACAGTAAAAGCTGATGTATCAATTATCCTAGCTCATGGTAGTCGTCGTCCTGGTTCTCATGCCCCTGTAGAAAATATAGCAGCTAGTGTGGGTGCATTTACAGCTTATTGGTCTGTATCTCCCAGTTTAGAACTAAGAGTCAAGGAATTGATTACCGCTGGTTATAAACAAATTGCGATTTTTCCCTATTTTTTATTTACAGGTGGCATAACTGATGCGATCGCTTTGGCAGTAGAAACGCTAAAATTGGAGTTTCCATCAGTAACTTTTCAACTCGCACCACCTTTAGGAACAAGTCGAGAATTTGCTGATTTAATCGGGGATTTGATCAAAGAAGGGGAAAAAGTTTTTGGGTAAAGTTTATTTAGTTGGTGCAGGTCCTGGAGATCCTGGACTCATGACCATCAAGGGAAAAGATTTATTAGCTTGTGCAGATGTAGTCATATATGATGCTTTGGTAAGTCCAGAAGTATTAAATATGATTAATCCCGCAGCAGAACAAATTAACGCGGGTAAACGCATGGGTAGACATTCTTTATTACAAGAAGCTACCACAGAATTACTGATAGAGAAGGCGGCAAATCATGATACCGTCGTCAGACTCAAAGGTGGTGATCCCTTTATTTTCGGTCGTGGTGGGGAAGAAATGGCAGAATTGGTAGCCGCAGGGATTCCCGTAGAAGTTATACCAGGGATTACATCAGGAATAGCCGCAGCGGCCTATGCTGGTATTCCTTTGACCCATCGTCTTTATAGTTCTTCTGTAACTTTCGTGACTGGACATGAATCTGCTGGTAAGTATAAACCCCAGGTAAATTGGCCAGCCATAGCCCATGGTTCAGAAACCATCGTAATTTATATGGGTATACACAATTTACCCTACATTGTAGAGCAGTTAACTGTAGCTGGATTGAGTTTAGATACACCCATGGCCTTAATTCGTTGGGGAACTCGGCCAGAACAGGAAGAATTAATTGGTGAATTGGGGACAATTGTAGCACAAGTAACAGAAAAAGGATTTCTCGCACCAGCAATAGCCGTAATTGGTGCAGTCGTTAAAATGCACAGTATATTATCTGATTCTGTACAGGAGAAAAAATAGAGGAAAAGTTTGGTTAGGGTTACACTGATTAAATCCTTTTTATTTGTCCTTTGTGTTGATATTTTGTTGTTGAATAATCTCGCTAATTTCTGCCAAACTTAAATTTAAAACCTGTGCGATTTGTTCTCTAGTTAAACCCAATGCGATCAACCCAGGAACTGCGTCTAACTTGGCTTTGCGTTCACCTACTTCTATTCCTTCTTCCTTTCCCTCTTCTTTTGCTTCTTGATAAAATCGGGTTTGTTTTAACTCACTTAATCCAAACATAGCTTCTATTTCCTCCCTATTCATTCTTGGAAACTTGTAAATTAAAATTGTCTCGATGATTTGTAATAGTTGTTGCTGTTGAAGTTGAGAATTGATCTCTTCTTTAGTTCTAGTGATTAATTCTCTAGCTTGGGTAATGGAATTATCTGGGTTAGCGATGATTAGTTTTATTGTAGCAATCCCAATGGGTAAAGATGTTGTTTCTGCTAATTCATCGAGATAAATAACTCGGACTCGTTGACTGGTGAAAAATTCTTGATAATGCTGAATATCTCTTGTATCTATGCTGCTGGTTGGATAGATAACTACCGCACTCCAGTGATTTTTGGGGTTGTTTTGGCGAATGTAAAGAAATATTTCGCTAAAAAGTCTATGGTAGAGATCCTTGTCTGATTGAAATTGTACTTCTAAAAAGTAGATGGGGTTATCTGTATTTTGGTTAGGTAAGAAAACTCCATCTATTCTCAAGGCTGTTTGTTTGACTTCAACTGATGAAAATTGATAAAGTTCGGCTAGTTGGGGGGAGTTACCAATCAGTTCAAAAAATATGCTAGGTATTTCTTGAAACAATCGGTAAAATATGCTGTCTGTTTTCATTTTAAAAAGTTGTTTTTAGCGATATCCAGGCTTTCATCAAGTGTTACCCCAAATTCTAGCGTATTAAACCCGGATTTTTATAAAGAACTCTATTTGATTAACGCACCCTACAGAATTTGCTGTATACTGAAATAATAAGTATTATAATATCAGCTTAAAATCATGTGTATATCAATATTTAACAATGAGGATAAAAATGATGAAATTCATAGATTTGTTTTGTGGTACAGGGGGATTTAGAATAGCCGTTGAAATGATTTGTAATCAGTATAATATTTCCTCTCAATGTGTTTTTTCTAGTGATATTGATATAGACTCCCAAAAAATATATACAGCAAATTTTGGAGAAACTCCAGCAGGAGACATTACTAAAATTAATGAAAATGATATTCCAGAACATGATATATTATTGGCTGGTTTTCCCTGTCAACCTTTTAGTATTTGTGGAGAACTTAAAGGTTTTGCGGATACCAGAGGTACATTATTTTTTGATATTGCTAGAATTATTCAAGCTAAACAACCCACAGCTTTTATATTAGAAAATGTCAAACAGTTACAAGGACATCAACAGGGAAAAACATTAAAAATCATTATTGATAGTTTACAAGATTTAGGATATTACACAGATTATAAAATTGTTAATGCTTTAAATTTTGGACTACCACAAAAACGAGAAAGAATCTTAATTATAGGTTTTAAAAATCAACATCATTATGAGAGGTTTAAATGGCCATTGATAAAAATTCCCATGCAACCATTATCAACAATATTAGAAAATTCCGTTTCTGACTTTTATTATGCTTCGGAAAAGATTAGACAAAATCGGTTACAAAAAGTTAAACCTAATCAACAAGATGATCAACCAACGATATGGCATGAAAATAAATCTGGTAATATTAGTGTATATCCTTATTCTTGTGCATTAAGAGCAGGAGCATCCTATAATTATCTATTAGTTAATGGAGAAAGAAGGTTAACTGAAAGGGAAATGTTGAGATTACAAGGTTTTCCTGAATCTTATCAAATAGTGGGAAGTTATCAAACTATGAGGAAATTGACTGGTAATGCTATTGCTATTCCCTGTGTGGCCAGTGTTATTGATATTATGATTAATTTGATGGTTACAGGAAATAGTAAATATTGAAAATATTTACAAAATTATTTTTGATAAATGCCATAGTAATTTACCAAGAATTTATCATTGATTTAGTATTATTCCTCATCTTTACAGCACTTCCCGATGTTATGAGGTACAAGAACCCCACCCCCAACCCCCTCCCCGCAAGCGAGGAGGGGGCTTAAGATGTACCTCATAAGAGCGGAAACCCCTGTATCTATATCCAGGTTTTCATCAATTGTTAGCCCAAATGGTAGGGTATTAAAGCCTAAGTTTTCTAAAGTTAAAATTGCTGTTTCCACTGATGAATTGTTGATTGTTTGTTGATTTACTAGAGATGTAAGTAATTCAAAAACTCCCTGGTATTGACTGGTATTATAGTCAATCCAACGGTTAGAATATGCCAGTGCATCATGTAATGCCATTACCACTTCTGTATAGGGGTCAAATGGTAATTTATCGCGCATGGTACGCATAGTACGCAGTAGTTTATCTGCATAAATAGATGCTAGATGAAAATTTATCATTGCTTGCTCTCTCATGATTGCATTAACCCAATATTAGCGAGGCGAATGTATTGTAAAATAAGATCAACATTTTTTAGGAGGTGCTGTTTCTGAATAATTTACCGGATGATTTAGACATTGCTGAAATTCATCAAGCAATTGGTAATCTTGTCATTCGATTTCCATTACTTCATTGCCAAGAATGTGCCAAAACACTCAAACAGTGGCTAAAACAACGTAAAATTTCTGGTAAACTTTGGCGACTTTCGACTATATACGACAATGAAGACTTTATTTTGAGTTATCGCTTAGAAAAACAAGGTTGCTTTGAAACTATTACGGAAAATGGCGTTCATTATGGTGTTGAAGTTTTTGGCAAAATTTTCGACAACCTTTCCCCAGAAGGACTATACCCAGATGACTGGATTCAAGATTTTACCTCTCTATCTAATGAGTTTAAAATAGAAGTAATAGAAGAATTTTGAAAATTTTTAATGGAGTTAAAATCAATGAGTACATTATTTAATTTACTCGAAAAAATTAAAACCAAACCAGGCTTATATTTGGGAACAGCATCTATCAGTAATTTACGGATGTTTATTTTGGGATATCGCTTCTCTCGCTCTGAATTAGGTCTTACTAATACTGAAACTGAAAGTGATTTTTATAAAAACTTTCAACCTTGGCTACAAAACCGCTTATCTATTCATACTGTTAACGCTTGGGATAAAATTATTTTACTGACCTGTATTGATGAAAAAGCTGCATTTGATTACTTTTTTCAATTACTAGATGAATTTATCCAAAGAGACAAAAGCCAGGATGTTGAACCAATTCTGGCTGAACCATCTTATCAAAATTCTCAAAAAGCTGCCTGAACAATAACAGTGAATCTTAGTGTGCTTGGTGTACATTTGGATCGTTATGCTGCTGATGATCGATCGCTTGTTGCGGGAATTTTGAGATGTACCAATGCTTTCTGTAACACACTGGGCTTAACACTCAACCAAATTTGATGGCGATCATCTTCAGTATAGCCAACAACAACAGCGCCAATAGGTGAACCAATATAATGAACCGACTTGAGCATCAACCATTCTTTTCTTGTTCCTTTGTAGCCAAAAGATTCATCAAAATGTTGGCAGCCTCAGAGCAATTGTAAGGCGACCAGACTGGATACTCTTGATTTGCAACAAAGAAGTTTGCATCTTCTTCTTTTACCAGTTCTGTGGCGAGAAACTGCATCAGTCGAAGCTTATCAATTTTGGGCAGTGTCTGGATTTGTGACATGAGTTCAACCAATGGCATTTGAGAATCTCCTCGTCTGAGGGTTGGTGAAAGGATGGGATAGCGAAGCGCGACCTAGGAATCGCTCTCTCATTTTAACCTAGCAATCGCCAAAGGCATCGCAATTAATCCCAGTTAAGGAAACACAAGGAAATGGATTTTGAGCGATTCCTGCGGAGCGCAACGCTTACGCACTAAAGGATATTGGGACGATTATCAGTAGCAGTAGGGTGTGTTAGCGACAGCGTAACGCACCGGAAATCAGTAAATAATCATAAATAAGGTGCGTTACACTCCATTAACGCACCGTACAGGATCGGCGATCGCACTGCTTGCAGCAGCGCTTCGTTATCCCACTATTTTTGAACAGGGGTAGGAATCCGATCTTTTAAACGTTGGAATAATTGACTTACAGGAGTTTCCAACTTTTTATTTCGGTTTTCTGTAAACTTAATACAAGGAATTGGAAAATTGATAGTAATACTACCCAGTTGAACACCCAATGGTTCTAAATGTCCACCCTCTAAATCTTGTTGCAAATGTTGAGGTGGTTTTTTAAGAGAACACTTAAACCAATTAACAGTTTCTTTAGCTATTTTATCTTTTTTGAAGGCAATTAATCCCATCAAATCAAATAGACCAGCTTCCTTGATTAAGGCAAAAGTTTCCTCTTTTGTTGGCTTGACATTCAAACCTAAAGCAATAACAATTGGTGTAAAAGGTTGGGGAACAGCACTTTCAAGACCTGTATTTGCAGGAGCTAATAGCAAAGAGGGTTGATTCTTAATAAATATGCTGCTAATTTCAACTTTTTCTTGCAAAGTTCCAATTGCGGTTTCAGTGATTTTTGCCCTATTATTTCTGATGTCATTAATGTTTCCGATGTAATATCTAATTAATTCTACAGCCTCTCTACGCTTTATTTCTAGATCATTAATCAGAATTAAGAGGTCAGCCAAAATACTATCAACCTTCCTTTCAATTTTAACTGGAGAATCTTTTTGATTCCCTGATCTAACTATAGAATCAATAAATTTTATAAGCTTTTGAATATCATGATTATAGTCAGGATCACTAGGTTTAGAAATTTCAGGTAAGGTGCTAAATGCTTCCAAAAGAGCAATATATTTACAGCCAACACTATGACCTAACCAAGAAAAGTTTTGGTCTTTAAGATAGGGTTCAAAGTCATAGCCAGCAAATATTGCTCTTCTGACCAGTTCTGGCATGATTTCATATTGTTCTCTGATTAAAAAGCCAGCCTCAGCATAATGATCAAAGGTAAAATTGAATGGTAAAATTACAATAGTATAACCATCATTAAATAAACGCTGAAGTAGAGAGCGATAGAAAAACATTGGCCAAAATGTGCCAAATAAAGCTCCACCAACAAATTGAATTACACCTTTAGCTTTGGGATGTAGGGCTATCCAGCTATGAGAAACAGGTTGAAATTTCATGATTAAACTTATACCTCTGATATTTTGTCAAAAAGCAAATGTATTTTAACTCTACGTGTGCAGATGATCACCCTGCTCTCAACAAAAAAGCAATCGCTCCTATTGGGTAAGGTGGGTTAGCTATTCTTGTAACACACCGTTTTTAGTTATAACCCACATTCCGCACCCCCCAGTCTCACAATCGGATTTTTGAGGACTTTTGAGGACTTTTGAGGATAATTTTAATACAAAATGGTCTAAAGTTTAGGTAGCGATAGCGAAGCGCTGCTGCAAGCAGTTCGCCAATCTCAAATCCCCAAATGACCATTTTTCGTTGTGTGACAGTTTAGGGTGCGGAAGGCGGGTTATAAGGATTGTGCGTTACATTTTCAGAGTCTTTCTAGCATTCACTAGATATATAAAATTGGGATATTTGGGGAAGTATTCAAATGGTTCTTGACGCGCTGGCTGTTTTAATTGAGGAGGAAGTAAATCGAAGATGCTCTGGAAATTGACTCTAACTTTTTCAGTAGCGCCGGAAACCAAGAAACAATCTTTGTTAGTTTTTTTCTTGCCCGTGGTGCTGTCATAAAAAAGTTCTGAAAATGCCTTGATAGTCAAATCATCGTCAGGAGAAACGTACACCAAGAATTTGGCCTTATCTAAGTCATTAGCCTTCTTTATTGCTTGAGCGACATTGTCAAAGAAAGCAATTTCAGTGGTTCTAATTTCCAGAGGGCATTGAGATGCTGGTAATCCAGCTACAACACTGTAGATTCTGTAGCCATCGGGAGCTTTAATGGTGAATAGTTGGTTGCTTCCAGGAGTTGCAGCGGTTGATGCTTGGAAATCAAACCAACCTTCTGTAAAAGAACCATTAGTTCCGTTTCTCAGGCGACCTTCAGCAAGGAATTCTTTAAAAGTTTTTGGAAAATCGCTTAAATTTTCAGGCAACCTCGCACTTAAGTCTGGATTGGGAATAGCTACATCATAATTCAATATGTTCTGATACGTGTTCACTCCCTCTGCCTGTTGCTCTGAAGTGTTGTAAAAAGTTGTTATCCCACGGGATGAGGGCTGTAATTGAGCTAAAGCGGGACTTACTCCACCTAGACACACAACAAAGCTAAGGATAGCAGCCAAAAAGTAAGTTAACTTTTTCATAAATTATCAGAAACGTTTTCCGTCCTGGTGAGTTGTTTTTGCAAGCATGGTTTATTCCCACAGTATTTAGACGTTTTACCTCCCCCATTTGTGAATTTTTCGAGTTACGGACAAATTTTTCCCAAAAAAAACCACCCTAAATCGCTATAACCCTTATCCATATTACCTTTTAAGCTTCTCCAAAATTGTCTTCACCTCCCCACCGGATACAACGATCCCTCCTCGAAATTCCCGCAGCGCTTGAGCATGATTTTCTATATTAATACAACCCATCAATAAATCTACATCTAAATTCGGTAAAAGTTGCGATTTACTAACAGCTTCATAGCCATCATTTCCTAAACTATAAAACAATAATTTATCATTCATCCAAAACCAAACTTCAGGAATTTGTAACCGTTTGTATGCTTCCAGTTTATTAATTCCTCCACTACTAACAACCACCTCAATTACTAAATCAGGATGTTTTCTATTTGCTCCCAATTCATAAGATTCATCACCTTCTTTTTTAACCTTCTCAAATTCATTTTCTAAGGTAACAGAACCAGTAGGAGTAAAATCTAAGTCTAAAAATTCTAAATAAATTTCTAGTAAAGAAGCAATACGTTCTTTGATAATTTGATATTTTTTACCTGAGTTTTTATGAATCTCCAACACTCCATCTAAAAAAGATAACCTTAACCCTGGGCGCTCAATTAGCTGTTCAACAGCTTTAAATTCTCTCCAGGTTAAGTCACTAATTAAAATTGGTTCTGCTTCTCGTTCAATGAGCGTAGTTATCATAATTTAAACCCAAATTTAGAGATTGAATTTTGCTCAATATCATATAAAAACAGATTATCATAAAAAATATCATGCAAGCATACAAACTCAAAGGAAAAATTGATCAATCTGGTAACTTGCTGATTACCGAACCAGTGAGTTTACCCCCCAGAAATGTGAAAATTGTAGTTTGGCCAGCTACAGATACCCATGATCATACCACAGCCCCAACCAGTGAACCAGCACCAGAAACACCAAAAAGACGAACTAAAATCAAGGCTTTGCAAAACTGGTTTGAAAATGCCCCTCCTGTTCCAGCAGATTTTGATCCAGATCAAGCTAAATGGGAATATTTAAATGAGAAACATAACCTGTGAAAATCTTGCTTGATATCAACATCATTATAGATATTTCCACAGAAACAATGATAAAATAGTTTGTGAATCAAGTCTTTGTTTGTGGCTATTCTCAATTCAATTTACACAAGAAGATAAATAATTATGCTATCAGTTGAAGAATTAATTCAAGAAGCCTTGTCTTTACCCAGTTCTAGCAGAGTATTTTTAGTAGAAAAACTAATTGAAAGTCTAGAATCTGATATTGATGAAAATATCCAAAAGATTTGGAACACAGAAGCTAAAAAACGCCGGGATGAAATACGTAATCATACTGTTAAACCAATTTCTGGAGAAATCGCTTTAGCTCAAATTAGACAAATTTTAGAAAAATGAAAAATGAAATATAACTTCCATCCTGCCGCATTCACAGAATACTCAGAAGCAGTCCAATTTTATGCAGAAAATGAAATTGAAATAGCACAAAATTTTATCAATGCTGTTGAAGATGCCATTTTCCGAATTATTGAATCACCTAAACGCTATCCAGTTACCGATGAAGATATTCGTCGGTGTTTAGTGCGTAAGTTTCCCTATGGAATACTCTATACCATAGAAGATGAATACATTTTAATTGTAGCGGTTATGCACTGTAGTCGTAAACCAAAATATTGGCAAGATCGGATTTAATTGTTATCTCGCACACTTGCAATACCACCATGCTGTATTAATTGGTCTTCATGTATAGCTGTAACCATTATTTTATCTAACCAGAAAATCCCATTCATTTCCCTAATTCATGAAGTGCATTTCTGTATTTTGTGCTGACTTTTCTGTAGGCTTCCATTGCTTTTTCAAAATCAGGATTATAAGAAGTTGTCATAACACCTGCTGGGGTTTCAGTGACAAATACGCTGTCTCCTTCTTGAACTTTAAGTTTTTCCAGGGCTTCTTGAGGTAATGTTAAGCCCAAGGAATTTCCAACTTTACGAATTTTTAATACGAATTTTTGATGTAATTGCTGCCAATTCGAGATAATATAAAAACAGAGTCTGATGAAAAAATCATGCAAGCATACAAACTCAAAGGAAAAATTGATGAATCTGGTAACTTGCTGATTACCTAACCCGTGAATTTACCCCCCGGAAATGTGGAAGTAAGAGTCTGGCCAGCTACGGATACCCTTAATCATACCACATCCCCAAGCAGTGAACCAGCGCCAGAAACACCAAAAAGAAAATCTAGAATCAAAGGAAATGGTTATTTTATTGATAGATATTGGCAGCCATGATGAGGTTTATTAACCTGACTCGTGAATTTTCACACAATATGTTCAAAAATGATTTTCAGTAAATCCTCTTGAGAAAAAGGCTTTTCTAAATAACCATTAGCTTTGACAAATTTGGCTTTTGCTCTATCCCTTAATCCCATCCTTTCTGTCATCAAAATTATAGGAGTATCTTGATAATGTGTGTGTTTTCGTAATAAAGAACAGATTTCATAGCCATTTAAATTAGGCATTTCTATATTTAGTAAAATGATATCTGGCCGTACTCGCAAAATTTCCATTAAAGCTTGGGAAGAATCCGTAAATTTGATCACATTGAATATTTGTTCATCTAAAAATTCTGACACAGTATTTAAAATTTTCTGATTATCATCTATGGAAAAAATACTGCATTTCTGCTTCTCTCTGATAAAGGAGTTATTTGACTGATTTGTATTTCTCTGATTATTCAAGTGATCAGAATTAGTTTTGGGTAATTTCTCCTGGGATGTTTTGGGTACTTCTAACTGAGAATAACACTCAAAATTCAGATTTTCTTTAACATCAACTTTTGCTGCTGGTTGAGATGGTTCTACTAAGGCTTTTAAATTTAAATGGCAAAATTTAGGCAGATTGTCTAAAAAAGTATTAGGAACAAATTCATAACTGCCATATTTTAAATTCAACAAGGATTGTAAAACTTCTAGTGCTAACTCCTCAATTAGTAAAGCTGCTTGAAAATGACTAATATATTTTTGATTAACTAACCAACAAATAGCTAAGTAATCTGGATTTGGTATTGAATGTTTCTCAATATCTTTTTCAAAAATCATCCGCACTTGTTCATTAATTCCCCTGGGAAGAGTTGAGATTTGCTGACTTAATCTCTGTAAGTTCCGGTAAAGAGGTTCAAACATTTCTTCAGAATAACCAGCGTAAATTAGTTTACCCTGATCCATATATATTGACCAAGCACCAGATTCGCTAAATACTTGCAAACAACCAGTGTACGAACTATTAGTAATCTTCTTTAATATGTTGATTGGTTGCAGTTTTTGAAAAAATCTATATCTACTAATAGGGGTAGCGTTGATTTTCTGGGATGGTTCATTAAAGTTGTTTTTCATTATCAGTTACTCACTGTATTTTATCAACATTCCGAATCCTGATTCTTGAATTCTTCTCTTTAGATTACTCCATATTTTTTAGAGAAATAAAAAAGTATGTTAAACATAAGATGAAGATAAAAAAATGAAGTGGTGATTTTCTACCGACACGACTCTAATTTTTGATCTCAATGTTGCTTAAATTACTCAATACCCAATCGTGTCTACAATTAATATCCAAGTTCCAGAAAATAGCGATCGCTTAGACCGCTATTTATCCCAGAATTTATCAGATTTGTCCCGTTCTCGCATTCAGCAACTCATAGAACAGGGTCATGTCCAAGTTAATGATCAAATTTGCACATCTAAAAAGGTTAATCTCAAAATAGGCGATCGCATTTCTCTAGAAATTCCCGCCATTGAACCTTTACAACTCTTAGCAGCGGATATTCCTCTAGATATCCTCTATGAAGATGAGGAGTTAATTATTCTCAATAAACCCGCTGGTTTGGTTGTTCACCCCGCACCCGGTCATCCAGAGGGAACTCTAGTTAATGCTATATTGGCCCATTGTCCTAATTTACCCGGTATTGGCGGTATTCAACGTCCTGGAATAGTTCACCGCTTGGATAAAGATACTACCGGAGCGATTGTTATTGCTAAAACAGATTTGGCTTATCAGCATTTACAAGCACAATTACAAGCAAAAACCGCCAGACGAGAATATTTAGGTTTAGTTTACGGTGTTCCCAAAACGGAAACCGGAAGCATAGACTTACCCATTGGTCGCAATCCCCAAGACCGCAAAAAAATGGGCATTGTTTCTATAGAGGATGGTGGACGGGCTGCAATAACTCACTGGCGAGTACAAGAGCGTCTTGCTAACTACACATTAATCCACTTTCAACTAGAAACAGGACGTACCCATCAAATTCGCGTCCACAGTGCCAAAATTGGTCATCCTATCGTTGGCGACCCTCTTTATAGTTCTGCTCATTCTATCGGCGTAAATTTGCCAGGACAAGCCCTACACGCTTGGAAACTCCAGTTACAACATCCCGTTTCTGGAAAGTTGCTTCAAGTAACAGCACCCCTTCCCCGCAGTTTTACCACTTTACTAGAAGTATTGCGTCGCCGTAGTGGAGTTTGTTAAGAATTTATGAGTAAATAACGATTTACTCACAATTTGTGAATATAACTTTTTTTTCATTCACATCCCCCCATGGGGGAAAAAAATAGAAAGTTTTCAAAATATTTAGAAATGTAAATTTAACACTCCTTAACAAAATTCAGGAAATCCATAAATGGGATAAAACCCTTGTATTCTTTTAATTACAAGGGTTTTCAGGAATATTAAAACAATCTTAAACTGGTTAATATTGCGATTTTTTGCAGAAAATGTAAAGTTATGTAACAAAAATATCTAGAAATTCTTAGTTGAATACCTTGTATGTAAAGGATTTGAGGCTTTTCTTAGGGGAACATCTTATTTATTCATAATTTGTAATAAATAAAGGTTCTATGGCATTGTATAAACATAAGCTGTAGGGGTTAAACAACAGAAGAAAGTTAAATAAAGCAGGTGATTCACTGAATTTGCCAGTTTCTCATAAATTTACCCTTGACTCTCATAATTTCTGGTTTGTAAACTGTAAACTAGAAAGGAGAGAAGACAAATTGAGAACCGCTTTGATTTGACTTCGTTGCCAACCAATCCGAATTAGTTTTAATTTAGAGATCTCTCAACTAAGTAATTTAGGAGATTAGAGTCCATGACATTAGATGTATTTTCCAAGGTTGTTTCCCAAGCTGACGCTCGTGGCGAATTCCTCAGCACCGAACAACTAGATGCTTTGACCGCAGTAGTAGCTGCTGGTAGCAAGCGTTTAGACACTGTTAACCGCATCACCAGCAACGCTAAAGACATCGTTACTGATGCCGCTCGTGCTTTGTTTGAAGAACAGCCCAATTTGATCGCTCCTGGTGGAAACGCTTACACCAACCGTCGGATGGCTGCTTGTTTGCGCGACATGGAAATTATCTTGCGCTATGTAACTTATGCAGCATTAGCGGGTGATGCTAGTGTTCTAGATGACCGTTGCTTAAATGGCTTACGGGAAACCTACCAAGCTTTGGGTACTCCTGGTGCTTCTGTAGCAGTTGGTGTTGGCAAAATGAAAGAAGCAGCGATCGCTAAAATCAACGATCCTAACGGGATCACCAAAGGTGATTGTAGTTCTTTGGTTTCTGAAGTTGCAAGCTACTTTGATCGTGCTGCGGCTGCTGTTGCCTAAAAATTACAAATTAGCTCCCGTCTAAATTGAGCTTTTTTCATAACCTGCATGGCGTAGCCATACAACACAAGCAAGAAACAATCTAGGAGATTTTCACCAATGAAAACACCAATTACCGAAGCAATCGCATCTGCCGATACCCAAGGACGCTTTTTAAGCAACACCGAATTACAAGCTGTTAACGGTCGTTTCGTCCGCGCTGCTGCCAGCATGGAAGCTGCTCGTGGTTTAACCGCTAATGCTCAAAAATTGATTGATGGTGCTACCAGCGCTGTTTACAGCAAATTCCCTTATACCACCTCTACCCCAGGCGCTCAATTCGCATCTGATGCTCGTGGTAAAGCTAAATGCGCTCGTGACGTTGGCCACTACCTACGCATCATCACCTATAGCCTAGTTGCTGGTGGTACAGGTCCTTTGGATGAGTTCTTGATTGCTGGTTTGTCTGAAATCAACGGCGCGTTTGATTTGTCTCCCAGCTGGTACGTAGAAGCTTTAAAATCCATCAAAGCTAATCATGGTTTGAGTGGTCAAGCTGCTAACGAAGCTAATACCTACATTGACTACGCCATCAACGCTCTCAGCTAGATAGCGTCATGCCCGGAGAGGGATACAATTATTAGATGAAGTTACCCCTCAAGGGGTTCGCCAGTTATTGCTCCTGGAGTCACTGCGTTAGTTGGAGAATATCCAACTGTAAATTAAGTGGCGTTAAGACCTCCAAGATCATCCTGGTTCACCTAGCAATTGGATCTAGCTCCGGGCATAGTTTTATCTACAAATAAGGCAAGAGTCAAGAGGGAATAGGTAAGTCCTAATTACCAACGACCAACTTGGATTAAATACCAAGCTTTATTCCGCCAAAATTCGGCACAATAAAGGGGAAAAAACATGGCAATTACAACAGCAGCCTCCAGACTAGGAACAGAGCCTTTCAGCGACGCGCCCAAAGTTGAACTGCGCCCCAGCGCCAGCCGGGAAGAAGTAGAAGCTGTAATTCGTGCCGTTTATCGTCAAGTCTTAGGAAATGACTATATACTGGCATCAGATCGCTTAATTAGTGCAGAATCACTGCTACGTGACGGCAATTTAAGCGTGAAAGAGTTTGTCCGCAGCGTCGCTAAATCAGAACTCTACAAATCTAAATTCTTCTACAACAGTTTCCAAACTCGGTTAATTGAACTCAACTACAAACATTTGTTGGGTCGCGCACCATACAATGAGTCAGAAGTGACTTACCACTTAGACTTATATATTAACCAAGGTTACGACGCGGAAATTGACTCCTACATTGATTCCCAAGAGTATCAGAATAGCTTTGGGGAAAATGTTGTTCCCTATTATCGCGGGTTCGATTTTCAAACGGGACAAAATGCAGCCGGTTTTACGCGGATGTTCCGTTTATACAGAGGTTATGCTAACAGCGATACCGCTCAGGTTGAAGGTTCTAAATCCCGTTTAGCGCGGGAATTAGCTAGTAATAAAACCTCCTCAGTTGTTGGACCATCTGGTAGTAACAATAACTGGGGTTTCCGCGTATCTGTAGATGACGCTCCTAAGCAAAATCTAGGTAATGCCGTCGGGGAATCCAATCGCACTTACCGGATTGAAGTTACAGGTATTCGCAATCCAGGATACCCCAAAGTCCGCCGTAGCAGTACAGTATTTATTGTGCCTTACGAGCGCCTTTTAGAGAAAATGCAGCAAATTCATAGAGTTGGCGGCAAAATTGCCAGCATAACATCAACCTAAGCGCTGCTCACGGACAAAACTCACATAGGAGATATAGAAGTAATGTTCGGTCAAACTACACTTGGTGCTAGTAGCGTTTCTTCATCTGCCAGCCGCGTATTTCGTTACGAAGTTGTGGGCTTAAAGCAAAACCAAGAAAGCGACAAGAACAAATTTGACATTCGCCGCAGTGGTAGCGTATTTATTACCGTACCCTACAGCCGCATGAATGAAGAAATGCAGCGGATTAACCGTCTAGGTGGCAAAATCGTCAAAATTGAAACTTTGACAGTGGCGGAATAAGCATCAAGCCCTGGCAATGATAGAACCTAGTGGAGAAGCATATCCTGCGGAAAATGCACCAAATCTCACACCGGAAATAGCTATTGCTAACCTGCAATCATCAGATCTAAGTCTCCGCTATTATGCTGCTTGGTGGTTGGGTAAGTTCCGAATCAGTCAGCCACAAGCCATAGACGCACTTATCACCGCGTTAGAGGATGAAGCCGACAGAACAGAACTGGGAGGTTATCCCTTACGGCGCAATGCCGCTAGGGCGCTTGGTAAATTAGGCAACTTGAAAGCTGTACCAGGTTTAATTAAGTGCTTGGAATGTGCTGATTTTTATGTCCGCGAAGCCGCAGCCCAATCTTTGGCCATGCTCAAGGATAAAACAGCATTACCAGCATTGATAAAACTACTAGATGGGGGTGTTGACCAAGCAGTACAAGTACCTGGTTTACCTCATCTTACCCAACCCTATACGGCAATATTAGAGGCCTTGGGAGCTATGGGTGCAACTGAGGCTATTTCTCTTGTCCAGCCTTTTCTTCAGCATCCAGTTCCCCGATTACAATGCTCCGCAGCCAGAGCCATGTACCAACTGACACAAGACCCCATCTATGGTGAGTTATTAGTGAAAACTTTGGTGACGGGTGATTTGAAAATGCGTCGCGTTGTTTTGGGAGACCTGGGGGCAATTGGGTATTTAGCAGCAGCAGAGGCTATTGCTCAAGCACAAGTGGAAAATAGCTTTAAATTGATTGCTTTGAAAGGATTATTAGAGTATCAACTGCCAGAACAGTCTGATACTTTTGGTATATCTGAACCAGCTACCCGAGTTATGAATTTGATGGACTCACTCTTATAGTCAGTAGTCAGTTGTCAATTATCAGTTGCAAAACTACTGACTATTGACCACTGACCACTGATAAAAAATGGATGAACTAATTCGGGCTATTACCGCAGCTGAAACACCTGACCAACTGGTGACAGCGGTGAAAAATTTGGCGGCAATTAAAGATATATCAGCAATTCCCACTTTAATCGCTGTATTTGGTTATAACAATCCAGAAGCAGCGATAGTGGCAGCAGCAGCATTAACAGAGTTGGGAGAGGTAGCAGTCCCACAATTGCTAAACCTTGATGATTATAACTATGGCGCACGGGCTTATTCAATTCGCACTCTGGCAGCGATCGCTGATCCTCGCGCTTTAGATGTTCTCATTGCTACTACACTGACTGACTTTGCCCCTAGCGTCCGCCGTGCGGCCGCTAAGGGACTAGGAAATTTACAATGGCATAAGCTAGACATTGTTGCCAGTCAAATAGCTATAAATCGCGCATTAGAGACACTATTGTGCATCTGTGAAGATACAGACTGGTCAATTCGTTATGCTGCTGTTGTTGGGTTACAAGCTTTAGCGAAAGTAGCTACAGTTAGATCACCTATTTTTGCTAAATTTGCATCAATGCTGACTAACGATACTGAAAAAGCAGTTCGCGCTCGCGTTCAGTTGGCCTATAGCCAGTAAAGTAATTTACATACCATATAACAAGGTAAAAGTAAAAATGTCAATACCACTACTAGCATATCCCCCTAAATCGCAAAATCAGCGAGTAGAAGGCTACGAAGTCCCCAACGAAGATACACCAACGATGTATCGCTTAAATTATGCTACTTCAGACCAAGATATTGATAGCATCATTTGGGCGGCATATCGGCAAATTTTCAGCGAACACCTGATTTTAGACAGTTATCGGCAAAACTTTTTAGAATCACAACTGCGAAATCGGGCTATTACCCTGCGGGATTTTATCCGGGGTTTAGGCAAATCAGACGTTTACCGCACTCAAGTAGCAGATACAAACTCTAATTATCGTTTAGTTGACATTACTTTAAAACGGTTCTTAGGCCGGGCTGCTTACAATAAAGACGAAGAAATCGCTTGGTCAATTGTCATTGCTACCAAAGGATTACATGGGTTTATAGATGCTTTATTGGATTCCAGTGAGTATTTAGACAACTTTGGTGATGATATTGTACCTTTTCAACGTCGTCGTTTTGGCGATCGCCCTTTTAATTTAGTTAATCCCCGTTACAATGCTTATTGGCGTGATACTCAAAACATTCGCGGTATAACTGGTCGTTCCTTCTACACAGCCCGGACATCAGGACAACTGACGACAGCGGATATCAGACGGGCAATTCCGGCTAATTTCTTCGCTATGGCAGGGTCAATTATTACCAACGAACGCAACTACCAACGTAGTTTAGCCACAGCCCAATCTTTTGTCAGTAGCTTGGAAATACCCGATACTTCCCGCGAAATCGGTACACCACAACCCACTATTAAACCCGTAGCAGTTTCCTTACCTTATCGGTATATCCCCGCTAACGCTAAAAATTAGTAATTCGCAAGAGGCAAGAGGCAAGAGGCAAGAGAAAAATAAATATCTTCCTATTACCTATTACCTATTACCTATTACCTAACAACTGACAACTGACAACTGACAACTAACAAACATGACAATACCTTTACTAGAATACAAACCCAGTTCTCAAAACCAGCGCGTTTCTGGTTATGAAGTTGCTAACGAAGATACACCCACAATTTACCGCATCGAAGATTGTTCCTTTGGTGGAGAAGTAGAAGAATTAATTTGGGCAGCTTATCGGCAACTTTTCAGTGAACACGTTATCCTCAAATTTTACCGTCAAGTTAATTTAGAATCCCAAGTAAAAAACAAAGCAATTACCGTCCGTGATTTTATCCGGGGTTTAGCTAAATCTGAAGCTTTCCAAAGTTTGGTAATTCAGACTAATTCTAATTACAGATTAGTAGAAATTGGACTAAAACGGTTATTAGGTCGCGCACCATACAACAAAGAAGAAGAAATTGCTTGGTCAATTGTCATTGCTACTAAAGGCTGGGGTGGCTTTGTTGATACTTTGCTAGATTCTGAAGAATATCAAAGTAACTTTGGTGAAAATATTGTTCCTTATCAAAGACGGCGTTATAAAGATAGACCCTTTAATTTGGTAACACCACGATACAGCGATTATTGGCGCGACCAACTCGAAGATGCTCGTTATAAATGGGGTGACATTAAAAACTTTTTGGATATGGCAAATTCCATTAAGATTAAAACAGTGACTTACACACCAGTTAGCACTGCTAATATCCAAATCCCTAACACCACAAGACAAACAACATCAACTGGTATTCCTGTTTCCGTTAGTCCTAGTGCTGGGTTTCCTGTGCGCTAAATAGTTTTTTATCTAGCTGGGTGATCTGGGTCAAAAAAGTTCAAAAGTTTGCATTTTTTTAAGGATTTTAATTTTAGTTACTTTGCTAAGTATAACAACATTTTGAGATGCCAACTTTACCAAAAGGCAGGTTTTTTCAAATGGCAATTCCTTTACTTGAATACAAACCTACAACTCAAAACCAAAGAGTTAGTAGTTTCGGCGCAGCAGATACAAATGAAGACAGTCCTTACATCTACCGCATTGAAAATGCTAACTCTCCCGGCGAAATTCAACAACTAATTTGGGCGGCTTATCGCCAAATTTTCAACGAACAGGAAATTCTCAAATTTAACCGCCAAATTAACTTAGAAACACAACTCAAAAATAGGTCAATTACGGTTAAAGACTTCATTCGCGGTTTGGTGAAATCAGAGCGATTTTATCAGCTAGTTGTGACACCAAATAACAACTATCGCTTGGTAGAAATGTTCCTGAAAAGGATCTTAGGTCGTTCTCCTTACAATGAGCAAGAAAAAATTGCCTGGTCAATTCAAATTGCTACTCTAGGTTGGGGAAAATTTGTTGATGTTTTAATTGATAGTAGCGAGTATGAACAAGCTTTTGGTGATTCTACCGTACCCTATCAACGCAAACGCATGACCACAGACCGACCAATCAGCTTTATGCCCCGCTATGGTGCTGATTATCGAGACCGGGCAGGTATTGTCCAAAGAGGTCGGTATAATCAATGGCGTGGGTTTGTCTACCCAAACTCTGGGCCAAATGTTGATTGGGGGGCGCTATCTGCTGTATTACTAGTCATAACCGCAGGTATCGTCTTCTTATTTATTCTCAATTGGTTAGGAATGAGTTCTATTTACTAACCGTTTCAGGGGAAAATAAGATTAAGAAGAAATAGGGAATAATACGGGGAATTTACACCCTGTTCCCTATTCCCTAATTCATTATCTTTGTTTAACTTAATCATAAAAGGAAAAAAACAATATGGCATTGCCATTACTTCAATACAATCCAAGTAGTCAAAATCACCGGGTGGCGAGCTTTGGCGTTGCTGACCAAAATGAAGATACACCTTATATCTATCGTTTAGAAGATGTGAGTTCTTACACTGACATAACAAGCATTATTTGGGCTGCTTATCGTCAAGTTTTCAGTGAACATGAAATCCTCAAATTTAACCGTCAAGTTACTTTAGAATCTCAACTTAAAAACGGTTCTTTGTCAGTGCGTGACTTTATTCGGGGTTTAGCAAAATCTGAAGCTTTCTATCGTTTAGTCGTTTCTGTTAATAACAACTACCGTTTAGTAGATATCACCCTCAAACGTTTATTGGGTCGTTGTGCTTACAATAAAAAAGAAGAAATTGCTTGGTCAATTGTCATTTGTAACAAAGGTTTTGGCGGTTTTGTTGATGTTTTATTAGACAGCGCGGAATACACCGAAAATTTTGGCGAAAATACTGTACCTTACCAACGGAAGCGTTTTGTAGACCGTCCCTTTAATTTGGTAACACCCCGTTACGGTGCTGACTTCCAAGAAACAGCAGGTACAGTCAAAACCGACTGGCGCTTTACCTTGGAGAACTTCTACACCGCCAAAGCGAAAGAAAAGCGCATGGCCGAAGGAGATCCTCGCAAATTCGCAGCTATGGCGGCTTCCGTATCTGGTAAAGGTAACTACGCACAAAAGTTATCTTCCTTTGATATTGACTACCTCAATGCTGTTCCTTATCGTGGTAGACGCTAATTAATTGTGGGGTGGGCTTCTAGCCCGCCCTAGCCAATAATACTATTTGTATTTGATATTAAATAGGTGAACGGAAAAAAACCGACATAAGTAACTAAAAGTAAAGTTGGCCAAAACCTCTTTCCTCTTCCCTGTTCCCTGTTCCCTGTTCCCAGTTAAGAGTTCCCTTGTCATAACGACAATTTTTCACGCCAACCTACTTATTAAGAATATTTACAAGTTATCAATTTCCTGAATTTTACCTTTTAAAAATTATCATTTCATTACCAACAACCGGACTACGGGCGATGATTTTCTCTTGAGAATCAACAATTTTTAAATGTGTGAAATTAAGCTCTTGGGAACGTTGTAATATATCCGCAGCTAGTTTATCCTGTTGAGATTTTTCTAAACTGTACCAAATATCACTAATTTTTAGAGTTAAATCGCCAGTACGGAAATTAGCAACTAGAGGTTTTATAAGTTGAGAAACAATATTTTTATCTTTATTTTTATCTTTAGTATTCTTTACAGAAACGCTAATTTCTGAAAACTGATTTTCAATTGCTACTAGTAAACTCTCTTCTGGTGTTAATTCTATAACTGGAGTCGGTTTAGCTTTGGGTTCTATAACTGGAGTCGGTTTAGGTTCGGTTTCTATAACTGGAGTTGGTTTAGGTTCGGGTTCTATAACTGGAGTTGGTTTAGGTTCGGGTTCTATAACTGGAGTCGGTTTAGGTTCGGGTTCTATAACTGGAGTCGGTTTAGGTTCGGGTTCTATAACTGGAGTTGGTTTAGTAACTTCCTCAACTGGAGGAACAACCGCGACTTGAGTAGATTTAGGAATAAACAAAAATATAGTAATTCCTATTGTCACCAGAAAAATTACCGCAAAAATCCCAGTCAAAAGCGAATCTGACACATTATTAGATATACTTGATGGTAAGAATAAGCGAAATGTCCTTAAAAATCCATCCCAACGCGATAAAAAATTAATTTTCTTCCCACTAGTATCCTTAGGTGTTTCTGTCTCCAATTTGACTACAGTAGTTTCTAAAACACCGATTGTTCCCCGCAAAACTTGGATAATTGCTGTCTTCCAAATTGGTTGATTTTTTTGGTATAGGGTGGTTACGGGTTCATTTCTTGATTTTGGTGCCTTTTTTCCTGACATGGAACTTTTACCCAAATTAGCGAATCAAAAACATATACAACAAGGAATAGATAATTATGAATATTAAACGCCGTCGATTTTTGTTTTTAAGTGGAATTAGTGTCATCACATCTGGATTTTTAAATAGGAAGTTATTATCAAATTCTCTCATAGAATCAGCAACAGCCGCTAACCCCATTAAAAAAAATTTAAAAAAAGATTTATTATTGCGTTTTGTCTCCGTTGCTGATACGGGAACTGGTGCAAAAGGTCAGTATGCTGTTGCAAATTCTATGAATTATTATCATCAGCAAAATCCTTATAACTTAGTTATTTTAGCTGGTGATAATATTTATAATAATGGCGAAATTGAGAAAATTAGTCAGGTTTTTGAACGTCCTTATCAACCTTTACTAAAAAATGGTGTCAAATTTCATGCTTGTTTAGGTAATCATGATATTCGCACTGATAATGGTGTTCCTCAAGTTAAGTATCCTGGTTTTAATATGCAGGGACGTTATTACACATTTACTCAAAATCAAGTCCAGTTTTTTGCTTTAGATACTAATAGTAATGCAGATTGGCAAAATCAATTAATTTGGTTAGAAAAGCAATTAAGTATCAGTCAAGCACCTTGGAAAATCGTATTTGGTCATCATCCCATTTATTCATCTGGTCATTATGGTAGTAATATAAATTTTATTAACACTTTCACCCCTTTATTTAAAAAGTACAATGTTCAACTTTATATTAATGGCCATGAACATAACTATGAACGGACTCGCGCTATTAATGGAACTACCTATTTAATCTGTGGCGCTGGTGCCGGTAATCGTCCTGTAAGTCCTTCTCAATTAACAGAATATTGCACAAGTAATTTGAGTTTTGCTGCTTATAATGTCTACCCAGATAGAATAGAAATCAGTGGTATTGATACTAATAATCGCGTTTTTGATCAAGGTTTAATTAGGGCTTGGTGATAGCCTGAGTGGCCTAGCCATAAAGTTATGATAGCGTAGCGTGACGTAAGTCATAGATAGGTGCTAGGCCACGGGTACAGTATTTTCAATAGTTTGAGAAAAATTTATTTTCAGTGTTCAGTAAGTGCATGGTTTTTCATCCTTACAGTTTTTATTCCTTGTATCTTTTTCACTTCTTATTTATCTTTAACTGTTTTCAGGTAACGGTTTTAGGTTTATTCAGCAACTCCTAATTATTGATTTGTTAAAACTGAATTTAGTTTATCTTGGTGTTCTTTAGGAATGTTTTGAGGGGCAGAGATTTTTAGTAGAGATTCATCAAATTCAATATTGGGTATCTGAGCAAGAACACCTAGATGTTCGCCATTTTTGAGACGTTGTTTTTTGCATTTAGCTAAAGCCATTAAAGTTTCACGTTTTTCACCAACACACTCAAATGGTTTCTCAGTACTTGGGTCGAATAAACGTCTCCAAACTTCTTCTAGTTTTGTAAAACTGAATAAGTCCTCTCCCACTACCTGCTTGGCAAAAGAATAATCTGTGACGGCTTCGATTAAAGCATAAGAAAAAGCGCATTTTGGACAGTTACAACACCATCGAACGTCTCCTGAATTCCACTGTGCCTCGTTACATGAGGTAAGGCTATTCAGGATGGTTTTTTTCCATAAAGATAGTTGATTAACTGTAGCGATTGAGTAACTTTCTTCGCAGATACTAACATACCTAAATGGCAAACCTTTTTGCTCTAAAAAATTATTAAAACGTTCTATATAAGCTGTTCCCTTGGCACTTTGATGATTGACTTCTCGCCCCTGATATGTAGTATTAGATTCATTAGAACTTTTATCATTTGCTAAGACCAGAAAGCGATGTCCCTGCTGTACTGCAATTATCATCATAATGAAAAGAGCATTAGTAATAGTAGGATCGTTACGAACGCCTTTATAACCAAAATGTGTAGCTGGATCTTCCTGTGGATGAGCTTCTATTTCCCACAGGTGACTTTGAGTTTTAATGTAATCAAATACTGGAAACTTTTGTACCCAGTTGTTGCCTAATATTCCTCCTGCATTATGTAAAGTAAATGCTTCCATAGGAAGATTACATTGCTGCATCCACTCAAATGCAAATGTACTTTCTTTACCCCCACTAACGGCAAGAAGATAAGTATCTTTGACGGATGGAAACCAAGAATTTTCTATAGAATTTAAACAAAATTCTATTCGAGGCATTTTATCCCAGTCCCATTTTTCCAGGTAAAACTTTTGCTGAAGATACCAGTAAATATCTTCATTCCACCAATCTGATTCCCATTGAAGACAGCTATACCAAGTTACTTTGACTGTCTCAGGGGTGCATATTTCACAAAGGCGATAAATTTCTGCCATTGCTATCCCGATTAAAATGGATGGGTGAGTTTGTTCTATATTTTCAAATATTGGAGGAAAGTCAATGTAATAAAAATGCTGCCAGTTATCAACTATAAACGGAAAAATAAGCCTATACTTTTTCCAGTAAGGTGCTTGAGAATAAATGACTGAACAAGTCGGAGATTCTCCAGTTGCCATGTATTGTATCCGCGACTCATGGTATCTACTCTTAAATGTTTCACTACGGTTTTTTTTATTCATTCTATGATTTAATAGTAATTGGTTTGAATCAAAATATCACAATTTTATCTTGATCACAAGTAGGGCAAAAAAGAAACTCTCTCATTGAGTGAAAGAGTGTTTAAGTGTGATAGCTGTGAGTTTAAATCCCAAAGGGCTAATTAACAGTAACTCAAAAGCTAACAATTAATAACAATTAACTACTTATGCTTCCTATGCCAAGTCACACCTCTATGGTAACAATATTGGAATTTTGTTGTAAAATATCTTCATGCTACTAGGATTCAAGACAGAACTCAAGGTAAACAAGCAACAAAAACTACTACTGGCACA
>NZ_JACJSB010000017.1 GCF_014697585.1 Dolichospermum sp. FACHB-1091 | reverse complement strand
TTTGAGATAGATGATTTTTTGCTGGCATACTTCCCTAGCGATAGCGAAGCGCTCCGTAGGAATCGCTTATTTAGTTAACACCTTATTATACAATCAAGCTGCACAACAGCTTATCAGATTTAGCTGCGTAACAGCTTAGGCAATAAGTTTGTATAATTCCATCGGCAGGATGCCCGCACCACAAGATTTAGCCCGGGTATTTATTCTGCATTTATCGTCAAAACTTGCTCATTTTCGCGTATATATGTGTAATTTGGGTTAATAAACAAAACCCAACAAAATCTTAGAAATGTTGAGTTTCACTTTGTTCTACCCAACCTACAATTATCTTTAACTGAAATATATTGGTTTTAAGTCAATTTACTTATTTTAACAAAACAAAAAAATGCAAATTATCCAGAGTCTTCATACTGCTATTCTCATAACTGATTTAGACCGTTCTGATTATTTTTATACTCATATATTAGGACTTAAAAAAGTAGAACGTCCTTTAAAATATCCGGGTATCTGGTATCAAATTGGTAACTATCAACTGCATCTGATTGTTGCGCCTACTGTACCCACCGATAAGCAACAAGAAAAATGGGGACAAAATCCTCATATCGCTTTTGCTGTAATGGATTTAGAAATAATTAAAAGCGAATTAACAGCTAAAAACTATCCTTTTCAGGCTAGTGCTTCTGGCCGACCAGCGATTTTTATTCAAGATCCAGATCAAAATATAATTGAACTTAGTCAGGCATTTGCTGATAAAATCTGAACGGCAGTAATATTAAGTATCGCCAAAAGTCAGTCGTCGTGGGGTGCGGAATTAAATATGCAGTATCAGACCACTATTGAACCAACATCTGTACAAAAACAATTCCCTCTGACTACTGTAGGAGCGCTGGTTGTCAATTCTTTCGGACAGGTGTTAATTGTTAAATCTACGAAGTGGAGAGGTGCTTGGGGTGTACCAGGGGGAAAAGTAGATTGGGGTGAAACTCTAGAATCTGCACTTCTGAGGGAGTTTCAGGAAGAAGTCGGGTTAGACTTAACTAATGTGCGTTTTGCGTTGCTACAAGAAGCAGTGCTGGACTCACAATTTGTGCGACCTGCCCATTTTATTATGATCAACTATTACGCATTTTCACTGAGAAATACGATTACACCTAATCAAGAAATTGAGGAATGGGCTTGGGTGACTCCCGCACAAGCAAAGGAATATCCTCTCAATAGTTATACTCAAGTATTGATTGAGGATTTTGTAGAAAATAACATTGGTAATTTATATAGGAATTAGGTCTAACAATAATGCTGAAAAAAGCACTGGTGACTGGATCATCATCGGGAATTGGTAAGGCTATCGCTCTCGATTTAGCTGCTAAAGGATTTGATGTAGCATTTCATTATCATAGAAGTGTGGAAGCCTGTAATCAAGCCCGTCAGGAGGCTGATAAGTACGGCGTTAAAACTGTTACTTTACAAGCGGATCTAAGAAATCCTGAACAAGCGGAGTTTTTAGTCAAAAGTGCTGCTGAGGAATTGGGAGGTCTATCTGTTGTTGTCAATAATGTGGGTAACTACTTAGACAGACCAACGAGCCAATTATCAGTAGAAGAATGGCATGAAATTATTAACTCTAATCTCCATGCTACATTTTATGTCACTAAAGCTGCACTACCTTACCTGAAAGCTGCTAATGGGGGACGTATCGTCAATTTTGGTTGTGCTAGTGCGCAAAATCTCCTCGCGCGTTGTACTAACACACCTTACTTAATTGCTAAAACTGGCATTATCATCTACTCAAAATCTTTAGCAAGGGAACTAATTACAGATAAAATTACTGTTAATGTTGTCTCCCCAGGAATAGCAGAAAATTCCTTTGATTTGCAGGAATCTTTACCTGAACTACCTACTAAGCGACCTGCAACTTTACAAGAACTGGCTCATGCAGCGTGGTTTTTTATTAGTCCAGAATCTGATTATATCACAGGGCAGGTATTAGAAGTTTCGGGGGGATGGAGGTTGTAATCAGGTGTGGTGATGATTTGGTTATTTTTGCTCAATGCTTGTGAACAGCTAATAAAAAACTATTGTCTATCAAAAAAAGGATTGGAAATATGTTGAAGATTGAAGACATTTACGAAATATATGAAAAATATCATGATGCTCTGCAAGTAAAAGTAGAAGAATTTACAATTGGTGAGAAAAAATTTAATTTTAATTCCGAATCAGCAATTTTAGGAGTGATTAATCTTTCTAATGATTCTTGGTACAGAGAAAGCGTATGTTTAAGTTCAGAACAGGCTATTCGCAAGGGATTAGTATTAAAGGCTCAAGGTGCTGATATTATAGATATTGGCGCTGAATCTACTTTAGAAAAAGCAGAAAGAGTTGAGGATATTCGACAAAATTCCCAAATTTTACCAGTGCTAAAATCTCTGAGTCAACAGGGGGTTTTAACTTCCATTGAAACTTATTATCCTCAAGTTGCTAGAGAATGTTTACAAGCTGGTGCTAATGTGATTAATCTAACGGGTGCTTTTGATAGTGAGAAAATTTATCAAGCTGTATCTGAATTTGACGCTGGGGTGATTATCTGTTATGTTCAAGGTAAAAATGTCAGAGAAGTTGGTGATTTTGATTTTGGTGATGATCCAACAAAATTAATGTATGAATATTTTGCTAATGAAATAGAAATCGCAGCTAAATATGGGGTAAGAAAAATATTTGTTGATGCTGGTTTGGGGTTTTATTATAAAAATCTCCAGGATAGTTCTTTGCGAATTAGTTATCAAATGAAAACTTTTTTGACTACTTTTAGACTGAGAAAATTAGGTTTTCCTGTCTGTCATGCTCTCCCTCACGCTTTTGAATATTTTGGGGAAGAGGTAAGAAGTGCAGAATCATTTTTTGCGGTTTTAGCAGCATTAGGAAAAACAGATTTATTCAGAACTCATGAAGTTCCTAAAGTTAAAGCAGTTTTAGATACACTACATTCATTTTAATTATCTAAGTATTGGGGAATTTGGGATATAGAAATAATACAGGGGTTTCCGCTCTTATGAGGTACATCTTAAGCCCCCTCCTCGCACCCCCCTCAATCCCCCCGCAGCGGGGGGAAGAAAAGGATAAACTTTTGATATTGGAGGGGGTTGGGGGTGGGGTTCTTGTACCTCATAACATCGGGAAGTGCTGTATTTGATTTTTGATAGCTTGCGTGGCGTAGCCATACAAGAGTCAGTATGTATCAATTCTGTCTTCCCTGTTCCCTGTTCCCTGACCACACAAGTAAATTCAGGAATCAAACCGGATTCCTATATAATTGGGATATAATAATGACTTCAAAACCGGAATCTGAATCTTTTTTAGAAACTTGGATAATTGGTAAGGAATTCAGGTTTGAAGCTGCTCACCAATTACCGAATCATGATGGTAAATGTGCTAGATTACATGGTCATTCTTGGCGCGGTGTGGTCTATGTTACGGGGAATAAACTGATAAATTCAGGTGTTAAACAGGGGATGATTATGGATTATGGTGATATATCAAAATACATAAAACCCCTCTTGGAAAATTATCTGGATCATTACCATTTAAATGAATCCACGGGTTTAGCTAATCCTACCAGTGAAGCGATCGCTAAATGGATTTATGAACAGCTTGAACCCCAAATTCCCGGACTTGTTGCAGTGAGAATTGATGAAACTTGTACCAGTCAATGTATTTACTCCAAGGGAAAAGTTAATTTTTTGGGCTTTTAAATTAACATGAATAAAATTGTTGCTGTGGTTGGTGGTGGTCCATCTGGTATGTCTTGCGCTCTCTGGTTAAAACATCTCGGTTTTGTTCCCATTCTCATTGAAAAGAATGAAAAATTAGGAGGACTACAAACGTTAAGCCATTTTCAAAATGTCTGGTACTTGGGAATACCGGGAAAAACTGGATATGAACTTGCTGATCAATTTCACCGTCATGTTGAAGCAGAAATGCTTTCTACAGTTTTGGATTCTTCAATAAAGGAGATCACCAAGGTAGGAGATGATTTCAGAATTGTTACTGACAAAACTGAAATTACAGCACGATATATGGTTATTGCCACAGGTCAGCGAGTTACAGGATTTGAAGCTATAGAATCAGTTCCCGGAAGTAAATATCTCCTTTCTTCCCAGCGTGTTTGCTTTAACCCTGGTGCCACTCCCTTATTGGGATCTAAGGTATCAGGAGGGGTAGTTGCTGTAGTCGGAGGTGGTGATAATGGATTAGTAACAGCCAGAATTTTAGGTAATACATCCCAACATATTCACCTGTTTATTCGCTCTGAAATCCGAGCATTTGAGGTGAACAAAAGAGCCATATTTGAACTTGGAACCGGTCGAGTCACTGTACATCAACCCGCAAAAATTCAGAGATTTGAGATGCGCGAAGAGAAGATTTATATGCTTTTCCAAGATGAAAACAACCAAGAAAAAGCGTTACTTTTTGACTATCTCTGTTTTCGTTTGGGTTTTACACCGAATGTTGAGAAGTTAGTGCGACTTTTTGAGCAAGGAGGAGTGGGTTCTGTGAAACTGACCGAAAAAGGATATATTGCCACTGATCAATTTCTCAGAACATCAATCCCCAATATTTACGCGGCTGGAGATGTGACAAATCCTAGAGATCCCTGTGTAGCAACTGCGGTTGCTCATGGTGCAATTGCAGCACGCAGTATAGAAGAAGATTTAAGACTTAGTTGTTATGAGAAAAGCTTATAAATTGATAGATAAACTCACATCAGAACAGTCTACTTTTTGCAGGAGTTGTGAAATAGGTTCTCTAGAAACTGGTTCTATCCAATCTGGTGCAATTTCCGCTAATGGAACTAAAACAAAGGCTCTTTGGGTCATTCGAGGATGGGGAATTTGTAAATCTGGTGTTTCTAAAATCAAGTCATCAAATAGTAGTACATCTAAATCTAGGGTTCTAGGTCCCCAATGTTCTTGACGAACTCGACCAAATTCTTGTTCAATATTGAGCAGAGTTTCTAGCAATTTATGGGGACTGAGTTGCACTTCTAAAATAGCCGCACCGTTTAAATAATCTGGTTGTGATGGTCCGCCTACGGGAGCGGTTCTGTACCAACTAGATTTGGCTTTTATGGTAATACCCGGAGTTTTTTCCAGGCTGTTAATTGCACCTTCTAAAATAGCTAAAGATTCCCCTATATTACTACCAAGAGCGATCGCACTTAATGAAGGTTTTATCGTTGTTCTCAGGTCAGATTTATCAATCATAAATTTGTAGATGTCAGGAAATTATTAATATAATATCAGATAATATCAGATATTTTCACAAAATTGCTTGATCTAAAAAACTGAATTTAGAGTATCATATAACTAATAACTACTAATTTAACTAACCAGGTTCATCAGCACCAAGGAATTTACTATTATGTCTACAATGTCCAACGGCTTTGAAAAAGTATATGTCCATCCTAGTCAATTTCCCAACAAGATTTATCAAGATTATTTAGATTGCTTTTCTGTAGGTAAAATCAATCATAAATTTCATTATGACACTGTTAAACAAAGTCAGAAATGGTTAAAAATTCATGAATATTATTCTCCAGCTAGAACTAATGATGATTGTATTAATGCCTATGCAGTATGTTTTCAAAAAACTGCGGAATTTCTGGACATTAATACCAATATACAAGTAATTGGATTAGGTTGTGGCGGTGGTGCAAAAGATCATCTTTTAGTATCTTATCTCTTCAATACAGAAAGAGAAATCATTTATTATCCTATTGATGTTAGTTTATCCCTGGCTTTAATTTCTGGTCAAAAAATTAGGGAATCTTATCCTCAAGTCTCTATACAGCCAATTGTTTGTGATTTACCTTGTGCTGATGATTTAATACTCCATCTTCATGATCAAGGAAAAGGACACAGAAAGATCATCACATTTTTTGGCATGATTCCTAATTTTACTCCTGATGAAATTTTGCCTATTTTAAGTAATTTTCTACAACCAGGAGATATTTTACTCATGAGTGCAAACTTAGCACCGGGAGACGATTATCTAACAGGAATTAACAAGATTTTGCCACAGTATGATAATGAATTAACCAAAGATTGGTTAATGACAGTGTTAGTTGACGCGGGGATAAATCCAGATCACGGGACTATTAAATTTTCCCTAAAAGATGATCCAAACCATCAAGAATTAACAAGAATTAATGCTCAGTTTGAAGTAGAAACTAATATAGATTTGAAATTAGATGATCAAATCATGCACTGGAAAAATGGTGATCAAATTCAATTATTTTTCTCCTATCGTTATACAACTGCTAAACTGCAAAACATTCTCAAACAATATGATATTATCATCCTAGATTATTGGGAAGGTGCAAATCAAGAAGAGGGAGTTTATTTTTGTCAAAAGATATAAAACAAAAACATCCTTGAGAAATTGCAAAACCCCTCTTCTACAAGTTTTTCTATCATTTCCTTGTAGGTAGGTTTTGCAAAAATATATTAGGATCAGCTGTTGTGTATTAATTTGTATCAGTCTGGCGGGCAGGATGCCCACCCCACAAGATTTAACAGTGGTAAAAATTCATACTTTCATTCAGCAAGTTCAAAAAATAGACATTTGCTTCACAAATTTGATTTGCTTCTAGTCAATTCAATGCGAATATTACCATCAAAATCAGGAATTGGTGCTGCAGGTTTAATGAGAGTAACTTGTACTTGGGTAGTCAGACTACTTTCTTCAAGAATAGCATCAGCGATCGCACCTGCCAACCTTTCCAATAAATCAAATTTAGATGTTTTCAGCAAGTTTTGGACTAAACTAATAACACTACGATAATCTACTGTATCTTTAATAGCATCAGTTTTTGCAGCCTCCGCCAGATCTACCCATAACTTCAAATCCACCTCAAACCATTGTCCTAATACCTTTTCTTCTGGTAAATACCCAACATAGCCATAACCGCGAATCCCCGTCAAATGAATACAGTCCATAAAACCCTGATTATAAATCATTACCTGACTATTTTGGATATTAACTCGAATAGCCCACACAAAAATAACACAAAAATAAAATCAATAGGATTTAACCAAGACGTAGCTAAAAAACGAATCTTAAAAACAAACCCTGCCCATCTAGACAAGGTTCTGTTTTAGATTTATTATTTTTGTAAAGCAACTGGAGGTAAAACCTGATTTAGTTTACCACTACGATAACCTTCTAAATCCAAAGTTACATAAATAAATCCCCAGGTTTGAAATACAGATACTAGACTTGGTAAATCTGTCATGGTAACAAAATCTTTAATTTTATCTGGTGATAATTCGATTTTAGCTGTATCACCCTGGGAACGAACTCGTAAATTTTGCCACCCTAGACTTCGTAAATAAATTTCGGCTCTACCTACCCGCTGTAATTTGGCTATGGTAATTTCTTCACCGTAGGGAAAGCGCGAACTTAAACAAGGTTGAGCGGGTTTATCCCACCAAGGTAAACCTAGTTTTTGGGAAATTTGCCTCACTTCGGCTTTAGTCACACCAATTTCTGCTAAAGGTGATCTTGCACCTCTTTCTTTTGCAGCTTGGATTCCTGGACGATAATCATGCAAATCATCTGCATTTACACCATCTAGCACATAGGGATAACCTAGTTCTAAAGCCAAGGGTTTGAGGGTATCATGTAATTCACTTTTACAAAAATAACAACGATTTACTGGGTTAGATGTGTAATTAGGATTGTCCATTTCCTGTGTTTGGACAATTTTATGAGATATTCCGATAGTTGCAGCTTGGATTTTCGCGTCTTCTAATTCTTCTGGTAATAGAGAAGGAGAAACCGCAGTTACAGCCAATGCGCGATCGCCTAAAACATCATAAGCGATCTTAGCCACTAATGTACTATCAACCCCCCCAGAATAGGCTATCAAAGCCTGGTCAACTTCATTAAATAAAGCTTGTAATTGCTCTAGTTTTTCTGTCCAACTCATGTTTATAAAACCCCATAACGCCTAACCACTTATATTGTAGTATATTGTAGCTATTATTATTTTCTTAACACTAGTAGGGTGTGTTAGCGACAGCATAACGTACCTTTGAAGAGTTTATTTTTTAATTAATATTTTAATTAATAATGGTGCGTTACGTCGCGTATATAATTTGAATATACAGCGGATTTCATCTAAGTGAGGTACACTTTTATTGGGCAAGATTGCCCGCACTACAAGATTTTTATGATTAAAGTCTGTAGCTCATAACGTCGTTTTAAACCCTGCTAGAGACATTTCATGGAACGTTTTTGCAATCTTATATTTTATGACTATTCTTCATCCAATTTCCGATTTTATCAACCCTCATTCTATAATTTCCCCCTCACAACCAAACTATTACTATGAAGGGAAATGTCCCCAAAGTGGTGAAATACTAAGATTACCCCGTACCCCTTTAGCTGAAGCTATAGCCCATAGTCTCATGCAACAAATTGAGCAAAATCATCTTTATTCCCGTGAAGGAAAAATGTATGGTATTTTATTAGTTGAATTAGCCAATGGTGAACAAAGAGTTATTAAGGCATTTTCCGGTTTATTAAATGGTAATGGTATGGTTGCAGGTTGGGTTTCACCTATTCCTGGTAGAAAGGAAGTGGCTGTATTAGAAACTCAGACTTTAGCAGAATTAGAAACTATTAAACAACAGATAATTAATCTACAAAAAATTCCTGAAAGACAAACATATCAAACTCTTTCTCATGAATATATTCAAGAATTACAAGCTATTAGTTCACATCATCATCATAGCAAACTAGAACGACAGGAACAACGGCAAAAATTAGAGCAAATTCTTACCGGTGAATCTCTAAAAATTGCCTTAGAAAAACTAGCAGCAGAAAGCCGTCAACAAGGAATTGAACGACGAAATATCAAACGTCGTCAAAATGAAGTTTTACAGCCTTTGCAGGAGATTATAACCGCCGCAGATAGGAGAATTACGGAATTAAGACAACAGCGTAAACAAATATCTCGGCAATTACAAACAGAAATGCACGCTGCATATAGCTTAACTAATTTTTCTGGACAATCTTTATCTTTACAGCAATTATTACCAGGAGGGACACCAACCGGAACGGGGGAATGTTGCGCTCCTAAATTATTACATTATGCTGCAACCCATGGATTAAAACCTTTAGCAATGGCTGAATTTTGGTGGGGTAATTCTTCTATAGAAAATAAAATTTCTGGAGAATTTTATGGTGCTTGCTTAGAAAGATGTCAGCCATTAATGGGATTTTTATTATCAGGATTAAGGCTAAATAAACCAGAAATAATTTATGAAGATGACTGGTTAATTGCGGTCAATAAATCATCAGGATTATTGTCTGTTCCGGGTCGTTATTCTCATAATCAAGATAGTGTAATTAGTCGTTTAAGTTATTTATATAATCAGGAAATAATAGCTGTACATCGTTTAGATCAAGATACTTCTGGGATTTTATTAATAGCTAAAGATTTAGTTACTTATTCCCAATTAAGTCAACAATTTGAACAAAGAAAAATTCATAAAGTTTATGAGGCTATAATTACAGGTTCTCTAACTATTAATGAAGGGGAAATTAATTTACCTTTATGGGGAAATCCAGATCATCGTCCCTATCAACAAGTGGATTTAGAACGGGGTAAGCCTAGTTTAACGCGCTTTCGCGTAATCGGCAGAGAAGGAGAAAATACTAGAATAGAATTTATACCTCTGACTGGACGTACCCATCAATTACGGGTTCATGCTGCTGATAAGAGAGGACTGGGAATGAGGATTTTAGGGGATAAACTCTATGGTTGTCTCAAGAGTGTCAGTAGATTATATTTACACGCAAGGGAGTTGAGTTTTTACCATCCCCAGCTAGGAAAAATATTACATTTACAGGTAAAAACACCGTTTTAATGTTCATATTAATAAAAATGTACAAGTTTTAAACATATCGTCATATAACAGTTACAATAGTTTTTGCTTATGTACAGAATATAAAATTCAGGACTTACGCAACTGGTACAAAATAACAACCAGTGACATTTATTTCTGAGCATCGCCGCGCTTCATATATCAAATAAATTCCACTTAGTGTGGCTTTTCATCAATGATTTTTTCCTCTTGCGAGAAAAATCCCGGTCTCTGCGCCTCTGCGTCAAAAAACTTCCAAACCAAAGACACAAAAACGCCCAGAAAAACCCTTTGCGTCTTTGCGCCTTTGCGTGAGACCTTCCTTAGCCTACATTAGCAACATAAGGACTGGTCAACTTATCCAATTGCTGAAGTAGCAGACTGAGGAATAAACCCACATCTGTTACTACCCCTACAGATTCTATTGAACCACGATCGCTCAATTTCGTCACTACAGCGGGGTTAATATCCACACAAACCATCCTCACACCTGCGGGGGTCATATTTCCTACCCCGATGGAATGTAACATGGAAGATAGCATCAAAATCATATCTGCACCTTGGATGATTTGCGAATATTCCTGTTGTGCTAATATCAAGTTCATTTGGGTATCGGGTAAAGGTCCATCATCACGAATTGAACCAGCGAGGGAGAAGGGAATATTATTTTTCACACATTCATACATCACCCCACCTCTAACCGCTCCTGCTTCTACAGCTTTAGCAATACTACCAAACCTGCGGACAGTATTAATTACTTTTAAATGATGTCTATGTCCACCGCGTACCGCTACACCGCGCTTCATATCCACACCCAGGGAAGTACCCAAGATATTTTGTTCCATATCATGAACAGCGATCGCATTTCCGCCCAAAAGACCTTGAACGTAACCTTCTCTAATCAGTCGTGACAGATGTTCACCACCACCAGTGTGAATGACAACAGGACCAGCAGTGACAACTACCTTACCACCACTATCCTTAATTTTACGTAATTCCCAAGCCACTTGTTCCACAACTAATTCTACTCGTCTTTCGCTGGAAACACCGGAGGACATGAAGCTAAATTCTTGAGAATTGCGTTGTTCTCGTGATTCCGCTTTCCTGATAGTGCGGATACCCAAGACATCAACTACTACCTGTTCACCAATTTCTAAATCCCGCAATAGTTTACATTTTGCTACTATACCATTACTAGTTTGAGAAATAGCGATCGCTCCATCCATGCGTTGATTTTCCACTTTCAGCCATTGTCCATTTACCCGAACTTCAGTAGGATAAATCGTGCTGACATAGAAATCATCAGGGGCTACACCCGCTTGTAAAACTGGTTCTAATTTAGAATCTCGTTCATCTTGGGGTAAATCAACTGCGCCTAAATCAATCAACTGAGATATAATCTCTTCCATGACATCATGGGATGGTGCAGATACCCTGACCTCAGCAGCGGAAGTGCTTTGACGTTGTTCTCCCAAGTTGAATTTCAGAACTTGGAAACTTCCCCCCATTTCCACGATTAAATCTAAAGCGCGGTTAATTAACCCCGCATCTAGTAAATGCCCTTCCATGCGAACCACACGACTTTCTACAGATACATTAGCGTGTAGTTCTTCTCTCACAGGTTCTGTAACCCGCAAAGTCAAGCATTTAGCAGCACCACCAGCTTTGAGAAATTCCGTCAAAGGAGTTTCAATAACTTGAAAACCAACCTCTGCTAACCGTGATTTTAAACCATCACTGGCTTTGTTCATAATCACGATACTATCAACATTCACCGCATTACAAGCAAAGTTAACAGCATCAGCTTCCATAATAGCGATGCGCTTTTCTGGTGCGACGCGCATTTCAATAACGCGGTTAGAATAGGAATCAAAAGCACCGGGATAATACAGCAAATAACCATTTGCTAAAGGACAAAAACAGGTATCAAGGTGGTAAAAACGCTCATCCATTAAGCGCAGAGAAATCACCTCAATATCCAACCATTTAGCCAGGAAGGGGTGAGAATCCAATTCTGACCGAAAACCATATCCAGCCCATAACCAACGCCCTTCCCGGTCTAAAAGCGCGTCTCCAGCGCCTTCAAAGGGGAGATCCTTGGGTAAAGTGTAAACCTTAAAACCATTTTCTGCAAACCACTGTTGAAAATACGGTTCTTCCCCTTGACGTTCCTTATGTAAAAAGCGGCTGAGAACGACATTTTCACCCAAGACCAAACCCGCATTGGCACTGAATACCATATCAGGCCAGCCTTTTTCGGGAGCGACCAAATCAACAATGGCATGATCTTTAATGACATTGTATAATTTATTCCATTGTTCTACAGCGCGATCGCGTGAAGACTTATGAATATTACCTTCCATCCAAGGATTAATCACATAATCCACATCATAATGGTCAGGAGCGCACATCAAAAAACGAATTTGGGAAACCATAAAAATTTTACGAACTTCTAAAATGCTACTAATGTCTTCTGGATACAGAGGTTTGGTGTTACAATTCTGTCAAATCTGCTACTTAATCGCTACCTTGTCTTCTTGGTAGGCTTTACAAGGATATCGTTATTATTCTATAACTGCCAGAGACAATGTGAGAGGTAAAGTCACAAAGGTTGTGTTGTAATGTAATATTAACTTGTTAATTGATGGGTGATTCTGATTATTGGCTTAACTTGCTCTACAATAATTAAATTATGGAGTTTTTTATTATGCCCCCTACCCTAAAAGCAGTCTATCGTAACGGCACATTCATTTTGGAAACAGCCTGTAATTTACCTGAAGGTTCTGAGGTGGAATTACTCATCCAATCAAGTTCTGTGGTTTCACCTCCTATTTCCGATGTAGAAAGTAAACAACGGTTTCTCAAATCTCTAATTTCACGAATGCAGCAAAATCCGATTCCATTAAATGCACCTCATTTTACACGGGAGATGCTGCATGAACGCCGTTGATACTAATATCTTAATTTATGTCAACGATCCCCGTGATCCTATCAAACAAGCAAAAGCATCATCTCTAGTATTGTCTCTAACAGATGGTGTTTTACTTTGGCAAGTTGCGTGTGAATATTTAGCAGCAAGCCGAAAATTAGAAAAATTAGGATATGACAAAACCCAAGCTTATCAATATATTCGTGATTTACAGCAGGTTTGGTACACTGTTATTCCTACCTGGAGTATTATAGATCGTGCTGAAAATCTGATGAATCGTTTCAGTCTTTCCCACTGGGACTCCATGATTGTTGCTGCTTGCTTAGAAGCTAATATTCAAACACTTTATACAGAGGATTTTGGTTATTCAAATATTGACGGGTTGCAGATAATTAATCCTTTCACTGTCTCATAATATCATGCCAAAATTTTGCAGGTTTTTTTATGAAACGCTATAGTCAACTCGCTGATCTTGAATCTCTTTTGTTAGATATTGATGATGAAAATATTAGAGGATATGCAGCAGAGGCTATAGTTTCCTATTCTGGGGGAGCTTATAGATCTGCTATTGTCTCTATTTGGATCGCTGTAGTATATGACCTTTATCAAAAGTTTCGCTATCTTGCTGAAACATTTGGTGATCCAGCCGCTAAAAAATGCCTTGAGGGAATTGACACAATTCGCACTGGTAAAGATAAAACGCAAGTTGCTAGTTGGGAGAGAACTATTTTATCTAAAGCTTTCAACGCTGTGAAGATGTTGACAGAAACAGAGTATGAGCATCTAGAGAGAATTCAAAAAGATAGACACCGTTGCGCTCATCCTGTTTTAAATGTTGAAGGTTTTTTATTTCAACCAACGCCTGAATTAGTTCGTACCCATATTAGAACAGCTATTGAAGTATTACTTAGTCAACCTCCTGTTATTGGAAAAGCCTTATCAAATGCTTTAGAACGTGATGTAGAAGGTAAATATTTTCCAGATAATTTAGAAGGTGTCAGTCATTTTTTAATAGGTCGTCATTTACCAGCTTCGGAAAAATACATAACTAACCTTTTTATATTTTGTCTGAAAAAGATTTTATTTGATGAGCCAGATGACAAAAACATTATTAAACGATATATGTTAGTGTTCGAGTGTATTTTAGAAGAACATGAAGATTTTTTTAAATCAATAGATAGAAAAAAGATAGGAGAAATCATTGATAAAACGAAAGAAGATAGATATATATTCTTGTCAGAACTCTTCTTTATAGAACAGGAAATAATTTTTGAGGCAACATCTGGGTTCTTAATGGAAAAATTAAAGTCATTTGCAATAGAAAATCATCTAAAATTGGATTTAGTTCAGTATTTAATTATCACATCAAATGAAGTATCAGAGTATTTTATTAATTCTTATTCAAATATGAATTTGAACGAAAAAATAAATTTCATATCTGAATTAATTAAATTACCTAATATTTTGAACAATGATCATGATTTTACTACGAAAATTTTCAAAATAAATATAAATATATTTTGTGATTCATCTAATCTAGATGATGCAGAAAAAAATAGTCAATTAATTTATCCTTTTCTACCGTTTTTAGATGTTTTTTTATCATTGGAAGATTATTCATTTCTTATAGACGAAATAAAACAATTAGAACATAAAAATTATATGAATGATGTCAACAAACCAATATTTGAATGTTTTAAGTTAAACCTTATTAAGTCATGTAATAGGCTTAATCTTAAGATCCTAGATACTGAATAATCTTAATCTTTTATATAAAACTATTCAAAATGCAAAACAATCTTTAGGTTTACCAGTTCTGACACCCACACAGTTAGTAATCAAATTAGCCTCTGGAGAAATTTAGTTATGAGTCAATTAACACTGAGATTACCAGAAACACTACACCAACATTTAATTAAGTTAGCTGAAACTGAAGGTGTTTCTTTGAATCAATATATAGTTTATGCTTTAACTCGCCAAGCCGTATCCACAGAGTTTATTCAAGCAACACCAGAAAAAGAAATAATTGAACAAGAACAGAGTTTTAAAACACTGTTACAAGGTTTAGGAACAGCTTCGGAAAGTCAAATTAAATCAGTTTTAGCTGAACGGGAAGTAGTACAACCAGAAGCAGAATTAACTCCTGAAATTATTACTTCTCTTCAACAAAAAATAAGTAATGCAACGAGAGTGTAAGACAACAAACAAGTAATGGTGGGTTACACCGTTGCTAACCCACCCTACAATGAAATATTTGCTGTTATGAAAACTTACTTGTTAGGTTGAGGAGTCATCCGCAAATAAGGTTTAATTTCTTGATAGCCTTTGGGAAACTTTTCCTTGAGGACTTCAGGATCTTTCAAAGATGGTACAATCACTACATCTTCACCGTCTTTCCAGTCTGCGGGGGTAGCAACACTGTAATTATCAGTTAATTGCAAAGAATCAATGACGCGCAAAATTTCATCAAAATTGCGTCCCGTGCTGGGAGGATAGGTAAAAGAAAGACGGAGTTTTTTATTGTTATCAATCACAAACACAGAACGGACTGTAACAGTAGCCGCTGCGTTAGGGTGAATCATATCATAAAGTTCGGAAACTTTACGATCTGGGTCTGCCAAAATTGGGTAATTCAGGGTGGTGCTTTGGGTTTCTTCAATATCTCCCACCCAACCCTTGTGAGATTCTACATCATCAACGCTCAACGCGATCGCTTTCACATTGCGTTTGTCAAATTCTGGTTTGAGTTTCGCAACAGTTCCTAGTTCGGTGGTGCAAACTGGTGTAAAATCAGCAGGATGAGAAAATAGCACTACCCAACTATCACCAGCCCAAGCGTAAAAGTCAATTTCCCCATGGGTAGAGGCTTGAGTAAAGTTAGGTACTGTATCACCAAGACGAAGAGTCATAGAAGATTCCCTGTGTTCTCAAAAGATATCTAAATTATACCGTGACAGTATAGCACAAAAGACCGATTAACCTATCGGTATGTCGTGGTTTGTAACAAAATTTTAAGTTTGTTGTTTCTGAACTTTTAAGCCAGGTGTTGTTGGACTTGGGAAACTAATTCATTTGTCCAATGGTTAACAAGTTCAGCATTAGCGGCTTCTACCATGACTCTAATTACGGGTTCGGTCCCAGAGGCACGGACGAGGACTCTACCATTATCACCCATGGCGGCTTCGGCTTTTGCGATCGCTTGTTGTACGGGTTGACAATTTTCCCATCCTAGTCGCCGTTCACGATCTAATACTCGCACATTTCGTAATATTTGGGGATAGGTTTGGAAACTTTGATCTACCATTTCTGCTAAGGACTTATTCGCTTCTTTCACCACCGCTGCAATATGTAGCGCTGTTAATAAGCCATCTCCAGTCATAGCATAATGACTACAAACAATGTGACCTGATTGTTCTCCTCCTAACATTCCTCCAGTTTTCCGCATTTCCGCTTGAACGTATTGATCACCTACTGCGGTGCGAATTAATTTACCCCCTATCTGTTGCCAAGCTCTTTCAAAGCCCAAATTGGCCATGACCGTGGAAATTATCAGGTTATCTGGTAGTTGTTGCTTTTGTTGTAAATGACGACCCCAAAGGTAAAGAATATAATCACCATTCACTGATCTGCCCGTATTATCCACAGCTAGAACCCGATCTGCATCGCCGTCAAAAGCAAAGCCTAAATCCGCTTGATGGGCTTTAACAGCGGCTTGGAGAATATCTAGGTGAGTAGAACCACAATTAACATTAATGCGATCGCCATTTGCTTCATTATGTAAACAAATTACCTCCGCACCCATTTCCGTAAATACCGCTGGTGCTAAACCTACCGCCGCCCCCCAAGCTAAATCTAAAACAATCTTCATCCCTTGCAGATTCGGTCCAGACTGTAAAGGTGCTTGTATAGCTTGACTATAATCTTTGATTAACTCCGCACGGTAATAATGTCTACCGCAATTATTTATACTAAAATCCAGGGATAATTTACCACGTAATCCCGCCTCAATTTCCATTTGTAGGGCTTGGGGTAACTTACCACCATCTGCATTAAATATTTTAATTCCATTGTCTTCTGGTGGATTGTGGCTGGCGGAAATCATGATTCCACCAATGGCGTTAGTGGTGCTGGCCAGATAGGCTACACAAGGGGTAGGACATAATCCCAAATACCACACTTCTAACCCCGCTGCGGTTAAGCCAGCACTCAAGGCCATGGCTAACATATCACTGGAATTACGAGAGTCTTGTCCCAGAATAATTGGTCCTGGACAGGTAGCATGACTACCTAAAACCATACCTGCCCAAAAACCCACTTGTAAAGCTAAAGGCGCGTTTAGCAGTTCTCCCACCTGACCACGAATACCATCTGTACCGAATAAAGCATTGGTTGGTAAAGGTATGGAATTTAACATCCAACTATTTTCCACCTTTGTCACCAATTCGGAAATACAGCCTTGAGTCTGAACCATTGATGAAACCATAAGTTTAAGAACCCCAGATAATTACACAGGAGAATAGCATTTTTTTTGATCATTCTCGACCCTGGTGAAACAAGATGTCGTTTTCTTGCTTAATAATTTTTAATATAAATTTTCATAAAACAGTTCTAATCTAACCTTTTAGTGGGATTTTTTGACCAATGTGTTCAGAAAAGTCCAGAAGTTAATTTTTTTACAGTTGAGAATTTTAATATGAGCAGCAATTTAGCAAGCAAATTACGTGTAGGGACAAAGAAAGCACATACCATGGCAGAAAATGTGGGTTTTGTCAAGTGTTTTTTAAAAGGAGTTGTAGAAAAAAACTCCTACCGCAAGTTGGTTGCTAACTTTTACTTTATTTACTCAGCCATGGAAGAGGAGATGGAAAAACACAAACATCACCCAGTGTTGAGTAAAATTTACTTTCCCCAACTTAACCGTAAGCACACCTTAGAACAGGATTTAACTTACTACTATGGCAAACTTTGGCGGGAACAAATTAAATTGTCCCCTGCGGGTGCGGCCTATGTCAACCGTATTCGGGAAATTTCTGCTACCGAACCAGAATTATTAATTGCTCATTCCTATACCCGTTATCTAGGTGATTTATCGGGGGGACAAATTCTCAAGGGTATTGCTCAAACTGCGATGAAATTGGGTGAAGGGGAAGGGACAGCCTTTTATGAATTTGCAGATATTAGCGACGAGAAGGCATTTAAAGCCGAATATCGGCGAAATTTGGATGCTATGCCCATTGATGATACCACAGGCGATCGCATTGTAGAAGAAGCAAATGCCGCCTTTGGTGTGAACATGAAGATGTTCCAAGAATTGGAAGGTAATTTAATTAAAGCCATTGGGATCATGGTTTACAACACCTTAACCCGAAAACGGACAAAAGGTAGCACTGAATTGGTAACTGCTGAGTAATGAGTTAAGAAATATTAACTTTTCTTAACTCATCTCAACTCATCTCAACTTAAAATATCTGGGGGTAATTTCCCTGTGATTGTTTTTATGTGCATGAAAGCAACCAGAGGGAGATTACCCCAATTTAGAATCATCTAAATTACATTCAGCCATAAATTGCTCAATACTTTCAGGAAAATCACCATTTTCAACCTTTTTTGTAAATACTTGATAACAATCTTTTTTATCACCTTCCTTGCGGGGAAAACCTAACCAGAGAATAATAATTATTTTTAATTATTTTTAATTATTTTTAATTATTTTTTGTTCTTTAAATGCTTTAAAAAACAATACAACTGAATACAGCCATTAATCTAAAACTACATCAGCTAATAAATCATCTATTTCTGCACTCATTTCTTGAGTATATGCAACTAATTGAGAAGGATTTTGGATAGCATCCTTCATGAGAAAATCTAAAAAGAGGCTTAACATTATGCTTTCATCCTCGTTATTTTCTGCAACATCTTTTGTGTCTAATTTCACTAAAAATGTGTTATCAGATAACACTTCTATATAGCCTGAAGTATTAGCTAAATGGGGATAGTCTTTAAAAAAAGAACGAGGGAGACGAAAACCATCTTGATTACCGATTTTTGCAGAGTTGATGACATAGATTTTATCAGCCATAAGATAATTCTTTAGCTAGGTTATAATTTGTATTATAACATATATCTGATGACAACAGAAGAGATTTGTGAAATTGTGCGAGAAGTTCGCAGGGAAAATAACGAATGAGGACAGCAAAAGATTTTTTGCACGAATATCAAATTTAGTAAATTAATCTCATAATTCTTGATCTATATTTTGCGCTAAACTCCCATTTTCTACCAAACCAATAAACTCAGCTAGTGGATCATTTATGATATCTTTTTCACTGGGTAAAGGAATATTATCACCCGCTTCATAAGCTGTTTCTATCCACAATTCCCGCGCTTCATTGATATTTGTTATTATCTCTTCTAGGGTTTCTCCTTGAGTGAAACATCCAGGTAAATCTTTTATTTCTGCTACATATCCACCTTGTTCTGCGTCAGGGTAAAGAGTGACGGGATATTGAAGGTTTAAATAGTATTCTAGGGATGGTTTTACAAATTTCATTAATATACTTATGAAAAATGATATTATATAAGGAGCATTTCTTGAAATTCAGCTTTGCGCGACCAGTATGCTACATTAGACACTTGTTCTAGAAGAGTAATATTTTCAAGTTTCCAAATGTCTATGGTATCGTCAAATAATGAAATAAATTTGTAATTTCTTTCTTGAAGGTAGCTAAGGTCTGACCAAACAGTAAAAACATTGTCAGCCCTACTATTACCTGCTGCCACACTTGCTGTACTTAGTACATCAATTAATGATGTTTGTTGGCGATATTCGGTGCAAAAATCTACTTTTCGAGAACGCCCAGAACGCCCTGCAAATTTCTTATTTTGTTCAAAAGGTATTTGTTTCTCTGTTAAAAATTCTGCTACTTCTTCTATAATTGACTCAAAAGCTCTAGTTCTAAATGTAAACCAAATATCAGAAACTCTAAATGCTGCTTGCGATAAAGTTGTGACAGCAGAAGCTAAGTTTTCATTTTCTTGAATTTTAATTATTAACATTCCTTTATATCTTTCAACACCATGAGTTAATAGCGTATCTTGAATTAGCGTTTCTTGCTTTTCTGACCTTTTCTCAGATATAGTTTGCATCCGTAGCCAGCGTAAAGTTTCACCTAAATCTGTCAAGATATATTGTCCCTCTTTTTCCTTTAGATATATATCAATAACGTCACCGTCAGGATAAAGAAATGGGGTACGTATACGGATATAGTCGTTGACCGTTGAACAGGTAAACAACTCTCCAATCGTTTTGGCAATTTCTTCACAAGGGCTTAACATTAGATGAATAAATCTAGCTGTAATGGCGGTGGATCTTGCATAATTCCATTATGCTTTATTTTTGACTCTAGACAAAACTGTTGCCATACTTTGACTGGATCGGTGACAGGAGCAGTTATATCTGGTGGAACATAAGCTTCTTTATCTCGATACGGCTCTCTCCAGCGATGCTTGTGTTTTTCTCCCACTAGGTTTCCATCAGGATTTTTATGATCTTGTCCTAAATCCAAAGCATATATTCTACCAGCAGCCCTATGGATGAGTGCGTAAGTCAGTTTTTCTGTTAGCGAGTTATAACTACCTTTAACAAAAATGGGATAACCAGGATTTGAGGTAAGTTCAACACGAAATTCTACAGCAGGAGAATGGTCTTCATCTTCAATCCATAAAATATCACCATCAATTTGTTTTGTTGTATCATTTATAAATTCCTCAAATTCTGCCTGAGTTAACATCAATAGCTAAAAAACACAACATAAACTATTGTGTCATATAAAACACTAAAAAACCTAGTTAACGCCAAATGCGATCGCTATTTTGATTACATTCTCAGCTTAATAAAATTAGGTTACAATTCCAATATTGGCAATTTTAGGTATAAAAATAATGTTTCACCCAGATGAGGAGCATTTAGCAATACTGAAGCAAGGGGTAGAGGTTTGGAATAAGTGGAGAGATGAAAATCCAGATATAATACCTGACCTTTCAAACGTATATCTTAAAGATACTGATTTGACAGGTGCTAATCTTAAAAAAGCTTTTCTTATGAATGCTAATTTATGGACAGTTAATTTGAGTCAAGCTGATCTTAGCCATGCTTACCTTGCAGGTGCTTGTCTTTATGAAACTAAATTGAGCAAAGCTAACATAAGTAAAGCTGATCTTAGTCATGTTGATATGATAGCTATAGACCTGACTGGGGCGAATCTTAGTAATGCTAATCTTAGCGGGAGTACCGCTAACTTTGAACATCCTGACCCTGTAAATTTTAATAAAGCAAACTTAAACCATGCAAACTTCAGTTATGCAGAACTTTCCTGGACTAACTTTAGTGACGCTGATCTTAGTGATTCAAATTTTGAAGAAACTGACCTCAGTTGCGCTAATTTTAGTAATGCTAATCTCTCTAACGCTAATTTGCACTTAGCTAAATTAATCCGTACAAATTTTCACAATGCAATTCTAACAGGGGCTTGTATAAAAGATTCGCATATTAACTGTGAAACAAACTTGGATGGAGTAATTTCTGAATATGTCTATATTGGACTTGAGGGTGGTTATTTTAATTATTCTAAAACAGAAAGACGACCTATAAACGGTAACTTTGAGCCTGGAGAATTTGCCAGTTTATATAAAAAGATTATAGAAACTACAGATTTAATTTTAAGCAAAACTTTTGAAAGAAATAATAATTTCAATAAGCCAGAAAAGAATATTGATGTAGATAATACTTTTAATAACCAAGGATTTCCATTTCGTTCAGATCGGAAAATTCACACTTGGGAAAGACTACGTTTTCGATCAAAAACAGAAATCAAAATTGCTGAAGCATTAGACAGAACTGGAGTTTTATTTGTACCCAACTCTTTAGCACGACTTACCACAGCCAAAGGGAGAGAAAACAAAGAAGCTGATTTTCTCATTTGTTATAACGGTAAATGGGGAGTTTTAGAAGTTGATGGACCATTTCACATCCCAAAACGCAGAGTAGAGGAACAAGAAAGAGAACGCATTTTCAAGAAAAACGGTATCAAAGTTGTAGAAAGATTTGATTCTGAAAGATGTTATAACAATCCAGATGAAGTAGTCCAGGAATTTTTCAAAATGATAGATATTGGATATTCTTAAAATAATCTGACCTCACCCCAACCCCTCTCCGACACGGAGAGGGGCTTTTAAACTAATAATTAGTAAAATCAGCCTTTGTTGGGTTGAACAAAGTGAAACCCAACAAAGCCTGATAAATGTTGGGTTTCGTTCCTCAACCCAACCTACGTAATTTGATTTTTTTGAGCTTAACTGATAAGTATTGGGTTAAATAGAGTAACTTAGGTTATAATCAAATAAATATCAACAATTATTCCTTACCAATAACCACAACTATGAACAGGGAATTAGTCAAAAAATTAGTCGAAATCATTCATTGTTTATCCCCAGAAGAGAAACAATTATTAGAAACAGAATTACAAATTAAACCTGATTGGCATATTATCAAAAAAAGCATTATTCACAGAGGAGAAATACTTAATCAAAGACTTAACAATCAATTTTTACAAGATACAATTACTAATATTATCTCAGAAATGAGAGAAGAAAGATGTGAGGAATTAATTAATTCATTGAAGTTTATATAATAGTATTAAAATTAAATTATCTTTAAACTGGGTACAGTTTATCTCTCACTAGATCCTTTACTTCTTGAATAATTTGGGTATCTGGGGTGACAATATATGGTAAAATTGATTTCAAAACTACACACAAAACATGGCTACAAAGATCCCCGTTACCGTTATCACTGGCTTCTTAGGAAGCGGTAAAACCAGCATTATCCGTCACTTACTCCAAAACAACCAAGGACGACGCATAGCAGTATTAGTCAACGAATTTGGTGAACTGGGAATAGATGGAGAATTATTAAAATCCTGTCAAATTTGCCCAGAAGATGAAGTACAAGAAACTCCAGAAAATACTAACATATTTGAACTGACAAACGGCTGTTTATGTTGCACCGTGCAAGAGGAATTTTATCCCACCATGCGGGAATTAATTAAACGCCGCGATAGTATTGATTATATTATCATTGAAACCTCTGGGTTGGCTTTACCGAAACCTTTAATTAAAGCCTTTCGTTGGCAAGAAATTCGCAATGCTGCTACAGTAGATGCAGTAATTACAGTAGTAGATTGTGCTGCGGTTGCTGCGGGAACTTTTGCTAGTGATTTAGATGCTATAGCCGCCCAAAGGCAAGAAGATGATAGTCTAGAACATGAAACACCATTACAAGAATTGTTTGAAGATCAACTTGCTTGTGCTGATTTAGTGATTTTGAATAAAACTGATTTAGTTGATAGTGAAACTCAAGGACAAGTTTTAGAATTAGTCAAAAAAGAATTACCGAGAGTTGTGAAAATTGTCGCTAGTGATTATGGTAAATTAGACCCATCTATCTTATTAGGATTTGCAGCCGCAGTTGAAGATAATTTAGATAATCGTCCTAGTCACCATGACACGGAAGAAGACCATGATCATGATGATGAAATTAACTCAACTCACGTGATTTTAAACCGGACTTTTGACCCGGAAAAGCTACAAGCAAGATTAGAAAAACTAGCACAGGAACAAGAAATTTACCGTATTAAAGGATTTGTAGCTGTTGCTAATAAACCCATGCGGTTAGTTATGCAAGGTGTAGGGAATAGATTTGATAAATTTTATGATCGTCCTTGGAAACTAGAAGAAGCAAAACAAACCAGTTTAGTTTTTATCGGTCGTAATTTACAATCTTCAGCAATAGAATCTCAATTAGTAACTTTGTAATTTTGTAATATGAATACCACAGATTTGTTTAATGTTGCGAATGTTTTTGTTTTGCCTTTTTGGGCTTTGATGATTCTTTTACCTAACTGGAATGTCACCCGCAAGGTCATGGAATCTTATCTACCTTTTGTGGTTTTAGCTGCTGGGTATTTGTATTTATTTGTCACTAGCATTACCCCAGAAAATGCTGCTGCTTTATCAAATCCTCAATTAGCAGATATAGCCAAGTTTTTTAGTAATGAAACTGCTGCTGCTACAGGTTGGATTCATTTTTTAGTCATGGATCTATTTGTGGGAAGATGGATTTATTGGCAAGGACAAAAAACCGGCATTTGGACAATTCACTCAATAGCTTTGTGTTTATTTGCAGGTCCTTTAGGTGTACTTTCTCATATTTTCACCTATTGGATTTCTAAAGCCTTTTCTCAAGGTGCTGAGGGTGTAACAGAAGAAGAAAAAGTAGGGGTTTAGTTAAGTTGACTACTGGACAATGAATTTATTTAGATCCGCGACTGCTTAGAGAAGTCGGGGATCTATTTTTGTTTTTAACTCACAGCATATTCTGTATAAGGACGAATTTCTAAGGGATGAAAACCTAAAACAATCAGTTAATACTTCCTGGATAATTTGTTGATATTCATTTAGTCTATCCATTAGACATCTCCGGTAAAGATTGTAGAGACGTTCCATGGAACGTCTCTACACCTAAATTCATACCTGGTTTCAGCAACGCCTTAAAATCAAGTTAAGCAAGCCTCTCTATAATGGGCATCTAACCAACAACGTGGTAATTTTTCCCCAGAGGGAAATATTAATTCTTCCTTTTTATAAATATCTGTTTCCTGTTCTTCTTGTCCTTCTTGATCTTGGGCATGGACGATTTTAATAGTGGGGTCAAATAGTTCTTGAATATCTACTATTTTCACCAAATCGCGGCTATCTTTGATTTGTAAAAACATTTTGATCAACCTCCATTATTCAAATGTGTAAATCTGCCAATGGGAATGGTAAGAAAGTAAAGATTATATTTCCCGTTGATATTTTTCTAAGATATCCACTAAGGTAACTTGAGATTGTAATGGTAATAAATCAACTAAAGGTAGTTCCCTTCTCCCACCACCAATTTTTACAGGAATAGATTCTAAAACTTCAATTACTCTATCTTCAGTAACTTCATTAGAAGTAATTAAAGGATACAACTTTTCAGCCACAATAGTATGCAATTTGGCATCGGATAAATAAAGATGCCATTTAGCAATATCTATATAAACACTTTCACCAATTTCTGCGGCTAGGGTTTCTAGTAATTCTGTGGTATTGATTTGAGCCATAAATACAATCTCATTGTTAGTAACATTGGGATATCTTAGCTTATTTCACATTATTACTCAAGTAGCTAGACTTGAGCTACTACCACAGGTGAGAATACCCTAGCTTAATTTTCATTCTTTAGGTAGATTTTGGTGGAGTTTGGTCGTAATTAGCGATCGCACCAATGTAAATTAGATGCAGTAGTAATACGCCTATCCAACCAATTGTTAACCCTGGTAGCCATTCCCAGGGAGTATTTTTCAAAATGTGGAAAAACCACAATCCCGAAGTCACAGTTGCACAAATACCGACATGAACAGCGAAATTCATGCGATCATCTAGTTTACGAAACTCTGGATCTTTGCGGTCTGGTTTGCGAGGCCAACGAGGGGGCATAAATATAAATGTTCTCTAAATGTTCTTGACAGCAGTTAACACACCTTATCCATTGTAAGGTCTTAGGGGTTTAACTGATGAATTTATTTCCCTCCAGGAGGCAAAGGCGCGAAAAATCTAGAGATGATAGTATGATCGGTTATGAAGCTTGCACTGTTGACTCTGTATAAAAACTTTCGCCAAATTCGCTGCCTCTAGCGCTAGGTACTAATGTCCAACCTGCTTTTAAGAGTTTTTGATAAGTGGCCCAACCCTTAGAACCGCGAGGAACGCGATGATCTGGAACTGAAAATTGCGGAAAAGCTGTATAAGGCCGCCAAGGTTGTCCAGATGCAGTTTGCAAGTACAAAATCTTTTCATCATCACCGTTAGACTTAGATAACCAGCACATTTGTCGAACCATGGTTAACTCCTTGATTGTTTAGCTGAAATATCACCAGGAGGTTAACTGCGGATATTCAATAATTTGGGAAATTACAGGGGTTTCCGCTCTTATGAGGTACTTCATTTGCCCCCTCCTCGCACCCCTCTCAATCCCCCCGCAGCGGGGGGAAGAAAAGGATAAACTTTTGATATTGGAGGGGGTTGGGGGTGGGGTTCTTGTACCTCATAACATCGGGAAGTGCTGTATCACAAAAGTGTTTTTGATTCCCCATCTAAATCCTCAGTTATACCAAATTATGATTAAGTGTTATTGAGCCTTGTGTTTAAGGCAGTAAAGATTATTTTGTCAAGTAAATTATTTAAGAAGGTAAACTCCTGTTAGCTGGTATTTATTAAAGGGGAAAGATGAACAAGAACAATGGTTTTTTGATTATTGATGTTTCCTGTTAATCAAATATTTTGAGCAAATATTTTTATCATGTTAGCCACGCTTGTTATAATTGTGTGTATCTATAGTTACGATTTGGTAAAAATGAGCAAAAATTTATTGACAACGCAATTCACGGGTTAAGTGACAAGCTAGAATGCTTATTCTACAGGCATTTAAAGGATTTGAGCTTTTTGAACATGATCGAGCTTCACCATTATGATTTAAGATAGGTATATATTTTTTTATTGACATAGATAAGCGTAGATGATGACTAAACCAATTGTTTGGGTAAATGGAGACTGTCTGAGTCCCTACAACCCCGCACTTCAAGAATATCCCCAAGCCCCAGCCCTTTGGGTTTGGGATGATGCTTTAATTGCTAAATGGCATATTGGATTAAAACGCCTCACGTTTATTTACGAATGTTTGCTAGAATTACCTGTAGAAATTCGCAGGGGGAATGTAGCAGCAGAAGTTTTAGCGTTTGCTCAAGAACATAATACTAATCATGTGGTGACTACAGATAGCCCCAGTCCCCTGTTTAGTGATATTTGTGATCAAATTGAAAAGTCTGCAAAATTGGAAGTTTTTGCTGTAGAACCGTTTTTTGAATATGATGGATATATTGATTTAAAGCGGTTTTCTCGGTATTGGAAAGTAGCAGAAAAATATGTTTTTGAGTAAAAATAAATGTAGTTTAAGTAGGTGAACGGAAAAAAACGACATAAGTAACGAAAAGTAAAGTTGCCCAAAACCGTTCGGCTGACGCTCACTGCGAAGCCTGTTCCCTGTTCCCTGTTCCCTTGTCATAACGACAATTTTTAACGCCAACCTACTGATAGTGAATTTTGCAATGACAACTAAACTTACTGATGTTCAAAATCTCCTCTCAGATTTAATTTCCCGTTACTCTTCCCGTGTGGATTATTTAATGATTCGCTTAGAAGAAGCCGAGGGAACAGATATTGTCTTACGTGGTGAGCAAGTGGAAACTCTCAGTGAGGGTATTTCTATTGGTGGCCAGATTCGTACTTGTTATAAAGGTGGCTGGGGATTAAGTAGTTTTAATAAATTAGCAACCATTGAAGAGCGCATACAAGAAGCCATCGCCGCAGCCCGGATAATTGGTGATGAAGAAACTATACTCGCACCTATTGATCCTGTCCAAGCAGTATGTCAATTACCGATCTTGGGTACTGATCCCCGTCAAGTTTCGCTGAAGCAGAAAAAACAATTATGCGATCGCTATACGGAACTAATGAAAACATTAGACAGCCGTATTACTACTACCTCCGTCCGTTATAGTGACAGCAGCCAGAGAGTGATTATTATCACATCAGAAGGGACTTTCATTGACCAATCTTGGGTAGATATGGAAATGCGCTTTGCAGCCACAGCCAGGAATGGAGACACAGTACAAACCGGCAGAGAAACCACTGGTTCTCGCAAAGCCTACGAAGACCTAACTAATTTAGACAAACAAGTTAAAGGTGCGGCAGAAAGAGCCGTTACGTCTTTATCATTACCTTCAATCAAAGGCAACACTTACACCGTAGTTATTGATCCCATTCTCACTGGTTTATTTGTTCATGAAGCTTTCGGACATCTTTCCGAAGCGGACATGGCCTATGAAAACCCGGATATTCTCGAAGTTATGACTTTAGGAAGACGTTTTGGACCAGAAGAACTGCAAATATTTGATGGTGCTGTACCCCAAGGACATCGCGGTAGTTATTTTTACGACGATGAAGGTACACCCGCAACGACTACCCAGTTAATTCAGGATGGTGTATTAGTTGGTAGATTGCATTCCCGTGAAACTGCTGGTAAATTAGAGGAGAAACCCACGGGTAATGCTCGTTGTCTTAATTATCACTTTTCACCCATTGTCAGAATGACAAATACCTGGATTGAACGCGGGAAAACCCCAGTTCCCGACTTATTTACTGATATCAAAGAAGGAGTTTATGCCCAAAATTGGTTAGGTGGAATGACGAATGGGGAAATGTTCACTTTCACTGCTGGGGAAGCCTGGATGATTAGAAACGGGAAAATTGCTGAACCCGTAAAAGATGTTACCCTTTCCGGTAACGTCTTCCAAACCCTCGCAGATATAGAAGCCATTGGTGATGATTTTTACTGGGATGAATCCGGGGGTTGTGGTAAAGGTGGACAAAATGGTTTACCGGTGGGTTGCGGTGGTCCGAGTTTGCGAATTAAGGATGTTGTAGTGGGGGGAGAAAGTTAAATTTTGTTTCGCGCAATCTCTGAGGGTAGGGAACAGGGAACAGGGAACAGTTTTAACTGTCTGGATATCCTCAATTTTCCAAATCCGACAAAGAAAAATGCAATTCATTTTGAAACACCATTAGCCAAAACCTGGCACTTTTTGTGGTAAAAATCCACGATACCCTTTGTTAATAAATGGTTTTAGGTTTATATGGCTAACGCCACGCTATCAGCAAGCCCTAAATACCCTTTTTTATCACTCTATCTATTTGTTGTAAAAGCGATTCTAAATTAGAGGAATTATCTAAATTTACATCAGCACGGGCGATTTTTTCAGCAATAGGTAATTGACTATTAATTCTTGCTGCTGCTTGTTCTGCTGTTAAATTATTTCTTGCCATTAATCTTTCTAGTTGTTGTTGTTCCGAACAAGATACAACCCAAATTTGATTAACTAGACCTTCTAAATTCGCTTCAAATAATAGAGGAATTACTAAAATTAAAGTATTTGCAGATGATTCCTGAATAGCCTTATCAAAGCAACTTCTAACATAAGGATGAATTAAACTTTCTACCCAATGACGTTCCTCTGGAACATTAAAGATAACTTCTCCTAATTTTCCTCGATTTAAACTACCATCATTAAATATGATATCTTCACCATATTTTCCTACAATTTTTGATAGAATAGGAGAACCAAAAGACACAGCATTTCTCGCATAAATATCTGCATCTAAAATCGGTAAATTGTAACCTGTAGCCAAATAATTAGCAACTGTACTTTTACCCGTCGCAATACCACCAGTTAAACCAATTAAATTTTTATTCATTAGTGATTAAATAAATCTCTCTGTGATCTCTGTGCCTCTGTGGTTCGTTATTCTTTGATTACATATTTAATAATAGCATTTGTTAAACCTTCTAAAGTATATTCTTCCGCTTCAATATCCACTCTTCCCAAGATAGAACGACAAGTTTTTGAAGTTTGGGGACCAATGGAAGCTATAGAAACCCTGGCCAAAATTTCCGGGTTGTAGGTAAAAATAGGTGCTGTTAATTGGCAGAAAAACAGAACAGTTTTAGAACTCGCAAAAGTAATGATATCTATGGTATTATTAACCAGCGCATATTCAGCCGCAGTTGGGATATTTTGAGGACAGCAAGATTCATAAGCGGGAACTTCAATTACTTCCGCACCTTTTGCGGTTAATTCTTTAACCAACACCTCTCTTCCACCACTTTCAACTCTAGGAAATAATATCCTTTTACCTGTTAGCAATTCAGGAAAGTTTTCCACTAAAGAATCAGCAACAAAGTTAGGAGGAATAAAATCCGCTTGTATATTTTCTTTTTGCAAACTTTGGGCTGTTTTTTCACCGACAACAGCAATTTTTACCCCAGATAAAGCATCTTGATTTTGACCAGATTTTGCTAATCTTTGAAAAAAGTATTCTACCCCATTACTAGAAGTGAGAATTAGCCATTGGAAAGTTGATAAATGTAAAATTGCCTGATCTAAAGCTGCCCAACTAGTAGGAGGTCCAATTTCCAAAGTTGGCATTTCTATTACTTTAGCACCTGCGGAGGTTAAGCGATCGCTAAATTGATTTGATTGACCGACGGAACGGGTAACTAAGATGGTTTTACCAGCAAGGGGGGAAAGATTGTAATTCACGGTTGTTGCATTAATAATTTTTGGTTTCGCGCAAAGACGCAAAGGAGTAAAGACGCAAAGAGGAGATTTTTTTAGATTATAGTTAGATTACAAGTAATCGCGTAATCGGACAACTTCACCAATAACTATAACTGCGGGAGAGAGAGATAAACCAGCGGTTTGCTGGAGGATATTTTCCAGTTCTCCCGTCCAGATTTGTTGGTTTGGTGTCCCAGCCCAACGGATAATAGCAATGGGTGTAGAATAGGATTTTCCATATTTTATCATTTGATGGATTATTTCTGGTAAATTTTTTCCTCCCATCAAAATTACTAAGGTTTCCAAGCTTGCTAATGCTTCCCAGTTTAAAGTATCTGGTTCATGGGCTGTACAGACTGCAAAACAACGACTAAGAACGTTATCTGTGAGGGGAATTCCCGCTAATAATGGCGCTGCTAATGCCGAAGAGATTCCGGGAATGAGTTCAAAATCACAACCGGCTGTTTTTAAAGCTGTAATTTCTAAAAGACAGCGACCAAATATAAAAGGATCTCCTGATTTTAGTCTAATAACTTGTTTACCTTCTAAACAATATTTTACCAGTAAATCGTTAATTTCAGTTTGGGAAGTGCTAGGTTGACCACCGCGTTTACCAACATCTATTTTTAGACAATTACCAGGGACACAATCTAATAATTGACTATCAACTAAAGCATCATAGACTAATACTTGAGCAGTTTGTAAAAGACGATAGGCTTTAACTGTTAAATAGGACACATCTCCAGGTCCAGCACCAACAAGATAGACTTTACCCATTTTTATAATCATGTTTAGTAATTACTCCTAAGTAGGTTGGCGTTAAAAATTAAGGGAACAGGGAACAGGGAACAGGGAACAGAGAAGAGGTTTTGGCAACTTTACTTTTCGTTACTTATGTCGGTTTTTTCCGTTCATCTACTTAAATAAAGGTTATTTTATTATAATTCAGATAGCTATGATTGATTATCATTTAAAAATTATTGTTTATAATATTGACAAGGAGGTAATATCTCAATGGATAAATTAGAAAAGTATGGGCATTATATTGAAAGTATTATCAAAGAATATAGTCAATATAAACCATCCTATGGAGATGTAGAATTACAGGTAATTATTGATAAAGAACATAATCATTATCAATTAATGACTGTGGGATGGAATGGAGAAAAACGCATTCATGGAATCATGCTACATATTGATATTAAAGATGGTAAAATTTGGATACAACACAATGGAACTGAAAGAAGAATTGCTCAAGATTTATTAGAATTAGGAGTACCAAAACAAGATATTGTTTTAGCATTTCATTCACCAACCAGAAGAAAATATAGTGATTTTGCGGTGAATTAATTAGGTTTGGGGTAAAAATGGAAAATATTGTATAATTATACTGAAACGATTAGCCCTAACGAGTATCTATGAGTCAATGTCTTAACCCCGACTGTCTACAGCAAAATCCACCGGACACGATATTTTGTCAACATTGTGGAAGTAAATTAATATTGCAAGAACGGTATCGTAGTGTGCGGGTAATTGGTGAAGGTGGCTTTGGGAGAACCTTTTTAGCAGTAGACAAACAAAGATTAGATACTCCCTGTGTAATTAAGCAATTTTTACCCCAACAGTCGGGAAGTGCGGCTTTAGAAAAAGCGACGGAGTTATTTAAACAAGAAGCTTTTCGACTGCGAGATTTAGGGAAACATTCACATATTCCTGATTTACTGGCTTTCTTTCCCCAAGAAGGAAGATTATATTTAATTCAGGAATTTATCGAAGGTAAAAATCTGTTAGATGAATTACAACAAAAAGGAAAATTCAGCGAGTCGGAAGTTAAACAGATATTAGTTGAATTATTACCTATTTTACAATTTGTCCATGATAATAAAGTCATTCATAGAGATATTAAACCAGAAAATATTATTAAAAGTTCTCAAACTGGTGCTTTATTCCTAATTGATTTTGGAGTTTCTAAGGAAGTTGGGGGAAGTGTTCTGAGTAGAGTGGGGACGATTACGGGAACGCCGGGATATGCACCACCGGAACAAATGCGCGGGATGGTTTTTCCGAATAGTGATCTTTATAGTTTAGCTGTAACTTGTATTCGTTTATTAACGGGACATTTTCAAAAAGATGATGGTGATGATTTAATATTTGATTCCATGAGAATGCAGTGGACATGGAAACAATATGTTTCTGTCAGTCAGGACTTGGAAATAGTTTTAGATAAAATGTTGCAGGATTTACCGATTAATCGTTTTCAGTCAGCATACGAGGTTTTATCATCATTAGAAAAACAGATAGTTTCAACATCAGCACAAATACAAAATTCTTCTATTTCTTTGCAGGGGTTTATCCCCAATACTATTTCTTCAAGATTTAACCCAGCAATTTCTTCTACACAAAACGAAAATCTAGGAAAAGGAGTAGTTTTAGAAATGGTAGCAATACCTGGGGGAAAATTCCTCATGGGTTCACCAGAAGGACAAGGAGATGATTCTGAAAAACCTCAACATCAAGTTACAGTTCCACCTTTTTTTATGGGTAAATATCCTGTTACTCAAGCCCAATGGGAAAGGGTAGCAGATTTACCCAAGGTGAAGATTGATTTAAGGTCTAAACCCTCACACTTCCAAGGTGCAAATCTTCCAGTTGAAAATGTATCATGGCATGACGCACAGGAATTTTGTGCCAGACTAAGTAAAGCTACAGGTACATTATATCGCTTACCCAGTGAAGCAGAATGGGAGTATGCTTGTAGGGCTAATACCACAACTCCCTACTACTTCGGTGATACCATTACCACCGATTTAGTCAATCATGGTAATAAGTATGGACAAACCACAGAAGTAGGAAAATTCCCCCCTAATGCTTTTGGTTTGTATGATATGCACGGTAATGTATGGGAGTGGTGTGAAGATGGTTGGCATGAAAATTATATAAACGCGCCTATCTGGCCTAATGATAGTATTGCTTGGATTAGTAGCAATAACAAACAGATATTACGCGGGGGTTCCTGGATCGACCTTCGTGGACTTTGCCGTTCAGCTTGTCGCAACGGCAACAACGCATACTACAGATGCTATGACTACGGTTTTCGAGTTGCTTGTAGCTATTAGTTTGGGTTCACGCCAGGAAACCCAACATTTCCTATAATTACAGCAGTTCCCGGTATTCTGAAGTACAGATATTAATGATAAAACTCTTGTGGTGCGGGCATACTTCGACCAATCTCAGTACAAGTCTTGCCCGCACAAAGTGTACTTCACTCAAAGCTACTTGCTGTATTATATTTTGAGGTTATGTTATTTTAAATTTATATCCATAATTGAAAAAGACAATGCGTAAACAAACTATTCAATACACATCACCATTAGATGCTTTAGTTGCGGTTGCAAAACGGTTGAGTATCTATGAAAACCAACAAAAAATGGATTCTGAAGAATTTTTTTACCAATATAATCCCGGAAGATAGGATATAAAGATGCAATAAATATTCTTAACCATTAGCGATTCCTATGTCTCACTGAAGGCGATCGCCTCCGTTCCCAAACGTTTTAATACCTGTAACACACTATAAAGCTCATTATCAGGATTTACCAAAGAAAACAGCCGTGAATTAGCATATTTATGTTCCAATACCTTTAAAAATAAAAACTCATTACCATTGGTAATCATACCAAAGGTTGGTAGCACAGTTTCCTCATTACCCAACATATAAGCCAAAGCTTGAGGAATTGCGCGTGTCACCGCAAAATCACTCCGTTTTGATTCAATTACCAACAACCAAAACCGATTTTTTAACACCAAAACATCAATCCGCCCCCGAATAATCGTTCCTTCATCCTCCATTTCTAAGGCTACACCCGTTTCTGTTTCAATCCTAAACGGTTTATGATAAAAACCAGCTAAATCTAACAAGGGCGCAAGTACGACCATCTTCACTGTATTTTCTAGCATTGGGGGATCATCCATCAATTCTAAAAAATTAGCTTTCACCCGATCTAATAAATGTTGGTCTTCTTTGTTCAAAGCCTCAAGCCCATCTAACCACTCAGGAAAAAAAGTAGTATCTTCAACGATTTGAATGCCAAAATTTTGCTTTAATTCCCGTAGCGTCACATCCTTGGCCGCAATAGACTGAAGCATTTTGATATTTCTCCTGACGAAATTTCAAGCTCAAATCATAGTATAATAGGACTTACGCAAGATTCATGGAATAACGAACCACAGAGGCACAGAGGTCACGGAGAAATGAGGATTTGAGAGATATTTTGCGTAAGTCCTGTATAAATCAAATCAACTGTAATAATCCTAAAAATCATAGTATGGCTACGCCACGCTTTGCTATCAGATATTTTTAGCCATCATTTTATCTAACAAAACACTAACCTTTTTCGCTCTTTCTGGTTGACGTTGTTTTTGCAATAACTCTTTTGCTGTGACTAAATTAGCTTTTGCTTCTGCTTCCTGTTGTTCCTGCATGAGAATATTTGCTAAACGTAAATAAGCATCAGGATTTTTAGGACTGCTATCAATTACTTCACAAAATAACGCTTTGGCTGCGGCAATTTGTCCCTTTTGATTTAAAATATCTCCTAACAACAAACGTACCATGTCATTGGTAGAATTGATAGCAATAACTTTTCTCAAAGCTATTTCGGCATTTTCAAAATCTTTGGCTTGATAAAAATTGATACCTTGCTGAAATAAATTAGAGGTAATCAATGTTTTGATACTCAAATAACCAAGAATAGCCAGACCAACAATGACTACAAAAATTGCAAAAATATTAGATGAATTAGATGAAATAGAAAATGTTTCTAACATGATTTTAAGCTAAATTTTAAGCTAATAAACAAGAGACGGGAAAAAGTATATATTCAATGAAAAACAATTTCCAGATAAATTGATAGAAATTAGTAATGGCTTTTTTGTCTTGTAAATCAACTCCTGCACCTTTCCACCATAAGACAATTAAAGTTATTGTATGGGTAATTACAACAAAAATAGTATTAACTTCCGCAAGCTGAAATAATCCTACTAAAATCATGCCTCCATAACAGATAGTTAATACCCAAAGAGCCAGATTAAATACTTTTTGTTGTCCGAGTTGGAGGGTAAAAGTTGTGATATTATAAACCCTATCTCCTTCCATATCAGGAATATCTTTAAAAATTGCGATCGCAAATGTAAATACTAAGATAAAAATCGTTAAAGCCCAAACTGCACTAGGAATACCTTGGCTTCTTTGCAATACCCAGCTAAAATGCAAAAACAAACCTAAATTAACAATCGTTCCCCGCACGGAAAAAATACATAAAGCAGCCCAAAAAGGAAACTGTTTTAACCGAATTGGTGGTAAAGAATAAGCTGTACCAATTGCTAAACTTATTGTTACCATTCCCATTAAAAATGGTCCAGTTAGCCATGCCACAGCCAAAGCCAAAATACCAGTAATAATAACAATTAATTGTCCTTGTCCTTTCGTAAATTCTCCCGCAGCTAAAGGTAAATCAGGTTTATTGATTTTATCAATATCAATATCCTCCAATTGATTCAAACCAACAATATAAATATTACCACTTATACAAGCAATCCATGTTGCTAAAATTTGCCCAATATGCAAACTAGAAAAACTTGTAGAAGTAACACCCAGGGTAATTAAATATAAACCCAAAACACTCAAACTTGTTCCCATAATTGTATGAGGACGGGAAAATTTCCAAAAAGAATAAAACCAACTTTTTGGAGAAACAGCAGAACTTTGTTGATAAAATTGATTCATTTTTTGCTCTTTTTTATTTGCACCATCTTAAAGAATTGGACTTACTTTGTCCCGCGTAATAAACCAAAGCGAACTAACCCAGTTTCATAACCTCGACGCATTAACCCTAAAGATAATGCTCCTTGAATTGTACTCCAACCCGCCATTAATAAACCTATAAATGCTTGGGGTGTGAAGGCCGAATCAATTACTACATTCCAAAAAGGTGCAACTGCGGTTGACCAATCAGCAGTGCGAATATTAGTTAATGGTAATTGCCAAGCGATCGCCTCATACTCCGCTAAAGACATTACATAAGGTAAACAATAGACCCTATAAATGTCCTCTAGGTGCTTTTGTTCATCCGCTGTCAGTGCTGACTTATCCGTATTCCGATGACACCATGTCACCATAATCAAAGTCCCACCGGGTTTTAACACGCGATAGCACTCTTGCAAAAACTTAGTTTTATCTGGCATATGTTCACCGCTTTCCAGTGACCAGACCAAATCAAAAGAATCGTCATCAAAGGGCATTTCCTGGGCATTGGCCACCATGAATCTAGTCTTTTGACTCAAATTCATTGCCAAAGACCTTTCCATGGCTCTAGCGGCTTGTACAGGACTCAATGTAATTCCCGTGGCATTTGCCCCAAATTTATCTGCTAAGTATAAAGAACTACCACCAATTCCACAACCCACATCAAGGATATTTTTAGCACTGTGAACATCTGCCCATTTTAGCAGTTCTTCAATTAAATCAATTTGTGCTTGACGGCGTTCTTTCACCTGTTTACCATCTACACCATAATAACCGTGGTGCATATGTTCCCCCCAAATCTGCTCCCACAAGCCGGAGGAAGCGTCGTAAAATTCCTGAATTTGTTTGTAAAGTATTTGACTCATTATTTGATAAATAAAGATAACATAAGAAACTGAAAAGAAAAAACTTATTGATATGCTACCATCTATGTTTTTAATTAGATAGGCTATTATTTCGCTTGGGAATAACTGATCAATTCTACCTTGCGAATCTTAAAAATAACCTAAATACACAAATTTTCTTGATTTTTAATTATTTATGACCGTTGCTCGGACAATTTGTTTGGGGTTTATCGCTGTCATTCTCTTGGGAACAATTCTCTTAACCTTGCCTTTTTCTACTGGTAACGGGAATTGGAATGATCCCATTGTTGCATTATTTACTTCAACTTCCGCAGTTTGTGTGACAGGTTTAGCTGTGGTAGACACTGGGACTGATTTTTCCTTTTTAGGTCAATTGTTTATTGCTCTTTTAGCCCAAATTGGGGGTTTGGGTTATATGACAACTACCACATTTTTGATGTTATTAATAGGCAGAAAATTTGATTTGCGACAAAAAGTAGCAATTCAACAAGCTTTAGATCGTCCAGGTATGAGTGGAAGCGCTCAAATTATCCGTTCCATTATTGCAACTACCCTATTATTTGAAATCACGGGAGTATTGCTACTAATGATAGCTTTTGTCCCGGAAAAAGGTTGGCAAGAAGGAACTTGGTTAGCAATTTTTCATAGTGTTAGTGCTTGGAATAATGCTGGCTTTAGTTTATTTAAAGACAATTTAATCAGTTATCAATCTTCTCCTGTAGTGATTTTAACAATTGGCACATTAATTATTTTTGGAGGTATTGGTTATCAGGTAATTTTGGATATGTATTTGTGGTTAAGAGATAGCTTTACTTATCAAAGTAATCGTATTATCAGAAAAAATGGTCGTTTAATATTTTCCCTAGATTTTAAAGTGGCTACTAGCACAACCTTAATATTATTAGTGTTAGGAACAATTGCTCTTTTAATGATAGAAATTAGAAATGATAGCACCTTTGGAAAATTAGATTTAACCGGAAAAATATTAGTCGCTTGGTTTCAGTCAGTTACCACCAGAACCGCTGGTTTTAATAGTATTGATATTGGCAAAATGACTAATGCTGGATTGTTCATTATGATTGCGCTGATGTTTATTGGTGCAAGTCCTGGAGGTACAGGAGGAGGAATCAAAACCACAACTTTACGAGTGATTACCAGTTGTACAAAGGCAATTTTGCAAGGTAAAGAGGAGGTATTATTATATAATCGCAAAATTGCCATATCATTAATTTTAAAAGCCGTGGGTGTGGTGTTTGGTTCATTAGCAACTGTGATTGTTTCCACGGTTTTAATTAGTATTACTGACCCTGAATTTCCGTTTATTCAGATTCTTTTTGAAGTAGTATCGGCCTTTGGTACAGTGGGACTTTCTACAGGTATTACAGCTACTGTTTCTACCACAGCAAAATTAATTTTAATTCTCACCATGTACATTGGTCGAGTTGGTATTTTACTATTAATGTCATCCATACTAGGTGATCCTCGTCCTAGTAGAATTCATTATCCTGAAGAAAATCTCCTGGTTGGATAATTACCAATTGATACCGAACTCAGATAGAATTGATTAACGTCATCACAAAACCCTTAAAAACCCAATTCAGAAATATCATTTTTATGTCAGTGATTACCATTCGGGAACAACAGCAAACAGCAACAGGATTTGCAGCCAGTCTCAGTTTTGGTGACGGTGAATATGACATTATTATCACTGACCCCTTCACTCCCCAGGAGGAACGGGAACTAGAATGGTATTTTGAAGAGTGGCTGGTTTATCCCATGGTGGATAAAATCAAAGCCGAAAGGGCAAAAAATAGCGTTAAAACCTACGGTGAAAGGCTGTTTGACCAAGTTTTTCACGATAATAAAGCATACAGCAAATATCAACAACTCAAAAATAATCTCAGTCACTTACAAATAGAAATAGTTAGTAAAACGCCGGAATTTCAAGCATTGCATTGGGAAGCATTGCAAGAACCTAATCTTCCCCGACCTTTAGCTGTAGATTGTGTAATGCTGCGGAAAAGCGTTAACCCTGCTGTTGGGTCTGTAAATTTGCCAACTTCTCCAGTTATTAACTTGCTGGTAGTGGTAGCGCGTCCTGACGAAGAAAAGGACGTAGGTTATCGGACAATTTCCCGACCTTTGGTAGAATTAATCGAAAATGGTCAATTACGGGTAAATGTAGAGTTGCTGCGTCCGGGAACATATCAGGCATTATCCCAGCATTTGGAGGAAAAGGGCGCGAATTTTTATCACATCATCCATTTGGATATGCACGGGGCGTTATTGACTCATGAACAGGTGCAGGTGCAAGAACCCAGTGCAGTTAATCGTTATTTGTTCAAAGGACGCTATGGACGGGATGATTTGCAGCCTTTTGAGGGTGTGAAGGCGTTTTTGGCGTTTGAGGGGGAGAGTCAGGGGAAGGTTGATTTGGTGGAAGCGTCGGAATTAGCCGCTTTGTTGACTGGTAAGGGTATTCCTGTATGTATTCTCAATGCTTGTCAGTCAGGTAAGCAGGTGAAATCACCTCTCCCTCAAAATAATGTAGAGACGTTCCATGGAACGTCTCTACAAAACACAACAACATCTCTACAAAATACAGAAGAAGAGGTCAGAGAAACCAGTTTAGGTAGTCGGTTGATGAGTGCGGGAATGCAGATGGTGGTAGCAATGGGTTATTCTGTCACTGTGACTGCGGCTAAGTTGATGATGGAACATTTATATAAACATTTATTTGCTGATAAACCTATCACGGAAGCAATTAGATTAAGTCGGCGAGAATTGTTTAATGATAAGGAACGGAAAGCCTATTATCAAAATATTAAATTAGAAGATTGGTTATTACCTGTGGTTTATTATAACCAGTCGGTGAATTTTAATTTACGTCAGTTTACACCAGAAGAAGAAGAGAAATATTTTGAAAGTGTTAGTAGTGAATATCGCTTTACTTTACCGACTTATGGCTTTGTCGGGCGAGATTTGGAAATTCTCAAAATTGAGAAGGCATTGTTAAAACACAATGTTTTGCTGTTGCAGGGCATGGGAGGAACGGGAAAAACAACACTGTTAAATTATCTGCGGGAATGGTGGCAAAAAACCAACTTTGTGAAAAATACCTTTTATTTTGGCTACGATGAAAAAGCCTGGACACTCGAACAAATTTTATTTTTTATCGGGCAGCAAGTATATAAAAAGTTTGAATTAGCTAATTTTCAAGCAATGAGTCAAAGGGCGCAAATAGAGAAATTAGTTGCCAAATTGCGGTCTGAAAAATACGCTGTGATTTTAGATAATTTAGAATCAGTTACAGGACAACAATTAGCGATACAAAATACATTACCACAAACAGAACGGCATCAAATCCGCGATTTTATTGGGCGGTTGGTTGGTGGTAAAACTTTAGTAGTTTTGGGTTCACGCAGTCGGGAAGAATGGTTACAGCAGCAAACTTTTAAATTCAATCTTTATGAATTGCAAGGATTAGATCAAGAAGCGCGGACGGAGTTGGCTGAGAAGATTTTAGAAATAAATATACCTCCAGACAAAATTGAGAAAATTCGCCAAGATGGGGATTTTCAGAAGTTAATGAAATTGTTAGCTGGTTATCCCTTAGCAATGGAAGTTGTGTTAGCAAATTTGCAAAAGCAAACTCCACAGAAAATTTTACAGGGTTTGCAAGCAGCGGATGTAAATTTAGATGTTGCTAGTGAGGATAAGACTAAGAGTATTTTAAAATGTGTGGAATATTCCCACAGTAATTTATCACCAGAAGCGCAAAAATTGCTGATTTGTTTAGCTCCTTTTAGTGGGTTTATATTTCGTGATATTATTCGTAATTATATCAATGAATTGCAGAAATTAGAACCTTTTCAAAATTACCAGTTTGATAAATTTGATGATGCTATAAAAGAAGCAATTAACTGGGGTTTATTATCCCCAATGGATAATGATTCACCTCTATTAACAATTCAGCCTGTCTTTCCCTACTTTTTGAAGACTAAATTAGCAACTGTTGACGCTGCAACTTGTGAAGCTTTGCAAACAGGATTTAAAAACCATTATTTAGGTTTAGCTAGTTATTATAATCAGTTAATGGAATCTAAAGATCCCCAAGAGCAAAAATTGGGGATATTTGCCTGTAAGCTGGAATATGAAAATTTATATAATGGGTTGCAAATTTGTTTAGATAAACAAGAAAGTATTAGTATTTATTTCTGTTTGGATAAATATTTTAGGTTGATTAATGATAATCCTAGCAATCTAAAATTAGCAGAAGCAGTTTGTCAACGTTTGGATAATTCAACTGCATTTATCAAGAGTGAGTTAGGTTATCAAATAGCATTGGCAATTGACAGACTTGGTAACTGTCAACTTCAAGCCCAGCAGTACAAGGAATCTCAAAAATCTTATGAAAAGATCTTACAAATTTATGATGCCCTAGAGAGTGGAGAAGAAAGACAAAAACAACTTTGGAAAGCTAATACCTACCACCAGTTGGGATATGTAGCCCAAAAAATGCGGGAATATGCCCAAGCACGGGACTATTATCAACAAGCTTTATCTATCTTTATCGAATTTGGGGCTAGATATGAACAAGCTAGTACCTACCACCAGTTGGGATATGTAGCCCAAGAAATGCAGGAATATGCCCAAGCACGGGACTTTTATCAACTAGCTTTATCTATCTTTATCGAATTTGGGGATAGATATGAACAAGCTAGTACCTACCACCAGTTGGGAAGAGTAGCCCACGAAATGCGGGAATATGCCCAAGCACGGGACTTTTATCAACAAGCTTTATCTATCTATATCGAATTTGGGGATAGATATACACAAGCTAGTACCTACCACAATTTGGGAATAGTAGCCGAAGAAATGCAGGAATATGCCCAAGCACGGGACTATTATCAACAAGCTTTATCTATCTATATCGAATTTGGGGATAGATATGAACAAGCTGGTACCTACCACCAGTTGGGAATAGTAGCCCAACAAATGCGGGAATATGCCCAAGCACGGGACTATTATCAACAAGCTTTATCTATCAAAATCGAATTTGGGGATAGATATACACAAGCCTCAACCTATGGACAATTAGGGTTACTTGCAGAAGCACAAGAAGATTATACAGAAGCTAGAACAAATTTACAAAAAGCCTTAGAGATATATATTGAATATAAAGATGAATATAGGGCGAATATTGCGAGGGAGATTTTAGAAAGATTACCAGAGTGATAAAATAAATACGGTTGTTTTGTTTGCTTTCACAACCGCCCTGAAATGAATTTCAGGGCTAATAGCCAAAGTAAACTTTAGTTTACTAAACAATTTTCAGGTTATTTAGTCATCTTTAGATGACTTTTGCTATGAGACTGGGAATTCATTCCCAGACGGGTTAAAGGTTTTGCGTTAAATAGAAAAATAATAAATTTTTAAAGCACTTCCCATTCATCTCTGTTAATTTGAGCTTGTTTTAATATCTTTGCTAATAAGCTTTTGCTAATATCTCCTTCATGGGGATTAGGAATTATTAACCTCACATCATCTCTAACCATAAATTGATGTCTTGTCCCTGAATATGGACCCTCAAAGCCAATTTGTTTCAGGTAATAAATTAAATCCCGGCGACTAATAGGTGCAAAGCTTGGCATCAAGCTACATCCTTTTTCAAAGCAAGGTAAATACCATCTAACTCAGGTATATTATGTCCTAACTGCAATCCTAAAACAATCCATTCTTCCAAAGATTGTTTTAATTCTTCTCGACAATTTTCAATTGTAGGTGCATTGGCATATAAACCTTGTAATTCAGGGACTTCTGCGTAAAAAGTACCATCATCTAAAAGTTCATATTTGGCTCGGTTTAAGGCTGCTTGAATGTAGTTTGTTAGCATTATTTTGTCTAATAAGATTTTGCCCAAAACTATCTCTATATCTACTCTGCTTCTAAATTTGGCGTTATTTGCTGTGAACCGTGAATAACAGCCAGCACTTCTATTTCCCCAGATTTGATGTAGTAAATTATTCGATATGCACCTTCAATTATTTCACGGATTTCCTGGGTTGCAAACTCTGGTACAATCCGACCTGAAAACGGAAAATTAGCTATTTGTTCAGAACGCCTAGTTAATTTGTCAATTACTCTAGCCGCATATTGTGGAGAATTTGGGGAAATATAGGTATAAATTGCCGAAAGATTCTCTACGGCTGTTTGTGTCCAATAAACTTTCACTCTGGTAATCCAAATTTAGCTCTAACTTCCTGTACAGAAATTAATCTACCAGCTTGACTGTCAGCAAGTCCAGCCTCAACTACTTGCCTAACATAAATCTCATACATCAAATCATCCCAAGTAAAATTATCCGGTAATCTGTCAATTAATTTCTGGGCTTCTGTTTTAATGTTTAATTTTTCCATATTTTTAGCTCAAATCTAGCTCTCTGATTACATTGTAGGCTGAAAATTAAAAATCTACTTAAATTATATCACAAACCTGATAAACGCTGTAAAAATTCCGTGTGTTCTGGTGAATTTAATCCTGTTTGCAATACTTCTAAAACCTTAACCATATCTCCTGCTAATAATGCGGTTACAGATAACCATAATCCGGGCATAACTTGACTTTTAATAATCCCCTCTGTATCAGGTTGCAGTAATATATATTCACTATCATGTAACCCAAACCAATCTAATTTATTTTCTAAACTCTGCCAAACAAGATATTCCTGAATGCCGTTACGTTTATAGGCTTTTTTCTTATCATATAAATCATAAGCTGCACTGCTGGCGGCAATTTCCGCGACTAATTCCGGTGCGCCTTCAATATAATCATCATCGGTAATTCGAGATTTTCCACCCAAACTTTCATCAATTAATAAAACTCCATCGGGTTGAGGTTCGTTATCTTGATCCAATCTGATGGTAGGTTCTATTCCTAATTTAATTCCGGGGGTATAAATTTGATAATTTCCTAACCAAATCATCAATTTAGCATGGGGTTCTGCATGACGTTGAAAGCGTAAAGGTGAGGCCACGTAAACTACTCCTTCGATTAATTCAGCTTTTTTAATATCGAGACTTTCAGTATAACGACGTTCAAATTCATGGCGTGATAAGCGATCGCCATTTTCTAAAGGTAGAATTTGAGGAGTTGGGTTAGTTTGTGGCCGCTGCATTACCATGTGCTATACCTCCAAGAATTAATTTACACAATCAGCAGAGGACGGGGACAACCCGCCCGTATATAATCAATTATGGTGCTGGGGGTAAAGTTCCACCACTAGCAGCCGGCGGTTCAGTGTAATCGCAAAAGATATTGACCCCTATTTTCAGGATATATAAAACTATAACAGTGGCAATGGCCGGATCAAGAGGTAAACCACTGGATGAAGCTAAACCCACTAAGGAAACTATCACACCTGTCAGTAAAGGAGAACTGCCCGGATTTTTGGTGTATTCTTTGAGTTGTCCACGAAACCCGTCATCACCACAAAGTTCATTTCGCAAGGCTTTAAGGGTGATTTGTAAAAGTGACTTATCTCCCCCCATGATAACTTGACGATTTTTTTCTTGCCATAAATCTTGAAAAGCCGTTTCCATGTCGCCATTGTGCTTTTCTAAATGATCCATTGCTTCCAGTCCAGGGGTATAATCGGGCATTAATTCCCGCATAGCTTGGATTTCACTGCTAGTTATTTGCATAGCTAATTTAAGTTGTTTACTTAGTAGTATCAAAATCAACTACATTATGGACAGGGATTATTCATTCCTTATTTAGTGTACCAATCACTAATTACCCATTACCCATTACCCATTACCCATTATGAATCTTTCATCATTAAAATTTCTCCGCAGTTTACGTAAAGACAACCACCAATTTGCTGTCATTGGCTTAGGTCGTTTTGGTCGTTCTGTTTGTTCAACATTGCATAATTTAGGTTATCAAGTTTTAGCCACAGATGTTGACGAAAAACGAGTTTCTGAGGCTTTACATGAGCAAATAGTCGGTCATGCTTTACAACTAGATTCAACTGAACCAGCAGCCCTAAAAGAAGCCGGAATTTTTGAATTTGATACCGTAATTATAGCCATTGGTAACTATATTCAGGAAAGTATTATTACTACTTTAAATGTGAAAGAAGGTGGTGTACCTCACGTGGTGGCAAAAGCCTCTAGTGAAGTTCACTGTAAATTATTACAACGAGTAGGAGCAGATCATGTAGTATTTCCTGAATATGAAGCCGGTTGTGCTTTAGCACGAACACTTACTAAACCAGGAATTTTAGAAAGATTTGATCTTGACCCAGATAATAGCATTGTGGAGTTAATTGTTCCTGATGAATTTCATGGGAAAACTATTGCTGAACTTCAACTTCGTAACCGCTATGGTTTAAATATGTTGGCCGTAAGTCATGATGGTAAATTTATCATTAATCCTGAACCAACTAAACGTTTAGAAAAAGGTTCTGCAATGGTAGTAATTGGTTGCAACAAAGATATTAATCGTTTACCAATTTGAAGCAACCAGATACTTACAGCAATTTTAATGTACTTGTACCACACTTTTGTTTTTATATTCCTTTCTTCTCCCTGTTCCCTGTTCCCTGTTCCCTGTTCCCTGTTCCCTTACCAATTTGAAGCAACCAGATACTTACAGCAATTTTAATGTACTTGTACCACACTTTTGTTTTTATATTCCTTTCTTCTCCCTGTTAAGAGTTCCCAGTTAAGAGTTCCCTTGTCATAACGACAATTTTTAACGCCAACCTACTTAATCATAGTTAATCTAATTCTATGCTTTTCTTTTTATCTGCTGGTAAAATCACCATAGCATCCCCAAAAGAATAAAAGCGGTATTCAGAGGCGATCGCTTCTTGGTAAATATCTAGTAACCTTTCTCTACCAATTAAAGCACTAACCAACATCAACAAACTAGAACGGGGTAAATGAAAATTGGTGATTAAACCCTCCACAACTTGCCATTTATAGCCAGGATAAATAAATAAGTTCGTTTTCCCCATAAATGGCTGTAAATCCCCCAATTGCGCCGCTCCTTCCAATGCTCTCACCACTGTTGTCCCCACCGCAATAATGCGTCCTCCCGCAGCCTGAGTAGCCCGAATTTGCTCAACGGTATCAGCAGAAACCTCTATCCATTCTTCGTGCATGGCGTGAGTAGTCACATCTTCTACTTCTACTGGGCGAAAAGTACCGACACCAACATGAAGAGTAATAAAGGCTTGATTAATGCCACAAACCCGCAATCTTTCTAGTAACTCCGGTGTAAAATGTAGCCCTGCTGTTGGCGCAGCGATCGCTCCTTCCTCCTGAGCATACACCGTTTGATACTGTTCATTAGCAGCGGTAGAGGCCGTGATATAAGGTGGCAGGGGAATTTCGCCAAATTTGCCTAATACCTGGACTAAAGGCACTGCTGGCGGCAAATCAAACTGCAATAATCGCCCCCCGGTTTGTGGATCTGATTCAACCACCGTCGCTCTTAATGTCTGTTGATTTTCCTCTCCTCCCGCTGTAAAAATAATTTCACTGCCTATCTTAAACCGCTTACCAGGTTTCACCAAAGCCAACCAGCAATTATGCTGTCGTTCTTCCAATAGTAACACCTCCACTTCCGCACCAGTAGACTTACAGCCGTACAACCGAGCGGGAATCACTTTCGTATTATTCATTACCAGTAAATCACCGGGTTGCAGCAGTTCCGGTAAATCACGGAAAATATGATGAGAAACTGGTATAGTTTGAGGATTTTCCAGAGAATTTACAACCAATAACCTGGAACTATCTCTAGGAACAGCAGGGTTTTGGGCAATTAGCCCTGGTGGAAGTTCGTAGTCATAACTAGATAACGAACAATCTAAATTCACATCCTGTACTTCTAGACTAGACATTTTCTGCAATTTTGCTTATACTATTTGTTACTTGATTTTCATGAAAGGGAATTAATGGGTAAATCTCCCCATAGAAAAACGGGGGCTTTTACCCTACCGGGAACTGGGCTGGATTAGGGAAGATAGAGAGGTAAAATTAGCTTTGATCCTTAACACCATGAGCGAATACCTGTATTGCTTGGCCAATGCCAGTCTCACACTGAGAATCGTTCAACACCTCCACGCTAGAAAAGAAACCCCTGTTTCCTTTGTTAGTATAATTCATCAAATTAATGGTTGGGTAGTCAGAATCAAATTTAGAGAAGTGCTTTCACCCCAGGAAGATGGTGATTTTCGGGCATTTTTGAATGAATTAGGCATTAACTACCAACCACCAATGAGAGTACAAATGGCACTGTGGAGTTTAGAATCCGGACAAGCCCCTGTAGACGTAATGGGTCGTTATCAAGTAGCAATTGTTTCCCATGGAAATCCTGAAAGAGAAGAAATTGAAGCATTTAGACAACAGTTTGTGCGTGGTTTAGGCTACTGTCCAGAAACACTGGCTTAAACAATTTAAAACTGAAAATTCAAAATTGTTTGTGTATTATCACAGAATGGAAAATAATTCTGGTCTCATATTATTTATTGGTCAAAAGCTGCCAGAATGTATTCTTGCAGCTGAAAATCATATCCAGATACCGATAAACTAGCCAGAGAGACTTCTTCAATAACTGCCCTTTTTATCAGCTTTTTTGATGTAGGTTGATAATGGACAAGGGCTATATCAAAGCGACAATAATAATCAGCTTTTTCAGGATATTCACTTAAAAATATTTCCGCCGTTTGCCAGAGTTTTGCTTGTTTTTTGGGAGTAATGGCGTTTTTACCCAACTCATCCCAATTACCGGAACTCCGGGTTTTAACTTCTATAAATGCCACTGTTGTGTCTTGATATTGGGCAATAATATCAATTTCTCCCCAGCGACACCAAAAGCGACGGTGCAAAATTTCCCAACCCGTAGATTGTAACCATTTGGCTACTAGGTCTTCACCTATGTTACCAATATCTGCATAATTAAATGGAGAAGGATTAACCATTAAATAACAATACCATGAATACTCAAAATCGTAGTTGGACAAGTATACTCAGTTTATTACTTTTGGCAATCATTACCATCACAACCTTATTAGGTTTTGTTCCTGCTGCTGTAGCACTGGAATATAACAAAGAAATTCTCACCAGTGCTGATTTTTCTGGACGTGATTTAAGAGACTCTAGTTTTACTAAAGCCAATCTGCGCTACAGTAATTTTAGTAACTCTAATTTAACAGGTGTAAGTTTTTTTGCTGCTAATTTAGAATCAGCAAATTTGCAGGAAGCCAACCTAACTAATACTACATTAGACTCCGCACGTCTGATCAAAACCAATTTAACCAACGCCATTCTAGAAGGTGCATTTGCCGCTAATGCTAAATTTGATGGTGCTATAATTGATGGTGCTGATTTTACAGATGTCCTACTGCGTCGAGATGAACAAAATAAATTATGTAAAGTAGCTAAAGGTACTAATCCCACAACGGGTAGGCAGACAAGAGATACTTTATATTGTTCTTAGATTTAGATCAGATCCCCAACTTCTTTGAAAAGTCGGGGATCTGATGCTTACGGTATTTATATATTTTGTAAAATTTGTGAAAGTGTTAATTTGAGTTCTGGAAATAATGGCGATATAATTAAATCATCACATCTAAATTGATTAACTATGTATTCATCATCAACTAAAGAATAAATAGAAATAGTTGGTTGTTTAGGATTACCAATAAATCTTTTACCACCGAAAGCACCATAATCAACTATCCAATATTCAGGAATACCCATTGATTCATAATCGTTAGTTTTATGAGTATAATCGGTTTGCCAATTACTGCTAACAATTTCTATCACTAAAGGAACTGAAGCAGCTTGAGTAACGGTTGATTCTTTTTTCCACAAAGGTTCATTAGGTAAGTTAGCAGGATTTAGTAACAAAATATCAGACAAATAGGCAGATTCAGATTTTGCTGCTTTGATGAATGTTGTTTTAGGTATGAGGTAAGAAAGATTGAATCTATCTAATTCTCCTGATATCTTACGAACTAAAAAACCAATTACAAATTCATGATCTCCTACTGGTGGGTTCATTTCTACAATTTCTCCATTATGTAATTCATAACGTGATCCTGTTTCTGGATAAAATTGGATAAATTCCTCAAAGCTTACGAATTTGGTTAATGCTTGAACCATGATTCACCTCTAGAATGGTGATAATTTGCTGATTTCAATTATAATAGGACTTACGCAAGATTCATGGAATAACGAACCACTCCAGGCACAGAGGTCACGGAGAAATGAGGATTTGAGAGATATTTTGCGTAAGTCCTGTATAATATAGAGAAATCAGATTTGGTTTATAAATTGAGTAATTGATGATATAAAATATGAATCAGCTAAAAATCCTCCTTGAACCCGGTACATTATGGACAAGCATCAAAACTACAACAGAACAGGCTTTAAAATCTGGAGCTTTAAAATCTATTCCCACGGAATTGGAAATTATTGAACAAGATGGAGTACAATTTATAGTCAGAATTTTAGCAAATCTCAACCGCAAAAAAGCCGATAAAGAAAAACAAAAACAACAAATCTCTAAGACTGGTAAAGAGTTTAATCCTTTCTTACCTTATGAAGAAGATTTATTTGTAGCAGATATTTCTTCTACTCATGTTTGTATTTTAAATAAGTTCAATGTTGTGGATAATCATTTGTTAATTATCACCCGCATTTTTGAAGAACAAGAAACCTTACTCACCCTAGAAGATTTTACAGCAATGTGGACTTGTTTAGGAGAATTTGAAGGTTTAGTATTTTACAATGGTGGTAAACTAGCTGGTGCGAGTCAACGACATAAACATTTACAAATTGTCCCTTTTTCAGAAACAGATATTCCTATTTCCCCACTTTTAAAAACAGCAAAATTAGAAAATGATCTGGGAACTATTCCAGAATTTCCATTTTTACACGCTTTTACTACTCTTAAAATGGGAGAAAGTGCAGAAGTAACCTTAGAAAAATATCATAATTTACTACATAAAACGGGAATTAAACCTCTAGAAAATCATCTACAATCGGGAGCATACAATCTTTTAATTACACGAAAATGGATGTTAATTGTGCCGCGAAAACAAGAAGAATTTGCAGAAATTTCCATAAATTCTCTAGGTTTTGCAGGTGCATTATTAGTCAAAAATCAACAACAAATGGAACTACTCAAAAACATCAACCCAATTAATATTTTAACCAATGTTGCTTTTCCCATAGAAAAAAATAAATATTAGAGTAAAATATTAGAGTAAAATATTAGAGTAAAATATAAGCTAATATATAGCAATCCTAAATCAGACGTGAATACCTCTTTCTTCTCTACCTCTGTGTCCTCTGTGTCCTCTGTGGTTCGTTCAAAAAAAATCCATTCACAACCCACCGAGAATTGCTATACTCACATCTTGTAGCTTTACGCGGAACAAAAATCATAAAAAGGGAAAAAATTATGGAATCTCTAGATATAAAATGGATTCGTTCTCAGTTTCCCGCACTGACACAAACAATCAACAAAAAGCCAGCAATTTTCTTTGATGGACCAGGAGGAACACAAGTTCCTGGTGGGGTTTTAGACGCAATTAGTGATTATTTAGTTAGATCAAATGCGAATGTTCATGGTACTTTTGCTACTAGTTTGCGAACAGATGCTTTAATTACTTCGGCCAGAGCAGCGATCGCTGACTTCTTAGGATGCGATAATGATGAAATAGTATTTGGCGCAAATATGACCACTCTCACCTTCTCTGTGAGTCGCGCTATTGGTAGAGAATTACAAGCTGGTGATGAAATTATCGTTACAGACTTAGATCATGCTGCGAATATTTCTCCTTGGTATGCTTTAGCAGAGAAAGGTGTAATTATTCGTGCTGTTGATATTAATACTTCTGACTGTACTTTAGATTGGCATGATTTAGAAAAAAAGATAAATTCCCGCACCAAATTAGTAGCAGTTACCTATGCTTCTAACGCCGTGGGGACAATTAATGATATTAGTAAAATAGTCAAAATAGCCCACAATGTCGGGGCTTTAGTATATGTTGATGCTGTCCATTACGCGCCCCATGGACTGATTAATGTTCATCATTTAGATTGTGATTTTCTAGCCTGTTCTGCTTACAAATTCTTCGCGCCTCATGTAGGAATTGTCTACGGAAAAAGAGAACATTTAACCAGATTTTCTCCTTATAAAGTTAAACCAGCAACAGAAGAAATTCCCTCAAAATGGGAAACAGGAACTTTAAATCATGAAGGTTTAGCGGGGTTAGTAGCAGCGATTAATTATTTAGCCAAATTAGGTTGTCATGTTTCCCCAAACTTAGATAATGAATTACTTTCTTCCTTAATAGAAGCCGACAGAGAAGGTTTAACTACCTTCCATTGTCCTCGATTTTTGACCGCACCAGAACAAAAAAATCATGAATTAGTATCAGCTTATCATAGTCGGCGAGCAGCTTTAATAGCAGCAATGTCAGCCATTCAAGAATATGAAAGAGAATTAAGTAAAAAGCTAATTTCAGGTTTATTAAAAATCCCTGGTTTAAGCTTATATGGTATTACAGAACCCAGCCAATTTAAATGGCGGACACCAACAGTATCTATTCGCATAGCAGGAAAAACACCCGCAACCATAGCCCAAATATTAGGAGAAAAGGGAATATTTGTTTGGTACGGAAATTTTTATGCAATTAACCTCACGGAAAAATTAGATGTAGAAACATCTGGTGGATTATTGCGGATAGGATTAGCCCATTATAACACAGTTGAAGAAATAGATCAACTGTTACAAACCCTAAATGAAATTGTTTAAGAGGGAACGGGGAACTCTTAACTCTTAACTGGGAACTCTTAACTCTTAACTCTTAACTCTTAACTCTTAACTCTTAACTGGGAACTCTTAACTGGGAACTCTTAACTGGGAACAGGTTTTGAGCAACTTTACTTTTCGTTACTTATGTCGCTTTTTTTCCGTTTACCTACTTAGTCTCATTAAACCCTAATTAGTCCACGGAGGTGGACTTTGCTTGTCTAGTAGCGACTTCTATTCGCCCAATACCCTTTATTAATTTATAATTCATCTACAGTCCTCAGCCTCACAGACACGACGTATATTAATAATATCGCTCATTTTTCTCAGTTGAACAAATAAACGTTCCAATTGAGAACAATCGCGCACATCAATTCCTAAATCAATTAAAGCTGGTTCTCCCAAGGAAGTTTTAACTTGAGCGTGACGGACATTGATACCCTGGTCGCTTAGTCGAGACAATACATCTTTTAATACTCCGACTCTATCTAATGCCTCAATTTGCATATTAACAGGATATGTATAAGGACGATTTTGGCTCTCTGTAACTGAATTCCAACGCACTGGTACTAAACGCTCATATTCAACATGATCTAGATTATGACAACCTTGGCGGTGTATAGAAATTCCTCTTCCCCTAGTCACAGCGCCCACAATTGCTTCTCCAGGAATGGGGGTACAACAACCGGCGATATGATAAACTAACCCCTCCACCCCAATAATAGGGGAATCACTAGCACGGTATGTAGATAATAAATCAGTTTTTTCCTGGCGCGAAGTTTTTGCTGTTAATTCCTTGGCGAGAAATGGGATCATATCAGTAACAGGTTGTTTACCTTTAACAACTTCCCGCCAACGGTTCAGGACTAGATTTAAGGTAACTTCCCCATAACCTAAACTAGCCAGTAAATCTTCTACACTGTGATAATTACACTTTTCCGCCACAGTCTGCATAGCCTCTGACTTGAGTAAGTTCTCAAAACCAGTTTTCCCCAATTCTTTTTCTAATAAATCCCGTCCCCTGGCGATATTTTCTTCTCGGCGCGATCGCTTATACCATTGTTTAATACGATACTTCGCCGCCGAAGTACCAACAAAATTTAACCAATCTAAACTGGGATGACAATTTTTTTGGGTAATAATGTCAACAATATCACCATTATGCAATCGCGTTGATAAGGGAACAATGCGCCCATTTACCCGCGCCCCTGCACAGTGGTTTCCGATTTCTGTATGAATGCGATAGGCAAAATCTATACTGGTAGAACCAGGACTTAAAGGAATAACATCCCCCTTGGGAGTGAAGACATAAACACCATCTTCAAACAGATTATCTTTCACACTATCTAAGTATTCCTGAGCATCTTTTAAGTCACTTTGCCAATCTAACAATTGGCGTAACCAAGTAAATTTTTCATCAGAACTTGTTAAGTTAGTATTCTCAGAACCACCAGTTTCTTTATACTTCCAATGAGCAGCAATTCCGTATTCTGCGATATGGTGCATTTCCAGAGTGCGAATTTGCACTTCTAAGGGTCGCCCTGTCAAACCAATTACCCCAGTATGTAGAGATTGATAATTGTTTGGTTTAGGCAGACCTATATAATCCTTAAATCTACCAGGGATAGGACGAAAAGTATCATGAACCACCGCTAAAGCTCGATAGCATTCTTCATTAGTTTGGACAATAATTCGCAGCGCCGCCAAATCATAAATTTCATGAAATTCCTTTTGCTGCCGCCGCATTTTTTGATAAATGCTATAAAGGTGTTTAGGACGACCGCTAATTTCCAAACAATTAACACGCGCTTTCAGTAACCGACGGCGCAGAGTCTCCGTAGCTTTAAGTAACTTTTCTTCCCTATCGGTGCGTTTTTCAGCTACACATTGCTGAGTTTCTCGATAGGCCTCCGGTTCTAAATATTTGAATGCTAGGTCTTCTAATTCCCATTTAATTTGCCAAATTCCTAAACGATTCGCCAAAGGTGCGAAAATATCTCGTGTTTCCTGGGCGCTACGTTGACGACTAGATTCTGGCATATATTGAAGAGTCCGCATATTATGCAAACGGTCCGCCAGTTTGACCACAATTACCCGAATATCTTGCGCCATAGCCAGAAACATTCGCCGGAAATTTTCCGCTTGACTTTCGGTTTTGCTGGTAAAATTAATTTTCGACAGCTTAGTAACACCTTCTACTAATCGCCGCACCTCTAGACCAAAGCGTGCTTCTATGTCTTCACCTGTAACTTCTGTATCTTCAACTACATCATGAAGTAAGCCCGCTGCTATCATAACAGGACTACCACCTAATTCACGGAGTATTTCTGCCACAGCCACAGGGTGAGCAATATAAGGTTCTCCAGATTTTCGGGTTTGACCCCCATGTAATTCATAAGCAAACTGAAATGCTCGACAAATAAGGGCGTTACCGTTATACGTTCGCTCCTCTTCCTCCGTAAGTATGGGTGCTGGAGGTTCAATTAAACATCTGTTAAGCCAGTCTGGGAGAACGACATCAGTAGGAGGTTTGATAGCTATACTACTCATAAAATCAAAAAGGTAATTTGTGGATAGGTTGGAAGATAGTTAAAATTGACAGCACCGCCATAAAATAGATGCTGTTGCCTGGAGGCTTAGAGATAAGGTGAGAAAGATAATGTTCTAATTGTATTGTTTGTAGTTATCATCCATTACAGGTTGCTTGCAAATATGGTCAGAAAAACCTATTGACGATAAACCAAGCCCCAAAAGTAAAATTCAAGGCTGGTGATTTTCAGCAAAAACAAAAGAAAGTTGAGTTGTATGAGAAAATTTTCTTGACATTAATATTATCCTAACTGGCAACAAATGTCTTTAAATTGTGATAAATATCAGGAATTGGCAACATTTATAGACGAGTTACGAACTCATGTAACAGCCGATAAACTCAATACTAGTCAATTACGGTTAAATTTCACCCATTTACAAACATTTTTTTTACAGCAAATTGTTCCCTTAGTTGATGACAATTCCCAGCAACTGTCCTATAAAACGGAAATAAGTAAACAGTTGCGACTCTTGGAAGTGGATATAATGTTTCTCCAAGGGGCAAAGCATTCAACAACGCTACAGGCTAGATTAAAGAATATTGAAGAACGCATTGATACTTTAATTAGATATTGTCAAGCTATTATTCAGCCAGCAGAAGAGAAGGAATAATCAACCACAAATATACTGAAATTAAATGAATTTAACTGACTCACAAACTAACTACTGAGTATATAAAACTTAACAAAAAAAACTACTAAAGTCATAGAAAAATGGTAAATTAATTTCAGTAACACCGATGATCAGGCTGTGTTTCTTGATAGTCCATCAACTTAAATAGATACAGGATAGTTATATGTTTAATAGAATACGTCGCCTTTTAAGTAGATTTTTCAATAATTCTCGCACAGTCAACAACGAACCACTAAATAAAGTGAGTTTGATTGTAATTATTTTAGTTGATATTTTCATTTTAATTAACGTTTTTACGGGTTTAAATGATATTAGTCAATGGTATCTTAGCCCGTCTCAGTCTTATCCATGCTATTCTGAATGGAACGATTATAAAGCAGATACTAGGACAAATAAAGATTATGAATTTCTGATCAGTGGATTACCTTATGGTAGCAATGAGCAAACAATTCAACAAAGATATCAAGATGCAGAAAACAGACATTTGGGTAAAGTTTCGCCAATATGTTTAAATTATGCAGAATTTAAAGATCAACTAAACAATCCTGAAAATCAGAAAATTCTCAAAACGATAAATCAGAAACAAGATAAGATTAATCAACTCCAACAGGCCAATAATACAATTCGTCAACAATACGATTCTACACTTTTAGAAAAAATTGCTGGTCAGCCTTCAGGTAATTCTATTAATCAAGTACGAGCGGAAAAAGCTAAACAGGAATTAACGCAAAATAACCGCAATATTTCTGTATTAAAACAAGAAATTGCTAATCTACAAAATCAACTGCTGAACAAACCTGAAAGTATTAATTTCCTCTCTTTTGTCAAGGACGAAACTAAATTTAACCAAGTTGCAAAAGGTCATCAAGACGCATCATTTTGGTATTCTAGCATTCAATTTATATTTCAGTCTATTTTCCTATTGCCCTTGATTTTGGTTGCATTATTCGTTAATAACTTCAGTCAACGCCAAGGATATGGATTAATAAGCCTCATAAGCTGGCATTTGCTAGTTATATTTCTCATTCCTCTAGTTCTAAAAATATTTGAATTTCTGCAAATTGGTGTCATATTTCAATATTTATCTAATCTCATTAATCGTCTGTTTGCAGGGTTAATCTTCCTCCTGCGTTACCTTTATATTTTGGTAATTCCTGTACTTGGTTTTGGGATCATTAAATTTTTCCAAACCGTTGTATTTAATACCAAAATTCAGGCCACTAAAAGAATTCAAGAATCAAGGTGTATTCGCTGTGCCAAAAAAATTCGTCCACGAGATAGTTACTGTCCCCACTGTGGTTATGATCAATATATTGAATGCCATAATTGCCATAATTTGACCTATAGAGGATTACCTTATTGTTATCATTGTGGCGCTGATCAAAATTCTCGTTCCGTAGAACAGAATTAAAAATCAAAAAGTATATTTCATCAATGTTGGGTTGAACTGTCGTTCAACCCAACCTACAGAGATAATAAAAAACTTAGCAAATTTAAACTTAGTAAATTTAAACTTAGCGACATATTTCTTAACTTATTTATTAGATAAAATCGAATTAAGTAGGTAAACGGAAAAAAACCGACATAAGTAACGAAAAGTAAAGTTTCCCAAAACCTGTTCCCTGTTCCCTTGTCATAACGACAATTTTTAACGCCAACCTACTTACTAACTTAAATCTAAAGAGAGGATTTATGTCATCAATTACGAATGTAACAGAAGCCACATTTAAACAAGAAGTATTAGAAAACGAAACACCCGTTTTAGTTGACTTTTGGGCTCCCTGGTGTGGTCCGTGTAAAATGTTATCTCCTGTCGTCGAAGAAGTAGCTACAGAATACGAAGGACAATTGAAAGTTGTTAAAGTCAATACAGATCAAAATCCCACTATTGCTAGTCATTACGGGATTCGTACCATTCCCACATTGATGGTATTTAAAGGAGGAAGACAAATTAATACTGTTGTTGGTGCTGTTCCCAAAACCACTTTAGCTGCTACCTTAGATAAATATATTACCAGAGAGAAGTAATTAAAAAACAGGGATATTAAAAAAACAGGGATATTAGAGATAAAAACCTCGCATTTACCTCCTGTGCGTCTCTGCGTGATCAAAAATACCCTGTAATTCCATCAACAAATAACAAACAACCGGTTAATTGAACAGCGGACAAAAAAGCGTTACCCTAAATAGGACAAAACAGAGGAGAATACCGTGAGTTTCAGCGCCCAGACCCAAGCATTAGACGTACCTAGCGCCATAGTACAACGCCGTTCCATCAAAACCTTCAAACCAGATTCTATTTCCCCCGACTTACTCAAACAACTAGTAGAATTAACCGTAGCAGCACCCAGTAGTTTTAATGTTCAATCTTGGAGAATAGTATTAGTTCAAGAGGAAACGCAAAAACAAGCATTATGCGCGGCTTCTTATAATCAAAAGCAAATTATCCAAGCGCCCGTTACCTTTGTTTTCGCTGCTGACGCTGCTGCGGGAGAAAAGGACTTAACACCCATTTTAGAACAAGGGTTAGCTACAGGAGCCTGGAATGAGGGAACTGTGAATTATTTTAGAAATGCAATTCCCCAATTTCAAGCAGGGTTAGGAGACAAGCGCCGGGAATACGCTATTAAAGATGCCATGATAGCAGCTACAAACTTAGTCTTAGCCGCAGAAAGCCTGGGTTTATCTACCTGCTTTATGAATGGTTGGATTGAAGAACAGGTCAAAGCTATAATTGGTGCTGAGAATAACCCAGACATAGCTATTGCTGTTTTAGTACCGGTCGGTTATGCGGCCGAACCGCGTTTAAATCCCGGTCGTTTACCATTATCGGTTAATGTGTCTGTAGATAAGCTAGACAATCCCTATGAAGGTTAATTAGGGATTTGGGGGTTAGGTTGGGACAATTTTTGACTAAATGAACCATATTTTTAGTTTCGCGCAAAGACGCTAAGGAGCAAAGACGCAAAGGAAGGTTGAATATTTTGTGTGAGGCCGCACAGAATCATGAAATTCATCTGTCCCCATTTTCGTTTATCTGCGTTTATCTGCGTTTATCTGCGTTTAATTATTCTATCTAGCTTTGTTTTAATTCTACTTATTATAAAAACTATATATTTCGGTTGTTTAAATTACAAAGTGATAATTTTTTATTGTACATCAATAAACATAAAAATAGTTGGTTTTGATTTAAAAATATTGTAATACGGCAATGACTAAAATTTGTTGCTGGCTCTCTCATTAATTCTAGAAGTTTTACTTTTAGTTTTTCTGACAATTCACAAAAATTTACTTAACCTAAATATTGGGTTTAGTAAGTTCAATTTCTAACAGTGATTTAGTTTAGCTACATCCATAATTACTGTTGTTTGACATATTTTCCCTATTTTTCAGGGGAATAAATGACTGAAATCACAGCAAATTTATCATATTTATGTTTGGCTGGATAGAGTAGTAAATAAGTCTAGGAGATTGTAATGCTGGATTTTTTCACTTCATTGAATGAGCATAATTTACCATATCCAGATCCTTTACATCCTATCGTGGTTCACTTTGTAATTGCGATGGTTCTATTTTCTGTTTTCTGTGATGTCGCTGGGTATTTAACTGGTAGAACTCGCTTGTTTGAGGTGAGTTGGTGGAATATGTGTATTGCTACAGTGGCGATTTTTGTGGCAATTATTTTTGGTCAATTTGAGGCGGGTTTGGCTAAACCTTATGAACTGGCTAAATCAGTTTTAAATGTTCATACTCTCATTGGTTGGTCACTTTCTGGAATCATTACGGCTATTACAGCTTGGCGTTATGTTTTACGGAGTCATAACCCGAATAAACTGCCTTTTCATTATATAGCTGTGGGCATTTTATTAACATTAATTGTCGGTTTTCAAGTGTATCTTGGTGATGAACTTGTATGGGTGTATGGCTTACATACTGTACCTGTTGTGGACGCGGTAAAGGATGGAATATTGCCATGAATTCAGAATTATTAGATCAAATTAGTCATCAAATGGGTGCAAATGGTTTACCTTATGCCATTCCTGTTCATCCTAATTTAGTACATCTAACATTAGGTTTATTCATCATTGCCATCATTTTTGATCTTTTGGGTGTATTCTTCCCTGTGGAAAAATGGCTATTCAGATTTTTGGGAATTAAAGTTGAGCGTTCTCAATTATTTGATGTGGGTTGGTATAACGTTTTTGCCGCTGCTGTAATTACATTCTTTACGGTTGGTGCGGGTTTTTATGAAATGTTATTGGCTGCCCCACCAGCAGATATTAAAAGTCCTTGGGGAATGTTAGCAATGCCCACAATGATGTGGCATGGTGTCGGTGGTGTATTGCTATTAGCAATGATTGTTGGTATGACTTTTTGGCGAGGTTGGCAACGTTATGTTATCGGCAAATATGAAGAGCGAGAAGTACAAATTTCTTATCTCGTTGTCGGTGTAATTATTATGTTGCTGATGTATCTTCACGGCACATTAGGAGCGCACTTAGCAGCAGATTTTGGTGTTCACAATACAGCAGATAAATTACTGCGAGCCGGACAAGACATTAATCAAATATTGGGTAAATAGGTAATGGGTAAATAGGTAATGGGTAATTGGTAATGGGTAATGGGTAATTAAAAACCAACTGACAACTAACAACTGACAACTGACTATTATGAAAATTCGGCAAATTCTCAACTTTTTGACCCTAGCTACTGGGGCAGTTGCCGTAACTTTTACTAGTCTATGGATTGGTAAACAGGCTTATTATTGGCTTCCTCCTCAAGGGGCTGCTGAATCTCATCTTATTGATGATTTATTTAGCTTTTTGGTAACATTAGGAGCTTTAATTTTCCTGGGAGTAACTGCTACTCTTCTCTATTCCATCACTTTTCATCGTGCCAGACCGACGGATTTTAGTGATGGTCCTCACATTGAAGGTAATATAACTTTGGAGGTAGTTTGGACGGCAATTCCGATTATGTTGGTATTATGGATTGCTGGTTATAGTTACCAAGTTTACGAACAAATGGGTATCCAGGGACCCTCTCACCAGATACATCTACATAATCCCATGAAAATGGAGTCCGTTGCTGTTGTAGAAGATAAAGATCCAGCAGCCATAGTCGAAGATGTAGAACATATTGATGTATCTGCTAAACAATGGGCTTGGGTGTTTCATTATCCAGACAAGAACGTTACCAGTACAGAATTACATTTACCCCAGGATAGTCGTGTCCGTCTTAATCTACATTCGGAAGATGTACTTCACGGCTTTTATATACCCGCTTTCCGTCTTAAACAAGACATCATTCCTGGTCATGATCTGGACTTTGAATTTACTCCTATTCGCCCCGGTGCTTATGATTTAACTGATTCCCAATATAGCGGTACATATTTTGCTACTATGCGGGCAAAAGTAATTGTGGAATCACCTAGTCAATATCAGCAGTGGTTAAGCAAAGCTGCAAGTCAAGAACTCACTCCAGCACCTAACCAAGCGGCTTCTGAATACGCTCAAAAACTCGAAAACGGGATTAATAGCGGTTGGAAAACTGTTAAACCCGCTACACCCCCTTTGGTCAATTTCTCCGGTTAACTAACCTTTTGCTTTTAGATTTGGTCATCAAAAATCTAAAAATTGGCAATCTAAAATCTAAAATCTAAAATCGAATGACTAACATCCCCATTGATATCACTGGTGACTCACATCACCACGAACCGCCCCAAACCTGGAGAACCTACTTCAGTTTCAGTACAGACCATAAGGTTATCGGTATTCAATACCTCGTTACCTCTTTTATTTTCTTCCTGGTTGGTGGTATCTTCGCTATGATTTTGCGCGGAGAACTGATTACCCCAGAAGCTGATTTAATAGACCGCACAGTATACAACGGAATGTTTACCATGCACGGAACAGTGATGCTGTTTCTCTGGACATTCCCCTCCCTTGTCGGTATGGCTAACTACCTTGTTCCCCTGATGATTGGGGCGCGAGATATGGCTTTTCCCCGCCTCAACGCCGTCGCTTTTTGGATGGTGCCGGTGGTGGGTATTCTCCTCATGGCCAGCTTCTTTGTCCCCGGTGGACCGGCTCAATCTGGGTGGTGGGCATATCCCCCCGTTAGTACCCAAAACCCCACGGGAAACTTGATTAACGGTCAAGTTCTCTGGTTATTAGCAGTGGCTATTTCCGGTGTCTCTTCCATTATGGGTGCGGTAAATTTTGTCACTACTATTGTGAAAATGCGATCGCCGGGAATGGGTTATTTTAGAATGCCCCTCTTTGTGTGGGCAGTATTTAGCGCCCAAATTATCCAGTTATTTGGACTTCCAGCTTTGACCGCAGGGGCTGTAATGTTACTTCTTGATATTACAGTAGGAACGGCCTTTTTCGACCCCACCAAAGGCGGAAACCCGGTGATGTTCCAGCATTATTTCTGGTTCTATTCTCACCCCGCAGTTTATGTGATCATTTTGCCTATTTTCGGCATTTTCTCGGAAATATTCCCGGTTTATTCCCGCAAACCTTTATTCGGTTATAAAGTCGTTGCTATTTCTTCCATGTTAATTGCTGTAGTTAGCGGCATTGTTTGGGTACACCATATGTATGTCAGTGGTACTCCTGCTTGGCTACGGTTGTTTTTCATGGTGACAACCATGTTTGTATCTATTCCCACAGGGATTAAGGTATTTGCTTGGGTGGCAACTATTTGGGGTGGTAAAATTCGCCTGACTACACCCATGTTATTTGCTTTGGGTGGTTTGGTAATGTTTGTTTTTGCTGGCATTACGGGAATTATGCTTTCTTCTGTTCCTGTAGATGTTCATGTTAATAATACCTATTTTGTTGTCGGCCATTTCCATTATGTTCTCTATGGAACTGTAACTATGGGAATGTATGCCGCTATCTATCATTGGTTTCCTAAAATGACCGGCAGAATGTTCCACGAAGGTTGGGGAAAAATCCATTTTTGGTTAGCATTTATCGGCACAAATTTGAATTTCTTACCTATGCACCCATTAGGTTTACAAGGAATGTTACGCCGCGCTGCTTCATACTCACCTGAATTAATTGGTTGGAATATTGTTGCTAGTTTGGGTTCTTTTTTGTTAGGAATGTCTACTCTTCCTTTCATTTTCAATATGTTGATTTCTTGGATAGACGGAGAAAAAGCTCCTGCTAATCCTTGGCGGGCTATTGGTTTGGAATGGACTGTTTCTTCTCCTCCTCCTGTTGAAAATTTTGAGGAAATTCCGGTGATTACTTGCGAACCTTATGGTTATGGTAAGTCTGAGGATTTAATTGCATCTGCTGAACATGAGTAATGGGTAATATAGCGATTCTATTTGATGTGTGTTCAGGATTTTTTTTAACGAACCACAGAGGCACAGAGAACACGGAGAAAGAGAGTTTTTTAGGTCTTATTTAGAATCGCTATAGTTTTTCTCATTACTTTTTTCCTAATTACTATTTTCCTGTTTTTGGAGTTTTTTAACAATGGATGTTTCTGTTTCTCCTGATGATTTAGATCATGTTAGTCATGAGCATGGACATGATGAAGAAGGCAGTAAAATGTTTGGTTTTATTGTTTTTCTGTTATCGGAAAGTGTCATTTTCTTGAGTTTCTTTGCTGGCTATATTATCTACAAAACTTCTACTACTAATTGGTTGCCGGCTGGTGTTTCTGGTTTGGAAATCAAAGAACCTAGCATTAATACTGTGGTTTTAGTTGCTAGTAGTTTTGTGATTTATTTTGCAGAAAAAGCTCTGGAAAGACATGATTTAACGAGTTATCGTCTATTGTTGTTTTTAACAATGGCTATGGGTGGTTATTTCCTCTATGGTCAAGCTGTGGAATGGAGTAGTTTGGAGTTTGGTTTTACTTCTGGTACGTTTGGAGGAATGTTTTATCTATTAACTGGTTTTCACGGGTTGCACGTTTTTACGGGTATTCTGTTACAGTTAATTGTCTTGTTGCGTTCTTTCATTCCTGGTAATTTTGATCATGGTCATTTTGGCATAAATGCCACTTCTTTATTTTGGCACTTTGTTGATGTTATCTGGATTGTTTTGTTTATCCTTATCTACGTTTGGCAGTAGGTATTCTAGTAACGAAAAATCAATGAATTATGTAGGGGTTTAGCATTGCTAAACCCTTATCCATGTATTTGTATGATTATTGTGAAATTATCTATTTGGGGAAATAGCGATAAATTTCTTTTCGGTGTAAAACTCTTTCAAAAATTAATGTTTCACCATCGAAAATAATACCAAGACGATAATCACCTATACGAATCCGATAAGCATTATCATATCCCTGAAGTTTTTTGATATTTGTGATTTCTGCAAAACTTGATATTTTGATTATTTCTTCAAAAGCAAATTTCTTAATAGACTCATAGTAAGGTGTACTTTTGAGTGCTTTCAAATCTTTAATAAAACTTGGTAGATACTGGGTATTCACTCTTCTTCTAATTCCGCTAAAGCTTCATTTAAATGTAATGGTGTCTCATTTTCTACTTCTTTCATGGCTAGAATAAGTCCTTCATCTTCTATAGCTTCTAGCAACCTTAGATAGTCGTGAAAATCAATGACTACTTTCCTGATATTACCTTCAATATCAGTAATCAATTCTTGAGCAAAGGGATATTTATTAGTTTGCATTTTGTTTATATAGGATTAGTATTTTACTATTTACATTTAATGTAGCATATTTTTATCAGGATCGAAAATACTAGAATTGATTTTTAGTTCGTAGTTGGTAGTTTAGCATCCACGACGAGCTTATTTTTTAATAATTTTTATTTAATAGGAGTTTCTCCAGGTAAAATAAAACCATACTTTTTCATGATAACTTTAGATTTTGAAGTATTAATAAAATTACCAAAATTGCGAGACTGCAATTCATTTTTACTACCTTTAATTACAGCCAACATCTGCTCAAGAGGTTTATGTAAATTATTGGGAATTAAAATCCAGTTTCCTGGTTTAGTAATACTGAGTGATAAAGCTGAAATAGTAACATCAACATTACCAGTCTCTCCATATTGTTGGGCTTGACGGATATTTTGTGCTAATACTAGCTTGGGTTTTACACTCTCCCATATACCTGCTGATTGTAATGCTTCCCGTGCAGCTATACCATAAGGTGCATGATCAGGATTAGCAATAGCTATTTTTTTGACTTCTGGTTTCGCTAAATCTTTAATATTGTTAATCTTCAGTTTTGCATCTTTACGAGTCCATAAAGTAATCCGCCCAACCCCATAAATTTGTTTCGTATCACTAATAATTAAACCTTTTTTATCTAGTTCTTCAATAAATGATTTATTAGCTGCTGCAAATATATCTACAGGCGCTCCATTCTCTATTTGTCGAGTTAACTGACCAGTAGAACCAAAGTTAAATACTATTTTATTTCCGGTTTCTTGTTCAAAAGTTTTACCAATTTCCTCAAAGGCATATTTGAGATCGGAAGCCGCAGAAACATTTAATGTTATCTTTGGTGAGGTAGATTGAGTAACTGTTGGGTTAAATCTGATGGTTTGTGTACAAGCTATTAAAATTAGTGGTAAAAAAAATAATATGGAAAATTTTAGTTTAAATTTCATGATTTAGTAGGCAATATTTATGAACAATTTACATGAACTATAATACTAGGTTGTGCTACCTTTTAAAAAAATTATAATAAATTTTAATAATGTCATGATTTATTGATATAGCAGAGAATAAAAATAGGCTAAAGCATCAATTTAGTAATGCTGTATCTGTTACTGTATTTTATCATTTAGCAAAATCTTGATTAAAGACTGCTTTTTAATTTTTCAATGTCACGAGGTGGTATTTCATCTGCTGTCAAAGTCACAATTTTACCATCTCGCAAAATACTAATTGATTCTCCTAACCTGCGATGTCTTTCTATTGCATTTGCAATAGCAAATTTCACACCAGCATCTATTTTTTGATGTAACTCTGTAACGGGAATATGAGATTTATTATCTTGCTCTAATTTGATTCCAGATTCCGTATTCATAAATTATCACTTCCTGATTTTTATCTAATTTAGCATTTTTAGCTATAATACATCATCTCAATAAATTATCCTCGCACAATGATCAATAATCAATCTATTTGCATTTCCTTATTCACAGGTGCTTATGGCTTAGATTTAGGACTAGAACAAGCAGGATTTCATACTGTTAGTGTAGTTGAAAAAGATAAAGATGCAGTTAAAACAATTGCGCTTAATAGACCTCATCTCCAAGAAAGTGCTATTCCCAGAGAATTAGAAAAAGTTTCTTCCCAAGAATTACTAGAAGAAGGAGGAAGAGTTTTAAATTTAGGTCGTGCTTTACTTCCAGGACAAATAGATTTAGTCACCGGTGGTCCTCCTTGTCAGCCATTTAGCACCGCAGGAAAACGGGGTTCAGTTATGGACCCACGGGGGAGTTTATTTATGGATTTTATCCGCATTGTCAAAGAAGTCCAACCCCGATTTTTCTTAATGGAAAATGTGAGAGGATTACTTTCTGCTTCTTTGCGTCATCGTCCTATTAATCAAAGAGGAAAAGATTACCCAGCTTTAGAACTTGATGAAATGAATGGTGCAGCTTTGAAAGTTGTTTTAGCAGAAATGAAGCAATTAGGATATAACGTAGTTTATAACCTATTAGAAGCCGCAGATTATGGTGTTCCCCAAAATAGATCCCGTGTATTTTTTATTGGTTCTAGAGATGGTCAAACTGCTACATTTCCTCTAGCTAAATATAGTAAAGATGGGAAAATTTTACCAAAGTGGAGAACTTTAAAAGATGCGTTAACAGATTTTGTAGATATTGAACCAGAATTTATTAGTTATTCAGAAAATCGGCTCAAGTTTTTAAGATTATTAGCAGCAGGAGAAAATTGGAAAAATTTACCGGAAGAATTACAGAAGGAAGCAATGGGAGGTGCTTATAATTCTGGTGGGGGAAAAGTTGGTTTTTACAGAAGATTATCTTGGGATAAACCTTCACCAACAATCACAACCAGTCCCCAACAAAAAGCTACAGATATGTGTCACCCTGTGGAACTTCGTCCTTTAACTGTGCGCGAGTCTGCGAAAATTCAAACTTTTCCTGATGATTGGATTTTTCATGGTTCGATAAGTTCTAAATACAAACAAATTGGTAATGCAGTTCCGGTATTGCTTGCTAAAGAACTGGGTGAATATCTGATTTATTTAATGCAGGGAAATCAACCAAAAGGAAAAGAAGTTACTGAACAACTCTCTCTATTTTCTTTAGAGAATTTACTTTGCAAATAACTCAGCAAATTCATGATCATATTCAAGATGAATCATATCCCAAAATTCTTGACCAGCTATGGGAGGAATTTTATAATTGTCATATCCATCACAAGCTATACTAGAATTTAATCCCTTATTTGTGTTTCCTATGGTTGTAAGTGCTTCGACCACCAAAATCACTTGGGAACTATTACCCGAAGACTTCATTTTAGACGATGAACCTGTGGATAATGTCAATCAACCCAGTCTAGCAGCAGCGCTCACGGAAAGCCTAGAACTGGCTGGTAAACTTCCAGAAACTGCCCTCGCTACTACCAATTACGGCATCTGTGCCACGGTAAATGGTAAATTTGTCATCAAAGCCCCTGACTGGGCTTACGTGCCGCAAATTACAGTGTCTAGAGAAGAAATCCAACGCAGTTACACCCCCCATAAACAGGGACAAATTCCTGCGGTAGTCATGGAATTTCTTTCTGATAGCGATGGTAGTGAATATTCTAATAAACACACTTATCCCCCCGGAAAATGGTTTTATTATGAACAAGTTTTACAAGTTCCTAACTACATCATTTTTCAACCAGATATCGGTGAATTAGAAATATTTCATTTGCATGAAAATGGACACTATAAATTACGATCTCCAGATGAAAATAACCGTTACTGGTTAACTGAAATGGAATTATTTATTGGTGTTTGGCCCGGAAAACGCGAAAACCGTCAAGGTTACTGGTTACGTTGGTGGAATCAAGATGGTAATTTGCTACTTTGGGGTTCTGAGTTAGTGCAGCAAGAACGACTTGCTAAGGAACAAGAACGACTTGCTAAGGAACAAGAACGACTTGCTAAGGAACAAGAACGACTTGCTAAGGAGCAAGAACGACTTGCTAAGGAAACTGCCCAACAAGAAGCCAATCAAGAACGACTTGCAAAAGAAACTGCCTTAAAACGCTTGCAAGAGTTAGAAAAACGCCTTCGAGATGCAGGTATTTCCGACTAACTTCCATTGAGATCCCCGACTTCTTTAAGAAGTCAGGGATCTTTGATCGCTCAACTTGTACAATAGAAAATAGATTGTTGCGAATTGTATAGTTAAGGATTATAGCTGTCATGGCTGCCGCCGTTTTCATCGAAAATCTCAAAAAAAGCTACGGTAATGTGGTCGCAGTCCAGGATGTCTCTTTTCAAGTGCAACCAGGAGAAATATTTGGACTGCTAGGACCAAACGGGGCGGGGAAAACGACCACTCTCCGGGCTTTGTGTACGCTAACAACCCCTGATACTGGCAAAATTGAAGTTTCAGGGATTTCGGTACTAGATCACCCCAAATTAGCCCGTCAAAGGCTGGGTTATGTAGCCCAGGAAGTAGCTTTAGATAAGGTCTTGACTGGCCGGGAGTTACTACAGTTACAAGCCGCCCTTTATCATCTTCCTGGTAAGGTGATCAAACAGCGAATTAACGCTATTCTCGATTTACTGGGTTTACAAGAATACGCAGATAAAAAAACTGGCACTTATTCCGGTGGTTTACGGAAGCGGTTAGATTTGGCTGCGGGTTTACTCCATGCACCCGATGTTTTAGTATTAGATGAACCAACGGTAGGGTTAGATATTGAAAGCCGGGTTGTAGTCTGGGATTTCTTGCGTCAATTGCGGGCTGGGGGAACTACTGTGGTAATTACCAGCCATTATTTGGAAGAAGTTGACGCTTTAGCTGATAGAGTGGCAATTATTGATAGAGGTTTGGTTATTGCTAATGGTACACCTTCTCAGTTAAAAGATCAGGTAGGAGGCGATCGCATCACTTTAAGAATCCGGGAATTTTCACCTCCAGAAGAGGCCGAAACTGCCAAAAACCTGTTAGCAGCTTTACCTTTTGTGCAAGAAATTATCATCAATAGCGCCCAGGGTAACTCCCTAAATTTGGTAGTTACACCGCAAAATGACGTTTTAATCACAATTCAACAGGTATTAAATAATGCCAATTTACCAATTTTCGGTATCGCCCAATCTCGTCCGAGTTTAGATGATGTATACTTAGCTGCAACTGGGAAAACCTTAATGGATGCGGAATTAGCTGCTGTGGCTAATCGTGATCCTAAAGCCGAGAAAAAGCAGAATATGAGATAGAGGAAATAGTATTATGTAGGGTGCGTGAGGAGTAAATCCATAACGCACCATGATCATATAATAACCCACACCTTACCATCAGAATATGTTTTACAAAATCCCACTACTGCTTACACCTCAACCAGAAGGAGGATTCACTGTAACTTCTCCACTCTTACCAGAATTGATTACTGAAGGGGATTCTATGGATGAGGTTTTAGCTAATGTTCAAGATGCCTTGGAAACTGTTATAGAAATGTATGAAGATTTAGGTAAAGAACTTCCTCAAAATCTACAATCTGTAGATCAAAATTCACCAGCTTTGATAGAAACAATTATATCAGTCAGATGAACTATAGAGAAGTTGCTAAAAAATTATCTAGGCTAGGATGTGAAGAAATTCCCAGACGTGGAGGAGGTTCACATAGGAAGTGGTTTAATCCAATGACTCAGCAAGCAACTGTAATTCCTGACTGGAGTGGACGTGATCTAAAAATCGGTACATTACGATCAGCTATCAAACAATTAGGAATTGAATGGTCTGATTTTGAAGACGCATAACAAATTATAATTGTGATATACAGATATTCTGACTTACATTGTAATTAATTGTGGAAAAAGATGAACACCAATACTAGATATACCTATCCATGCTTATTTTGCGGTGACAACACCAGACACCGGACAGAAGAACATATTATTCAACACGGCTTCAAAAATTCTCGATGGGTTTTGGATACAGATGTTTGTTGTCATTGTAATACTGATATTTTTTCAGCACTTGATAAAAAACTGATTGATTTTGTTCATACATACGTTTATCCGAACCATCCACATATTTCTAGGAATCGCACTTTGCTTCAAGCCGGTCACAATATTCAATTTGATCAAGAAACTAGAATATGGCTAAGTTTACAAATAGACAGGAATATGAAACCTGTTTTATTTCCACAACTTGTCTTTGTAGATAAAAATAGAATAGATTTTTATTGTAATTCCAACCAAAACTATCAAAAGTTGCTGAATAATATGAAGCAAGAACTTGTTCAGGTTGATAAGCTTTCTCTAAAGAAATTAGTATGTCAACAACCAGATCAATCACTTCCCACAATTCAGTCAGCAGTTATAAGAACTGCACCTATGAAATATCTATTACGTGCCTCCACTAATGAAGAAATTCAATTACTCAAATCTCAAATACACAATGGTCAACTAATGAGGCAGTTTGGTCAAGAATCAGAACCTCGTCGAAAAACAACTCAGAAAAGTGAACTTCTTGCAAATTCAGTATTAGAACCGAATTTAATTAATCGTGCAATAGCTAAATCAGCAGTAAATGCTGTCTGTTCATTTTTAGGTTCTCAACGCGCTCGAAATAGTGTACTAGATCCTTTATTCTTAGTGATACTCAAGATGAGGGAGAGAGATTTATTCAACATATATGGAATATAAATAGAAATGAAAATACTATTTCACAAAAAGAGAATTTTACAGTGCCTGGTTATCACACTTTGATACTGGCTAGTAGAGATAGAATCCCAACAGTTATTTTAAGTTTATATGAACGCCCATTTGCACTTATTAGACTGACTGAAGACACAAATTTTATGGGTGAGGAAGAAATTTATGCTGGTCTTATAGATTATCGATCTGGTTCACATCAAGTCTTGAATTATCAGAATGATCCTGTTAGTTTCTATGAACGGTTTTATGTTAACAATATTCAATAACAAAAAATCACTATTTTAAGACAAATACTATGCGATCGCCCTTTCTCTCTCAATAAGCGATCGCTTTGTCTTTGTAAAAGGGTCGCCCCTACATTGTTTAGCTACTCCACCCGTCGCTGTTTACCATCAAGTAAACAACTAACAGTCATATCACCCATCACATTAATAGCAGTGCGACAACGATCAAGAAACCAGTCCACAGTCACCAACAAAGCAATATATTGAGTAGGCAAACCCACGGAAGTGAATACAAGGGTCATCGTCACCAAACCAGCTTCTGGGATACCTGCTGCACCGACAGAAGCGAAAATAGATGTCAGTATTACAATTAACTGTTGTGGCAAAGACAGATGTAAACCCAACACTTGGGCAATAAATAATGCTGACATAGCCTCATATAGAGCAGTACCATCATTATTAAAATTACTCCCCACTAACGCCCCTAAAGAAGCAGAAGATTCTCGTAAACCAATTTTTTCTAACAAAGCCTCAAAGGTAATTGGTGTTGTTGCTGTGGAAGAAGCGGTAGAAAAGGCTGTTAACAAAGCTTCTGAACCCCCACGTAAAAAGTGAGTTGGCTTCACCCAAGAACCAAATTTTACCCGCAGCAAGTAATAACAGGCTTGCAAACACAAAGCTAATAGTACGGATACAATAAACGCACCCAAAGCTTTAAATGGTGCAAAACCCTGAAGGGCAACGGTTTTAGCAACTATTCCAAAAACTGCTAACGGCACTAAAGCGATAATCCAGTGCAGAATACGGATCACAGCTTCAAACAAAATCGTAATTACTCTCTCAATAGCTTGGTAATCTGTTTTATCTTCAGATATTTGTTGTGCTTTCAAAGCCCGCAGAACTACCCCAAATGCCAAAGCCATAAAAATCAGTTGAATGACGTTGTTATCAACTAAAGGTTTGAGGATCGAATCAGGTACAATCTCTTGTATCAGTCCCCAAGGATCAAGGGTTTTACTTGGTGCTTCAGTGCTTAATGGAGCACCAAGACGACCCCATGAACCGGGTTTTAATACATTGGCGACAAAAAGACCAATAAAAATGGCTACAGTTGTATTAGTGATTAGCAGTGTTGCTAAACGGCGACCAGATTTACCAGGAATATCAGCAGTTAGAAATGAGTGAAGTACCGCTAACATAATTAGTGGTGTTGCTAATGCTCGCAGAGCCTTGAGTATTAAGTTACAGGGGGTAGCTAGATGATTGATTAAATCAGGATTATTTGCTGCTTGACCACTTAGCAAAGTCCCCAGGCTGACTGCAAAGACGATAGAAATTACAATCTGTAATGCTAAAGGAATATGTTTCCATGATCTGTATTTTTTTGAGGTAACTTTGCTCATACTTTTTTGCAGATAAGGTATAGGATGGTTTTGAAGTATCCGTTCTTTTATTCCCCCAATTCAATCAAGATAATTTACGTGATATTTGATAAAACTTTACACTTTCCACTTACCCAAAATTGGTAAAATCAAATACCTGATATCCTATTAATGTGTGTATTTGGGGAATTATTTGTTAAAATTTCCTCAACTTACGAATAAATCCTGTGACTATCCAAAATCCCCGGCAACCAAGTAATATAAATTACTCTCGTGTTATCCATCTCAGTCATATCATTGATACAGATATACCTCAATGGACTGGTGATCCTCCGGTAGAATTTACCAGTGTTGCAGAACTTGAAAACGATGGTTATTACCTGCGACGCTTTTCTTTAGGAGAACATAGCGCCACTCATATTAATGCCCCCAATAGTTTCTATGGTAATGGTGCAAGTGTTGACAAATACCCAGCAGCATCATTAATATTACCTGCTGTAGTTATCAACATTTGCAAACAAGCGGCAGTCAATTCCGATTATGTTTTGACAATTAGTGACATCCAAACTTGGGAAAATGAGTTTGGGGAAATTTCCCCAGGTAGTTTAGTGATACTATATACTGGTTGGCAAGAAAAATGGTTAAATCACCAGGCGTTCTTTGGACGGGACACAGCCGGAAAAATGCACTTTCCCGGTTTTAGCTATCAGGCAACTGAGTTTTTAATTAAACATAGAAAAATAGCTGGAGTCGGTATTGATACTCACGGTGTAGACTCTGGACAGGATACCAATTTTACTATAAATCGTTTGCTGTTAGAGCGATCGCTAATTGTCCTGGAAAATCTGACGAATTTAGATCAGTTACCACCTCAAGATATTACCTTAATCATTGGTATTCTTAGATTAAGAGGAGGTTCTGGTTCTCCGGCTGCGGTAATGGCATTATTTTGAATTTTTATTTTTTTAAATTATTTTTTTAAATATGTTCTAGCAGAACACCGGAAAATGTTTAAGGTTGATTAAATTTTTGGTATGTGAAGAATATCTAAAACTAGATATCTTCACTTTTTTAAACACAGCGGGGGTTATTACTAAAGATGAGCAATACCGCTGGTTAGGTTTTCAAATACAGCAGTTTCCGAGAATATGAGGTAGATATTTAGCGGGCAAGATGCCCGCACCACAAGAGTTTGATTATTCCAGGTTCTACCTCATTTGAATGAAAATTGTGAACTGGAGGCTTGAGACTTGGAATTATAGACTCTTACCAGCAGTTTTAGATTTCACCATTAACCTGCATTTGATGAACTTGATCTGCTAACTCTTGACAATTTTGGTCATCTAACTTGTCAATTGCTAACATTCCCATGAGAATAACCTCTTTCAAAGTTAAGCGAGTCGAATGTGCCTGTTTTTGCACAATCTCCTTAATGATCGGACTAACACCGATTGCTGTACTAGCTCTAGCCACAGAATAAAAGGAAACATTAATAACTTCGCATACATCCTAGCACTTTTTGTGAAGTTATTCTACACCTCTGGAATTGATATGCTTTTGTTTCGATAAGTGTTCATATATCTAATCCAGACTATCAATGGCAAACAGAACCAGTAATTCTGCAAATCTAACTTTTTGACGACGGGTATAACCATTCTACAGCAAGCATTTCCACGATTTACTTAGTTCTTTGGCATGGTGTACACTTTTTATATTACACAATAAAATAACTTATTTTTTATATGTGTCAACAGTATATGAAAAAAAATATGGTCTGACAAAAAATATGTCTTGTAATCCTTGTAAATTAAGATTCATAGCTTTTTTATTAGTTTTTATTAAAATAAGTATTTATACTTAGGCTATAATTTATTAATTTTTATTAAATCTAAAAGCATAAACAACTCATAATTGTCATCTATCAAAAGTATGAGATTATTTTTTTGACCAAGATTTAGTTCAAAACACTAATAAAAAACGAAGAGGTAAAAAGCTAAAAGAATTATGCAGTGAAAGCTTCCTTACTCTTGCATGAGTGCCTCAAGCAACTGTGCTATAACGACAATTTTTAACCCCAACCTACTTAACTCAATCTGAGTTCATGAATTGCTGAACAATGTTAAATATTGTGAAGCGGGAAAATAGACAACAATTGAAATCCTCCTGACTTGATTAAGTTCAGTCCTTCATAAGAAAAGATGATGTAACTTACTTGATGATTGAGATTAACGATTTACACAAGGCGCTATTGACAAGTCAATTTTGCTTAATTGCCACCGAATTATCCACAGATGATCGAAAATTTGGGTTAAAAACCCCGTCTTTCTAGGACGGCTTTTGGTATAATGGGTTTTGTGGAAAAGTAATCAACCAGGATAAAAACCCAATTGCTACCTAGTAAGTAGACACTGCACCTTGACAATTGAAGATATGCGGTTCTATTCTATAGTTCTAGTTCCTTCCCAGGAATAGGTAGAATCCTTATGGGGGCTGGACGATCAGTATTTAACTCCAACAAATTTTGCAGGAATGCAATCATGGTCCTGCAGCTATCACTAAATATCAAATGGTAGATCGGGTAAATGATATCGCTTGGCAAGCTCACCAGGGCAGCGTTGCGGCGATTATTCAAGTCTTGAACGAAAGGCTAGTTATGTCTGGTGTCAGAACTAGGGCAATTTTTGCGGCTGGTGTATTACAAGTTTTGTGTGAAGCGGCGACGGTAGGGCAGCTTGACCAATCTACCTTAGTCCCAAAAATCCAACAAATTTTGGAGTCAATTGCACCACGTCACATTCGCCGAGTCTATATCAATAGTAGAATTGTCAGAGAGGAAAAATTACTATGGTTAGAGGAAATTCATCGTGATCCCGATCATCAATTTCTGTGGTCACAGGAAGTTATACTATCTCAACCAAGTTTCTGGAAGCGATTAATTCGAGATTTAACGGAAACTTATGCCAAGTCAAGAAAACCCATTTTAGCTGAACCCCAATCTTTACTCAAGAATCAAGATCAAGAGAAAATTCCGGTTAACACTGGATTAATAGCTGTTTCTGGTTTATGTTCACTAATTTTACTGGCTTGGTTGAATTTTCGCTTGGGTAATAAACTGAAAAGTTTTTTAGTATTAACAGGTTCTCAATATTCCCAAACAGTAAGTCAAAGACGATCTAGCCAAAGTCTTTCTACTCCATCTGATGATCCATTTGCCGCATCTGTACGACTGGCTAACCGGGCTAGTGTTGCTAGTAGAACAGCTATAACCTCAACTCAGTGGTTGGAGTTGGCTGCTACTTGGCAACGGGCCTCTGATTTAATGAGTCAGGTTTCACCTAGCCACAGCCGCTATCAAGAGGCACAAATTAGAACTAAATTATACAAGAAGTTTAGTCAGGTTGCCCAGAAAAAAGCTGAGAAAAGTGAATTGTGAGCAGGTTCAGATTTCAGATTTCAGATTTCAAATTTCTGGAATTTCCACTATTTACTCATTTCTAACATCCGTCCCAGGGGTCGCAACGCAGCCAGGCGGATTTCTTCTGACATAGTAATTTCTGGAGTGCGATTTTTCATGGCTAAATACAGTTTTTCTAAGGTATTTAACCGCATAAATGGACATTCGTTACAGTTACAATCATTTTGTGGAGGTGCAGGAATAAAGTGTTTGTCAGGTGCTAGTTTTTGCATTTGGTGAATGATTCCTGGCTCTGTAGCCACGATAAATTCCTGGCTAGGGCTGGTTTGACAATAATTGAGTAAGGCGGCTGTAGAGCCAATAAAGCTGGCGTGACGTAAGACGCTGGTTTCACATTCGGGGTGAGCGATCGCTTCCGCTTGAGGATGTGTAATTTTTAACTCCACTATTTTCTTTTCCGAAAAAGTTTCATGGACAATACAACTACCTTGCCATAGGAGCATTTCCCGTCCGGTTTGTGACATTACATACCGTCCTAAGTTCCGATCTGGGGCAAAAATAATTGGCTGTTGAGGGGGTATTTGCTGGACAATTTTCACAGCGTTGGAACTGGTGCAGATAATATCGCTCATGGCCTTAATTTCGGCAGAGCAGTTAATATAGGAAATAACTAAATGGTCAGGGTGTGCGGCTTTGAAAGCTGCAAACTCTTGGGGAGGACAACTATCTGCTAAAGAACAACCTGCATTGATATCTGGTAATAGTACCAATTTATCAGGATTGAGAATTTTGGCTGTTTCCGCCATGAAATGAACACCAGCAAAAACAATTACATCCGCTTGAGTATTTACCGCAGCTTTGGCTAATTGTAAGGAGTCACCAATAAAGTCGGAAATGTCTTGAATATCAGGGTCTTGGTAGTAGTGGGCTAATATTACCGCATTCAGTTCTGTTTTGAGATCCTCAATGGCGGTAAATAAATCTAATGGTAGATTAACTGATTTTGGTTGAGTAAGTGTAGTTGTAAACACAATTAAAAACCGCTTTCTTATAGAATGAGATTAGGCGATGAATTTAATTATAGTAGTTTTTACCAAAAATAGGGGATGATTGATATTAGCAATTTATGCCCAAATTCCTTGGAGTTTCCTATCCTGGAGATATACGGCTTTTTAAAGTGGCATGACCAGTCAGAAAACTCAATCAAAACCTGTGAAAATTGCTGTAATTGGGGATATTCACGACCAATGGGACGTGGAAGATGGTATGGCACTTAAACATCTCAATGTAGACTTAGTGCTATTTGTCGGCGATTTCGGGAATGAATCAGTAGAAGTGGTAAAAACGATCGCTTCTCTGGATCTTCCCAAAGCGGTGGTAATGGGCAACCATGACGCATGGTACTCGGCCACGGAGTGGGGACGCAAAAAATGTCCTTATGACCGCACCAAGGAAGACTGGGTGCAGGAACAACTAGATTTATTAGGGTCTGCCCAAGTCGGTTATGGTAAGTTAGATTTTCCTCAGTGGAATTTAACTGTGGTGGGTGGTCGTCCTTTTACCTGGGGCGGACCTGAATGGCGATTTGCCCAAATGTGTGAAGAACGTTATGGTGTCTCTAGTTTAGAGGAATCCGCAGATAAGATTGTTAAAGCTGCAAAAACTGCTACTTGCGACAATATTATTTTTCTAGGACACAATGGACCTAGTGGTTTAGGCGATCGCGCTGAGGACCCTTGTGGCAAAGATTGGCATCCCATTGGCGGTGATTTCGGTGATCCTGATTTAGCGGCGGCCATTTCTCAAACTCTCAACATGAACAAAACAGTTTCTTTAGTTGCTTTTGGTCATATGCACCGGACTCTGCGCCATACTAAGAAACTACAAAGGAAAGCTGTATTTAAAAGTCCAGAAGGGACTATTTACCTAAATGCTGCTAATGTCCCCAGAATTGTCCAGGAAAACGGCTTAAAATTACGGAATTTCTCCCTGGTTTCTTTAGATGGGGGTGTGGTGACAAAAGTTGCTCTCGTTTGGGTGGGTAAGGACTACCAAGTGGCTGCTGAGGAAGTTTTTTATAATTCTTTGGTTTGAGTGCTGCCAATTCTGTAATTATATGTTATGATGTTATTTGTCAGTTTTGATTTTCTACAATTCTGGCAAATATGGAGAGGTGGCAGAGTGGTCGATTGCGCCTGACTTGAAATCAGGTGAAGTGAAAGCTTCCGGGAGTTCGAATCTCCCCCTCTCCGTTTTTTGAGTTTTTATCTCACGCAAAGGCGCAAAGGCGCAAAGTCCCCAAGAAGATTGTAAGAGTTTGATTTACTATTCATTCATCCTCTGAGAATATATCAAAATATCGGCATTACTGAAGAAAAAATATGAACTGATCTGATTTATTTACCAATGCAAAACCTACTGAAAATCCGATCTAAAACTGATTCTGTAACTTCTTCACCAGTGATTTCTCCTAATGCTTGAATTGCACCTCTTAAATCAATTGTCCAAAAATCTAAGGGTAATTGTTCAGTGATTGTAAATTGCACTTGTTCTAAATCGCTTTTCGCTTTTATTAAAGCTGCTGCTTGGCGTTGATTAATTGCTAAATCCATATCAGCGGCTTGAACTTTTCCGGCTTGAACTATTTCTAAAATCGCCTTTTCTAAACTATCAATTCCTTGATTTATAGCTGCGGCTGTGACAATTTTGGATTTGGGATTTGGGATTTTGGATTTAAGGTTTTCTTGTTCTGCTAATGAAATCAGGTCAATTTTATTAATTACTAAAATTACATTCTGGTGTTTTACTTCTGCATAAATTTCTTGATCTGCTGGTGTCCAACCTGCGGTAGCATCAATAGTCAATAATACCAAATCAGCAGCATTAGCAGCACGATGAGATCGCTCTACACCAATCTTTTCTACTTGATCTGTTGTGTCCCGAATCCCCGCTGTATCTAGTACCTGTACGGGAATCCCTCCTACAATTAATTGAGATTCTACCACATCCCGGGTTGTTCCTGGTAAATCTGTGACAATGGCGCGATCGCTCCGACTCCAAGCATTTAATAAACTTGATTTTCCCACATTTGGCCGCCCCACTATGGCCACTTTTAAACCAGTTCTTAATAATTCACCTTTGTCTTTTGTGGTTAATAATTGACTAATTTCCTCAGTCACTTGCTCAATTTCGGTAATAATTCTTTTTTGATCTAAAGGTGGTAGATCTTCCTCAAAATCAATTCTGGCCTCAATTTCTGCCAAAATATCTAAACAATTAGCCCGTAATTTGCGAATAGGTTCGGCTAATTTACCCTGTAACCCAGCCAAAGCCATTTGAGCAGCTTGAGGTGATTTTGCTCCCACCAAATCAGCGATACTTTCCGCTTGGGTTAAATCTAATCTACCATTTAAAAATGCTCTTAAGGTAAATTCTCCCGGTTGGGCTAATCTTGCGCCATTTTCTAAGCATAGTTGTAATACTTGTTGTACCGCTATAATTCCCCCATGACAATGAAATTCTACTACATTTTCACGGGTAAAAGAACGGGGGGCTTTCATTATCAACAATAAAGCCTCATCAATAATTTGCTTTGTTTGAGGTTGACGGATATAACCGTAAAGAATCCGGTGACTTTCCCAAATTTGTCGCCCTGGGGCATAAAATAGAGTTTGAGCGATGGCTATGGCATGATCACCAGAAACCCGCACCATACCTACACTACCTTGTTGAGGGACAACAGCAGTAGCGATCGCCGCAATAGTTCCAGTATTAGCCAATAATTCGGACATGAAGGGTTATTCTACTTCAGGGATAGAGGAAAAGCGCAATCTTAAACCCCTACAGTACACTAGTTTAAGAAAGAAATAAGGTAATTACCCATTACCAATAATAGTAAAAACTCTTGAGGAATTAATTATGGAACAAAAAATTAACTGTGCTGAAGCTTGTGTTAACGGTTGTGTTTTAGGTGATAAATGTCCCCATATCGAGTTTAGAGAATCAACTTCAAAATTTATCTCCGAAACTTCCCTAGACAAAATGCTAGAAATAGCTGAAGAAAGATTGCGGAAAAAAATGACAGAACCACCAAAATGGGTGTTTCCAGAAGATCCTTAAATGGTTTTTGGGTTGTAATTTAGGATTATTAATTGCGGGTATTGTTGGGTTTACTTGCGTCAACCCAACCCACTTGCTACTAAATCAATCAAAACAGAATCGGTTTTAGATCGGATTTTCAGTAGGTTTTGCATTGGTAAATAAATCAGATCAGTTCATATTTTTTATTCAGTAATATCGCTATTTTAGTATCTCCTAACATTTAGTTGTATTGGGATTTTCAAATTTCCCAGGTTCGCTAACGAACAATTGATTGAAAATCACCTTACCTGAAGGATCTATTACCTCTAATCTGATCAATTCCCGTTGCACAATTTGCCAAGAAACTCGATATTTATATTTAGCATTAGTCCACGTGAATACCGGACGCGGTTGAGTACCAGATGCTTTAGCACCAATTAAACAAATTTGTTTACCTGTTTTGAGATTTTTGTTTTTGTAATAATACTTACCTTGAGCTTGCCAAAGAGTTAAATTCCAACTGGGTGGTTGTAGTTGTCCTTCGACATCAAAAAATTTTCCCTCTGGAAAAGCAAGATTAGCTACAGCTTGACTCGGAACACAAATATCTGCAACTATGGGTAAGGAAAGACCCAAAACCAAGGAGAGTGCTATTCCTTTGATTTGCATAATTAATTATTACCTCAACACCAATATTATTCTTCTATTTTTTAGACTAACTCGATTCCAGTTGTCATAAAACATTGTCATAGAACATTGTCATAAAACTTGAAATAATCCGTTATATGTGAAGAAAATTGTGGAAGCATTGCGGTTTGTAACTATAGCTTTGTCATATTTTTTAACATTTTCTTCTATCTTGAGTTTACCGGTACATAAATTTGCAATTCATAAAATTGAAGAATAATCAAAAGTCAAGGTTAAAACTGAAATTTAGTTCTAACCTTGCTGTTTGTAAATTCATAATTTACGCAATTTTCATAGCAATGGCTATCGCACTTTCCAGTTCATCCTGTAGTAAAGTTGTGAGGATAAACACCTCCTGTACTGTTTTACCCTGACGCGCAATGATTTTATAACCACCGCGAATGGGTACTGACACACGCAACTGCATTTTCGGAGCATGACCCCTGGCTCTGCCAATTACCGCAGGGGTGACAGTAAGAATGCCATTGTGTTGGCACAAACGTTCTAAAATGGGAATTAGACCGGGAATATGGGTAGAGTGATTCCAAACAAGTCTACCATCGGTGGGTTTAGACATATTAGGCTGCTTCCAGGGGAGCCATTGTCAACCCAGCGCGACGTAGTTGCTGGTGGTATAATTCCGCTGGTTCTTGGGGTCCTGTCCAGACAATTGCTCGTCCTTCGTAGTGAACCTGATTAGTCAGATCCCACGCGCGATCGCTCGACATACCAGGAATATACTTCATTAAGCATTCAGCGACGTGCTGAAAAGTGTTAAAATCATCATTCAAGACAATCACCTTATAATTAGGATAGGTTTTGCGAGTCACTTGATTAACCCGGTCAGGTGTCACAGTTGGTGCTGAGGCCATAGTATACACATCCACAAGTTTTGTCACCATAGAAAAATGAGCCAAAAACGACTTTGTTCAAACTAAGATTACAAATAACTAGTTTAATCTATTGCTGGCTAGGTTAGTAGCCAAACACAAGCCGATAATATGTAAAAATAGTAATTAATATTGATCATGTAGATTATGTAATTAATACTTTACCTTTTCAGGACTTAGGATATAAGATCCAGAATACAATTGAAATCAGAATCTATAAATATGATAACAGGTGCGAAAATGAACACCTTTTCACTCTATACAAATGATTTTCATGCTTGGACTGAAGAACAGGTTAATTTACTCAAAACTCAACAATGGGATACATTAGATACTGTTAACCTAATTGAAGAATTAGAAACCTTGGGAAGAAAAGAAAGACAAGAATTAAGAAATAGATTAGCCCTATTGCTAGGACATTTATTAAAATGGCAATTTCAAATAGAAAAACGCAGTAGTAGTTGGTTGAGTACAATTCAAGAACAACGTATGCAAATCAAACTACTTTTACAAGATAGTCCCAGTTTGAAACCTTATTTAGAAGAAGTTTTTCTCACAGCTTACGAATTAGGTTTAGCATTAGCAATGAGAGAAGCTGAATTAGGTCAACAAATATTTCCCGAAATATGTCCATACAGTTGTGAACAAACCCTCAACTCTGAATTTCTACCAGATTAAGTTTCAGATACCAGACTTTTTTGAGAAGTTGGGTATCTGGGAATCTTGTTTTTAGAATCACATTTTATCTAGCGCCAATCATCCCAATTTTCGTTAAAAATAGAAGTATCAGGAAAAGCGGTAGGATTACCATTTTCCGTCAAGATCCGTTTTAAAATTTCTAATTGTGGTTCTTGTCTAGGTAAATCATTAACCAATTCATAGGGGTCAATTCCTTGTTTTAACGCAAAACTGGCCACAGTTCCCGCAGCAGCGCCAGAAGACCATTCAAAAGAATGAACGCGATAAGCCGCAGCCGCAATATGACTAGTAGCAATACTTTTTCCTCCTACCAATAAATTATCAATTTGTTGGGGAATCATTGCCCGGAGTGCAATTTGGAAAGGATAAGCAAGACCCGCACCTCTTCGTTCTCCTGCACGTTCCGTATTACCAGGTAATTCCGGTGGGGTTTTTGTCATACAAGGATGAAAATCTATCGCATAATGACCAATACCTACAGCGTCAGGATAAATTGTAGAACGACTTCTGCGAACAACTTTTTCTGGGGAAATTTTACCCATAATTACAGATGTTACTTCTAAACCAGCCACTGTTGCTTTTAAATTGCGATACATATTTGCTGGGAGATTTTTTCGATAATATTCATCATTATAATTACGACGAGAAATATCAACTTCCCAAATCCCAAAACCTTCCGGTTGTCCCCAACTGGGACGGCCAATAATACGTCTTCCTTCCCTCATATAGGGGTATTTAGATAAACCATGAAACGTCCCCATAGGTGAATCTAAACCTGTTAAAAAACGAATATTTTTCTGCGGTTGTTTTATCCCTTCTCCTAATTGAGAATCTGTAGTTCCTGCATACAACCAATAAAAATAAGAAAAAGCCTTTTCTTCAGCTTTACGCAGTGCTTCTGTGCGTAGTCCACCTTGCCAACCTCCTGGTTTTAACTGTCCAGAATTTTCTAATTGTTGACGAGTGTAAATCAGATTATCTGCGGCTGTTCCTGGACGGTAATCATTTCCCCAAGTCCAGTTTTGCATGGAAATATCCCCAGGTGTGGGTACGGTAAATTTCACACCATTAAAGTTAGTTAATTGTCCTGTTTGGGGACTCCAAATTCGGCGATAGGTAAATACTAAATCAAAGTTTGCTAATCGTTTTAATTCATAACTAAAATATGGTGCATATTGGGGATAAAATGACGGCATTGTGATTTGTTGCGGTGATTTTGTTGCCTCCATAGCAAAGGTATAAGTAAAACCTTGAGTACAATAAGGATCATTGGTTGTGCTAGAAGATGAAGGTTCAAGGTGAGAAAGTGCATCAATTCCTAAACGGTAAGGAACATCTGCTAAAGCAATAATTTCCCCGGTTTCACTTGTGTCTATAACATACCATTTTCCCAACTTATTAGGAGTTGGTTTAGGAAGAAAACGAATAATAGTTTTCCTGAATAGAGATGAGTTTTCATAACTATAAGCATCTGCAATAGTTTGAGATAAAGTATTAGTATTTAAAGGTGGTGTACCTGGTAGTGGTTGATGTTGAATTGCGATCGCATTATTAATAATTTTGCCATCTGGACTAATTTCTAAATCTTTAATTACTGTATTCGGAAAAAATTGTAATTTTCCCTTACCTTTCTTTTCGGCATCTTTGAGCATTTGTGTGATAATATCATGAGCATCACCAGGAAGAAAACAAGAATCACTTACCCAACATTCACCAGGGTTAAGTTTACCATATTTGCGTTGAATACGGTTTCTTAATTCCAAATATCCACGGGAATAGAATTGTTTAGCTCGTTGAGTTGGTCTTTCGTCCAATGCAGATGTTCCTTGAGAGGAAATTTGTCCCCCCAACCAGTCGGTTATTTCTGTTAAACAAACTGTTCTTCCCATAAGTAAAGCTTCATAAGTTGTTGCTACTCCTGAGAGTCCACCACCCACGACTAGAAGCTCACAGTTGACCGTTTTATCTGGAGTCCGTGGAGGAGTAGCTGTAACCCCATAAGGAGCGAGGAAGCTGGTAAATAAGCTAAAACTAATGAATGTTTGTAAGCCTTTCTTGTATCTTTGTTTCATGGTTTTTGCACTCTGTACACTACTATGTCAAATTATATAGGGTATCATTGGGAAAAGATTAATACTTCATTTTACATGATTATGGTACTTAAAGTCCGTGGACTTAAAGACATTAATAGCTTTTAATTGTCTTTATGACAACATCTAACAGTAAAAACGTCCAAAAAGAATTTGGTCTTCGTCTACGTCAAATTAGGCAAAATATGGGTCTATCTCAAGAAGAATTAGCGCATTTATGTAACTTAGACCGGAGTTATGTAGGAGGGGTAGAACGGGGAGAAAGAAATATTAGTCTTGTGAATATTCATAAAATTGCAAATGCGTTAAATATTTCACCTAGAGAGTTTTTTAATGACTAATATTGCTGATAATATCAGATTGAAAGAACTGGCAATTATTGCTAACTCAAATAAGCTTTTTTTTGATGATTTTATTAACTTTATAGAATCAGAAAATTATAGTAATCTACATGAATTTGTTATTGAAAAAAATTCATCCAAAGCACAACAAGTGTTACTAAAATATTTAAAGCGCAAAGTTCCCAAAGACCTAAATTTATATGACGGAATTGCTCGTCCATATCCTCAAAGTAAAGCAAAATGGCTGTTTTTAGGTTGGATTTTTAGAGATGCTCCCATACAAAGATTACAAAACATCCTCAAAAATATTGATGGAACAGCTAATGAGCGTAAAGCCATACTTTTAAATCATGTGCGTGAATATGTATCTACTATTTTACCTGAACCAGAAAGATGGGAATGGTTTCCTATTTGCGAAGTTATGATGGAACGATTAGAAGGAAGCCGTCGAGCTATAAAAGGAAATTTATTTGAGGCAATTATTCGCACAAATTTGAAAGAAATATTCAAAAATAACAATATAAAACTGAGAATTGGAGAAAATCAAATTAAACTTGGTGGTGAGACTTATGATGTAACGATTATGGGAGAGAAAGGAACAATTTTAATTCCAGTTAAAACCAGAGAAACAACTGGTGGAGGTCATGCTTTACTTTTTACCAGAGATATTAACCAAGCAATTGAAAAAGCGAAAAATGATGGATATAAATGTATTCCAATTATCATAGCTGAAGCATGGAAAATAGATTTTGATTCCCTGAAATCACAAGAATTTATTCACATTGATAAAAATCCCAATCAAATAATTGAATTAGAACCATTACTCAATCATAAACTCAAGGAGATTTTAGATATTTTCCAATCAATTGAATAATTATGTTGAAAAAATTCGCTTGATGGCAATTTTACAGTAATCTTCATTAAGTTCAATACCAATAAATTTCCGTCCTTTCTTCATAGAAACTAATCCTACAGTACCAGCACCAAAAAAAGGATCAAGAACTATTCCCCCTTCAGACGAACCCGCTAAAATACATGGTTCTATTAATTGTTCTGGGAAAACAGCAAAATGTGCCTCTCTAAATTTAGATAAAGGAACTTCCCAAACTGTTCTTTTATTTCTACCTTGAGGATGAAATGCTTGGTCCCATCTGCCATTATGCAAATTAGAATTACCTGAATTTTTGCCTTGTTCTGGAGTTCCCCCTTTTTTACCTAAATGATTCCGTCCTCCTCGCATTTTACTATTTTCAGAGAAAGTTACATGAGGTTCACGAATAGCATCTGCATCATAGTAATACTTGGAACTTTTGGCAAATAAAAATATATATTCATGATCAGTTGTTGGACGGTTTTTAACAGAAGATGGCATGGCATTAGGTTTATACCAGATAATATCCGATCTTAAAATCCATCCTCTTTCTTTAAGAGCTAATGCCAATTTCCAAGGTAGTCCTGCTAAATTTCCATCTATATATTTATCACCCAAATTGATCCAAAGCGTCCCATCTTCTTTTAAAACTCTTTTGACTTCATCAAATACTTCTAAAAGTTTGTTTACGTATTCATCTGGATTTTCTTCAATTCCAATTTGTTCTTCTCTACAGTAGTCTCTTTGACCATAATAAGGAGGACTTGTGATCACCGTTTGCACTAATGAATCTGGTAGTTTTTTTAGAGAATTTAAAGCTTCTCCATTGATGAGAAAATTTGCTTGCTGGAAATTAACTTCACCAATATCGTCTATTTTCACTACTAGTTTTCTATCTAGATTCGCAAACAGTGGTAGATTTGCAGTTATGTAATCCAACACAGAATTTACTTTAACTCTTAGATTTTACTTTTAATCATTTTAAGCCCTTTCAGCTTGAAAAGCAACCAGGGGTTAATTCTAGATGTCCTCTCTTCGATTTATCCATAATTCCATCCTAGAATAGGTGATATTTGTCCCCAAATCTGTTAATATCGAAAAGCCTAAAAATTCAGTAACCTGACACCAATCATCTATCATAGATGCAGTATAAACACACCGTTATCAAAACTAACCACCTGCTAGGGAAAATTGTCATGAAGAACAAAAAGCCCATATTATCAAATATAGCTTTAAAAAGCACCATTTTCCTTTCACCTTTAGTGCTATTAACGGCTTTTATTAGCCAAAGCATTGTACCATCTGCTACCGCTCAGGTACTATCAAATCAGCACCAGGAAAAATTAGCGCAAAAACCAGTCAAATCTGATTTAGAAATTGCTTTTACTCGCACAAATACCTTAATCAATATTTGGTTAACTATTTTAAGTTTATTTCCTGTAGCTTTAATTGCGGTATTATGGTTTTTTCGTCGAGCTATAATTAGGGAAATTGTAGAACGAGGAATGCAACAAATTCAAGGGATTGAAAATTTGCAAACTCAATTAACTACAGTTCAAATAGAAGCTAAAAACCTGATTCGAGAATCTCAAAATACTACGCAGGAATTAGCACAGGAAGTTGATAATTTTAAACAAAAGATTCAGGGTGAACAAGAAAATTTATCCATGCTTTTATCTGATTTACCTAAATCAAAACAAGAGTTTTTAACAGCTTTGGAAATTGAGGTAAAATCTGCTCAAGAAAATATCAGTAATTTAGAGTTTACATTGAATACTCAATTAGAACGATTAAATTTATCTGCTCAACAGCAAAAAATTACAATTGACAATATCAAAAAATTAGAAACTGAGCTATTTTCTGAATTTATCAAACTCAAGTTAGAGGTGGAAAATCAAAAAGATATTGCTATTGTTGACATTGAACAATCTCGCAGTAATCTCATATCTCAATTTCAGGTAGTAGAGTCGGAAGCTCAAGCACAAAAATATCAGACTTTTGAGAATTTAGTCAAATTACAAGTAGAATTTACCGGTGAATTATCTCAATTTCAATTAGATGTTAAAAATCAAAAAGATATAGTTATCAACAATATCGAAAATCTCAATAATCTATTTAAATCTGAAGTTACTGAATTAAAGACTGATACGCAAATCCAGAAATATCAATTTATTGAGGATTTATCTAGATCCCAAGGTGAATTTTCTCAGCAACTTACAGAATTACAAAATACAGCTATTCAAAGACAACAGCAAATTATAGACAATTTAGAAAAATCTGGAGAAGAATTTACATCTCAGTTTTCAGACTTACAAAATGATGTCCAAAAACAGAAAATTACTATTCTGGAAAATCTGCAAAAGTTAGAAAGTGAATTTTCTCAGGAACTTACAGAATTACAAAATACAGCTATTCAACGACAACAGCAAATTATAGACGATTTAGAAAAATCTGGAGAAGAATTTACATCTCAGTTTTCAGATTTACAAAATGATGTCCAAAAACAGAAAATTACTATTCTGGAAAATCTGCAAAAGTTAGAAAGTGAATTTTCTCAGGAACTTGCAGAATTAGAAAATACAGCTATTCAACGACAACAGCAAATTATAGACGATTTAGAAAAATCTGGAGAAGAATTTACATCTCAGTTTTCAGACTTACAAAATGATGTCCAAAAACAGCAAATTGTTACTTTAGAAAATCTGCAAAAGTTAGAAATTGATGCTCAACAACGTAAAGATATAATTCTCAAAGAACTAGCGGAAATTACACCTCCCCCAGTCATAGAAAAAGCACCAGAACCATTACAACTAGAAACATCTCTTAATGATTATCTAAAAGAAGCAGAAAAGCTATTTTTAGAAAAACGTCATCAAGATGCTTTAGCTATTTATGAACAAATCATTAAAATTCAACCTGAAAATCCAGAAAATTGGCTCAAACGTGGTCTAATATTCAATAGATTAAACCGCTATAAAGATGCTATTATGTCCTATAATCAAGCTATTAAAATTAATCCCGAATATCATCAAGCTTGGTGTGATATTGGTGTATCTTGTGGAAAATTAGGAAAACATCAAGAAGCTTTTAACTGTTTTGATAAAGCTATTCAAATTAAACCTGATGATGGAGTTGCTTGGGTAAATCGTGGTTTATCTTTGGTAGAGTTAGAACGCTATGAAGACGCAATTAGTTCTTTTGATAAGGCTTTAGAATTTCAACCTAATTCCCCTAAAGTTTGGCATAAACGCGGTTATACTTTAGTTAGATTGGGAGAAGATGATCAAGCAATTATCAGTTTTGATAAAGCCCTAGAAATTAAACCTGATTATCATATTGTATATTATCACAAAGCTGCTTGTTATGCACTACAAAGACAAGTTAAATTAGCTTTAGAAAATCTAGAAAAAGCCATTGAATTTAATCCTAATTATCGGGAAGACGCTGGAAATGATATTGATTTTGATGATCTGAAAAATGAGCCAGATTTTCTAAAATTAATTCAGGGTTAAAACTTGCGTTGGGGTTTTATTTAACCCAAACCACAATTTTCTTGAGTTTGTTCTCAAATATGTTCTATGTTAACTAATTAATCTGGAGGATTTAGGATATAATATTTTTGTTTTTGCAAACATTGTCTTATTTGTAATTGGGTTTTCACCTCTTTTTTGTTTATGACTATTCAACTTACTGTTCCGGGAATGTCTTGTTCTGTTTGTGCTAATAAAATCACTAATGCTGTTAAAATCGTTGATGTTAATGCTATTGTGGAAGCTAACCCCCAAACAAAACTTGTCAATGTAGATACTCAAGCTTCGGAAACTGCTATCAAAGAAGCTTTAATTGCTGCTGGTTATCCTCCTTCCTAAAACTAGGGTTTTGTTAGCAAAGCGTAACGCACCTGAAGTGATAAAATTTTCATCAATTTTTGTGCGTTTTCTATTTTCATAACAAAGTTAAGTTAATTTTAGGGAAAACGTCTGGGTTAGGACGTCCAGGATTAAAGGATTTACAGGATTAAAACGGAAAATTACTCACCAATGACCCATTATCAGTAAAAACACCGTTTTAATGTTATTATGAATAAATATATATAGGTGTTAAACATATCGTCCATAAGAGTTATACTGGTTTTTGTTTATGTACAAAATAGGTCTTACAGGGGTTTCCGCTCTTATGAGGTACTTCATTTACCCCCTCCTCGCACCCCCCTCAATCCTCCCGCAGCGGGGGGAAGAAAAGGATAAACTTTTCAAATAAGGCTTGAAATATATTGAGAAATATTGAGAAATATTGAGAAATATTGACAAATATTTCAGAATTGTTATATTTTTGAAAAAATACACGATTTCTTTAAAGAAGTCGGGAATGTGGTATGGCTAATTTTGAGAATTATGATGAGTTATAAACTGTTGTTTAAACCTAAAAATCAAGGGTTAATTGCTTTAATAGTTGCGTCCACTGCGATAACAGGAGGAATTGCTATTTATGGGATTTCTAACTTTGGAAAAATGGAAAAATCTTCTGTAATTGAAGCAAAACCAATTGTCCCAATTTCGCCAATGGTGACTGCACTAGGAAGATTAGAACCGGAAACGGAAATAATTAAATTATCTGCACCTTTAGCATTAGATGGCGATCGCATTTCTGAACTATTAGTTAAAGAAGGTGATAATGTAAAAAAAGGGCAAGTAATTGCCATTTTACAATCTCGTGATCTGCTAAAAAAAGCCCTGATTCAAAGACAGAAACAGGTGAAAGTTGCCGAAGCTAAATTGCAGCAAGTTAAGGCTGGTGCTAAGTCAGGAGAAATTGCCGCACAGCAAGCAATTGTTGAGAGAATTAAAGCCCAATATGCAGGAGATAAACAAGCCCAAGCAGAAAATATTGCTCGGATATCAGCCCAATGGGAAGGTGATAGAATTGCCCAAACAGCAACTATTAATAAATTAATAGCAGAATTAAAAAATGCAGAAGCAGAATATCAACGTTATCAACAGTTATTTTCTGAAGGGGCAATTTCTAATTCTGTAATTGATAGTAAACGTTTAAATGTAGAAACCGCAAAACAAATATTAAATGAATCCCAAGCGGTTCTCAAACGGATTAATACCACCGCAAATAAACAATTAGCAGAAGCTAAAATTGCCCTAAATCGTATTAATAATACTAGCAATAAAGAAATTAGTGAAGCCAAGGCTAAACTTAATAGTATTGGCGAAATTCGTCCCGTTGATATAGAATTAGCCAGAACAGAAGTTGAAAGTGCGATCGCTGATTTGCAACGTGCAGAAACCGAAATACAAGGAGCTTATATTCGCGCCCCCATGACGGGAAAAATTATTAAAATTCATGCCCGTGTCGGTGAAAAAATTGATAATCCAGGGGTGGCTGACTTTGCCCAAACTAATACAATGATGGCTGTAGCAGAAGTTTATCAAACCGATATTAGTAAGATCAAATTAGGACAAAAAGCCATAATTACCAGTCAAGGATTTACAGGGGAATTAAAAGGTGTAGTTCAACAAATTGGTTTACAAGTCAAGCGTCAAAACGTCTTTGGTGATCAACCAGGGGAAAACTTAGATGGTCGAATTATTGAAGTAAAAATTCGCCTAAATCCTGAAGATAGTAAACAAGTTTCTGGTTTAACTAACTTACAAGTCCAAACAGCAATTAAATTGTAAGTTAAATTGTAAATTCTTTACCATAAAGGTGCAATAAAAATCATGATTAATATATTTCGGAAAACGCCCCTAGCTTGGCGACAATTAATGAAAGAAAAAACGCGGCTATTGATTGCAGTGTCGGGAATTGCTTTTGCTGATCTACTAATATTTATTCAAATGGGTTTTGAAAGTGCATTATTTGATTCTGCTATCAAACCTCATCGCAATTTACAAGCTGATTTAGTCTTAATTAATCCGCAATTTCAAACTCTATTTTCAGTTAAAAGTTTTTCTAGAGAAAGACTTTATCAAGCATTAAGTTATGAAGGTGTCAAATCAGTTAGTTCTATTTACATTGGTACGGGACAATGGCGTAATCCTGAGACAAGAATGGATCGATCTATTTTAGTTTGGGGTGTAGATCCAGCTACACCTGGTTTAAAATTTCCTGAAGTCCAAGCTAATAAAAATTATCTCAAACAATTAAATCAAGTTTTGTTTGATGAAGCCAGTCGTCCAGAATATGGAGAAATTGGGAAAATTTTTCGAGAAACGGGGGAATTTAATACTGAATTAAACGGAAAAAATCTGAGTGTTAAAGGTTTATTTCAAAATGGTGCTTCCTTTGCTTCTGATGGTAATGTTGTGGCTAGTGATTCCACTTTTTTGCAATTATTTCCTACTCGCAAACCTGATCAAATTGAAGTTGGTTTAATTACTCTCAAACCTGGTGTAGATATTGAAAAAATCAAAGCTAAATTGAAAATAGGATTAAATCCAGATCCTCAAAATCCTTTTGTAGAAGTTGGGACTCCAGAAACATTTGCTCAAAAAGAAAAGACTTATTGGGCTAATGGTACAGGTATTGGTTTTATTTTTGGTTTGGGTGTGATTGTCGGTTTCATTGTTGGTATTGTTATTGTTTATCAAATCCTTTATTCTGATGTTTCTGATCACTTACCAGAATATGCCACGCTCAAAGCAATGGGTTATACCGATAATTATCTATTGCGAGTTTTATTGCAAGAGGCATTGTTATTAGCTGCATTAGGTTATTTACCTGCATTTTTCCTATCTTTTGGGATATATCAATTAACTTTTACTGCGACTCTTTTACCCATAGCTATGAAATTAGATCGGGCAATTAATGTTTTTATATTAACGATAATTATGTGTACTTTTTCGGGCGCAATTGCTATGCAAAAACTTCGTTCTGCTGATCCTGCGGACATTTTTTAAACTTATAATTTTTATATTTTACGCAAAGGTACAAAGGCAAGGAACTATGTCGGAAGTTACAGCTATTTCTAGTTCAGAAACAGTGATTTATGTAGATAATCTCAACCATTATTTTGGTAAAGGTGCGCTACAAAAACAAGTATTATTTGATATTAATTTAGAGATTAATGCGGGGGAAATTGTGATTATGACAGGTCCCTCTGGTTCGGGGAAAACTACCCTATTATCATTAATGGGGGGTTTACGTTCTGCCCAAAGTGGAAGTTTACAAATATTAGGACAGGAAATGTCCGGGGCAAGTAAGGGACAATTAACTAAATTACGTCGTCAAATTGGTTATATTTTTCAAGCCCATAATTTGATGAGTTTTCTAACAGCTAAAGAAAATGTGCGAATGTCTTTGGAGTTGCATAAAAATTACCTCCAAGGCGATATTAATGCTAAAGCTACAGCAATGTTAGAACACGTTGGTTTAGGGGAACATATTAATTACTATCCAGAGAATTTATCCGGCGGTCAAAAACAACGGGTAGCTATAGCCCGCGCTTTAGTTAGTCACCCGAAAATAGTATTAGCAGATGAACCCACAGCTTCATTAGATAAACAATCAGGCCGTGATGTGGTAGAATTAATGCAACTATTAGCCAGAGAACAAAACTGTACTATTTTGCTTGTCACCCATGATAATCGCATTCTCGATATAGCTGATCGGATTATCTATATGGAAGATGGAGAATTGTCAGAAGTAACCCTTTAAATAAATAATCATAATCTAGAGAATTTCAGTTAATATCATGAGTTTAAAAGCAGTTTTATTTGATTTTAATGGTGTCATCATTAAGGATGGATCAATCCATCTTCAACTGATAGATGAGATTCTCCTGGGGGAAAATCTCCAACTTCAACGGGTGCAAGAACGTCAAGCTTTTTTAGGGATAAGCCACGGCACTTATTTGCAAAACCTGTTGAAAAATCGTGGTCGGGTAGTGACAGAAGTTTACATGACTCAATTACTCACCCGCAAAGCTCAAGCTTATATAATGGAATTAGAAAAGCTGGAAAAGTTGCCTTTGTATCCTGGTATTGAAGACGTAATTTTTCAGATTCGTGACCATGATCTCAAATTAGGATTAGTCAGTGATACTTTATCTTTAGAAATAGAAACGGTATTGACATCTGCTAAATTGGCTGAATACTTTCCTGTGATTGTATCAGGGGATGATGTCAGCAGTCATAAACCTAACCCCGAAGGATATTTATTAGCAGTCGAACGGATGAATCAAGTATATCCAGAATTAAATCTACAACCTCACGAATGTTTAGTGATTGAACATACCCCAGTAGGTATTCAAGCAGCGAAACGCGCCCAAATGCAGGTGTTAGGTGTGGCGAATACTTACCCCTTTCATATGCTGCAACGTCAGGCTAACTGGACGATTGATTATTTGCTTGATTTTGATTTACAACGGATACAGGAAGTTTTTTTAAAAAAAGATGAGCAATTTATTGTTTCTGAATGCTAGAATAGGCCATGTGTATTAGAGATAAGAACTCATAAGCACGAATAAGGGGAATTAGCTCAGTTGGTAGAGTGCTGCGATCGCACCGCAGAGGTCAGGGGTTCGAGTCTCCTATTCTCCATTTATGTTGTACCTATAATTAGTGATACGGGTACGGGTCGCAGTATTTATTATTCAAGGTCTAATTTAGTGGAGTTGGCAGCTATGGTATATTGGTTGTCTACGGGGATAAGTTTTGATATTGCTTGTTTTATTCTGAAACAACTCAAGGAACAAGAACCAGAGTTGTTTGTTTCGGCTCAGGGGAGGCGGTTTATATTGTTATCACGGGATGATTCACTTTTTTTGGTAGAATTTGATCGGAAAAAAGCGATCGCATCTCTGGATGAAGGTAAGGCTGTGATTCCTGTGTGGTTAGATGTTATTTATCAAAAATTGAGTCAAAAATTAATTAAGTAAGGATTTAGAGAATCTATGCCACGAAAAAGCACAAGTAAATCGGAGTCTAAAATTCGCATTATTAACAATCAGTACAATTTAAATGATGAGCCAAAAAAAGGAGGAATGGCAAATGTTTATAACGCTTATGATCTTAAATATAGAGAAACAGTAGCATTTAAGTTTTTTGAAAATCGTAATTTAGATCAAGAAATTTTAGCTGAATCATATAAACGAGAAAAACAATCACTGAAAGAATTAGAACACGACCATATTGTTAAACTTATTGATGATGGACAAGATGAAGAAACTGGTCATGAGTTTCTTGTCCTTGAGTGGATGGACAAAAATTTATCTGAGTATTTACAAGAAAATTCCTATAAAGATAAAGGTTGGGATGATTTTTGGTATGATATAGCTTTACCTATACTAGAAGCTCTGGATTTTGCTCACCACCGCCAAATTGTTCACCGTGATATTAAACCTAGTAATATTCTCATTAGTAGTGATGGCAAGATTAAACTGGCTGACTTTGGCATATCTAAGTTTAAGAAATATCTCGAACCTAGTCGTACTCTTTTAGCATCTGGAAGATGTGAACCTTATACACCTAAACCCGATGAATCTACAGGGGGAATATATGACTATAAGAGAGATGTTTATAGTTTCGGAGTATTAGTTCTTGATTGCCTAACAGATGTAGAATTAGCAGATTATGATGATATTTCTAAAGCTCTTAATCAACTTCAAGTTCCAGAAGAAATAAAAGAAATTATTGAAAGATGTGTTTCTTTTAATCCAGAAGATAGACCAGATACGGCGGAAATCCTTTTGGCAGATTTGAAAGTTGCTCAGAAGCAAAAAGAAACTCCAGATACACGCAAGAAAGAAACTTGTTATATTGATTTTGCCAATAAAGAACGCTCACAGAAAGCTCAAGATATTCTGCAACTAAATTCTTTACAAGAGGTTCGTCAAATTATTCTGGATGACTTAAATACAGAATGCGGTTTTACTACTTATGATGATGATAAAAAAGGCAGAACTGGTGAGGATAATTATTATATATTAGGACGTAATTATAGATATCATGTAGCAGTTGATAAGAAAAATTCAGAGGCAAGGCTAGTTATTTTTCAAGTTATATCTCTCTCTTTTTCCCTTTTAGAAAAACTGCGAAATGAAGCTTGGATTCCTACCTATGAGTTTAAATGGGGACAACCACCACAATTGGAATTGGACAATGCTAAAAGCATCATAACTAATTTACAATTGAAGATTGGTGAAAAGAAAAAAGAACTAACTGAAAGTAAGTTACAAAAAGAAAGAGAAAGAATATTTAAAAGTTGGGAAGATACTCTAAGTGCTAAAAGAGAATTTACTGAACAGCAACAAAAACCTATCCAGTATATTAATGTTCAATTTGATGATAAACAAAAGAGAGCAACTTTTACACTTGCCAGCACTCCTGATGATGGTGCAGTAACAAAGGATGAGTCACGCTTGGTTTTATCCAATCAATCTGACAACAGAAGAAGAAAAAGAAGATCCAACATTTCTGCTATAGAAGGTAATGTTATTGATTGGAAGGGAGAAAAATTAATCCTTTCTACAACAAAATATGATTCTGAAAAAGTTCCAAAATCTGGTGAACTAATTATTGATGCTAGACAGAATTTATATAATATAGCTACCCAAGAAAGAGCTTTAGATGATATTCAATTTGAGCGAACAGAGATGTTAGCAAACATTAATAATTGTTTAGTGTATCCACAGAATATAAATCTACCAGAAGAACTCGAAAGTTGGGAAAGTATTCAAGTGGCTGCAAAACAAGAAGAAGCTGCTCAAGCAGCATTAGGTCAACCAGATTTTCTTGTTGTTCAAGGTCCACCAGGAACAGGAAAAACTAGATTTATTACAGAAGTTATACTGCAAACATTAAAAGAAAATAATGATGCTTGCATTCTCCTAAGTTCTCAAACTCATGTAGCAATAGATAATGCGTTGAAGCGTGTTTGGCAGGTTAATCAAGATAAAAAAATTATTGATGATTTGAAATTAGTACGTATTGGTCATCCAGATAGAGAATGGTCAGAGGAAATTAAACAGCTTTTATTAGATAATCAAATGCAAAATTGGCAACAAACTATTACAGAAAAGTCTCAACAATGGCTTGATACATGGGCTGAACAACAAGGTATTTTAGGACAAGACAATAAAATCAAACTAGAAGAAATACTTGTTAAGTTGAAAAAGACAGATGAAGAAATAAGTAATATAACCAGAAAAATTATTGATTTGAGAGAAAATTTAATGTTGTTAGAAGTTAGCGAAACTAATGCAGCAAAACTATTACAAATTTCAGAGGAGATAGGTAAGGATTGTCAAAAACTACTTTTAAATTTTGGACAAAAGCGCGAAACTATAAAACAGTTACAAGAAATAACAGGGAAGTGTGATGAAGAATTAATCAATCTTTCTATACAAGAGTTAGAACAGCAAATTCAAACAATACTTAATCCAAGTAATTCACAAAATACGATGTATGAAAAACTGCAAAATATTCGGAAGCAGTGGTTGGAAGAAGTATCATATCAAAAAAAATTAGAAGCTGCATTACTCAAAAGATCACAAGTTGTAGCAGCAACTTGTATTGGAATCGCTAGAAAAGAATATAAAGATGTTGTTTTTGATTTGTGTATTATAGATGAAGCCTCAAAAGCAACAGTAACAGAAGCTCTTGTTCCTATCTCAAAAGCCAAACGTGGAATTTTAGTCGGAGATCCCAGACAACTCCCTCCCTTTGCAGATAAAGTTAGGGATAAGAAGGATTATGAAATTCTGACTAAATATAATCTTCGTAAGGAAGATATTACTGAAACTCTTTTTAATTATTTACTTGCAACGCTACCAGAAGAATGCAGCAAATTTTTATCTGTGGAATATCGCATGATTCAACCGATCAGTGATTTAATTAGCCATTGCTTTTATAACGATAGCCCCTTAGAAGCTAACAATACTATACATGGGACAGATTATAAGGATTATTTGGATAATTTTAGTCAAGTTATCCCTAAACCAGTTACTTGGTTCTCCACAGCAAAATTAGATGGACGTGAAAACCAACCATCACAAGCGAATAGCACTACTCAAGAAAATACCTTAGAAGCTCAGATGATCATGAAAATCCTAAACAAATTGGATATTCAAGCTAAAAAGTCCAAAAAAAATAAAAATTACAGCATTGCTGTCATTACAGGATATGGTGGTCAACGAGATTTATTGAGTAAGTTATTATCACAAAAGTTTCAACAAACAGAAGGTGAAGATTTTTGGAAAGGTCAAGGTATTCAAATTGTCTGCAATACAGTGGATGCCTTTCAAGGAGATGAAGCAGATATAGCAATTTTTTCTGTTACTTTATCTAATTCAGAAGATAAGATTGGATTTTTAAGTTCCTATGAGCGGATAAATGTAGCTCTATCAAGAGGTAAGATAGGATTAATTATATTAGGTGATCATGATTTTTGCCACGGAATTGGTGATAACCCATTGCGAGATGTCCTCAAGTATATAAAATCTCATCCTGAAGACTGCCGTTTAATTGATGAAAAGCAAACATTATCACAAATAGGATTAATCCCATGAACCAAGAAAATAATATTTTAAATCGGTATGAAAAAGCAGGTTTAAAACTTTTAGGATTTGTTGACATAGGGCTTCCTATTTCTCAAATTAGACTAAAAGTTTTAACCAGGTACGAAAAACCTATACCCCCCATTGAAGAATTTGTACTTAAATCTATTGAGGCAGGTCTTAACACTGAAAAAGATATTTCCGGGTTTTTAGGGTTAGAGCTTAATATTGTTAGAGACGCTTTAGCCAATTTATTTAATAGTCAAGATATTGATTTAATTGCTACTGATTTTCAACAGCAAAAATTAAAACTAACAAACCAAGGACAAAGAACAATTAAATCAACAAAAATGATTATTCCAGAAGAGCGTTCCTATAAAATTTATTTTGATAGATTATTAACAAGACCTTGTACTTGTAATAAAACTTTGCTTTCTTGGGACAGAAATTTAAAGGATGAAGGAATTATTTTAATTGAACCTTTGATTGCTAAAAGTATAGAAATAGACGATCTAGACAGAACAAAGGTATCAAAAATACTGAAAGAAGATCCTGACATCAAGATGGAAAATAGGGATTTATTATATATTAAAACTATTGAGTGGCAAGACCTGATCTATCAAAAAGCTACAGCCATTGTGTATGAAAAAGAATCACAAGATAACATTGATGACATTTATGCTATTGATTTCTTTGTGGGTTCAAGAAATAGGAAAGAATATACAGAACAGTTTGAAAAAATTACTAATTTACCAAGAAAACGTAGAATTATTAAATCAATTGTAGATAAGATTTCTTTAGATATACCTGAATCATTACTTGCAGGAGAATCTACTTTTGAAGAAAACATATCATTAGATTCAGAATCAATTGAAGAAATTCCATACCCAAATTATCAATCAAGCAGTTTCTTTGAAAAGGGACGTATACATAAAACTAAACGAGGCGAAACTGTTAGATCGAAATCAGAAGTTATTATTGCTGATGCCTTAGCAAGTTATAATATAAATTACGTTTATGAGAAAGACTTAATCATAAATAATCAGAGAAAATCTCCTGATTTTACTATTCAATATAGAGGAGTAACCTATTATTGGGAACATCTTGGAATGCTAAACGATTCTGAATATAGTTATAAGTGGGAAAAAAAGAAAAATTGGTATAGAAAAAATGATATATTACCTTATAAAGAAGGTGTTGGTAAAAATGGGGTTTTAATATTAAGTAAAGACGATTATACCAATGACAGTCCTTATGGTAGTATTGATTCCCAAGAAATTCATCAATTAATTGAAGAGATTTTTGTTAAACCTCATTAAATAAAAATTACTTTATTAGTATAAAGGAGTAAAAAAAGGTTAAATATTGGCTAATCAACCTATTAAAATCCGCTATCATTGGATAAACTTAAATGGTTTGTAGGCTAGGTTTAAGTAGACAAGCCACTTAAACACACGGCATGAAGCCGACGTTCACCCACGGTTATATTATATCATTGATATTAAAAACTTGCAAATAATGTAATGAATTAAAACCAATATTGTGGTTAATATGTACCATAAAATAGCAAGCGATCGCTCATGATATCCTAAATTTTCTTTTGATGTTGTACCATCTCCCCAAACTGCAAAAAACACCGATGACACCAACCATCAACCCACAAAGCCGGAACTTTAAACCTACCCCCACAATTAGGACACTCAGACAACAAACTTAAATGATGATGCTGACACCCCTGAGTCACCTTAAACTGCCACTCAATCTTGTGACAAGGTGACTCCACATAACAAGCAGCACATAACCGAATCGGCTCAAGATTCATTCCCACCCCAGCAGGTGGTAACATCCGCTCTAACCTATCAGCATCAACCCCTACAACCTCAGCCAAAGCCTCCAATTGTTGCCGAGAAGGAGGGGATTAAAACGAAACTTTTCCCATCTTGCGATTCCTGCGGAGCGCTTCGCTATCGCACCCCCAACCCCAGCAGCCTTACCTAAACCAGTAGTTGTTAAATCATTTGTCCGTCGAAACCACCCCAAAAATTGACTATGATTTTTGACAATATTTTGTTAAAATGTCAAATAATTAGTTAATGTACATTCGGGGAACAATTTTAGCCATTCAGGTTGTGAGTGGATATAATAGAAAGGTTGTCTTAAAATAGAACTCTAGGAGATATTTATTATGTCCCGTCGTTGTGAACTAACTGGTAAAAAAGCCAATAATGCTTGTTCCGTCTCTCACTCTAACCGTCATACAAACCGCTTACAGCACGTTAATCTCCAAAGTAAGCGGATTTGGTGGGCAGGTGGTAATCGTTGGGTAAAATTGAAACTCTCTACTAAAGCTATTAAAACCTTAGAAACTAAAGGTTTGGAAGCAATGGCTAAAGAAGCTGGTATCAATCTCAACCATTACTAAATAACAGGTAATAGGTAATAGGTAATAGGTAATAGGTATTTTAGGAATTTTATCAGAAAACGCCGTAATACCCCATCCCTCTACAGGGCGGGGAGCGGCAATTCTTGCCGTTATATAAAACCTACTCAAATCTACTTTAAGCTTCTTTTACTTCGTGCTTCCTCCTGTGTCTGCACTTACCCAATTCACAGGCTAACATTGCCTAACTGACAGTTTTTGACAAATTAATAGCTGAATTCCAATCCGACCCAAAAAAGCTAACTAATGCTAACAAAAGCCGGCTTTTTCTTCCTGCTTCATCCTAGAAGTGTCGGCACTATCTAGTCCACAGGCTAACACGGTTAATCTAACCGCTTCTTGTTTTACATTAATTGCAGCGTTTACATCTCTATC